>JBEKGH010000025.1:0-40589 GCA_050012895.1 Occallatibacter sp.
ATTTTTCTTTACGTGTTCTTAGCGACCGTTCCGCGGTTCGACGGCGCGGAGCGGGGAGGATTCATGCGGCGGTTCTTGACGCTTGTTTGTTTGCTTGGCCTGGCCCTTCCGGCTGGAATCTCCATCTCTGGTTGCGTACGCAACCCGCAAGGCAACTACTGCAATGGCCTCGGCTACGGCCCGAAGGACACCGACATCTATTCCATTACCCTGCAACCGCAGCTCGCCGGCATCTCGCTGGCCTACGGGCAGACTATCCAGATACAGTCTCCCTCTGCCTTTACCTGCAAGGGCAATCCTGCCTCGGTTGGCTCCAACTCGATTAGCTACGGCACCACCAACAATCAGCTCGTCGATATCTCTCCCGCCGGCGGCCTTTGCGCCGGCACATGGAACCGCAATACCGGCGGCGGCATCGCCGACTACACCAACTGCAACTACCCCAATCCCTTGCCGTCCTCGGGCGGCCTGCCCTATGCCGTTGCCTACATCACGGCCACTGCCTATTCCGTGTCCTCGAACCCCGTCGCCGTATACATTCACGCGCCGGTCACTGCCATCAGTCTGGTCACCACGTCGCTTTCCAGCTCTTCGCCGCAGCAATGCTTCTCGCAGAACCAGCAGGCCGCGCTCGACTCCCAGGCCTGCTACGTCAGCAACGGCACCCAATACGAGTTTTGCGCCCCGCCTTCCGTATCCCCGGCGAACTATGCGTGCGCAGGCGGCCTGGCCCCGGGTGTTACGTCGGTCCCGCTTTGCTCAGCGTCCATCGGCACACTCAATTACTCGGTCAGCAACTCCAGTGTCGCCACCTTCAACTCCACCACCAACGTCCTTACGGCGCAGCAGCCCGGCACCACTTCCATCACGGCAACCATCGCGCAATCGGCATCGTCGGCCGGCTACTTCTCCACCTGCCCGGCCGCGTCCATCAACGTCACGCTGGCTGGCGGAGGCACCAAGGGCGTGGTCACCCAGGGCGTGTCGCAAAACCTCACCACCACGGTCGTCGACACGCTGGGCAACCCCATCAATGGCTTGAACCTCTCTTACGAGTCCACCAACCCCGTTGACATCGGGGTCTCGAGCGGAGGCGCCATCACCGCTGCTTTCCCCGGTGTCGCCTCGATCTACGCGGTGTGCGAGCCGTCCAGTTGCGATCCCGCCCCCATCAATGAGTTTGGCCTCAATGGCACCGGCCTGTCCCTAACTTCCAATCCCGTCGGCATCACCGTCCCCGGTACCACCAGCGACTTCGTCTGGTTTGCGGCGCCCGGCCAGTCGCAGTATTTCGCTTCCATGGAACTGCTCACCGGCAACCCCGGCTCCACCGTGCGCCTGCCCTTCGTGCCCAACTCTATGGTCATGGACCAGGGCGGCAACAGCCTCTACTTCGGTTCGGCCCGCGAGTTGATGATCTACTCCACGGCAAGCAACGCTCTCGTCACGCAGAACACCACGTCCCCCGGCGTCGTGCTCGCCGTTTCGCCCAACAACAGTGAGTTGGTCATCAACGATCAGGTCCGCGGGCTGTTTTATCTCTACAACGCCTCCTCCGGCCCGACGGGTAGCTATGGCGGAATGGGAGTGGCTGCCGCCTGGACGCCCGATTCCAATACCGTCTACATCGTCGATAACGTACAGGCGAACACCCCGGCCTCCTGCCCTACCCCGCTCATTACAGGCCACACGGATACGCTCTACGTCTACAACGTGAATGTTGGCTGGTCCACCTATCCGCTGCCGCCCAATCCACTGCCCCCCGGCGCATTGCCCAGCTGCACCACGCAGCCGGATGCGCCCATCTCCGCCGACGTGCAAGCCCTGGCCATCACGGTCCCCGGCATTGGCGCGTATCTTGCCGGCGATCCCACCGTCGCCCACACCTGGTGCCCCTCCGGTACGGTCGGCAACAACGCCAGCATTCAGTTCTATCCGCAGAGCGATTCCGTCAACGTGCTCACCAATGTGCTGGGAGCGACTTCCGATGGCGCGCACATTCTCGGCGCTTCGCTCAGCGGCAGCAGCATTACGCTCGACGACATAGGACTCAGCATTCCGCCGAATTCAACTTATCCGTCGGCCCTGTGCCCTGAAACCACTACCGGCACACCCCCGAGTCAGGTGGAGACCATGAAGCCTCTCTCCACCAACCCCACGATCGATGGCACGGTGAATCTTACCGGCGTCACCAACGCCACCGCCGTCAATCAGGTCGTCACCGGCACGGCTCCCACCACTGCCTCAACCACCACGGCCGCGCCCATCGCCTTCGTTACCTATGCGACGCCCAGCACGTCCACCACGGCAGTCCAGCTCCCCTACTACCTGCCCCAGGCCAGCGGAATCGGCCCCGCGGGCTACGTGAAATTTGCCGACAATTCCTCGGCCACGCCCCCATCGGCTCCGCTCACCGGCGCGTTCTCGCCCGATAACTCCGTTTTCTTCGTCTCCACCGCGGGCGACAACGAGATCCACTTCATCAGCATTCCGACGAATGTGAACACCACCACAGCGCCGCCCACCGATTCGCAGCAGTACAGCCCGAACCTGCCAGCCTGCACGCCAGTTGCCGAGGGCGGCAACGATGCCGGCTGCCTCTATCCGACGACCCTGCCGGCGCCAACTCCCACCACCGCAGTTCCCACAACCGTCATCACCGTCAAGCCGCGCTCCATCACATAGGGCTTTGTCTCCGAAGTTCGCCACATCAACATCGATGTCATCCTGAGCGAAGTTTGGCGTGCAATCGGTAAGATTGCACGCCAAACGAGTCGAAGGATCTGCGGTTGCCTTTGCATTTGCCTTTCGCAACCCCACACAGCGTCCGCCACTGTTTAAGGGCCGGAACAATAACTCCACCAGCCCCGCCAGCCTCGCTAGCTCCGCTAAAATCAACTCATGATCAAGGGCATTTCGATTCTGCGTCCGGCCGCCAACGCGGCGGCTTACGAAAAGCTGAGCAGCTTCTTCAGGGCGCTCGGCTTTGCCCCCGGTAAAGGATGGCAGGAAGAGAGCTCGCGCGGCGCATCGTTCCTGGCCCCTCTGGGCAATCTCGAATTCGTCGATGGCAGCTTTCCCCAGATAGCCGATTCGTCGCTGGCCGAACTGCTCATCGAAGTCACGTCGCTCGATTCCATCCATCAGGCGGCTGAAGCGTGGATGCGCGCCCATGCAGTTTCAGACCAGTCCGGCGACGCTGCGGTCAGCCGCCTTTCGCCCATCTCTGAGACCCACTGGAAATCGCGCATCTTCACCGTCGAGCCTGAACCGGGCTTCCGCTTCAGTTTCTGGGCGTGGTCCGACCCGGTGAAAGGCAAACCCATCGCGCTCGAAGGCGATCTTTCTGCCGCGGGAATGAGATTCGCCATCATCGTCTCGCGCTGGAACGCTGTGGTCACCGATCGGCTGCTCGAGGGGGCGCTCGACGCGTTTCTGCGCAGCGGCGCCGACCGCAGCGATATTCAGATCATTCGCGTCCCCGGCGCGTGGGAGATTCCCGCCGCGGCGCGCGCCGCAGCCAACGCTGGCCGCCTGGACGCCGTTGTGACTCTGGGCTGCCTGTTGCGTGGCGAAACTGCCCATTACGAGGCTATCTACAACGAAGTGGCCCGCGGCATCGGCCAGTCGCAGCAAGAGACGGGCATTCCCCACAGCTTTGGCGTGCTCACCTGCGAAACTCTGGAGCAGGCGCTGAACCGCGCCGGCATCAAGGCCGGCAACAAGGGCTTTGAGGCCGCCGCGGCCGCGATCGAAATGGTGAGCCTGCGCCGCAAGATTGAGCAAGGCGGTCCCGCTTGACCAGCCGCCATCGCCGCAAGTCCCGCGAACTCGCCATGCAAATGCTTTTCCAGGCCGACGTGGGCCACCAGACCGCCGACCAGGTGCAAGCCACGTTCTGGAAGGCCGGCGATCCCGTGGAACTCGAAGTGCGCGGCTACGCAGAGGATCTCTTTCGCGTTGCCCAGCAGCGCCAGGAAGAGATTGACGCGCTCATTGCGAGTCATTCGACCCACTGGCGTGTGGATCGCATGCCCGCCGTCGACCGCAACCTGCTGCGCATGGCCGTCGCCGAACTGATCGGCTTCAAGTCCACGCCCTTTCCAGTGGTCATCAACGAGGCGCTCGAAATCGGCCGCCGCTACTGCGCGCCCGAGTCAAGCAACTTCCTCAACGGCGTGCTCGATTCGATTGCCCGAAGCCTGATCGGGAAATAGGTTCGCTCCCCGTCGTCCGCCACTGCAGGCGCTCAACTCCGCAGCCCACGCATCCTCCCTGCTATCCTTGATCTTGTGATTCTTCGCCGCTCTCTCAAGAAAATCTTCGTTACAGCCGCGCTGCTGGCCTTTGTGCCGTGTGCCTGCCACAAGGAAGAGCAGGCCATTAAAGGCGTGGCCAAGAAGGCAGAATCGGCGGAGAAGAAGGTTCAGGCCAGCGAATCCGAGCTCGAACAGGAGCGCGCCGAACTGGAACAGATTCCTCTGCCCACCAAGAGCCTTTACATCGATATTCACGACCCGGCCGCGTGGGACAATCCGTTTCTCTCCGTAGGCCCCGACACCATCTCGCTCCGCATCCTGTTGCCCGACGCCAATCCCACCCCGGCAGGGCAGGGAAGCTTGCTTCGCCCCGAAGGCGCCCGTCGCCAGCAACTCGAGCTGCGGCCCTCCGATCTCGATACGGCGGTCGCCGCCATCCCGGCTGGCGCGTGGCCCTACGGACGCGTGATTGCGGTTGCAGAATCGCCTTCCGCCGCGTCCAAGGACCGTCCCAAGATCCGCCGCAACGTTGAAGCTGCCATCCAGAAGCTCAACGATCTGGGCGTGGTTGTTGAAGAGTGGCCTTCGCGGTAAGAGACACATCGGGCGAACTCGCGAACTTGCGATGTCGCGAAGCGACGCCAACCTGCGAAAAAAGGAACGACTCGTTTCATCCACCGCGGAGCTGCATCACTGCTGCGGAATGACGAGTAACCTCTCGCTCTGCGACGCGCTACCATTTCAGTGTGAGCACTTCTTCATTTTCCATCCTCTCCAATCCCGCTCCGCTCGACCATGAGCGTTTCTCGGCGCATCGCGAGCTGGAAAGTCTCCTGAAAAAATCCCTGCGCGGCGCAGGTTCCTCCGAGCTTGTCCGCTTCGATCTCGGCTCGCGCGCTCTCTATGCCGCCGATGCCTCGAATTATCGCCAGTTGCCCATCGGCGTGGTTTTCCCGCGCCACGCCGCCGACGTTGAGGCCGCGCTGGCGGCTTGCCGCGCCACGGGCGCTGCGGTTTTGCCCCGCGGCGCCGGCACCAGCCTGGCCGGCCAGTGCGTGAACGTGGCCGTGGTCTTTGACTACTCGCGCTACATGAACGCGCTCGACGCCATCGATCCCCAGGCCAGGATAGCGCGCGTCCAACCCGGCATTGTGCTCGACCGCCTGCGCGATGCCGCAGAAGTTCATCACCTCACCTACGCGCCGGACCCTGCGACGCATTCACGCTGCACCCTGGGCGGCATCATCGGCAACAACAGTTGTGGCGTCCACGGCCTGCTCGGCGGCAAAGCCGTCGACAACGTGGAATCGCTCGACATCGTTCTCTACGACGGCACCAGGATGGTGGTGGGCGCAACGCCGCCTGCCGAACTCGACGCGCTGATCCGCTGTGGCGGCCGCGTGGCCCAAATCTACTCAGGCCTTGTGCGCATCCGCGACCGCTACGCCGCACTGGTACGCGAAAAGTTTCCGCGCATCCCCCGCCGCGTCTCGGGCTATAACCTCGACGAGTTGCTGCCCGAAAACAATTTCCATGTCGCCCGCGCATTGGTGGGCTCTGAAGGCACCTGTGCCAACATCGTCTCCGCCACGCTGAACCTCATCGCCAGTCCGCCCTTCCGCGTACTCACCGTGCTCGGCTTCAGCGATGCGTTTATTGCCGCCGACGCCGTCCCCCTTGCTCTCGAACACAAGCCCATCGGCCTCGAAGGCTTCGATTACCTGCTCGTCGATTTCATGCGCCGCAAAGGTCTCGCGCTACGCGATCTCGATCGGCTGCCGGACGGAATTGGTTTTCTGCTTGTCGAGATGGGCGCGTGGTCTCAGGAAGAAGCGCAGGCCAAGGCTGAAACCGTCGCCCGCGCATCGCAATCCTGGCCCTCCCCGCCGGTGGCGCACATCTGCACGCCGGAAGAAGCAGCTTCCGTTTGGCATGTGCGCGAGTCCGCACTCGGCGCCATGGTTTTTGTGCCCGGCGAGCCCGATCGCTGGGAGGGCTGGGAAGACGCCGCGGTTCCACCGGCGCAGCTCGGCAACTATTTGCGGGCCATCACCAAACTCATGGCCGAATACGGATTTCGCAGCCCGCTCTACGGCCATTACGGCCAGGGCTGCGTGCACACCCGTATCAATTTCGACTTCTCAACTCCAAATGGAATAAAAATATTCCGCGAGTTCATCGATCGCGCCGCCGATGTCGTAATCTCCTTCGGTGGATCGCTCTCCGGCGAGCACGGCGACGGCCAGGCGCGCGCGGCGCTGTTGCCCAAAATGTTCGGCCCCGAGCTCATGGAGGCCTTCCGGGAATTCAAAAGGCTCTGGGATCCGGACAACCGCATGAATCCCGGCAAGCTCTCTGACGCGATTCGTGTCTACGACCCCACAGAGAATCTCCGCCACGGCGCGCCGGCCGACGAGAATGTGGGTGCCCCCGGTCCCTCGCACTTGGGGACCGGGGAAACTCACTTCGCCTTCGCAAAAGACAACGGCTCGCTCGCGCGCGCTACCGAGCGCTGCGTCGGCGTCGGCTCCTGCCGCAACACCGTGGGCGGCGTCATGTGCCCCAGCTACCGCGCCACCGGCGAGGAGCAGCACTCCACACGCGGCCGCGCGCACCTGCTCTGGGAAATGCTCTCCGGAGCCCTGCGCGACGAAGGCTTCCAGAGCCGCGCCGTCCACGAAGCTCTCGATCTCTGCCTCAGTTGCAAAGCCTGCAAATCCGAGTGCCCGGTGCAGGTGGACATGGGCGCCTACAAGTCCGAGTTTCTCGCCCAGCGCTACAAGGGCCGGCTGCACCCGCTCCATCACTACATCTTCGGCTTTGCCGACCGCCTCGCCCGCTACGGTTCGCTGGCGCCGGCGCTCACCAATGCCATTCTCACCGGACCGCTGACCAGCCCTCTCATCAAGCGCATCGCCGGAGTTGCCCGCGAGCGGCAATTGCCGCGTCTCGCGCCGAAGAGCTTTCAGAAAGCGCGCCGCCCGTCCACAAACTTCATCCAAGAGGCGGGTGCCCCCGGTCCCTCGCATTTGGGGACCGGGGATGCGACTAAAGACCACCTCTCGAAGCCAGTTCTCCTCTGGCCCGACACCTGGAACAACTACTACCACCCGCAATCCCTGCAGGCCGCGGAAACCGTCCTCAGCCTTGCCGGCTTCCGCGTGGAAACGCCCCGCGGGCACATCTGTTGCGGCCGCCCGCTCTACGATTTCGGCCTGCTTTCGGCCGCCCGCTCCTATCTCGCGCAGATTCTCCTGCGCATGGCTCCGCAGATCGACGCCGGCCTGCCCTTTATCTTTCTCGAACCCAGTTGCGCCAGCGTCTTCAAGGACGAGCTTCTCGAGCTCTTCCCCAACGATGCCCGCGCCCAACGTCTGAGCCAGCAGGTGTGGCTTTTTGCCGACTTTCTCGCTGATCGTGCGCCCGGCTTCGTCTCCGGCCGCCTCGACGGCGCGCACATTCTCCTCCACGGCCACTGCCATCACAAGGCCGTCTTCGGCGGTCCAGGCAGCGAAATCGCACTTCTGCGTCAAGCGGGCGCAGCGGTCGAACTGATCCAGGCCGGTTGCTGCGGCATGGCCGGTCCATTTGGTTTTGAGGCTGACAAATTCGAGGTGTCGAAGACCATTGCCAATCAGGGCCTGCTCCCGGCCGTGCAATCCGCGGGGCCAACCACGATTGTAGTTGCCGACGGCTTCAGTTGCCGCGAGCAGATCGACCAGCTGGCCCACATCAAAGCGCTCCATTTTGCAGAGGTTCTGGCCCACACCTGCCGTTGCGGCGGGTGATTGCGTTGCTCCGATCTTTGCGGGGAAGTCTGCCCCGTATCCCCCAACCCCGCGCCCATTCCGCGCATCCTATGTCAAGAGGCCGCCTACGGTTGCGTTCTGCACAGATTCGCGGCGACTGGCCGGCATCGTGCCGGTGACTTGCGGTAAAATTGGACTGTTTGGTACCCTCAGGCATCCTTTGTACGGCGGTTCTCCAATTTCTGAGGAGTCGCCAAGGGGCGTGCACGTGACGTTTTCTTGAGGAAAACGCCGCTCAGGGGCAGAGGTTCTGCTCTGCAGCATTTGGAGAACAGCTTTAAAGCAGCGAAAGGAGAGATTTCATCATGGCAGAGGAAAACAAATCCTACGGATTGGCGTGGTTCCTGGCTGGATTGGGCGTTGGCGCTCTGGTCGGCATTCTTTATGCCCCCAAGAGCGGCCGTGAAACCCGCGAGGACATCGCGCAGGGAGCCCGCGAGGGCACCGAGTATCTGCGCGCTCGCACGCGCGAGGCGGCGGAAAATGTTTCCGCAATGGTCGACAAGGGCAAGGAACATGTGAGCGCATTTGTCGACAAGAGCAAGGAGCAAGTGGGCGAGTACGTCGATCGCGGTCGTGACGCCGTCGATCGCGGACGCGCTCAGTGGGAAGAGTTTGTGGAACGGGGCAAGAACCTGGTCGCCGACCAGACCTCGCGGGTAAGCAACGCCGTTGATGCGGGACGCCAGGCTTATCAGGAGGCGTCCAGCGGCGAACCCGAGAGCCACGAGGTCTAAGAGCGGGCGGTTCCGCGTCCAGGTGCTTCCCGGCCTCATGTGGTTGCATCGTCCCTTCCGGCGCTGCGCGTGAGCAGGATCAACAAGCTCCCGTTTCGGCTCCGGGCAAGGCATTTCTCCTTCGGATGTGTGCCAAGGTCTCGGACATTGCACGTCACCCGAGATGGCAATGATCGAAGGAGAAATGCCGAAACGCCGCTTCGTCCCCGGGAAGCGCGCCCACCGGTCTTGACCGGTTTTGACTTTCAGGCCCGCAGAACCCCTGCGCGAGGGCAACGCCATGCAAAATCTCGATAATCAGACCATTCAGCTCGCCCTGGTGGCCGCAGTGGCGCTGGCCATGTTGATTCAGGCCATCGTTCTCCTTGCCGCACTCATCGCCCTGCGCAAACTGGCCAAGTCCATCCGCCAGGAGATGGAAGATCTGCGCTCCGCGGTCATGCCGGTCATTGAAAACACTCGCAACCTCTTGGTGCGCGTCACGCCCAGAATCGAACAGACTACGGCCGACCTCGCCGTGCTCACGCGCACCCTGCGCAATCAGGTTGCCGACGTGCAAGCGGCGTCCGACGAAATCATTGGGCGCGCGCGGCTTCAGGCTAGCCGGGTCGACAACATGCTTTCGAATGTGCTCGACGCCGTGGACCGTGCCGGCACCTTTATGGCCAACACCGTGACCAAGCCCATGCGTCAGCTATCCGCGCTTCTCGCTTCCGCAAAGGCTGTCATCGAATCGCTGCGCAGCACCGACGGCGCGACGCGCGCCCAGGCAAATCGCGCGTCCGGCGATAACGATCTGTTCGTGTAGCTCTGTGACTGAGTGACGACAAATATGTAGCGCAGGTCTCCACAGGCTGCGGAAAACTCTTGAGGGACCGCAAGAAGTGTCAGGGCACGACTTTAGTCGTGCCGAAAGTGCAGCTAAACCAACTTGGGCTTTAGCCCCGGCGGGCTGTTCCCTGATGCTCGGCCGCAAATTCGGCTTTTTTCCGTCGCCTCTCCAGACCGGCTGTTGTGCGGGCGTCTATGCCCGCACAGGTTCTGCAAGAAGACCCAGCATGCGCACCCTCGATCCCGCCCAAATCGCGCCCAACGACATCTACAAGCTCATGGTCGGCGTGATCGTGCCGCGGCCGATCGCGTTCGTCTCCACCATCGACGCTGCCGGTATTCGGAATCTCGCCCCCTTCAGCTACTTCACCGCGTGCAGCTCCAATCCTCCGGTAGTCTGCTTCTGCACCGCCGTCCGCACCAGCCCGCGTCCTTACAAGGACACGTTGTTGAACGTCGAAGCCACGGGCGAGTTCGTTGTCAATATCGTTTCCGAGGAGTTTGCCGGGCAGATGAACCTGTGCTCTGCCGATGTGCCACCCGAAATCGACGAATTTGAGCTTTCAGGCCTGACCCCATTGGCGAGCGACCTTGTGAAGCCGCCGCGTGTGGCCGAAAGCAAGGTGCAGATGGAGTGCCGCCTGCATCAGATCGTCCGCGTCAGCGACCAACCGGGCGGCGGCATCCTGGTGCTGGGCGAGGTCCTCCGCTTCCACGTCCTCGAATCGCTTCTCGATGACCAAAAGAGCGGCTACAAGATCGATCCCGACCAGCTTAACGCGATCGGCCGCATGGGCGGCCCAACCTACACGCGAACCCGCGATCGCTTCGAAATCCAGCGGCCGAAATAGGGCAATCATGGTTTTGGGAGCGACGGCGATGCGAAGTCAGGCGCAGCCTGCCCTTGATGGTATTATCATCCGGTGATAATATGAAGATAGATCGTGATCCGTGCCTCGATACTCTGCTCCTGCTCGACGGCGAAGTATTTATAGCAGAGGGCAATTTTCGAGTGAAGTTCGAAGTGAAAGAGGTTCCGGCAACACCGGAGAAGCCGCATGGCCTGGATTATTCTTTAACCCTGCATGACGGCGACGGAGAGCGCTTGCTGGGATTCGACAACGCGCACTCCATCCGCGAAGGCAGCGGCCCGGGCGCCCGCACCCGGATCGAGTATGACCATAAACATAAGGGTGAGTGAATCCGGTTCTATGACTACAAAGATGCGATGACTTTACTGACTGATTTTTGGACGAAAGTCGACTTGATTTTGAAGGAAAGGAGTGTGAAGCCATGAAGACGCTCAAGGTGGGAATCGCCTCTCGGGAAGCCTACAAAAAGAGAACGCTTGCGATCGCAAAAGGCCAGTATGTCCCAGCTAAAGATGAACCGAAGGTGTGGTTTGAATCTCTCGGCACATTATCCCAGGTTCTTTCCGATCAGAATCGGGATTTGCTAAAACTGATTTTGCAAACCAGTCCCCAGTCTCTACGCGAGTTAGCAGAAAGCTCGGGAAGAGCAGCATCGAACCTTTCCCGGACACTGCGGACCATGGAACATTATGGCCTGGTGCGCTTCGAACAGGGCCCCAATCGCCAGCTTGTACCTTACGTCAACTACTCCGGGGTCGAACTTGAAATGCCCTTCCAAAGTTGACGATCATCGGGCCGTCGGACCTACAAATGGCCGGCGCAATCTCGCTCGCCTCACACAATCCAGCCGCCACCCACCACCACGTCGCCGTCATAGAACACGGCCGACTGTCCCGGCGTCACAGCGCGCTGCGGCCCATCGAATGTTGCCACAGCCTCATCCGTGCCCGCAGGCTCGAGCGTGGCCCACGCCGGCTCGTGCCGGTGCCGGATCTTTGCCCGCACCCGCATCGGCCCCGTGAGTTCGGCAATGCTGATCCAGTTCAGCCGCTGCGCCCGCAACGTCCGCGTCGCGAGCTCGGCATCCGCGCCCACCATAACGCGACGGCTCGCCGGGTCAATGTTCAATACATAAAGCGGCGACGGCGACGCCACGCCCAGTCCCTTGCGCTGGCCCACAGTGAAGTTCGAGATCCCCTCGTGCCGCCCCATCACTTCGCCATTCGCAGCCACCAGTTCGCCCGCCGTCTCCGGCATGCGCTCGCCCTGCTCCTCGAGATACGCCGTCAGGAACTGCTTGTAATCGCCGCCGGGAATGAAGCAGATCTCCTGCGAGTCGGGCTTTTCGGCCAGCCGCAATCCATGCTGCCGTGCCGACTCGCGCACCTCCGGCTTGGTCATGTGGCCCAGCGGGAACAGCGTCCGCGACAACTGTTCCTGCGTGAGCCCGAACAGAAAGTACGTCTGATCCTTGGCCAGGTCCGCCGGTCGCTTCAAAATCCAGCGCCCGCGTCCCCCGTCGCGAGTTGCATCGTACTCGTTCACCGCATAATGGCCGGTGGCAATGTACTCCGCGCCAATGCTGCGCGCCGTCCTCAGCAGCTGATCGAACTTGATGTGGTTGTTGCAAAGAGAGCAGGGAATCGGTGTGCGTCCGGCGAGATATTCGTCGACAAACGGCCGCACCACGTCGCGCTCGAACCGCTCTTCCTGATTCACCACGTAATACGGAATCCCCAGGTCCTCAGCCACACGCCGCGCGTCATATACATCGTCAATCGAACAGCAGCGCCCCGCTTTCGGCGCGTCGGGAATCCCATGCTTGCCCGCCAGCCGCGTCTGATCCCAGAGATGCAGTGTCAGGCCAACGACGTCCACGCCCGAATGGGCAAGGATCGCCGCTGCCGTCGAGGAGTCAACCCCTCCGGACATGGCCACCGCGATAGTCGTGTGCTCGTTCATGTGGAAATTCTCGTTTGCAGCTGAAAACTCCTCGCTTTGAAAGGGCGCGACTTTAGTCGTGCCGTAAAGATTGCAAAATATACGCGGGTTTTAACCCCTGAGGGACTCGCGCCCGATCCACTGGTCCATTCTTGAAACACGCTCTAATTATCAGTTGCTCAGCCCACCAACTGTTCCTCTTTGGCGCAGCTCTTGCCCAGCCGAGAAAAACTGACCACTGATCACTGACCACTGACAACTGCTTCCGGCGCCAGCGCCCGCAAATGTTCCACCGCTTGCGGAACCACGCGCAGCACTTGATCAACGTCCTCTTCCGTTGCCGTCCTCAACAAACTGAACCGCAAACTCGCCCGCGCCGCATTCTTGTCAAGTCCCATCGCCATCAGCACGTGGCTCGGCTCGGTCGAGCCCGAGTGGCATGCCGATCCTCCGCTCACCGCCACGCCCTTCAGGTCGAGCGCGATCACCAGTGCCTCGCCCTCCGCCTGCTCGAAACGAATGTTCGTGGTATTCGCCACGCGCGGCGCGCCGGCGCCATTCAGGCCCGTGCCCGCAATTCGCAGAACGCCTTCTTCGAGCCTGTCGCGCAGCGCCGCAATGCGCTCGACGGTTCCATCCGCCACGCTTTCCATCGCCAATTCCACGGCCTTGCCCAGACCCACAATGCCGGGCACATTCTCCGTGCCCGCGCGCTGCCGCCGTTCGTGGCTCCCGCCCACAATCAGCGGTTCCAGCGGTGTGCCGCGCCGCACGTACATCGCGCCTACGCCCTTGGGACCGTGCATCTTGTGCGCGCTGATCGAGCACAGATGGCACCCGAATCGCCGCACGTCGAACTCGACCTTCCCCGCGCCCTGCACGGCATCGATGTGGAAGAACGCGCCCGCCTCCGCGGCAATCCTGCCGATTTCTTCCACCGGCTCGAGCACCCCAGTCTCGTTATTCGCCAACATCACGCTGATGAGCCGCGTTGCAGGCCGCACTGCCCGTCGAATCTCTTCGGGATCGATTAATCCATTCGCGCGAGGCGCAACAAACGTCACCTCCGCACCGCGCTCCGCCACACGCTCTGCCGCGCGCAGCACCGCCGAGTGCTCGATCGCCGTCGTAATCAGGTGGTCGCCCGCGCGCACCAGCCCAAAGATCGCCGTGTTGTCCCCCTCCGTCCCGCCGGAGTTGAACACCACCTCTGCCTCGCGGCAATGGAAAAACGCCGCCAGGGTCTCGCGTGCCCCGTCTACCGCCTTCCGCGCCCGTTGCCCCTGCAAGTGGATCGACGATGCGTTCCCAAAATCCTCCATCAGATACGGCCGCATCGCCTCCATCACCTCTGGCAGCAGAGGCGTAGTGGCATTGGCATCGCAATAAACACGCCGCATCGGGGAAGACTCCAGAATGAGGCGGTGTCTGCGGAACTACCGGAGTTAGGGAGCTCAGAAATATCCGAGAGTCAACTCCGCTAACGCCGCTAACCACGCTAACTCCGCTTTGTAAATATTGTACGGTGAATCGCGATTCGAAGCGAACCGGGCTCTCCGCGGCAGCCATTTAGAATGCGAGCAGCACACTCCTACGATCTCCGGAGCTCGCCCGCATGAGCGAAACGTCGAACACGGCTCTAAATCCGCAAGCTAATTCCCGCATCCTGATCGTGGGCAACGCCGGCCAGTTGGGCCGCGAGCTCGAGAAAATCTTTTTGGGCTTCGGCCCCATCATCGGTGTCGATCGCGAATCTGTCGATCTTGCCGATGCCGGGCAAACTCGTGAGCTGGTTTGCCGCGCCGCGCCCGATGTCATTCTCAACGCCGCCGCCTATACAGCTGTCGACCGCGCCGAGAGCGAACGCGATCTTGCCTACGCCATCAATGAGCAGGCGCCGCGCGTCCTCGCCGAAGAAGCCCTCCAGCGCAACGCCATCTTCGTCCACTACTCCACCGACTACATTTTCGACGGCGGCAAAACCACACCGTGGGTCGAGTCGGACGCGCCCAATCCACTGAATGTCTACGGGTCGAGCAAGCTCGCCGGCGAGCGGGCCGTCGAGAACACCGGCGGCAAATTTCTCATCTTCCGCACCAGTTGGGTCTATGGTCCACACGGCAATAACTTTTTGCTCACCATGCTTCGCCTTGCGCGCGAACGCGACCGCCTATCCATCGTCGACGACCAGATCGGCGGGCCGACGACATCCATCGAGCTCGCTCGCGCCACGCATGCGATCGTCATCGGCATCCTTGCCGGCCGTTTCGGCGCGCCGCAGGACTGGACCGGCCTCTACCACATGACCTGCGGCGGTTCCGTCTCATGGTTCGGCTTCGCCCAGGCCATCTTCGCCCGTGCAGCCAAGCTCCTCGCTATCAAACCGCCAACTCTCACCCCCATTGCCACCAAAGACTATCCCACCCCTGCCGCACGGCCCCGCTACTCCGTGCTCTCCAACGCCAAACTGCAGGCGCGCTTCGGCGTCGAGCTCTTGCCGTGGGAATCGGCTCTTGAAGAAACCCTCCAGGTCCTCCACAACGCCGGATGAGCAGTGCTCGCCGGCCGCATCCCATAAATCATGTTTTGCATTCAATCAGACAGTACAAGCGACGGGTGCCCCACATCTCTATTTTGAGATGTGGGAAAGCACGAACCTCAACTCAACTCTTTCGACTCCAGCTTCACGACCCGCGCGTATACGTATCCAGCAGCATGCGCGCCGCGCGAAACGACGTAGTGCGGCCCTCCGCCACGTCCTCCTCCAGCGCCGCCACGCGGCTGCGCACCGTAGGATGTGCGTCGAACTGCTGCCGCAGCGACTGATCGATCATCTCGTGCATCCATCGCCGCTGCTGCTCGCGCCGCGCGCTGCCGAACCACCCATTCGCCCGCGTCACGGCCGTATACTCCAGCACGCACTCCCACAGTTCGCGAATCCCCGCGCCCGTCAGTGCAGAGCACGTCACAGCACGCGGCGTCCAACCCGATCCTGCCGCTGGAAAGTAGTGCAGCGCGTTCTGGGCTTCGGCCCGCGCCCGCTCGGCCGCGGGCCCATTCGCGCCATCGGCCTTGTTCACTGCCGCCAGGTCCGCCAGCTCCATCACGCCGCGCTTGATCCCCTGCAACTCGTCGCCCGCTCCGGCCAGCATGATCAGCAAAAAAAAGTCCACCATTTCGTGCACGGCAGTTTCCGACTGCCCCACGCCGATGGTTTCCACCAGAATGTTTCCGTATCCGGCCGCTTCGCACAACAGCATCGCCTCGCGTGTTCGCTGTGCCACGCCGCCCGCCATGCCGCGTGAGGGCGACGGCCGCACAAAGGCCATCTCGCTTGCGGCCAGTGTCGTCATCCGTGTCTTGTCGCCCAGAATGCTGCCGCCGGAAATCTGGCTGCTGGGATCGATCGCCAGCACCGCAACCTTCTGTTGCAGCTCCGCGATTAAATACCTTCCCAGCGCTTCAATCAGGCTGCTTTTGCCCGCGCCCGGCACGCCGGTAATGCCCACGCGGATCGAGTTGCCGCTGTGCGGCAGGCAATCCTCGACAATTTGCTCGGCCAGCTCGCGGTCTGTCTCTCTCGCGCTCTCAATCAGTGTGACCGCGCGCGCCAGCACCGTCCGGTCGCCGCGCAAAATGCCTGCAACGTACTCCTCGCGAGAGAGCGTCCTGCGCTTTGGCGTGACGCGCGGCGCTGGAGATGCTCCGCACCCGGCAATTTCACGCAAAGCGCTTTTCATGGCAAATGCCCATCCGTTTCGCTAATTGGTGACACTGGCGCTCAACATCACCACAATTTTCTGCGCCGCCACAGGAATCACTGTTCCCGGCCCGTAAATCCCCGCCACTCCAGCCTTGTACAGAAAATCGTAATCCTGCGGCGGAATCACGCCGCCCACCACCACCAGAATGTCGTCCCTGCTCAACGCCCGCAACTCTGCAATCAGTTGCGGCACCAGCGTCCTGTGTCCGGCCGCCAGGCTCGACACGCCCACCACGTGCACGTCGCTGTCGAGAGCGAAGCGTGCTACTTCGCGCGGCGTCTGGAACAGCGGCCCGATGTCCACGTCAAATCCGATGTCGGCGAATGCCGTTGCAATCACCTTGGCGCCGCGGTCGTGCCCATCCTGGCCCATCTTCGCCACCAGAATCCGCGGCCGCCGCCCTTCCTCGCGCTCAAACTCCTCCACCATCCGCCGCGCCTTGAGGAACTCCTCACCGCCCGCGCTGGCCGCCGAATACACGCCGGCGATAGTCCGCGTTGTGGCTTCGTAGCGTCCCCACACGTTTTCCAGCGCTTGCGAAATCTCGCCCAGCGTCGCACGTTTCCGTGCGGCTTCCACGGCGCACTCCAGCAGATTCCCCTCGCCCGCCGCCGCGCAACGTTCGAGCTTTTTGAGCGCCTCCTGCACCACGTCGGCATCGCGTTCGCGCTTCAATTCTTCAAGCCGCATTACCTGCGCCTGGCGCACCGCATCGTTGTCGATAGCGAGCACAGGAATCTCAGGCTCCTCAAACGCAGGATACGCATTCACGCCCACAATCACGTCGCGGCCCCCATCGATGCGCGCCTGCCTTCGCGCCGCCGCCTCTTCAATCCGCATCTTGGGCAAACCGGTCTCGATCGCCTTTGCCATGCCGCCCAGTTTTTCAATCTCTTCGATCAGTTCCCATGCCGTGTGCATCAATTCGTGTGTCAGTCGCTCCACGTAATACGATCCCGCCCAGGGATCGACCAGGCGCGTAATGCCCGTCTCCTCCTGCAGGTAAATCTGCGTATTGCGCGCGATGCGAGCCGAAAAATCCGTGGGCAGCGCCAGCGCTTCGTCCAGCGCGTTGGTATGCAGGGACTGCGTACCGCCGAAGGCCGCGCCCAGAGCCTCAACGCACGTGCGCACCACGTTGTTATACGGGTCCTGCGCCGTCAGGCTCCATCCCGAAGTCTGCGAATGCGCGCGCAACGCCAGCGATTTGGGATTCTTCGCGCCGAATCCTTTCACGATCCTCGCCCACAGCATGCGTGCGGCGCGCATTTTGGCAATCTCCATAAAATGGTTCATGCCCACGCCCCAGAAGAACGAAATCCGCGGAGCAAAATCGTCCACATCGAGGCCCGCCTTCACGCCCGTGCGCAAATACTCCAGTCCGTCGGCCAGCGTGTAGGCCAATTCCAGATCCGCCGTCGCGCCCGCCTCCTGCATGTGGTACCCACTCACGCTGATGCAGTTGAACTTCGGCATTTTCTCCGCGCAGTAGCGGAAAATGTCGCCGATGATGCGCATCGATCCCTCGGGTGGATAAATGTAGGTGTTGCGGACCATGAACTCTTTCAGAATGTCGTTCTGGATGGTCCCGCTCAACTGCTCTGGCGGTACGCCCTGCTCCTCTGCAGCCACGATATAGAACGCCATGATCGGCAGCACTGCGCCGTTCATCGTCATCGACACCGACATCTGCTCCAGCGGAATGCGATGGAAGAGAATCTTCATGTCAAGAATCGAATCGATGGCCACACCCGCCTTGCCCACGTCGCCCGTCACGCGTTCGTGGTCGGAGTCGTAACCGCGGTGCGTTGCCAGGTCGAAGGCTACCGAAAGCCCGCGCTGCCCCGCCGCCAGGTTGCGCCGGTAAAATGCATTCGATTCCCCCGCCGTCGAAAATCCTGCATACTGCCGAATCGTCCACGGCCGCGTGGCATACATCGTCGTGTGTGGCCCGCGCAGGTACGGCGGAATTCCCGCTGCGTATTCCAGATGTTCGAGCCCCTCCAGATCCGCACGCGCATAAAAACTCTTGAGCGCGATATGCTCGGGCGAAAGCCACGTATCGGCTTCGTGAGCAGTCGTTTCCGCTGCTCGAGGCTTCCAGTCGATCTTTGTAAAATCCGGACGCATTGTTTGTTCTCAACTCACCGAGAGTATTGGGTGCCCCAGGTCTCGATTCTGAGACCTGGGGTACCACGAACTTCAACCAACCCGCTTCAAAGCAACAGTTTGTTCTGCCACTTTGTCAAAAACTCCAACGGCAGACTACGCACGTGCACGAAATCCGCAATCCCCGCGGCCCTCAGTTCCTCAGTGTTCTCGGGATTCCCCGCAACAATCACCGGCGTCTCGCGCCCAAGCGCCCTGAGCTGCGTCAGCAGCGCCGGCACCAGCGCCGCATACTCTGCATCCGCGCTGCATAGCACAATCAAATCCGCATCCGCCGCGGCAATCTCCTCGGCTTTCTTGAAACGCCGCGTTTGCATCTCGAATCCCGCGCAGGCAAAGAAATTCCTCGCAAAGTTCGACCGCGCCGCGCGCATCTTCAGGTCGCCGATCTCCGCCAGCAGCACTCGCGGCGTCTTGCCTCCCCCGGCTGCATGGCGCTCCGTGCGCAGCCGCAACTCCTCGTACGCACGCGCTCCGCGCAAATCGGCATGCATGCGCCGTTCACCAGCGCGATGATCGATGCGGTCCAGCGCTCGCTCGGCCGGATTTGCATATTGATTCGTGCCCACCAGCACGCGCTTCCGCAGCGCAACTGCCTGCTCGCGCGCCGCCAAACTCCGTTCGAGCGCCTGCGCAATCATTCCCTCCGCCTGCGCCTTGCGGAATCCGCCGCGCGCCTCAATCTCCTGCATTACCCTCCAGCCCTCACGCGCCAGAAAATCCGTGATTGTCTCGATAGCGTACGACCCGCCGCCGGCATCGGCCACGCGTACCAGCCACGCCTCGTGCTTCAGCAGAAGCTGCGTATCCCGCGCCAGACGCCGGCTCGCCTCATCCGGCGCCTTGTAGCATGCATCGAATGGCGCTACCGTTATTGCGTCCGCTCCGCCCAGCACCGCGGCCATTGCCTCGGTGGTGTCGCGCAAAATATTTACGTGGGGATCGTAGACGGTCTTGTTCCAGTGCAACGTGCGCGCCGCAATCCGCGCCCGCGCCGCCTCATGCGTGCCGCCAAAGCTCTCTACCGCCCGCGCCCAAAGCATGCGGAACGCACGGAACTTGGCAATCTCAAAGAAATAATTGGAGCCTACGGCGAAGCTGAACTCGAGCGCCGCCGCCGCGCGGTTTACATCCACTCCGCGCTCCGCGAGCGCTGCCAGGAAATCCACTCCGGCGGCCAGAGCGAATCCGATTTCCTCGACGGCCGTCCCTCCGGCCTCGGCAAATGCTTCGCCGTGAATGGTGAACGGTATCAGCCCCGCGGGTGCGGCCGCAGTCACCTCCGCGGCAAACTCCACGCTGGACAGCGCATCGTGCCCTGTCGAAGTTTCCGCGACGTGCGGCGTTCCACTCTGCCGCTTGATCAGCATTTGGATCAATGGCTCGCTGGCACACGCAAAATGTACTGGAATCTCGTTGAGATTTCTCAGCAGCGTTTCCAATTCGCCGCTGCTATCGATCAAGATTCTGCTGAATGCAATTCCATCGGCGCCAGCAGCCACCGCCGCGCGCGCCATGCGATTGGCTTCTTCCGCATCCGCGGCGTCAATCTCCTCGCGAATCCGCCAGTCGCCGGTGGTGCGCGCGCCGCGCCGGTAGGGAAAATCCCCGGGCACCGTGTTCACACACGCCAACCCCGCCAAGTCCTCGGCGCGATAGAAGGACTTCACTGCCAGTCCTTCTTCCGTCCGCCAAACAAGTCTCTTCTCGGGGTCAGCGCCTTTCAGGTCCCGCGCAATTGCCGCCTGCCACTCCGCTGTGCTGACCGGCGGAAACTCTTCAAGCAGACGTTCAGTGGCTGTGGTTTTCATTTGTCTGCAGGGTCTTCCACCATCTCGATCAAAACTCCGAACGCGCTCTCGGGCTTCGACTTAGGATGCACAAAAAATACCGTCGTTCCCCGCGAGCCCTTTCGCGGAGCCTCGTCGATGAGTTGAAAGCCTTCGGCGCGCATCGCGTCGAACGCTCGCTGTGCGTTCTCCACGCGGAACGCCACATGCGCCAATCCGCCGCGCCCGCCGTTCTTGTCGATCAGCTTCTGCACCGGCGAATCCGCCGTCAGCGGCTCGAGCAGCTGGATCAGGTTCGGACCGTTCCCGACCTGCAACAGCGCCTCGCGTACTTGATCCTTGCCGCGCACTTCTTCGCGATGAATCTCCTTGAACCCCAAAGCCTCGTACGCCCTTATCTGGCCCTCAAGCTCTCCCCGCTTGACCCCGATCGCTACGTGATCCACAAACTGGATCCCGGGAACATTCTTCAGCTCTTCCTGCACGTCGCTCCTCTCAACTTCTGGCGTCGCTCTCCAGTCCCGCTTACTCAAATTCCACCAGCAACTGATTCACTTTCACTGGATCGCCCGGCTTCACGTGCACGTTCTTCACCGTTGCTGCGCGCGGCGCTGTCACTTTGGTTTCCATTTTCATCGCTTCCAGAACCAGGATCAGTGCGCCCGCCTCCACATCCTGCCCCGTCTCGACGTCGACCTTGATCACCAACCCCATCACCGGGCTGTGGCAGACGTTTCCATCCGCATCCCACACGCCGCCCGAGTTCTGTGCGTGGCCGCCCTGTGCGTGCCCGTCGCTTGTGACATGCGCCGCGGGTGAGGGCGAGTCGCTAGGCATCTGCTGGCTCTCGTCATCCTCCAGAAGCTCTACGTCCACCTCGTACGCTCTGCCATCAATCGTGATCTGAAGCTTCAACGTGTTGCTTCCTTTCTCGCAACATCTCTTCCTGGACTCAACCTCATTGCCGCAGGTTGTGCGAGGTCTGCACAATCACTCGCCCCTGCTGCGCCCACGCGCCCGCGCTATCCTGCTGCGCGCTGGGCAACAACTGCGCCGACCGCACGCGCGCCTTCTTGCCCAGGAATGCCGTTGCCGCGGCAGTCAGTGCGGCCACAATCTCCGGCTTGGTCTGTGCCTGCTTCGCTCGGGCGCCGGATTCCGCCGGCGTCGCCATCACAACCACGTCGCCCCGCGCTGCCTGTAGCCTGCCCAGTTCCGCCACGCGCGACTGCAAGGCCTTCACCGTGGTCGCCATCGCATTCAACTGCCGCTCCGTGTCGCGCTGCCGTTCCCGCACCGCACGCCGCATCGCGCGCTCCAGCCCGGCATAAATCGCCACGCAACCCGCGCCGGCAATCACCGTCATCGCCGCCCAATCTGTCCCATGCAGCTTCATGCGCTTCCTTTCATCTCGCGGCGCAAACCTGGTCGCCGGACCTGCAGCTTAAAGCGGAATCAATCCATGCTTCTTCTGTGGCCGCAGCTCGCGCTTTCCGTGCAACGACTGCAGCGCCCGCGCCACTGCTCTGCGCGTCTCCGCCGGCTCAATGATGTCGTCCACCAGCCTTCGTCCCGCCGCCACATACGGATTCGAGAACGTGTCACGATACGCGTCCACCATCTCTTTGCGCCGCGCCGCCTGGTCCTCGGCTGCATCAATCTCTCTGCGAAATACGATCTCCGCCGCGCCCTCGGCTCCCATCACCGCGATCTCTGCCGTGGGCCACGCCAGCACGCGATCCGCGCCTAGCCCGCGCGAGCACATGGCAATGTACGCGCCGCCGTAGGCCTTGCGCAGCACCACCGTAATCTTCGGCACCGTGGCCGCCGAATACGCAAACAGCAGCTTGGCTCCGTGGCGAATAATTCCGCCGCGCTCCTGCTCCACGCCGGGCAGAAATCCTGGCACATCCACAAACGTGAGCAGAGGAATGTTGAAGGCATTGCAAAAGCGTACGAACCGCGCCGACTTGTCCGACGCATCGATGTCCAGCGCCCCGGCCAATACGCACGGCTGGTTGGCCACCACTCCTATCGGCCGTCCCTGCAGCCGTCCGAAGCCGATCACAATATTCGCGGCGAATCCCGGCTGAATCTCCAGAAAATCCTCGTTGTCCAGCACGCGCACAATCACGTCGCGCACATCGTAGGCCACTTTCGGATCCACGGGAACCATCTTGCTCATCTCGGCGTCGGCCTTCAGCCGCCCGCCAAAATTCAGCCGCGGTGGATCTTCAAGGTTGTTCGACGGCAGAAAACTCAAGAGCCGCTTGCAAAGTTCAATGGCCTCCTGGTCGTCGCGCGCAATCAGGTGCACCACGCCGGAGCGGTTCATCTGCGAATGCGGTCCGCCCAACTCCTCGGCACTCACCTCTTCGCCTGTCACTTGCTTGATCACCTGGGGTCCGGTGATGAACATGCGCGCCTGCTCGGTCTGGATCACAAAGTCCGTCAGCGCCGGGCTGTACGCCGCGCCGCCCGCGCACGGCCCGCAAATCAGCGCAATCTGCGGCACCGTTCCTGAAAGCATCACATTCTTGTAGAACACCCGCGCGTATCCCGCGAGGCTGTCGATCCCCTCCTGCACACGCGCTCCGCCCGAGTCGTTGATAAACACGAACGGGCTGCCCGTCTTCAGGCTCATGGCCATCATGTCGGCCACTTTTTTGCAATGCGTTTCGCCGGCCGCGCCGCCGGCCACCGTGAAATCCTGACTGGCCAGGTGCACCAGCCGTCCGTCGACGGTCGCGCATCCCGTCACCACGCCGTCTGCGGGCAGCTCCTTTTCCGCCATGCCGAAATACGTGGCCCGGTGCCGCGAAAACACCCCGATCTCCTCAAAGCTCCCCTTGTCCACCAGCCGGTCCACGCGCTCGCGCGCCGAAAGCTTGCCGGATTTGTGCTGCCGGTCGATGCGCTCCTGCCCGCCGCCCCGCTCCAGCTCCGCGCGTCTCGCCTCCAACTCCGCAATCTTGTCGTCCATGCTTTTCTTATGCATGATTTCTTCCTGGGTCAGCATCTCTTCACCTGGGGAAAATTGCGCAAACTCCCGCTTTCTGGGCCGGAAGGCGCACCTCGTCCTTGTTCGACCGCTGTTATTTTATGCCTCGGCATGAGGGCGGGGATGTGATCAAGTTCACTCTGCACAAGCCCAAGGAAGCAGGCGGGTTACCGGCCAACACAGGGCCTCCAGGCAGGCCTTTCCGGCAGTCGGAAATTCCCGGCCTGGTCATCGCAGGCATACGGCTCCAGGCAGCCGCGTCTACGCCTGAAGATCGCTCAGAAGTTTCGCTTTGTCAGTTGGATAGGCGCGACGTAGCTCATGACAGCCGTTCGCGCCCACATTGCAAGGCTTGCCGCACCGCGCGCCGCAAAATGCGCCGACTTACGAAAACCGCGTCCTTCTATACAGCAACGTTCCGCACAACCCCAACGGAATAATCGTGCCCACAATCAGCACCATCATCCACGGAAAGTTCAGTTGGAGGTGTTGCGTCCGCGTGCCCACCGCGAGCCACACAAAAATCCCCGTGGCGACCAGCATGATCAGCACTTCCCACCAGCGTCTCGGGTGCTTGTTGTCGGCCAGCGGATCGTTGCCGGCCACCACGGCGGCCACATTTTCCCTGTCGAGTTCATAACGGTCGCACTCGCGATGCATCGCAGCGTCCCAGTTCTCCATCTCGGAGGGCGGCGGCTCGGCCATGCTGATCGACAACGCGCCCGCGATCATGATGGCCGACCCGGTGAGAACCAACAGCCGTGCGCCCATGGCCAATCCCACGAACTCGCCAAACACCAGCGCGCCCCACGCCAGCCCCCAGAGCTGGTTGGTGTTGGAGAGCGGAATGCCCCGCCCGATGCCGATGTACTTGGCCGCGTACTGCTGGAACAGGTCGCCGATCACCCAGCAGAAGCCGCCTACAAACGGCCAGAACAGCATGGTGCGCGCCAGGTGGAGTTGCGTTATCACCTGAGACGCGCCGCCGCAGTTGATAGCCGTGAGCAGACTCACGGTTCCCAGTTCGCCAAACGTGAAAATGGTGACGAACGAGAGCGGATTCATGCCGCTGATGTAGGCCTTGCGGTAGGGAATGTACATGGTGCCGAACATCGCGCCCGCGCCCAGCGCAGCAATGATGCCGGTGGCCGCCTTGCCCGGCGTACCCGCATTCTGTTGCGCCGTGGCCACAGCCAACACCGCGGCGCCGAACACAATTGCCAATGCACCACCCACCACCTTGGCCCAGTCCTTGGCACCCGACCCGTGCAGTTCCTTGAAGAGCAGGCAGCCCCACGCCAGACCCACCAGGCTGTTCATGTTCCACAGCGGAAACGCGATGGCCAGACCCACGTTACGCACGCCGAAAACGGTGAGCGTGTTGCCCACGGCCCATAACATTCCCGCGAGCAGCCCCCACACAATCAGGTGCGGCTTCTCGCGCAGGTCGTTGAACATGAATCCTGTGCCCTTCAGCAGCGTGGGAACCGTCCAACGCGCAACAAACGCTCCCATCACCATCCCCATGGAAATGATGAAAGGCGAGAATCCCGCGTTCACCAGCTTCGTCGGCGCTTCCGCGCTGCCCAGCCAAACCGCGGCCGCGAGCCCGCAACACACACCCAGCTTGTGCAACGAAATCGTCGACCTTACTCCGACGGCGGTGGTGCTCTGGCTCATCGTGTTACCTCAGCGTCATCAGCAGTGCGGTTCCCAGAATCAGCACGACCACCGGCACCCACAGATGCACGTCGGTCAGGATGGCCACCCAGCACGATCTCTTCAAGCTTCCACCTCCGCGAGTTTCACCGGCCGGTGCTCGTCGTACGACTTGCGCGCCGCCAGCGCCATTGCCACAGGAATGCGGCCGTCGATACCAGTCACCGGTGTGGGCTTGCCTGCAAGCACAGCTTCGGTGAACGCCCCCAGCTCCAGCGCAAAACTTTCCGTGTAACGATCCATGAAGAAGTTCAGCGGCAGATCATTGTAAACAGATTTTCCGGTGCTGACCACCGCCTCGTTGGCATAGCGGTTCTCGGTTGCGATCTTGCCGCCGCTGCCCAGGATCTCCACGCGCTGGTCGTATCCGTACGGCGCCTTGCGGCAGTTGTCGATGGTTCCGATCACGCCGTTTCTGAAGCGCATCAGCACCAGAGCCGTGTCCAGGTCGCCGGCCTCGCCGATCGCGGGATCGACCATGACGCCCGCCGCCGTGTAGATCTCCTCAACCTCGTCGCCGATGAGAAAGCGCGCCATGTCGAAGTCATGAATCGTCATGTCCAGGAAAATGCCGCCCGATGCTCGTACGTATTCGATCGGCGGCGGCGCGGGATCGCGGCTGATGATGTGCATCATCAGCGGCGTTCCGATCTCGCCACTCGTCACGGCCTTGCGCACGCGTGCGAAATTCGAGTCGAAGCGCCGGTTGAATCCTATCTGCAACTGCACGCCGGCTTGCTTCACGGCTTCGAGAGCCGCGTCAATTTTCCTGAGACTGAACGCGATCGGCTTCTCGCAAAAAATGTGTTTCCCCGCCTGCGCCGCCTGTACGATCAGGTCGGCGTGCGTGCCTGTCGGCGAGCAGATCAGCACGGCATCGATGGTCGTGTCGCCAATGATTTCCTCGGCTGAAGCCGCCACTTTAGGGATGTTGCACCGCTTCGCCAACGCCGCCGCCGCCTCGCCGTTCACGTCGGCAACCGCCATCACTTCCGCCTCAGGCAGCCGGAAGGCCAGCGTCTCCGCATGAACCTTCCCGATCCGTCCCGCGCCAATAATTCCGAAATGAAGTTTCTTCCCGCTCATGCTTTCTCCCTTAAAAACAGCTCTCAGCCGTCAGCTCTCATCTTCCGTACTTCTTGTTTCAAGAAAGCAGGTTTTGACGTACGGATAGATTCAAGAAAACAGGTTTTGATGTACTGATTGTTTCAAGAAAACAGGTTTTGAAAGGGCACGGCTTCAGCCGTGCCGTACGAATCCTCTCAATGCTTGCGGCTTTAGCCGCTGAGGGATGTTTTTCTCTCCCCCTTCACCATCGACGAAACTGCTCCTCGTGAACTGATGCCTTTCGCTTCCGCACGAAAAAAACTAAGAGCCGACAGCCGAAAGCTGCGAGCTATTCTCAGTAAAATTTGACGCAACCGAGCCAATATACTCCCGGTTGCGCCTCGCGCTCTCCTTCGGCGTGCCCATCCCCGGCAGAATATCCTGCTCCACCAACATGTACCCCTTGTAGTCACGAGCCGCAAGCCAGCGCAACAGGGCAGGGAAGTCCACGCATCCTTTGCCCAGCTCGGGATACAGGCCGTTCCGCATTGCCGTAAAGTAATCCCACTGTTCCTCGCGGCTGCGGCGCGCCACGTTAGGCTCCAGATCCTTCAGATGGATGTACCAGATGCGCTCCTTGAAGCGGTTGAGCGCAGCCACCAGGTCGACCTCCTCGACACCCGTCCCATGCACGTAGTGGCCGGCATCGAACACCAATCCCAATCGCTCCGGGTTGGTCATGCTGAGCAGCGTCTCGATTTCGTCCGGCGTCTCCACGTAGCCCGCGCAGTGATGATGAAATACCGTGCGCAGCCCGGTCTCGTCGAACACCGCGCGGGCAATCCGGTCGGCGCCGCCTGCGAAGGTCTTCCACTCGTCCTTGTTCAGTCCCGCACTCGCCGGCACGCGTCCCGCCAGCTTGGTGCGTCGCGGATCGGTCCCGTTGTCGTCGGCCAGCACCAGGAACGGTGCCTGCGTGGTGGCCACCGCCGCAATCAGCCGCGCCGTTTTCACGGCCCTTGCCGTGCCTTCGGCGTGCGCTAGCGGATTCTTCAGCTCCACCGGCACAAATGCTCCCAGCATCACCACGTGATTCCGCTTCGCCAGTTCCTCGCTCAGCCGCGCCGGGTCGGTGGGCATGTAGCCCCAGTCGCCCAATTCCGTTCCGGAGTAGCCCGTCTCCACCAGTTCGTCGAGCATTTGCGTGGATGGAATCGACTGACTCTGATCCTGGTGCTCCAGCGTGCCCCAGGAACAGGGTGCATTGCCAATCAGCAGCTCATTCATACGTTCTCCTAGCTTCCCGCAGGTTTTTGATTCTCGGTCTCTGGTTTCAATATTGCCGCTTTACACGTGTGCATCAGCGGTGAAAAGCTAGCAGCTAAAAGCTGGTAGCTAGAAGCTGCTTTTCAGAATTTCCGGCTCCACTCCTTCGGCCACCGCTCCACAACCACCTTGGTCTGCGTAAAGAACTCCACCGCGTGGTGCGCCTGTGCATGCAGATCGCCGAAAAAGCTGTCGCCCCATCCGCTGAACGGGAAGGTCGACATCGGCGCGGCCACGCCCACGTTGATGCCCACGTTGCCCGCCTGCACCTCGTAGCGGAAACGCCTTGCATTGGCGCCATCGGTGGTGAAGATGCAGGCCATGTTGCCGTAGCTGCGTCCATTCACCAGCGCAATCGCCTCTTCAATGGTCTGCGCGTGAATCAGGCTCAGCACCGGTCCAAAGATCTCCGTCCGCGCCGTCTCGGAATCCGGCGGCACATCGTCCAGCACCGTGGGCAGCACGAAGTACCCATCCTCGTAGCCATCCACTTTCTTGCCGCGCCCATCCACCACCACGCGCGCTCCGGCCTGCTCACCCTTCGCGATCAGCCCTTCAATCCGCGTCTTGCTCTCGGCTGAAATCACTGGGCCCATCTCCACATCCGGCAGTGCGCCGTAACCCGTCTTGCGGCTCTTGGCCGCGGCCACAATCCGATCCGTGAATGTGCGCGAGTCGCCTACGGTAATCGCCACCGATGCCGCCAGGCAGCGCTGTCCCGCGCAGCCGAATGCGGAATCGGCGAGTATCCGCGTCGTCATCTCCATGTCCGCATCCGGCATCACCACCACGGGATTCTTCGCGCCGCCCTGGCATTGCGCGCGTTTGCCATTGGCCGCTGCCCGGCTGTAAATGTACTTCGCCGTCGGTGTCGAACCCACAAAACTCACCGCCTTGACGCCCGGATGATCCAGAATCGCGTTCACCGCGTCGCGTCCGCCGTTCACCAGCTGCATCACACCCGGCGGGAATCCCGCGGCCTGAATCAGTTCGAACAGTTTTTGCGATGTGATCGGCACGCGCTCCGACGGCTTGAGCAAAAAGCAGTTGCCCGCCGCCACCGCGTAGGGGAAAAACCAGAACGCGATCATGCCCGGAAAGTTGAACGGCACAATCGCCGCCACCACGCCCAGCGGTTGCCGGATCATGTGCTCGTCGATGCCCCGCGCGATGTCCTCGCAGTTCGTACCCTGAATCATGATCGGCATGGCGCACGCCGTCTCCACATTTTCCACCGCGCGCAGAATTTCGGCCCGGCTCTCCACCAGCGTCTTGCCGCATTCCCTCGTGATAGAAAGCGCCAATTCTTCGCGATGCTCTTCCAGCAGCGTCTTCAGCCGGAACAACGGCTGAATGCGTTCCACCACCGGCGTCCGCCGCCACTCGATAAACGCCCGCTCCGCCACTTCCACAGCCGCATTCACATCCGTAGCAGGCGAAAGTGGAACCTCTACCAGCACCTTGGCCGACGCGGGATCAATCACATTCAGCGCATCGTTTGCGCTCGACGCGCGCCACCCTCCATCAATAAAGTTCTGCAACCGCTCCATAGTATTTTTCTCCTTGAATTTTCCCGCCTGCGCCTTCAGCTCGCCGCAGATCAACCGCCAACTTGCCAATTCGCCACGTCGCTTGGGCGACGCCAACTCGCCGCTTTTATCCTGTCCAGTGTGACTTCCACTTAAACGCTTGTTTCTAACTCCGCCAACTCCGGTGCCTTCACAGGAAGTACCGTTCGCGCTTACGCGCTTCTTCATAGCGCGCCCTGGCCTCGCGCACGCTCTCCAGCTCCGAAACTTCTGCTACCGCAACATCCCACCAGGATTCATAGCCGGGTACGCCGGTTGATACATCCGTTTCCACCACGATCACCGTGGTGCGATCCAGCGTCTTGGCCTGCTCGAGGGCCTTCTTCAATCCGTCGAGTGTACCAGCCTTCAGCGCATGTGCGCCCAGGCTGCGCGCGTTGGCCGCAAAGTCCACCGTCAGCACGTCGCCGTCAAGTTGTTTCGTGGTTTCGTTGCGGGCTCGATACTGCGTTCCGAACCCGCCCTGACCCAGCGAGCGGCTCAGGCTGCCGATGCTGGCGAACCCGTGATTGTCCACCAACACGATGATGATCTTAATCCCCTCCTGCACCGACGTTACGATCTCAGAAGGCATCATCAGGTAAGTACCGTCGCCCAGGAAGACGTAAACCTCGCGGCTGGGGTCGGCCAACTTGGCGCCCATCGCGCCGGGAATCTCGTAGCCCATGCACGAGTAGCCGTATTCCATGTGGTAGCCGTTGGGCGTGCGCGTGCGCCATAGCTTGTGCAGGTCGCCGGGATGGCTTCCCGCGGCCGAAAGCAGCACGTCACGCGCGCCCGCCGCCTCCCACATGGCGCCAATCACTTCGCTCTGCGCGGGTTTGCCCGCGCCGTTCGAATTGAGATGGAAGAGCCGTTCCACTTCCGCGTCCCACTGCGCACGCAGATCCGCAATCTCCGCCGCGTACTTCGCGCTCACCGCGTGACCGCCGAGGGCCGCGCCCAGCTGCTCCAGCGTCACCCGCGCATCGGCAACCACGGGAATCGCGCCCACCTTGTAGGCATCGAACTCCGCGGTGTTGATGTTCACAAACCGCACCGCCGGATTCTGAAACGCCGTCATCGAAGCCGAAGTGAAATCGGAATAGCGCGTGCCGATGCCGATGACGAGATCGGCCGCATTCGCCAGCCGGTTCGCGGCCAGCGTGCCCGTGGCGCCGATCGCGCCCACCTCCTGCGCATGATCCCAAGCCAGCGATCCCTTGCCCGCCTGTGTTTCGGCGACAGGAATTCCAGTCTTCGTTACGAATTCATCGAGCGCCCGCGAAGCCTCGCTCATCAGCACGCCGCCCCCGGCCAGGATCAGCGGCCGCTCGGCGCCACGGATGGCCGCTACCGCACGCTCCAATGAAACGCGGTCCGGCTGCCCGCGCCGGATCAGCCACACGCGCTTTTCAAACAGCTCTTCCGGATAGTCGTACGCCTCGGTCTGCACATCCTGCGGCAAGGCCAGCGTCACCGCGCCGCAATCCGACGGAGATGTCAGCACGCGCATCGCCTCAGGCAGCGCCGTAATCAGTTGTTCAGGTCTGTAAATGCGGTCCCAGTAGCGCGACACGGGCTTGAAGCAGTCGTTCACGCCCGTGTCCTGTGTCGTCGGCGACTCGATCTGCTGCAGCACCGGCGCCACGTTGCGCCGCGCAAAAATGTCGCCCGGCAGCAGCAGCACCGGCAGCCGGTTGATGGTGGCCAGCGCCGCGCCCGTAATCATATTCGTCGCGCCCGGCCCGATCGACGAAGTGCACGCAAAAGTCCGCAGCCGGTTGCTCGCCTTGGCAAATCCCGCGGCCATGTGCACGCCCGACTGCTCGTTGCGCACCAGGATGTACGGGAAATCGGGATTCTGCTGCAACGCCTGCCCGATCCCTGCCACGTTGCCGTGCCCAAAAATTCCCAGCATGCCCGCGAAGAATGCGTGCTCGCGCCCATCCCGCTCCACATACTGCTGCTTCAGAAACTGGATAAGCGCCTGGGCCATCGTCATGCGCCGCGTCTTCATGCTTGCTCCCCCAAAACAGCTTCCAGCTTCTAGCCGCCAGCTCCTAGCCACTTCTTTCGAGAACCGGAACTGTTTGTTCCTGCGTTGTCGAGCTAGGAGCTAAAAGCTAGAAGCTGTCCCTATCTCTTCACCATCGGCACCCGCGGATCCTTTTCCTTCCACTCGCCGCGCACCCACGCATAATCCGGATCGTCAGAGGCGGCCAGCGAGCGCGCCGATCCCGCAAGCGCGTTCAGATAGTAGACGTTGTATCCGTGCGCGGCCGCCACCGGATGATAGCCCTCCGGCACCAGCACCAATTCGCCGTCGCGCACCGTCAGGGTTTCGTCGATGCGCCGGTCCGCGCTATACACCTTCTGCACCGCGAATCCCTCCGGCCGCTCGATCCGGTAATAGTAAATCTCCTCGAGATCCACTTCGCCCGGCGGGTTGTGTACGTCGTGCTTGTGCGGCGGAAAGCTCGACCAGTTTCCCGCCGGCGTAAACACCTCTACCACCATCAATCGCTGGGCCAGAAAATCCGGCGGCAGCATGGAGTTGATCTGCCGCGTGGCATTGCCGCCGCCGCGAATCTCGATGCCCACGTGCGCCGGCGTCACCAGCCGCGCAGGGTACTCGTCTTCCGCCTTCGCGTAGCAGAACGCCAGGTCGCAGGCCGCGTCGGCGCTCACCGTGAAACGGGTGCGCACCGGCAGGTAGAGCGTGTACGGCAGTCCGTCAAAGACCGTGGCGCGCTGCCCAAAGCCCAGCCACTCGCCCCGCGAACTCGTCACCGAGCAAACGCCGCCCAGCACCACAATCGCCAGTTCGCGGTCGGCCGTCTCGCCGCTGAACCTCTGGCCGGCTTCCAGCTTCCGTGTCTCAAACGACAGGTATTCGTATCCGAAATCTTCAACCCGGTCGCGGAATTTCTCCGCCCGGACCAGCAAATTACTCATCGTCTCTCCAGGGGGCTAACGCAAAGCCCCGGCACAGTACCTCTGGTCCTTGCCGGAGTCAAAGTCAAGCAAAGTTGCACACGTGTGCACCAAATTATCATCTACACTACCCGCACGCCTGTCAACCGCGCTCTCGATGCGCTTGAGGCTGTGCCTGAACCCGATACCCGGCACATTTGTCTTGACCCAGCACAATCGTCCCGTGCCCCATCCTTTCGCATATTTTGCGAAAGGGTGGGATCGCAAAACTCTTAACTCCGTTCCTTCACTCCACGCCAAAAACCTCAACTGATTCGCTCCACTCATCACAAACGGCGGGCGTCTATCTTGACCGCAACTTTCCCCGGTGCTAGGGTTTTTATGCACACGTTTGCATCCGCCGGAGGATTCATGGCTCCCGTTACTCCCTCGCTCGCCTACAAAAGCCCGCTCCACAAAATGACGCAGACCACCTCCACCTGCCTCTGGAACGACTCGGCCTCCATCGCAGAGCTCACCTGGTCCATCGAGCACGGCGCGGTCGGCGCTACCTGCAACCCGTCCATCGCCGTCAGCGTGCTCAAGAAAGAACTCGCTGTCTGGAAGCCGCGCATCCTCGAGCTCGCCGCCTCCGAGCCCGAACTCACTGAAGACGGTCTCGCCTGGCGCATCGTCGAAGAGATTTCGGCCAACGCCGCGCGCCTGCTCCTGCCCATCTTCGAGCGCGAGAAAGGCCGCAACGGACGGCTCTCCATCCAAACCGATCCGCGCAATTATCGAAACGCGAAAGCCATGCTCGAGCAGGCTGTCCACTTCAGCCAGCTCGCGCCCAATATGATTGTCAAAATCGCCGCCACGCATGCCGGAATCCCCGCGATGGAAGAGGCCACGTACCGCGGCATCAGCATCAACGCGACGGTTAGTTTTACTCTGCCGCAGGCCATCGCCGTGGCTGAAGCTGTCGAACGCGGACTCAAGCGTCGCGAGGCCGAGGGTGGCGATATTTCGAGCATGGGACCTGTGTGCACGCTCATGGTTGGCCGCCTCGATGACTGGCTCAAAGTGCTCCACGACAAGCACAATCTCTCCGTCGATCCTGGCTATCTGGAGTGGGCCGGCGTTGCGGTTTTCAAGAAGGCCTACCAAATCTATCAAGCCCGCGGCTATCGCCTGCGCCTGCTCTCGGCGGCTTTTCGGAATCACATGCACTGGAGCGAATTCATCGGCGGCGACGTCGTCATTTCGCCGCCCTGCGTCTGGCAAAAACGCTACAACGAGAGCGACATCGAAATCGTCAATCGCATTGATACGCCTGTCGATCCACGCATTGTCGAAACGCTCCTCGACAAGTTCCCCGACTTCGCGCGCGCCTATAACGAGAACGGCCTCACGCCCGCCGAATTCGACATGTTTGGCTCAACCCGCCGCACTCTCCGCCAGTTCATCGCGGCCGTCGCCGAGATGAACGCCATCGTGCGCGACGTGATCCTGCCGAACCCGGACACGGAGTGAAAAGGGCAGGGAATAGGGGCTAGGGAACGAAAAGGACAGGGAATAGGGAACAGGGAGCAGGGATCGGAAAAACAGAGAGCGAGGGAGCGAGCTGTCGGCTGGCGCGTCGTCACGGCCGCGAAAAACGCGCAAAGTTCCAAGGAGACTGCTGCGTCGGGGAAGTCCCATGGAATCAGGCGAAATGTTCGCTTTTCTGCTACCGAAGACCCCCCAGATGTTGGCTTGGAAGCGACCGTTTGACGCGCCCGCGTTGGCCTGGGACTTCGCGATTTTTTGAGACAAATTAACGAGAATTGCTCGCATTTCGGGTGAGTGTGAATAGAGAATTTCGCGGTTAAGGGCGAAAGTTTGCAGAGAATTTCGCATAAACACGTCAAAACAGGCTCAAAAGCGTGTTTTTGGCCTACTTTTGGCCTGTTTTGCATGCCAGAAAGCGTTTACTTGTGCGCTGCGCGCAGGTGTCAGGTGTCAGGTGTCAGGTTTCAGGTGTCAGAGAAACGGGGAGTTTATGAGGCTGCTCAGCAACCACGGCGTGGAGCCCGGCGAGGCGTATATAGGTCGAGCGGTATATAGGTCAATAGCTCTTACGCCCGCTGAAGCGGGCTTGCGGCACGCAGCCTCTCCGGTATCCCCAGTCTTACGACTGGGGATACCGTATTTCGCCCGCGTTGCGGGCTTGCGGCGGCGTGAGGGGATCGCCTCCCCGGTCCCCAACCGCGAGGGACCGGGGACACCCTCAGTCGAATAATCTGTCCCTGAGATCGTGGCCATCCGCAGGATTTGACAAATAGGTACGAGTATAATATCATGATCTTGTTGATTCATTGCTCGTACGATAAGTCGTACTCACAAATAATAGGAGAACGCAGCATGGGCTTGCAGACATCGATTGAAAATGTATCTCGTACGGAGGATGGTCCATATGATTGCTACGACGCGGTCATGACGGCCCACGACATCTCACAGCTCTTCAAAACAGGGTTCCTGAAGGTGGATGACGAGCGCCAGCGCGGCATTGACTCGGTGACCGGGAAACAGGTCCGGGACGAGGAGAAGGTCGAGCGATGGGCTGAGCAGCTGCTCAAAGGCGAGGCTTATCTCGGTCAGCTCAGCTGGAACTTCCGGAAAGACGAAACCACCCTTGAATACGACGAGGTCAAACGCTCCCTGAAGATCGGCGCAGGCGCCGCCACGATCCCCGATTCGAGTCACCGTCATATGGCGCTGCTGAAAGCTGCCGAGAGTGTCAGCCGCGGCAGTTCTTTCCGTCTCGATCGCAAGGTTAGCGTACGAATCTACAACGTTCCCGCCAGCGAAGAGAACCGCATCTTCTATGCGATGAATCAGGAGGGAAAGAAATCTGACCCGACGCGGTCCAAATGGCTGCATCGGATAGGAGCCACCAAGATAGCGGGCGCGCTCACGGAGCAATGCCCCTCGCTCAACGACAACGTCGATACGATTCGTGATCGCCTCAGCAAGAGGAACCCCCGCCTATGCGCATTTAACACGCTTAGCGTCGCATTCGAAACATATTGGGGAGACTGCAACCCCGAAGAGGAAGAGGCATTCAAGACTTCCGTCGACTACGTCGTTCAGTTCTGGAATAAGCTAGCCGTCGTTCGGCCCGAGCTGGCCAAGCTTGACATCACCCGGCGTCGGCGAGTGCGCGAGACCCTGCTAGTAGACTCCGCTCTCGCGATCTCTGCCTACGTGGCAATCGCGCGCAAGATGCAGGACCAGCAGGTCGAGCTGACTCGCCTGGAGCGACTTGGCGAGCCAATCAGCGTGACCATCAGAAACGCCGCTGGCGAGGAGCAGCGGGAAGTCGACCTGTTCTCGAGGGAGAATCCAGCGTGGGAGGAGATCGGCATCCTGGTACCCTCCACAAAAAAGGGCGGCCAGAAGGCCTTCACTCTGCGCAATGCGCGCCAGACGCGCGAGGCCATGTTGAAGACCCTGGAAAAGGTCCTGACGCTGAATACCCAACTCGACCTTCAGCCTGCACCGGAAGCCGTTGTGTAGCGCGAGGGACGAAGGGCAGAAGCAATAACAAGGAAAAACTAAGGAGATTGTTCTATGTCCCAATTCACAGTACGCATTGAGCTCCACGAGGCCCAATGGGCCGACTACGAAGGCCTTCATGCTGCAATGCAGTGCCAGGGCTTCTCGCGCCAGATTACAGGAGACAACGGTCTCACATACCAAATGCCCTGGGCTGAGTACAACGCTGCCGCAAACCTCAGTAGCTTGGAGGTTCTTGGCATTGCGGAACGCGCGGCCGACAGCACGGGCAAGAAGAATTCCGTGCTGGTCACCGAATCGAAAAGCCGCGCGTGGCGCGGGCTGCCGGTCGCGAAGGATTAAGAAAATGTCCTCGACCCCAGCGCACGAGAAGAAGAGAGTCAGATATCAAGAGGCCAGGATGAGAACTACCTTCATTTTGATTGCCGCAGTTCTTTGGGGCTTTGGTGCACTCGCCCAAATTCCCGCGCCAAGGCACGAGTCGCGCTTGCACCATATTTTCGCAGCGCACCGGGACCAGGACAATCTTCCGCAGCGGTTCAATGAAATTCGCTGTGCCTTAGTTTTGATTCAAGCGGGACAACAGTTGGGCACTGGCTTTTTCATCAGCCCAGACGGGGACTTGGCAACCGCGTCGCATGTCTTCGGGGAGCGGATGTTTTCTGCTCTTCCCAACGGGGCGATTAATGTCACAATCGCAGTTCCACAGCAAATCACGATTACGGACAGTACTGGGAAGCGGACGGAGATCTCGGCCCGAAATGTCGAGTTCAACCCGGACGCCTGGGTTGTGGATGTGGCGCGTATTAAGACCGGCATCTCGACTTCGTGCTGGCTGCGGGAGGGGGATGATCGAAAGGCGCGTCCAGGTGAGCATTTGATCGCCCTGGGATACCCAGGGCTGTCCTTCCAAACGCTGACGATCTATACCGGGATTATGAGTGCGAGGCTGACGACAAATTTGCCTACCCTGCTGAGCAATGGCCAGACTTTCATACCGCCGAACGAGTTCATAAGGGTCCAAATGCCAATCTCTACTGGATTGTCTGGGGCTCCCATCATTGACGATGAAAATAGGGTGCTTGGGATCGTCACCGCTGCGGGCGGCTGGACTCAGGACTTAGATCGTCTGCTGATGGCATTCAGGGGCGGCGCGTTCGCGAACCCACAACCGTCGCCTGCACCAAACCAGCCGCCGAATACGGTCGCTTTCACGCTCAATTCGATGGCTTTGACGGCGGAGTTGGCCGGACTGTTTCACGATTATGCGTCTCCTGGCTACGGAGACGCTGTACCGCTTCGCTATTTGCGGAAACCATCGCAGCAAAATCAGCCACCCGCATCACATACCCGTTGAACACAATGGGGGTGTTGGGGTCTGCTATCTTGGCCGTGCTTGCGGGGCCGGACATGATAACCATCCCCTCGCTTGCGGGGGGCTTTGCGCCATTTCCTTTTGCGCTGTCTTGCGGAAAGGCGTGCGATGACCCTAGCAAGCAAATAGTTACAGCAACGATTAGAGGTCGCATGGGATTGCCTCTCTGACAGTGCGCACAGTTTACCCTCATTAGTTGTACTTTCACAAGCGGTGATTTGGCTCCACAGGGGTCAAATTGGTTACCAGGGTGCCTTCGATCCGAAAATGCAATGGTCAGGACAAGAATCCGCAATTGCGTCGGAGGCGCAGTTTTCGCCGATTGCCTGGTAGTGGCGGGTCCATGCTCTTAGCATCGCATTGAGTGGGCAAATCTTCTGCAAAATGCGGAGAGGCTTTTGTGATTTGTTTCCAGCGGTTTGCGCGAAAAATGGGGCGGGAGGGGCTTGCTCGGCGGGTAAGAGGAGTGATGGCAGGGCCGGGCGCGGCTTCGCCGCGGACGTTGTTTCTCGAAATATTATGGACGGTTTGCGGCACGACTGAAGTCGTGCCCTTTCACGGCGTCGATTGTGCGTGTCTTATGCGGGGGTTGAAACCCCCGCCTCCCTCCGCTTCTCACGCTACTTAATCCACATCTCCGGATGGCTGGTCGACACGGCGCTCAGGCCCTGTTCGAGCAGCGACTCGACTTCCTTCATGTTCGAGATCAGTCCGCCGCCGACCACGGGCAGGTCTGCGGAGATGGCGCGCACGCGCTCCAGCATTTTGGGCGCGACCAGCGCGGGCAGAATCTCAAGCGCATGCACCGGCGTATTGCGCAACTGATTCGAGATCGTATCCATGGCGCCCGAGTCGAGCAGAAAGGTGCGCTGGATGCCGTAGAGCCCGATGGCCAGCGCATGGCGCAGCGGGTCGAGGTGCGTGGAGATGATGCCGCCTGCGCCCACGCGCTTGAGGTAATTGACCGCGTACTTGTCGCGCGAGAAGCCGTTGAGCAGGTCGAGATTCACAATGGGCACCTTGCCCGCGGCTGTGATCTTCTGAATCATCTGCTCGACATTGTCCGGATCGCCGGTGAGCAGATAAATGAGCCGGCTGCGGGACGCGATGGCGAGCTCGACAAGATCGGGCTTGCGGATGGCGGGGATGATGGGCGTCTCCGCGCAGAAGACGCGCAGCGGCGTTAGGGGCGGCGGGGTTGCGTTTCTCACGCTCGCGTCAAATCTGGGGTCGCTCCGCTCGGGTTTGGGGTCGCTGCGCTCAGGCATCGTGTCCCTCACGCTTCTGCGCTTTTCCCGTGGAGCCTCTCACGATCAGTTCCGCCTCCACTTTGATCTGGACCACGGATTCCTGGCCCGACATCAGCTTGAACAGGTTCTCCATCGCCATCTGTCCCATGCGCCGCATGGGCTGCCGCACCGTGGTCAGAGTTGGCGTGAGGTACGCGGCAAAGAACAAGTCGTCGAATCCCGTCACCGAGACATCCTCAGGCACTCTGAGCCCGCGCGCGCGAATGGCCCGCATCGCGCCCAGCGCCGACATGTCGTTGTAGCAGCACACGGCGGTGGGCGGATGGTGCAATTGCAGCAGCGCATCCATGGCCTCGATCGCAGCCTCGGGCCGGCCGTCGCCCTCCGCCGCCAGCTCTGGTGCAAAATCGATGCTGGCTGCCGCGAGCGCCTCTTTGTAGCCCCCGAGGCGCTCCACATCCGACTGGTAACCGCCGCGGTCGCCGAGATACGCAATGCGCCGGTGCCCCAGCGCGATCAGGTGCTCGGTTGCCGCGCGCGTTCCTTCGCGGTTCGCGATCATCACCGAGTGCACAAACTCACCGGGAAACTGATCGTTGACCAGCACAATGGGAACTTCCAATTCCTTGAGCAGCGGCAGATACAACGCACCCACGCGCGACGACGTGACAATGATTCCATCCACGCGCCGCTCGGCAAGCTCCTGCACCACGCGGCGCTCGCGTTCCGGATCGGCGTGCGAATTGGCCAGAAACACCGCGTAGCTGTGATCGTTGGCGATCTCCTCAATGCCGCATGCCACCTCGCCGGCAAAGGGATCGTCGACCGTGGTGACCACGAGGCCAATGGTCCGCGTGCGCCGCGTGACCAGGCCGCGCGCCACCGCGCTGGCGCGATAGCCGGCGTCTTCGGCGATCTTGCGGATCTTGGCCGCCGTCTCCGCATTCACCAGGGGACTGTTCTGCAGGGCGCGCGAAACCGTGGGGTGCGACACGCGCGCCAGCCGCGCAATGTCCTTGATCGAAAGTTGCCGCGAGGGCTGCCGCGGCATGTGCCTTATACCCGCATGCGGAACTACTGCCGCTTTGCCCGCGTCCTTGTCCACCATGCTCTAGAAACCCCTAATGCACACGTGTACGATAGCCCTCAGTCTCATCGAATGCGGGCTCGCTCGTCAATACATATCAATCGGCCCTTCGCTTCGTCGTAATAATCTGGATACCGGCCCTGAAGATGAGAATGGGTTGCCTCACCCTTTCCGCGCGCTTTGCGGAAAGGGCGGGAATGCAAGGTCTCACGCAATCCGGCCGGGTCAATCATTTGGACATCGGTCCCTTCATGCTCCCATCCGCCACGACCTCCGCCGACCACCCCACCGGACACGCGCCGCGCGACGGCGATTCCGGCGGTCTCGAGCGCCGCATCGGCCTTCGTTCCGCCGTCCTCTTCAACATGCTGGAGATGATTGGCGTAGGTCCCTTTATTGCGCTGCCGCTAGTCATCGCGGCCGCGGGATTTCGGCTTTCCGTGTGGGCGTGGGTGCTCGGCGCCGCCATCGCCGTCGCCGACGGCCTGGTCTGGGCCGAGCTCGGCGCAGCCTTTCCGCGTGCCGGTGGTTCGTATGCATTTCTCCGCGAGATTTACGGCCCCGATGGCGCGGGAAATTGGCTGAGCTTTCTCTATGTCTGGCAGGTCGGCTTTACAGCGCCGCTCTCCATCGCCTCGGGCTGCATCGGTCTCTCAGGGTTTCTCGCGGTCTTCTGGCCGGGCCTCGACACTGCGCCCGTCAAATACCATTCTTTTGCGCTGCCAGCAATCCACTATGCCAACTTTGCCGCTGCCGCCGCGTGCCTGCTCGTCACCGTGCTGCTCTATCGCAACATTAGCTCTGTCGCGCGCATGGCCTGGGTGCTCTTTGCCGGCGTCCTCGCCGCGCTCACCGGCGTCATCGTCTCCGGATTTGCCCATGCCGCGGCAACCGGCGGCTGGCACATGCCGGCGGCGCCTCCGCTTTCCGCCATCGGGCAAATTGGAGCTTTGGGCGGTCTCGCGCAGGCCACGCTTCTGGCCACTTACTGCTACTGGGGCTATTACAACATTTGCTTTCTCGCCGGCGAAGTGCGCCGGCCGGAGCGCACCATCCCCCGCGCCATCCTGCTCTCCGTCCTCTTCGTTTCCGCGTTTTATATCCTGATGAACCTGGCCGCACTGCCATCGCTCGGCGACGCAGCATCTCACGCGGGCCAATCAGCCGTCCTGCGTTTCCAACTCGTCGCCGACATCGCCCGCTCCGCATTCGGTCCCTGGGCCGGCTACACCATCGCCGCGCTCATCGTGTGGACGGCCTTCGCCAGTGTCTTCTCGCTGCAGCTCGGCTACTCGCGCGTGCCCTACGCCGCGGCGCGCGACGGCAACTATTTCCGCTATCTTGCCGCGGTGCACCCCAGGCACGGCATTCCTCACCGCTCGCTCGTTGCGCTAGGTTTGGTGGGAGCCTTCTTCTGCTTCTTCTCGCTAACCCAGGTCATCACCCTGCTGGTCATCACGCGCATCCTGCTGCAATTTTTTCTGCAGCAAATCGGCGTCATCGTTCTCCGCGTGCGCAAACCCGATCTCCCGCGCCCCTTCCGCATGCCGCTCTACCCGCTGCCGCCGCT
>JBEKGH010000026.1:0-66189 GCA_050012895.1 Occallatibacter sp.
GTTGCCGTGGGATCGGGCAAGGGCGGCGTGGGCAAAACCACGGTGGCCGTGAACCTGGCCATCGCGCTTTCCAGGATGGGCCAGCGCGTGGGGTTGATGGACGCCGACGTGTATGGACCGAATGTGCCGCTGATGATGGGCTCTTCGCAGCCGCCCAAGGTGGGGCCGGGCAACATAATCGAGCCCAACCTGACGCACGGGATCAAGACCATTTCGATCGGCTACATTTCGCCCGGCGACAAGCCGTTGGTGATGCGGGGACCGATGCTGCACCAGATCATCCGCCAGTTTTTGCAGCAGGTGAACTGGGGCGAGCTGGATTACCTGGTGGTGGATCTGCCGCCGGGCACCGGCGACGTGGCGATCTCCCTGGTGCAGACCGTGCCGCTCACCGGAGCGGTCGTGGTGTCGACGCCCAGCGACGTGAGCCTGGAGGACGCGCGCAAAGCCCTCGAGATGTTCGCCCAGGTGAACGTAGACGTGCTGGGGATCGTGGAGAACATGAGCCACTTTACCTGCCCGCACTGCCACAACGAGATCGACATCTTCTCGCGGGGCGGCGCGGAGCGCACGGCGAAGCAGTTTGGCGTGCCGTTTCTGGGCGCCATCGAACTGATACCCTCGATCCGCGAAGGCGGCGACCGCGGCATGCCCGTGGCGCTGGCCGGACCGAAGAGCCCGCAGGCGGCGCCGTTCTATTCGATTGCAGAGAAAGTAATGGAGCAGGCGGAGAAATCGGCAGCAGCGGCGACGGATGTGATCGAGATCAAATAGGTTTTTCTACCTCGACGCGCAGCGACAGAAGCATTTCCTGTTCCGCCTGAGGCAATTCGGAAAACGACTTGGCCATGGCTGCGTCCTTAGCGGTCAGTCCTCTCACTTCCCCTTCCGCGTCAGTCAATGGTTTGCGCTTTGCCATAGCGTTTTGCCTCCCTCTTATCAGTATATTCCGGCGTCATTCGACGGAAATCGCGCAGAAAAAAGCGGGGCGTGTGCCCCGCTTTTTTGTTGCCAAATTGTGTTTACCGCCAGTGGCCTTCGACCAGGACATATTGACCATGGCGGTGTTCCCAGCGGTGGGCGACCCAGCGCTGGCCTCTTTGCGGCGGTCTATCGTAGCGGCCGGGCGTCCAGACATAATGGTCGCCTTCGTAGCGGTGATAGCCGGGTTGCCATACATATCCCTCGCCAGGAGGCGGACCGCGCCGTTCGTACACTGGCGGGGGTGGCCCGACGCGAATCACGACCTGCGCAAACGATGCCGCAGGGATCAGGGTAAAAGCGAGCAACAATGCCAATGCAATTTTCTTCACGAGAATCGAGTCCTCCAGGGGCTGGGTGCTTGTGATTTTCCGCGCAGGTCCCGACTGCTGCGGAAATGAGCGTTGCGCGGCGTACTCGTTGCGCGCCCATTGTGACCCGCATACATACCTCTTGTACCACCCCGGTTTTCTCCGCGATGTACCGGATTGCTCAGCGGAGCATTCTCAATAAGAAGGCTTCGAGTTCCACATAAAAAAAAGAGCGGGGCGCACCCCGCTCTCTTTTTTCTCTTGTTTCCCCGGTTTACTGCCAGTGGCCCTGGACCAGGACATAGCCATCACCGCGATGCTCCCAGCGATGCGCAACCCAGACCCCGCCGCGATGCGGGGGACGCGCCCAGTGGCCGTGAACCCAGACGTAGCGATGGCCATCCCAGCGGTGATAGCCGTCGATCCAGACGAAACCTTCATGCGGTGGATGGTCATGGACCTCGACGATGGGCGCGGGAGGCGCCACGCGAACGACGACCTGCGCCATAACGGCAGCAGGAAGCAGACTGATAGCAAGCAACAGCGACAGCGCAGTTTTTTTCACAGAGATTTTGCCCTCCATGGCATGGTTCGATCTGCCCGGTTTCGGGAAGCTTTCCGGACGATTAATCCTATCAACACGCGGGCTCGAATTTCGTTGCGTGGCATTGAAAATCTGCCCCGGGTTGATTCCGACAACCTGCTATTCACCTTTGCGGTGCGACAGTGCACAGCACGGTCAGAGATTTTGATGCGGCTCTTCTATGCAGGGTGGTCCGCGGCCAGGGAATTTTCGAGCCGGGGGGCAAAAACGTTGCCAAGGCGTTGAATCTGGGCCCCCACGCCGCGCAGCTTATCCTCGATGTGTTCATAGCCGCGGTCCATGTGGTAGACGCGATCGACGACGGACTCTCCGTCGGCAACCAGCGCGGCCAGCACCAGCGAAGCAGAAGCGCGCAGATCGGAGCACATGACGGCGGCCGAGGAGAGCCGGGCCGCGCCGCGCACCGTGGCGGTGTTGCCGTCCACCTTGATGTTGGCGCCCATACGCACCAACTCCTGCACATGCATGAAGCGGTTTTCGAAGATGTTTTCGCAAACCAGGCTAACGCCCTCGGCTTGCGTGGCCAGGGCCATGTATTGGGCCTGCATGTCGGTGGGAAAACCGGGATACTCCTCGGTAGAAATGTCGGCTGCGCGTAAACGCCCGTCGCCGTGGACGCGAACCGCATCGGGGCCGAGCACGTCGACGCGCGCGCCAGCCTCCCGCAGCTTGGCGATGACAGCGCCGAGGTGAGCTGTGTTGCAATTCGCGACAATGAGATCGCCGCCGGTGATGGCGCCGGCCACGAGCAACGTTCCCGCTTCAATGCGATCGGGGATGATGCGATAGCGCGCGCCGTGAAGTTTAGCTACGCCGCACACGCGGATGGTGGACGTGCCCGCGCCCTGAATCTTGGCGCCCATGGCGGTGAGCAGAGCAGCCAGATCGACGACCTCGGGCTCGCGGGCGCAGTTTTCGAGCAGCGTGTCACCCTCGGCCAGAACCGCGGCCATTAACAGGTCTTCGGTGCCGGTGACGGTGATCTTGTCAAAGACGATGTGCGCGCCTGTCAGCCGCTGGGCGCGCGCCTCAAGATAGCCATGCTCCTGCACGATGACCGCGCCCATTTTTTCCAGGCCCTTGATGTGCAGATCGATGGGACGGCCGCCGATGGCGCAGCCGCCGGGCATGGCCACCCGCGCCATGCCGGTGCGCGCAATAAGCGGACCCAGAACCAGGGAGCTGGCGCGCATGGTTTTCACGATCTCGTAGCGCGCCACGGGATCGGAGAGCGAGCGGCAACTGATCGTGGTGCGGTCGTGCGACTCGGCTTCCAACCCCGTGGACGAAGACCTGTCCACGGGGACACCGCGCGCCGGCAGCTCTACCTCAGCACCCATCGAGGTCAGCAGCCGCCGCTCGGTATCGATGTCGCGCACCTGCGGAATATTTTCCAGTGTGACTTCATCCTCGGTAAGAATGGCTGCGGCCATGCACGGCAGCGCCGAGTTCTTGGCGCCCGAAACGCGAATGGTGCCGACCAGCGGATTGCCGCCGCGAATGACGAACTTGTCCATAGAAATGCGAGCTTTTAGCTGCTAGCTCTTAAGTGTAAATGCGCAGCGTTGTGGCGGCGCGAGATGCGCGGTCAGGCGGGGCTGGAAAGTAGTTCGTGCACTTGCAGGGCGTGGTCGAGTTGGTACTGGAGTTCGGAGACCTTCACCCGGCCTTCCTCCGTTTGAGGGGCTGAGACGATTTCCCGCGAAAGTTTCGCAATTTTGAATTTGGCGCTGGCTTTCATCTGGAGGAGGATAAAGCCGCAATCGATCAATGTCGCCATTCTCGAGCCAGTTGAGAGCCATGCAGGAGGGACAACCAGACACGAAAGGGCACGCCACGCAAGGAGAGGGCTCCGCCTTTCTAACCTCGTCCCATGTCTTGGGCGTGAAAACCAGAGGGCCAGCATATGTTCGGCCAGTTGAGACTGGGACGAAGCGGTGGCAAGGCAAAGGGTTGCCGTCGACGTCGTAGCAGATCATAGGACCGCCGGAACCGCACCATCTCGGAAATTCTGCATCGTCGCCCTTGGCGAAAATTTTCTCGAACGGAAGATCGATGAGCCGCGACGGCTCCAGATGGGGATGTTGGAGATAGAATTGAATCAGGGCCTCCAACTGGTCGGAAAACTGCGCCATAGATGAATCCAGACGATCGCCCCAAATGTTTTCGAAGGGGACGTTGGCGCCAATTTGGTCGAACCCCATGGCATGGATTTCAGCGATTCCATCGGCAATCATGGAAATGGTGTCTGGACCGATGGTCATCTTGGCCCTCTTTTCGAACCCCATCCGTGTGCAGCGTTCGAGCGCCCAGGGCACATGCCGTATCATGCGGTCGTAAGAGTCGCAGCGATTAAGGTTGTGCGCTGTGCGTGTGCCATCTATGCTGAAGCCGAACGCCACGCACGAGTGACGGTCCAGCCACGCTTTGATCTCGTCAGTGAACAGGGTGCCGTTCGTCGTGAAAGAGAACACGAACTTTTTCGGCCATCTCTGGCTGTGAACGTACTCAACCAAAGAAACGATTACGTCCCAAACGAGAAGCGGCTCTCCGCCAATGAAGTCAAAATCGACCGTCTCATGGGGCCCCTCCTCATGCATGTGGCGGGCGGCGATTTCTTTCGCAGTAGCGACAGACATAGCGCGCGAGGACCGCTCAGCGCGAACCTCATAGCAATACGAGCAGCGCAAATTGCACCGGTCCGTAAGGTGCAGCTGGACCGTTCGAGTTTTGAGCCGCTCTGCCATAAAAAGGACTAGTTGAGCGAGGTGGCGCAACGGCCGGTGCAAGTACCGCTGCAAGTACCGCTGCAACTACCGCTGCAATTATCGGCGCAGACGCCCGAGCAAGTACCGGTGCAAGTACCGCTGCAACTACCGGAGCAGGTGCCCGAGCAGGTATTGGAACATTGGTCACATTGGGCGCTCCCACGTTCGCTGAAGCCTCCGCCCGGCTGCTGGGGTTCAGCTTCCAAGGCGTGGGAATCAAGTGCCGCGCCTTGGATTTGACGCGCACGCTGGGCAGCTTCCACATCTCCTGAACTGAGCGTTAAGCTGGAGGCCAGCAGTTTGCGGCTTGCGGAGGTCAGCAGGAGAGCGACAGCTCCGCCAACGTGGATTGCGCTGCGGAGAAACTGCCTACGATCGGCAGCCGCCTCGTTGCGCGGTTCTGTCTCACCGCTCCGGTCCGTCTTCATATTCGACCTCATTCATTGGAGATGCACCGAAATGCCCGGGAAGCTCGCATCTCGCCGGTCCGCTACCGACAGTGTCAGTCTGCCTTGGACCTCAAAAAAACGTCTGTGTCCATCGTCACATCGACACGGCAGACCGCGAGCGTTGGTGGAGCAAAGCGTAGGGCCAGACGCCGGAAGGACGGGGCGCGTGAAATGGTGCAAAAGCACGCGGTCAGGAATCTAATTTCCGGTTGGAGCGGCGGCGACGAGACTGAGCGGCTCGCTCAACGTGAAGAGCAGCACCGTTCCGTTTTCGAGTGTCGCCTGGGGATGGCTCACCAGCAGATGCACGGAGATGACGCTGGCGCCGATGATGGTTCCGGCCAGCGCACCGCCGGGTCCGCCGAGAATGGCTCCGGTGACCGCGCCTGCGCCCACCGCGCCGCCGTACTCAATGCCGTCCTTCTTGAGGCGCGAACCAGGCGTCACCAGGCCTTCGTTGCCAATGCGGTTTGTGGATCCGGGAGCTTCGGTCAATTGCGCATAGAGGCGGAAGTGCGTGCCATCGGGCAGGGTGACGGTTTCAGGGCGCAGACGCATGGAGCCGTGGCCGCCGGCGCGACCCGAGGAGACCGAAATCACTTTGCCGTCAATTTGAGAACCGGCGGGAATAATGACCTGGCCGTTCTGGATCACGTCGGAGGCGACCCGCGTATGGAAGGACTCGCCGGGTTGGCTATCCGAAGTGGAAAGGCGGCCCATGAGGCGGACGCGAATGTTGGTGCCCTCGCCGAGTTCCCCCTGGGGCAGCGGGGCAGGATGCACGATATCGCCATCGGGATCGGCCATCTCTGAACGTGGGCCCGGACCCGGCTGGGAAGCGTTGTCCGCCGGCGCGATCTGCACGAGGCCGTCGTCGGTACCGTCGCCGTTGGACGGAGGTGGAAGTGTCTCCGTAGCGTTGGCCGGAGCAGGAGCCGTCTCATTGGGAACGGTCTCAGCCGCGTACGGAGGAGGTGCCGGCTGGGGCTGGGCGTAGTGGCTGGGTGAGGGCTTAGCGGGAGGCGCGGCCTCTGGCGCAGGGGTGGTGATGGTGCTGTCAGGAGGAGGGCTGGACGTACCCTGGTACGGATTCGACTGGTTCGCCTCCTGCGCTCCCAGTGCGACCGCCGTGGCGGCCAGCAATGCGTACACAAGCCCGTTCGCAAATATCGTCCGTTTCATCCTGATCTCCTCTCGCCCATCCGCCCCGGGGACAGACTCTTCCCTTGACGCTGTAAACCCGGCTTGGCGGGGAAAGTCGCCTTACCGGTCAGGCAAATGCGAAAACCTAACCAAATACAAGCGTAGCGTGCAATGGGAATGTCTCTTGGGTCGGCCCACACTCGGGTGCCTCGCGCGATACGAATCAATAAGGTTAATGGGAGGGTTAATGCCCGACACATGGCGCAACGCATGCGCAGGGTGTGACCGCTGCCACACAGCCTGCGGTAGCCTGGTTTGCTAGAATCCGTACGGGACTCGAGTGATTTATCCGCATTTTTCCTGCCCGACGGAGAGTGTTGCTTGAACGCGCAGGGCCTTTTGCAAACCATTCAAAGCGCCGCCGGAGAAGTTCTTGCCGTAGATCGCCGTCCCCGGCTGAATGACCGGCTGCAGCACCACATATTGAGGAGCGATATGACAGAGATTGTTTCCATTCGTGCGCGTGAAGTGTTGGACTCGCGCGGCAATCCGACCGTTGAGGCGGACGTGATTCTGGAAAGCGGCGCGATGGGACGCGCCATTGTGCCTTCGGGTGCTTCAACGGGCGAGCATGAGGCCGTCGAATTGCGCGATGGCGACAAGAGCCATTACATGGGCAAGGGCGTGCTTCAGGCGGTGGCCAACGTGGAGACCGTGATTGCGCCGGAGCTCGAAGGCATGGACGCCTCGAACCAGAGATTGCTCGATCAGTCGATGATCGCGCTCGACGGAACCCCGAACAAGAGCAAGCTGGGCGCGAACGCGATTCTGGCCGTTTCCATGGCTGCGGCGCGCGCCGTGGCGCAAACCCTGGAGATTCCGCTCTACCGCTACCTGGGCGGGATCAACGCTTGCGTGCTGCCGACGCCGATGCTGAACGTGCTGAACGGCGGCGCACATGCCGACTCCAACGTGGATTTCCAGGAGTTCATGATTATGCCCGTGGGCGCGGAACGCTTCAGCGAGGCGCTGCGCTGGGCCGCGGAGACCTTCCACACGCTCAAAGGCGTGCTGAAGAAGAAGGGCTACAACACGGCAGTGGGTGACGAGGGCGGATTCGCGCCTTCGCTCAAATCCAACGCCGAGGCCATCGAGTTGATTCTCGAAGCCATTGAAGCCGCCGGCTACAAGCCCGGCGAGCAGATTGCCATCGCGCTCGATCCGGCGTCGAGCGAGTTCTACGATACCGAAAAGAAAAAATACGTCTTCAAGAAGGGCGACAAGAGCGAGCTGTCCAGTGAGGACATGGTTCGTTTCTACGACAACTGGATTCGCCAATACCCCATCGTCACCCTCGAAGACGGCCTGGCCGAGGAAGACTGGGAGGGCTGGCGCATTCTCACCGACAAGCTGGGCAGCAAAATCCAGTTGGTGGGCGACGACATCTTCTGCACCAACCTCAAGCTGCTGCAACGCGGCATCGACGAGGGCGTGGCCAATACACTTCGGTGATTTCGCATCGCTCCGGCGAGACCGAGGACACGTTCATCGCCGACCTGGCCGTGGCCACCGGCGTGGGCCAGATCAAGACCGGCTCTGTGAGCCGCACTGATCGCATCGCGAAGTACAACCAGCTGCTGCGCATCGAAGAGGAGCTGGGCTCGGGCGCAGTCTACCTGGGGCTGGAGAGCCTGAACTACGGCGAATAAGTTTCTACTCTATATCGATTTGTCATCCTGAGCGAAGCAGGGCCGCGTTCTTTGCGGCCCTGCGAAGCCGAAGGATCTGCGGTTGCTTTTACTTCTCTCTCCCAACCGCCGTTGCTCTCGCCCAACCACGGATTTGTCATCCTGAGCAAGATTTGGCGCGCGCGACGCGCCAAATCGCGTCGAGGGACCTGCATTTATCTTCGCGTGACCCAGATATCGCCAAGAAACTGGCATTGAGCCGATGCGTATATGTCGATACGCCCTAAAGCAACTGGAACACCGCTGTATTGCCCGATTAGCGACTCGCTCCGCCCGTGCTTGCAGCCTTGTTGACAGCCTGCTCAATTTGCGCGGCGTCTCCCAGATAATAATGACGAATCGATTTCAAGTTCTCGTCAAGCTCCTGCACCATCGGCACACCGGTAGGAATGTTGAGGTCGACAATCTTCTCATCTGGAACGTCTTCAAGATACTTCACAAGTGCCCGCAGGCTGTTGCCGTGGGCCGCAATCAGGACCCGCTTCCCTGACCGTATGCTGGGAGCGATGACCTCGTTCCAGAACGGCAGAACGCGGTCAACCGTGTCCTTGAGGCATTCGGTCAGTGGAAGCTGCTGCTTTGAAAGCTCGCGATAGCGCGGGTCCTTCCCCGGATAACGCGGATCGGCCTCGTCCAGCGCCGGTGGGCGAATGTCGTAACTGCGGCGCCAGATTTTCACCTGCTCCTCACCATACTTCGCTGCCGTCTCCGCCTTATTTAGGCCTTGCAGCGCTCCATAATGCCGTTCATTGAGCCGCCAGTCGCGCGCGACGGGAATCCACATCAGGTCCATTTGGTCCAGCGTGATCCACAGGGTGCGTATCGCGCGCTTCAGTACCGAGGTGAAGGCGACGTCGAAGCCATGTCCCTGCTCCTTGAGCATGCGGCCGGCCTGTGTGGCCTCTTCTCTGCCTTTCTCCGACAGGTCAACGTCTGTCCAGCCGGTAAACAGGTTTTCCTTATTCCAGATGCTCTCTCCATGGCGAAGCAAAACGACTTTATACATTTCGGCGCTCTCTTTCTTAAGCAGTCCTTTTTTTTGTTGATGATTCGCTCCAATTATACGAAAAGGACTGAACGCACAAAGGCCTCCCGACGAGGGAGGCCTTATTGTCTGATTTTACCGCTGCCGCCGTTAGCGCAGGCGCAGGGCTTTAATGGCTGCGGGCAGGCGTTCTTCAATCAGCTTGGCGCGCTCGATGGCGATGCCGCCAAGGTACGACGGCGCGGGGGTGGCCATCAGCACCAGTGCTAGAGCGATTACGGAAAAGATCAGTCCCGCGATGCCGGCCGAGATCAGCATGTGGTAGGTGTCCTCGACGTCCAGTGCGAAGACATTGAAGGCCACATGCTCCAGTGGGCGGATGTGCTTCAAAACCGCGAGCGCAAACAGGAAAAAGACGGCTGACAGCGAGGTTAGAACCGCCAGCGTGACGTCAAGGCTGCGATGGAACTTTTGACGCGCGCTACAATGGGCGCATTCGGCAAAATGACTTTCGTAGTCCCGGCGCATCTCAGGAGAGATGCCGGAAATGTCATACCGCCAGCTTGCCAGAATTGCCCCTACGACCCGGTCGGTGCATTGGATTCTTGCTGTAGACATTAGGAAATCACCTGCAAAGAATTCCGTTCAACCGCCGAGCTCCCGTGTGGAGGATCGTTACGGAAGCTTGTTTATTGGACGCCCCGACGAGTGCTCGGTTGCACAACGTCCACAAATAGACAGCGCCGCACACTTTACCCGGCGCCTTGTTCCGGCCCATCGTGCATCTTCAATTCGTGGCCGTTACCTTGCTTACTATTGTAACTCTTTCTTTTTAGAAACTGATAGCGGAAAGCGGCTCATGTTGCGCAGCCAGCAACAGACGGTTGGCCAATAGGCTGGCCCGGCCCAGCAAAGCGCGCTCGGCGGCGACCCGCGCCAGCTCAGGAAGGTTATTGTTTTCAGAAAGATGCCCAAGAATGACGTAGGCGGCCTGGCCGTCGTAGTCGGCGGCAAGGAAGTCCGAGGCGGCGTCGTTTGAGAGGTGTCCCACTCTGGACAAGACCCGTTGTTTGACCGACCAGGGGTAAGGACCGTCACGCAGCATCTCGAGATCGTGGTTTGATTCAAGTAGCAGCAGGTCCAGGTTGCGCAACTGTTCCCTTACGTTCGGCGGGATGTAGCCGAGGTCGGTGGCAAAGCCCAGACGAACTCCCTCGGAGCTCAAGACAAACCCCACCGGATCGGCCGCATCATGCGGAATCGTAAAAGGGTTAAGACAGATATCGCCGATAGAGAAGGGCTGGCCGGCCTGGAAGTATTCGATGGCCGGAAGCCAGGTGGGATCGTCTTTGAGCGCGGGCGGACGGCATCCAGCGGGGTCAGGGGTTGGGTCCAGAGCCGAGACCGGAGCCGGCCCCCGTGCCAAGTCTGATGCGGTGGGCGCGGCCGATGGGGCCGAGTTTTCTACATCCGCCTCGTCCAGATCGTTTTCTGCAGCCTCTGTTGCCGATTCAGGTTCGGCCCGCCTCTCGGCAGCCTGTTTGCGGACCATTTCCAGCCATTGGGCGTAGCTCATCTGGCGGCGGGGCTGAAGCCAGCGCATCCAGGCGCGATGCGTGGCCTCAGTAAAGTACACCGGGATGCCCAGCTTGCGCGCAGTCACCGCGAGGCCGTTTACGTGGTCCTGATGCTCGTGCGTAATGACAATGGCGTTGAGGGTGGCGGGCTCTTCCCCGGCCAGCTTCATGCGCCGGAAGAGCTCGCGGCAACTCAAGCCGGCGTCGACGAGGATGCGGGTGCGGCCGCCAGTAAGAACCGTGCAGTTGCCCTTCGACCCCGACGCCAGCACAGTGAAACGGACCATGGTTTGAGCATACAATCTTGGGAATACAATCCGGGGTCTGTGGAGAACCCGTCCGTCCCATCCCCGTCACCCGACTGGGTAGTCGTCGGCATTGCCGGAGGTTCAAGTTCTCGATCGAAAGGAGCCGCGCATGAAATCCCACTCCGTGCTTGCCATCCTGCTGGCTTGCGCTGCAATCACACCTGCCATGGCGCGCGCGCAAAACTCAAGCCCGCAAAGTACCGGGCCAGCTCCCCTCCCTACGCCGATCGTCTACCACAATACGCAGTACGGATTCTGCTTTTTGCTGCCCGCGGATTGGAAGGGTTACACAATTGTCGCCGGCAAGTGGAGCGGGACCCTGCTGAACACAGGGAAGATGATGCACGGACCTCAGCTTATAATTCGACACCCGGCATGGACGGAAGACGATCCGTATCAGGACATCCCCATCATGGTTTTCACGCAGGCACAATGGCGCGAGAAAGAGGAGCACGGACTCATCGCAAGTACGTTCGGAGCCGATTGGGGCCCCTTCGGAAGCAATGCAAGGTATGTTTTCAAACAGCCGGACCGCTGGGTTGGCTACACCGACGATAAGGGGTGGAGAGAAGTGGAAGATTTGATGATGACCCACCCGTTCCAGGCGCCGTGCGCAAATAGCAAGGCGTCAGCCGCAAAATAGTATTTGGGCTTCACAATTTTGCGATCGCCTCAAGACAGGTGCGGGCGTGGACGCCTACACGACGGCCGGTGAGGGGACCGGCGCCACTTCGAAGGGAGTTGAACGTGAGAATCCATGCGGTGTGTTGTTTTCTGTTGACGTCTGCCCTGCTGCTGCCGGCTTGCGCAAATGCGCAACCCGCGCCGGCTCTCATCCCCACGCCAATCGTCTACCACAATACGCAGTACCAATTCTGCTTTTTGCTGCCCGCGGATTGGAAGGGTTACACGATTGTCGCCGACGAGTGGAGCGGGACCGTGCTGGACACAGGGCAGAAAGAGAGCGGGCCGCAACTGCTGATTCGCAATCCCAAGTGGACCGAGGCCGATCCCTGGCAGGACATTCCCATCATGATCTTCACACCCAGCCAGTGGAAGATTGTGGCAGCCGACAACATGGCGGTGAGCGCCGCGCCCATTGGGCCTGCCGAACTGGGCAGCAACAAGAGCTACGTGTTTGCGCTGCCACCGCGCTGGATCGGGTTTACGGACGCGGAAGGGACGGACGAAGTGCAGACGTTGATGAACCAGAATCCATTTCAGGCGTCGTGCGGGCACAAGAGCACGCAGCCCATCGCGAACCTTCCCTAGAATTTATGCGTGAATTCGCTCTTTAAGTAGCGCCGGTCTCCAGACCGGCTGTACTGGCGGCGTCCACGCCGCCAGCGGCGGCGCGCAGCATCGCTCAGAGTGTCTCTGACATCGTTGCGGGAATCTCAATCGAAACCAGAGTCCCGCGGCCGGGATTGCTGACGATATTGAAGCTCGCCTGGTTGCCGTAGAGAACCTCGAGCCGTTCCTGCACATTTTTCATGCCGATGCCGGCGCCGGTGCGGCGCAGCGCGGAGGTAGGACGCCCGTTCATGCCCACACCGTCATCGGCCACCTCGATGAAGACGCGATTGCCTTCAAGGCGGCTGCGCACGGTAACCGTGCCGCCGTGGATGCGCGGCTCCAGACCGTGCTTGATGCTGTTCTCAATGAGCGGCTGCAGCAGAATGCTGGGCACCAGAACCTCGAGCGTGCGCGGATCGATCTCCTTTTCGACGCGCAGCTTGTCGGCTCCGAAGCGCACCACTTCGATATCGAGATAATCGTCGGTGAATCTGAGCTCCTCGCGCAGGGGAACGAAGGCGTCGTGGTCCTTGAGCAGCGCGCGCAGGATGTTGGCGAGCTTGACGATGATCTCGCGGGCCAGCTCGGGCTGGCTGCGCACCAGCGCGGTCACGGAGTTGAGCGTGTTGAACAGAAAGTGGGGATTGATCTGCCGCTGCAGGGCGTCGAGACGGGCTTCGAGGACGAGACGTTTCTGCTCTTCGAGAGACATTTCGACGCGCAGGGCGTTCCACACCTTGAGCGCGATGCCCACGTTGATGGGCGCGGCCAGCCAGACCAAGGCCTGCAGCCACAACTGATCGGAGAGCAGCGCGAAGAGGCGGTGGGGAAAAAGATGCGCCAGCCAGTCGCGGGCCACCTCCATGAGGGCGATGAGAAACAGAAGCAGAATCTGGCGGTCGATGCGCGGCTTGATGACGTTGCGGCGCACCCAGCGGTAGAGGCTGAGGTCGATGAAGGGGGTGAAGGACCAGATTTCTTCTTTTTCGACGTAGCGGCCGATCATGCCGACCACGAGGCCGAGGAGCACGTTGAAAGGCAGCGCCAGAAACTCGTGGTGCAGGACGGCGGGAACGGCGAGAACGGCGCCGCCCAGCATGGCCCAGCCGGGACCGATGAGCAGACCAAGAAGAATGACGGTTTCAAAGGAGATGTCGGCAGCGAGAAAGTTGGGCACCCGGAACCGGAGCCAGACGCCGATCGTGAGCGGCACCAGAAAAAACGCCAGCAATCCCAGCGTCTGCGCGGGGCGGCGCTTTTCCGCAAAGAGCAGGCGCCGGAATGTGGTGACCCGCGCCAGCACACTGGCCACTGAGGCCATGACACCCAGCTTGACCAGCAGCGTGATCCAGATGAGATTGGAGGTCACCCCATCACTGTATCGCGTAAACCCACCCTAGCCGCAAAAACAAAGACGCGGCGAGGGTGGGGCACCCGGCGTGACAAAGGCGAGGTTTGCGCGACCGTTTGGTTCTCAGCACATCGATTCTTTCATCGCCCGCGGAACAGTGGGAGTCCAGAGGGGTCCCGTTCCTCGTAAAATAGAAGCATGGGACTCGAGAACGTGAAAAAGGTTGCCGAAGCGGATTTTCCCACGCGATGGGGCGCCTTCCGCATTCTGGGCTTTGAGGGCGTGCGCGCCGAGGGCCAGTCTGGCTGTGCCCCGGCCCATACGGTAGAGGGTCTGGTGGCGCTCGTGATGGGCGGCGTGCACGCGACGACGCCGCTGGTGCGCATCCACTCGCAATGTCTGACAGGTGATGTTTTTGGGTCGTTGCGCTGCGACTGCCGGCTGCAACTGGAGCTCGCGCTCAAGGCCATTGCCAAGGAGGGCGCGGGGATTCTGCTCTACGAGCAGCAGGAGGGCCGCGGCATCGGCCTGATGGCCAAGTTGAAGGCCTACGAGTTGCAGGATCACGGGCGCGATACCGTGGAAGCCAACGAGGAGCTGGGATTTGCCGCCGATTGCCGCGGTTACGAGTTGCCGGCCGAAGCGCTGAAGCTGCTGGGCGTGAATAAAGTCCGCCTGATGACCAACAATCCAGAGAAGGTGGCGGCGCTCGAGTCGGCGGGCATTACGGTGACCGAGCGCGTGTCGGCCGAGGTCGAACCGCAGGAGAGTTTCGCCGGCTACCTCAAGACCAAGCAGGAGAAAATGGGACACATCCTGGAAATGGTCGTCACCGAGGATCAGGCGGAATAAAACAGCTACCAGGTCTCTGACCGCTTGATTTTGTACCTGTAGCGCCGGTCTCCGGACCGGCTGTCGTGCGGGTCTCCAGACCCGCACACGCACTTCTTCATTCGGTCAGTGACCTAGCTACTAGCTTCTAGCTTTCAGCCCGGATTTCTCACCGGTCGCCGAAAAACGTAGCGCCGGTCTCCAGACCGGGGTCCCCGACCCTGTTGGCCGACGCTACTCATAAGGGGGAGATTCCTGGTCCGGGCTCCCGGCGCTTCCACCCGCATTTGGAGCGCCGCTGAAATCTCGAAAAAAGGCTAGCCAGAGTGCAATGCACCTGCTAATCTACGTGGCACGTGAACGGTGGGCCGACGAAGCGGCCGCAAAGTTGGCTGTTTCCGGCGCGGAAAGATTGGCGCTCGAGAATCAGTTGCATGCAAGCAATCCTCCGCGGAGCTTCCGTAATCGAAGTAACACGCGTGCGGGGTCGGAGCAGAAGGAACCAACCGCGAAAGCTGTCGCATTTGTCATCTTTCCCTGGTAAGTCTTCGTATCGGTGTTTTTAATTCTCCGTCTTCCTTGGCTGCCCTGGGCAGTTGTTCCAAAGCGTTTTTTTTGAATACCGGCCTTCGGCATTAGGGGCAAGTTCCTCTGAGTTCCCGGCAAGTCCACCTATCCGCATTGATTCTGCATAGAGGTGGAACTCCGAGGTATCCGGCAGACCGAACGGGCCGAACCTGCATCTTTCGATGCCGCGAGCGGTATGTTTCCGCAGGTCGCGCGTGATTCCATTCCCTCGAGCTGAATCGCAGCCGAGTTCGTAGGGAGGACCGCGCCATGAAATTCCTTATTCGTTTCCTTGCCGTCACCGCCGCAGGGCTTTTCTGCTTCGCGAGTTCGAACATCGCCCACTCCGCCTCGGATGGGGGTACCCCAGGCCGGGCTCCGGATTCGATCATCATTCCGGGACCGCTGCGCTCCTTTCTGCGCATGGCGGGCGTAAGCCAGGAGGCCAGCACGACGGAGGTGTTGCCGCTGTTGGCGCGCAATGTTTTCCTTTACGGGTACGTGGAACAAAGGAAGACCGAGTACCTGGTGCTTGCGGATCGCTACGTGCAACAAGCCAGGGAGCTCGAACCGCTGGTCGGCGCAGACGGAATGATTCATGTGGCCGGATGCGATGACGCGGGCAAGCTGATTCAAATTCTTGGGTACAAATTTGAACGCGGCTGCAGCCGCGAAGACGCCTCGCTGATCACAGCCGACGCGGAGCGGGCGTTTCTTACTGTTGATTCCGGCTTCCCGCTGACGCGCCTGGAACAATCGTTGCAGGAAGGAACTCCCTTCAGCTATGCATTTCCGGCGACGCGAGTTCCCATTCTCTTCGCGGAGAGGGATTGGCAAGCGATCCTGCCTGCCAAGGTGCGAGGTGGAGCAACTTTGCTCGATATGCTCTTGAACGACGAGGATGTGGATCGACTGTACGCGGGACTGGCGCGGCTTGACCCGCAAACCAGAATCCAGCTGCTGCAAACAGTGGGACTGAGGCGATTGCTCGCTTACGCACCCATCTTCGACTTTTACGGCAGCCGGATCTGCATCCGTTCCGGAGCCGTAGTTGTTCCCGGCGGCGAGGCCGCCGAACCGGCTTGGGCAGAGCTGGTGGGCGCAAATCCACATTCTCCCGGTGATTTCGTGTACCACTTGCTGGCCAAGGATCAAGGCTGGTTGGCGGCGTATTTCGATGCCCTGTCGCGCGTGAGTCCCGAGCAGCAGGCGCATCTGGTGGCCAATGGCCGATTGAAGCGCCTCTATGCTGCCTATCGATCGCCAAATGCAAATCTGAGCGCCGGCACCAGCGTTTTCCCCAGGAATGCCAACTTGCTTTTGCTGTTTGCCCGCGTGCCCTGGGACGCGGCGGGCGAGCCGAAGGTGCCGGGCGACGCTGCCCTCTGGAAGGATATCTTTGCGCATACAGACCATGCCAGCCATATACGCGAGCTCGCGCACTTCAATCGCGATGACAACAATCCCGATCGCCTATTCGAGGCGCTGGTGGCGTGCACGAGCCTCGCGGCCGGCGAGGGACCCGCGCAAGTCTACCTGACGCTGAGCGCAATCGATAGCGCGCGGCCTGCGGAACAGCAATTGTCTAATGGGACCGTTCAGTTGCTCGCCTCGCATTTTGAAGAGTTGAACAATTGGTATCCGATCTTCGTCGAGTTTCCGTCTCTGGACGAGAATTCGATCAAGCGTTTTGTCGACACTGTCGATCATCTCAACGGCATTGGCAATCCGGTGCTGCGCGCCAATGTTCTGGGTGCGTTCCAGGCTGAACTCGGGATCTGGCAGGTTCTGGCGCGGCAGAAGCAAATCCCCGCTGAGCAGTTGAACGCTTCGTGGCAGGCTGCGATTCAGCCGTATGGCGGAGTCGGATCGTCAACGGAGCTCTTCGACGCCGCGCGCCATTCGCTCGATTCCATCCTGGTGGCGGCAGGGGGCAAAGCCGATTTCACGCAGAGCCAGGTTGTGGATCTGCTGGGAGGGCCGGCGCAGAGCAGCCCGGAAGGCGCGCGCGTGCATGAAGAAATTACGCGGCGGATGCGCGCCGTGCTCGACGACCAGCGGCTGGTGCCGCTCGATACGCTCTTCGGACTCTACGACGGCCTGGGTGAAATGGCCCACGGCGACGCCATTGGCGACAGCCTTCTGCCGCTGGCGGCAGCGCTGCGCGAGTTTGAATTGCCGCGGCCCATCTTTACTTCCGGCGAGCGCGTAACCTGGTCACCCACGGTGTATGTCAGCCGCCACGCGGAGCTGCAAGTGCGCACCGATCTCACCAAGGTCATCAAGACGCCGGGAACGCCGGCGCAGTTGGAGGCGGCGCGCGCACGCCTTGCGCCCTTCCTGCGCGACACGCTGGTGGGGTTGAATTATGCGTATTACGAGCCACCCGGCTCCCAGGTACTGCACAGCAATCCCCTCTTTGTTCGCGCGCACGACTTCACGGCATCGTCGATTCAGGGCATCAAAGACGTTTGGGGACCGCCCAATTTGATCGGCATCGGGGCCACGGCAGGCGGCGGAGCTTATTTCATTGGTTCGCTCGCCGACCTGCCCTTCGCCCTTGCTCTCACGGAAGAAGATTTCATCTCTCCCGAGAAGCTGCAGGCACTCATCTGGAAAGAAACCGTACCCGAACTGCTGGTGAATTCCGTCCTGCCAAGGTGGTGGGCCGTGAGCCAGGACGAGCTGCACGCAACTGCTCTCTACCAGCGTGCCGGCGAAGAGCTTTTGACAGCCTCCGCAAGCCACGTCGATCTGCGCCAAAAGGTGCTGGCCGTCCTCTCTGGCCACGTGGGCTCAGGTCGAATGGAAGAGATGGAGCAGGCGCTCCAAAACTCGGACACTACAGCGACTCTGACGGCTCATCTACTCCCCTCGGACGCGTTCTATCTCGCCGCCGAGTTCCGCAAGAGATTTCCGGGAGAAGCCGCGCAATGGGGGCCCGCGAGCCGGGAGCTGGATGAATTGGCGCAGAAAGATCCCGAAGCCACCTCGCCGCAACGACTGGCCACGGACTTCGGTGTGCCGCATCCCATTCTGGCCGACAGTTACTCCTGCGCCTTCATCACTTCGGATCCCTTCCCCGTTGCGGGCGGCTACGGAAGCCGGCTCTTCGGCGAATCGTGGGAATCGAGCAACCTCTACTGGGCGCGGCTGGCCGACGAAAAGGGCTATCCTCCTGCGATGCTCAACATTTTGGTTCCCGAGTTGACGCGCCAGATGGTGGCGAACATATCGGCAACCAGCATCGACGACTGGCCGGCTCTGCTGCGCGCCATGCAGCAAACCGGCGAGGAATTCCGTCAGGGAAAGATCAATATTCACACCGCAAGCACGCCTCAAAACAACCAGAACATCGCGAATGGGGGAACACATGCCGAATAGAAAATACCGGATCGTCGCTTGCGCAGGAGTTTTTCTGGGCATCCTGCTTTCGGGCGGAGGAGCGCCACGCTTTGCAGCCCAGGATAGCGGCATGCGCCTGCGCGTGAATGTGAACCTGGTGCAGCTGAACGTGGCTGTCACCGACAGCAAAGGGAATTACATTACCGGCTTGCGGCCTGAGGATTTTGTCATCATGGAAGACAAGGTTCCCCAGAAGCTGGCCACGTTTGAAGAAGGCAACTTCAACCCGGGAGCGCCGGGCACGGTTGCCTCGCCCAGAACGGGCAAAGTCGCGGATACTTCCGGGGACGACGGACAACCGCTTCCCGCCATCAGTCCTTCGGGTGTGAGGATTTCGCCGCTGGCGGGCGCCGACGTCTTCATCCTCTTCGACACCAGCAACTACATGTACCGCGGCTTCGTCTTCGCGCAGGATGCCATCTCTGACTTTGTGCGCTCCATGGATGATGCCAGCAAGATCGCCTTTTACTCCTACAGCCGCGATCTTTCGCGGGCCACGCTGCTCACCGCCGACCGCTTCCACGTCGTGAATGGCGTGCGCAGTACGGTGGCCGGAGACGACGCCGCACTGTACAACTCGCTCCTGCTTACCGTGAAGGATGCCGCGCCGCTCACAGGCCGCAAAGCCATCGTGGTGTTTTCCAACGGCCCCGACAACGCCAGCTCCATTCCTCCGGAAGACGTTGCCGAGCTTGCGCAGTCGACGGGCACCATCATCTACATTGTGAGCACGCGCCAGGCGCAGGACGACCTGGTTTCGGCCGCAGCTTTCGAACGCATGAGCAGAGTCACCGGCGGCAAAGCGTACTTTGCGGGAAATTGGAGCAAGGAGAAGCAGGCCTTTGCATCCATTCGCAACGACCTGGGGCATCTCTATGCCCTCAGCTACTATCCGCAACCGAACCCCAACCGCGGTTGGCGCACCATCAGTGTCAAGCTCGTAGGCAAGGATTTACAGAAGTACCGCATTCGCACCCGCGACGGCTACAGCCTGCAGCAGCAGACGCAGGTGAACAGCGAAGCCTATCTGGAGCCCAACACGAACGTCGAACCGAAATGAGGGGGGTTAGCGGAGTTAGCGGGGTTAGCGGAGTTAGCGGGGTTAGCGGAGTTAGCGGAGTTAGCGAAGCTAGCGGAGTTAGGTCGACGCCAGCGGGCAAATTGATTTCACACTCGGCGCCACAGAAACGCCGGTAAAGAGTAGCGCCGGTCTCCCCAGCTTGCGGAAAGCCGACGCGAAATTGTAGCGCCGGCCTCCCGGCCGGCTGTGCTGGCGGCGTCCACGCCGCCAGAAGCCTTCGTCGGTCGAGAATCCCGCGCGACCGCCGTCCTAACTGCGCATCGCCTTGATCACCTTCGCCGTAGTAACCACTTGGCCCACGTGCCGCTGCGTGTGATCGGCCACGTGAATCATCGCCCCGCCGATCGACGTCGGCAACTGCTTGCGCCCCACGAAGCGCGGCGTGTCGAGATTCGCCGTAGCCAACACGCGAATGCGCTCGGCTGCGTCAGTGAAGGCCACTTCGACCTCGGCAAGCAACTCGGCCAACGGCTCCCGCTTCCCTTCACTTTCCTGTTCCGCCCCGGCCTGCTCGGACTTGAGTAATTCAAGCTGCTCGGTCGAGAGCTGTTCGCCTTCAGCATAGGTAAGAATGCGATCGGTCGAGCGCGCGATGTGGCGCAGGTGAAAAGCGATGGGCGTGAGCCCGAGCGGCTGTGCATGCATTTCGGCGTCGGTCAGGCCCGCGGTCCACTTCGTCAGATCGTCGAGAGCCAGCTCAAGCGCATGAAGAACAGCGCGGCCCGCAGCGGGCACGTCGGTGTAAGTGCCGCGGAGCCAGGGTTCGGTGTAGGGGGTTGGTGCAGGGGAAGTGGTCATTGTTAAACCTCTGCTGCACTCTTATTATCCACGTCGGAGTTCGGTTCGCATTTTCATCAATTCATCCATCATCTTTGACGAAATGACGTATGCCACAACCACTCCTTTGCGCGTAATTGCTACCGGAGATTCTTGCGCATCATCGAGCAATTCGCGCCAATGTCTTCGGGCCTCGGAGGACGTTTTAATCGTCATGGTCGTATTCCTGCGCGAATGCGGTCTATATGTTCTAATCGGCAGCTCAAATGCGGACTTGATTTCTCGGCAGCCAATTGGCCTTCTTAAGCCATTCTGCCACCCCCACCTCTGTCATCCTGAGGAGCGCAGCGACGAAGGATCTGCGGTTGCTTCGGAAGCGCTTCGCTGAGGCCCGAAAATTCGAATTACTTCCTAATTGGCGACAAAACGCCCCAACCCAATTTGGCGCCTACCATAGCCCAGGGCAACCATCGATTTTGGTCGTCGAAGGATCGGGAACATTCGCCAGAAGCAAGTAAATTTCACGAGGACAAATCACCGGCATTTTGATTTGGCGACGTGGAACCGGGCGAGCCCATTTCTTCAATAGCTTGGACCCTCCGGGCTAGTGGTGGATGTGTCATGAATATCTCCATTAGACGGCTGCATCTCATTGGCGCTTGAGCGAAGCGATACAAGTTGTCCAGAGCCTGAACCGCTGTTTTTCGATTCGTTAAGGCAACGCCAGCCTCATCTGCCGCGTATTCAAATCGGCGCGAGATAAAGCAAGATGCAAGAGTCGGCACAAAGACAAGGGCAATGTCCAACATCGGGCGGAATGGGAAAAAGATTGGGGGAAGCAGAAGGCACGCAAAGATGAGGCTAGCAAATAGTGCAGCCATTGCCTGCATTCGCCTCCTAAAATGCTTCGACCTTCCATGTTCAAGTTCATGTCCGATAATGAAGTCGAGTTGGTCTCCTTTGAGGAATCTGCTGTAGTTGTCTGTTACGGCAATCACCTGCGCAGCCCCATAAGCATTGGTTAAGTGCCCTCTCCCTGCCGGCACGACGCACACAACTTTGAGCGACGTCTTAGTCTGTTTCGCCAGCGCAAAGGCCCTCTTGAAAAGCTCACCGGACTTAACTGGTCGCGGCTTCAACCCCTGCGCCACCCTGAGATTTGTTCTCCCGATCGAATGAAACGCAAAGGCGGCAACGAACCAAGGAACGCAGAGAAAGCTCCGGCGGTAAAGCGCATCGAAGCCCCCGGCTGCTAATAACAACGAGGTGGTCGAGTAGATTGTGCCCCAGAGAGATAGCCTCAGCAAATCGCTTAGTGTCCACCGGAACCCCAAGGTGGACCTATCAAAGCTAAAAGCGATAAAACGAACAATAAAAAACGCCCCAGTCGGAGCGCCGCAGAATATGAAGATTGAGTAGAAAACCGGGGCTGTCGAGATCGGTGGAATTTCCTGCTCGTGACCCGATCCTCCAACACTTTGAAAATCCCACAGCGCCCACCAAGCCGCAATCGCACACAACTCAATGACGTGATTCCACCGCCGGTATGTTAGCCACCGTGATGCCCGTCCCGACTCATCTGCGTGCGAGGTGCGGTACCGAAACCAGACCGTGGTAAGAACTGGCAAATACAGGATTGCGGCGAGCCAGAATTGCGGGCTTGAGAGAATCCACTGAGCAAAATTTCCAATCATGGGCTTCGATAGGAGTCTAGCGTATCCCGCTGCGCCGGAAGCCTTCAAACAGGGTTGTCTCTGACAGGCGGCCTGTTCTTCCTGTATCACCTCGAAGCCGGAAACAAAGAGGAAAAGCAACCGCGGATCCTTCGGCTTCGCCTCAGAATGACAGAGCGTTCCAATTCACCTAAATCGGATTCGGAAGGCCGCCGGGGCCGCTACCCCGCGCTCTTCACCCGCACCACCGTGATCTTCTCAAACCCCTCTTCAAACACCGGCGGCTTGAGCTTCTCCGCCATGCGGTGCATGATGTCTTCGCTCACGGAGCGGTCGCGCTGGCGGTTGCGCTCCAGGCACACCTCGAGCGGCACATCGAAAAAGACCGCCTGCACTTCGTAGCCGAAGCTCTTGGCCATCTTGATCCACTGGCGGCGCTCGTGGATGGAGAGATTCGTCGCGTCCACATAGTTCATGGGCATTTTGGCGATGAGCCGCGCGCGTAAAAGCGAGCGCAGCGTGGAGAAGACCAGCCCCTGGTAGCGCTGCTCCTCAACATCGTCGAAGAGGATGTTGCGCAGCAAATCACTGGACAACGGGGTGATGCCGCGGCGGCCGAACCACGTGGTTTTGCCGGAGCCGGGCATGCCGATGGCCAGCACCACGAGGCCCTTGGGCGTTTGCCCCTGGGCGTTGGGCTTGGGCGACGGAACGGACGGCATCTCAGGCTGGGTTTCCACCTCGAGGCGGCCGGACCCCGCCGGCTCATTCCATTGCGGCTTGGCGGGCGATTGGGCCCGTGCAGGCCGGTCAGAACGTTGCGGCCGCGCCGGCTGGCCTTGCCGGGGCTCCTGGGCTCGCGGCGATTCCTGAGCTCGCGGCGCTGCCGGCGGCCGCGCCGGGATCTCGTCGGGATAGAGCGGGACCAGCGGAGCCGGCTGATTCGATGGGACTTCCGCGCCCGTTTTGCCGGTGGATTCTGAAGTATTCGGACCACGTCTGGAGCGTCTTCTCATGTTGCTTTCAACCCTTGCCTAACTTTGCCTTTCACTCGGAATACCATACCGGGCACAGGCGCTGCAAATCTTGTGCACTCCGTCACATACAGTTCCGTCGCGGGAACCCCATCCTTACGGTAGGGAATCGTGTGCGCCGGGCAGAGCTGCTCGCACTTCTTTGCCGCCGTCCACAATGTTACGATCAAGGGTTTGGTGGATTCCATTCCAAACGCCCTAAGAATTCAAGTCTTGAACCCAAATGGTTCACCCAAAGCGAAGGAGAAATCACAGATGGCAGTAAAGGTTGGTATTAACGGCTTCGGCCGCATTGGACGCAACGTTTTGCGCGCCGCGCTTGGCAATAACGAAATCGATTTTGTCGCCGTCAACGACTTGACCAGCCCGGCGACGCTGGCTCACCTGCTCAAGTACGACTCGATCCTGGGCAACCTGAAGAACGAAGTCACCGCCGGCGACGATTTCATCGCAATCGACGGCAAGAAGATCAAGGTCTTCAGCGAGCGCGACCCTGCCAAGCTGGATTGGGCATCCGTGGGCGCACAGGTCGTCATCGAATCGACCGGCTTCTTTACCGATGCGACCAAGGCCAAGGCGCACCTGGGCTCGACCGTGAAGAAGGTCATCATCTCGGCTCCGGCCAGCAACGAGGACATCACCATCGTGCTGGGCGTCAACGAGGACAAGTACGATCCGGCCAAGCACAACATCATTTCGAACGCCAGCTGTACCACCAACTGCCTGGCGCCGGTCGTCAAGGTGATTCTGGAAACCACGGGCCTCGTCTCCGGCATCATGACCACCATCCATAGCTACACCAACGACCAGGTCATTCTGGACACACCGCACAAGGACCTGCGCCGCGCCCGCGCCGCCGCGCTGAGCATGATTCCCAGCTCCACAGGCGCCGCCAAGGCGCTCAAGCTGGTGATCCCTGAGACCGCCGGCAAGCTTGACGGCTTCGCCATCCGCGTGCCAACACCCAACGTCTCCATCGTCGACCTGACCTACATCGCCGAGAAGCCCACGACCATCGAAGGCCTGAACGCCGCCTTCAAGGCCGCCTCCGAGGGAAAACTGAAGGGGATCCTGGGAGTCGACTCGAACCTGCTGGTCAGCTCCGACTTCAAGGGCGACAAGCGCAGCTCGATTGTGGACGCACCGCTGACCAAGGTAGTGGGCCAGTGCGTGAAGGTGCTGAGCTGGTACGACAACGAGTGGGGCTACTCGAACCGCGTCGTCGACCTGATCGGCTTCCTGGAAAAGAAGGGGCTGTAAGAAACAGGTTTCAGGGGTCAGGGGTCAGGTTTCAGAAGGCGAGCCCGGCAAGTCCGGCAAAGTTGCGCCTGCTCCCTGAAACCTGACACCTGGAACCTACTATTGATCTCTGGTTCCGATGAAAGGCAAAGTTATGGCCAAGCTCTCGATCAAAGACATCGACCTGACCAACAAGCGGGTGTTCATCCGCGTTGATTTCAACGTACCTCTGACCGAAGACGGACAAACGATTACCGACGACACGCGCATTGTGGCCACGCTGCCCACCATCGAGTACGCGTTGCGGCACCGCGCCAAGGTGATTCTGGCCTCGCACCTGGGCAGGCCCAAGGGCAAACCGAATCCAAAATATTCGCTGCGGCCCGTGGTGGACCGTCTGCGCGAACTGCTCGACAAGAAGGAAGACAACTACTCCATCAATGTCGCCTTCTCGCCGGATTGCGTGGGCGAAATTGCCGAAGAGATGGCGCGCCAGCTCGAATCGGGTCAGGTCCTGCTGCTCGAGAACCTGCGCTTCCACGCGGAAGAGGAAGCCAACGACCCGGCTTTTTCAAAAGCACTCGCCTCGCTGGCCGAGGTCTACGTAAACGACGCCTTCGGCTCCGCGCACCGCGCGCACGCCTCCACCGAGGGCATTACGCACTACCTCAAGCCCGCCGTGGCCGGGCTGCTGATGGAAAAGGAAATCACCTACCTCGGCAAGGCGCTCGAATCGCCGGAAAAGCCTTTTGTGGCCATCCTCGGCGGATCGAAAATCTCCGGCAAAATCGACGTCATTCAAAACCTTCTCGACAAAGTCGACGCGCTCGCAATCGTCGGCGGCATGGCCTACACCTTCTACCGCGCGCTCGGCGTCAAGACCGCCAAGTCGCTTGTTGAAGAAGACAAAATCGAGCTCGCCAAGCAGACGCTCGAAAAGGCGAAGGCCAAAGGCGTGAAGCTGCTCCTGCCAGTGGATAACGTGATCGCCGACAGCTTTTCGAACGACGCCAAGACCCAGGTGTGGGACAGCTCGAAAGACTTTCCCGAAGGCTGGCAGGGTCTCGACATCGGTCCCGAGTCGGTTGCCGCCATCGAACAGGTGGTTTCAACCGCAAAGACCATCGTATGGAACGGCCCCGCGGGCGTGTTTGAATTTCCGCGCTTTGCCGTGGGTACAAACGCCATCGCGCGCGCCGTGGCGGCCAATCGCGCGGCCACATCGATCATCGGCGGCGGCGATTCAGTCAGCGCCATCAACCAGGCCGGTGTGGCCGATCAGATCACGCACATCTCCACCGGCGGCGGAGCTTCGCTGGAGTTTCTGGAAGGCAAGAAGCTGCCCGGCGTGGAAGCGCTGACGGAAAAACAGTGATCAGTGGTCAGTGATTAGTGGACAGAGAATCGAAGCCCCTGCTTGAGTATCTTGATCGAGAAATGATCATCATGAACGAACAGTGGATCGAGCCGACTGCCGAGAACGTCAGAAATGCCTGCAAGCGTTTCGCCGACGACATCAACGAGCCCGATCTTGCACTGTTCGAACTCTTTGCACATTACCCTAAGAACGTGGATTCCGGACACGTCCTGCTGAAGGTCGTGGCGCTGAACGCACTCTACTCGACAATGATTCGCGTATATAGCAAGATCACTCCAACCGTTTATGAAGTTGCACATCACATTGTCGCAATGGGAAAGGAAGTTGATTCCGGCCTCGAAGTCGGCTTGCCAGGCTTGGTCCTCAAAATCTCAAAGTTAAGAAAAGGTGAGAACACTTTCCATAACTACTCATTTGCAACAAAGTATTGTAGCTTTCACCGGCCCGAATCTTATCCAATTTACGATTCACGCGTATACGAATACCTCAGACAACTCAGGAACCGCGGCAAACACAAGGGCGGCGGACTCAGACAATTCAAGAACGAAGAATTGTGGAACTATCCCAAATTCAAGGGCATCGTGGATGAGTTCCAGGTGCATTACGGACTTCAAGAATTCACGTACAAACAGATCGACGCCTTTCTTTACCTTGAAGGCGGGAAGTTGCTCTCCGCCAAAGAGCAGGAAAAGAAGAAGCTGTGAACAGTGAACAACAAAATCGCATCCGATGCGAGAGCGCCGGATGCGATTTTTGATGCCCGGTGATTCCTCGAAAATGAATATACTAAAAGCTGGGGCGAAATAATCATGAGTTACTACACGCGAGTCTTGTCGAAAGATGAGGAGTTTCCTTCCTTTGACGAACTTGCGCAATTCGTTCGCGCCGAGCACCCACAATTCAAACTCACTCTCGAAGAAGGCACAGAGGAAGAGTGGGAAAGCCTGCTCCTCTCCGGAAATGACGACGTTGAAGTTGCGGTGATCGAGCGCAATCCGGTCTCGGAGGGTTCAATCGGCGAGGATGACATTGCCGAATTCATCGAGGACACCCAGGATGCAAAGCCTGAAACCGGTGTCGCATGGCTCCATGAGTTTCTGGCCTCAGTGAAAACCATTTATGCCTTTCAGCACCTGCAGGGAAACGAATTTGAAGGAGGCAGCAACGCACTCCACGCACTGCGCACAAAGTTGTGGGAGCGCGGCGACGCGATTCTGCAGGCCGATGGCGAAGGGTTCACGAATGAGGAGGGCTTCCACATCGTCTGGCAGTTCTCCGACTCGGTCTCAGGCCCATGGAACATGGGCGTGCAGCAGGACGGCGTCTGGCGTCAATTCACGATGGATCTGGGCGATCCGGATCATCGCGCTGCTTTCCTTGAAGGCTCGGTGCCCGACGATTTGACCTCGACGCTCGGATCAGGCTCGTAGGCTCAGCGCCACCGCTTCTTCTCGATGGGGTCTTCCCCCTCCGGCAGAGGGTTCAGTTGACGCTTGTTGACAGGTTGGACCCGGCAATTTAACATCTGGCCTTCCCCCAAGGAATTAGAATGAATGACTCTTGTCCGATTTGTTCCTCGGTGCTTCCTGAGGGCGTCAGGATTTGCCCGAGATGCGTGGACGTGAGGGACGCAAATCTGCCAGTGGTTGAGGCACCAGCGTCCGATGCGACAAAGAGCTCCAACCCGGAGATTTACCAGCCAAAAATCGGCGGATGGCTTTCTTTCGTCAGGGCTGGCTTGGTAATTTGGGCTGTCGTGAGCGGAGCCTTTGCTATCTCGGTTAACTATGAACTGGACAATGGATTATTCCATCAACTCTTCGCGAGAGATTCGGAAATTGCGCATCTGTGCTCCTTGGAGATCGGAACGAACATAGCGCGCGTTGCCGCATTAGCTTGTCTGATGGTCCTTTTCTCAAAACGGAAGCGGCTATTTGTACGATGCATGATCGCTTATCTTGTCATCCAGTTCAGTCTGAGTGTTCTCGATCACATGGCGGCCTCAGCGGTGGCGCGGTCAATTTTCGAGGGGGAAGTAACGGTAGAACTCATAAGCCTGACGGCACTTTTTCCTGCAGAAGTGTTTGGGCTTTTTGTGGCCTTCGTGATAGCGCTGGTTTTCATTCCGTATTTTCTGAGATCGCAGCGCGTAAGAGCTACGTTTGTGCGCTAGATTGGTCAGACAGCGGCCCACATTCGAAGCCGCGGCCCTTCCAGTAATTCTCCGCGCGTGTCCCCCGGTTAGAACCTGAATGCTTTGCTGGCAAAACAACTACGCACCTCTCCACGAGGCGCAGCTACCTCGCGCACCCAAGCACGGACCTGTGCTTACCATCACCCCGTACACTGAATTCCATCCATTAAGATTGGTCTGAGGGGTTTGATAAAAAATGTCTCGTAAAGCGCTGATTGCTGCCAATTGGAAGATGTACAAGACGCCGGCGGAAGCCATGGCGTTTGTCGATGCTTTTTTGCCGCTGGTTGCCGGGCACACGCGCGACGAGATCGCGCTGTTCCCTTCTCCGGTGCTGCTGCCAACCGTCACCGCTGCATGCAATGCATCGAATGTGGCCGTGGGCGCGCAGAACATCCACTTTGCCGAGGAGGGCGCCTACACCGGCGAGACTTCCGTGGGGCAACTGATCGCCGTGGGCGGAACGCATACGCTCATCGGCCACTCGGAGCGGCGCCAGTACTTTGCCGAGACCGACGAGATTGTGAACAAGAAGCTGCACACGGCGCTCAAACATGGAATCATCCCGATCGTGTGCGTGGGCGAGGTGCTGGCGGAGCGCGAGGCCGGCAAGACGGCAAGCGTGCTCGAGACCCAGGTGAAGGGCGCATTTGCGGGCATTACGCCCGAGGCCGCGGCGCCGATTGTGATTGCCTATGAGCCGGTGTGGGCCATCGGCACGGGCAAAACGGCGACGCCGGAGATAGCCGTCGACGCACACCGCATCATTCGCGCCGAAGTGGCGAAGCTGCTGGGAGAGAACGTGGCCGCTGCTATGCGCATTCTCTACGGCGGCAGCGTAAAGCCGGACAACGCGACGGCGCTCCTCGGTCAGGAAGAGATTGACGGCGCACTGGTAGGCGGCGCAAGCCTGAAGCCGGATTCGTTTGCGGCCATCGTGAAATATTAAAAAGGCAGCGGAGTTAGCGGGGCTGGCGGAGTTAGCTGCGTTAGCGTCCGCTGCGCGGACATTCGCAAGTTAGTAAGTTAGCAAAAGGCCGTTCGGAGCGAGGAGCTCCGGGCGGCTTTTGGCGTTTATCGATGCTTTCGGTTGTTTGGTCTCTGTGCCCCGGAGGGGCAATCGAAAATAGCCCAGGACAAGTTCGCGTGAGCGAACGCAGTCCTGGGTATGCGGTTCCCAAATCTCCCCGCGCCTCGTAGGGGCGCGACGAAACGGGATTGCGCGCTACGCGTAGAAGCTGGCGATCCAGTTCTGCAGCAGCGCCGGGAAGCAACCGAGGACGAGAACGGCGGCGGCGATGAGCAACAGCACAGCCATCGTGACGGGATGCGCTTTGATGGGCGACTCGTCGGCCGCGGGCATCACATAAGCGCGCTTGAGCACCTGCAGATAGTAGTAGAGCGAGACGGCGCTGAAAGCGATGGCGAGCGCGACCAGGGCGAAGGGAACCGCGCCAGCACCGCCGGAGAGAACTGCGGCAAACAAGTTGAACTTGGCCCAGAAGCCGACCAGCGGCGGGATTCCGGCGAGCGAGAGAAAGAGCACAAGCAATACGGCGGCGAGCAGCGGGTTGCGCTTTTGCAATCCGAGGAAGCTGTCGAGTTTGTCGGAGCCGGTGGCGCGCTCCACGACGCCGACGACACCGAAGGCGCCAATGGTGGTGAGACCGTAGGTGAGGACGTAGTAGAGAACCGCCTGGGGAATGCGGTCCGGCCATGACAGGAACGCGAGCCCGAGAAGAATGTAGCCGGCATGCGCGATGGCGGAGTAGGCAAGCAGGCGGCGGACACTCGATTGCGCCAGCGCGGCCAGGTTGCCGAAGACCATTGACGCGACAGAGAGAACGACCAAAATCAAATACCAGCCGTAATACACGGTCATCGTGACTTCGTGTTGCGAACCGCTGACCATTGCTACCGATGCCCCGGAGTGGCTGTGGCCGGCCGATTGCCAAATCCGAACCAGGGTTTGCAAATAATGGAGAGACGCGTAGCCGATAGAAATGAGCAGAGCGAAGCTGGCGACCTTGGAAACCGATGCAATGAACGCCGCGGCGGGAGCGGGCGCACCTTCATAGGTATCTGGCGCCCAGAAATGGAATGGGACCGCGGCAACCTTAAAGCCGAGACCGGCGGCGATCATGACCAGCGCGATTAAAATCAGCGGCGTTCCGCCGTTGAAGGCGGCATTGTTAACGCCGAAGACAACGCGCGGCAAATAGGTGGAACCGGACAAGCCGTAGAGATAGCTGAAACCGAACAGCAGAAACGCCGCGGACATGCCGCCGAATAGGTAATACTTGAGCGCAGCTTCGGCACTCTTCTCGGATTTCTTGGCGAAGGCCGTGAGAATATAGAGGCCGAGCGAGAGCAACTCGAGACCGACGAAGATGACCAGCAGATCCTGCGCGGCGGCGATGATTATGCCGCCCGCCGCCGCCATCAGCACCACGGAGACATATTCGCCGGGGTTGCGCGTGAACTCGGTATCGATGAAGAGCAGAAGCGTGAGCGCGGTAAGAACAAGAATCGCGATCTGCGCGACGGCTGCGGACCCACCCGCGGCAAGGAGAAGGTGCCTGCCGTTACTCAGCCCGTCCCAACCCGCGATGTAAACAGCCCAGATCGCTGCAGCGCAGCCGAAGAGGCCAACAAGCGCGGCGACAGCGACGCGGGTCTTGGCTGCGGCCTTGCGCAGGAAGCCGAGATCGACGACCAGCACAAGGAGCGCGGCGATTTCTAAAGCCGTTTCAGGCAGCGTGGCGCGGAAGAGGTCAACGTAGTTCATTGCGCGCCTCCCGCAAGCAGCGTTTTCACGGCCGGCTCAATTTGGTCAAGAAGTATGCGCGGATAGAGGCCGACAACGAGGGTGCAGACGCCGAGCAGGACCACGCCGGCGTACTCAGGCCAGGTGATGGGAGCGAATTTGTGCTCCTGCTCCGCTTCAAGCTCGTGCGCGGTGGGTAGCGTGTCGCTGAAGAATGCTTTTTGCAGGGCGCGCCAGGTGTAGGCGACGCCGACGATGATGCCGATGCCGGAAACGATCGCCCAAATTGGATTCGCGCGCCACGCGCCGACCAGGACCTGCAGCTCGGCGACGAAGCCGGAGAAGCCTGGTAAACCCATCGACGCGATGCCCGCAAAGACAAAGGCCCAGGCGGCAAAGGGCAAGCGGCGCGAGAGGTGCATCGGTTCAAGCTCGGCGAATTGGCGCGTATGCGTGCGGTCGTAAACCACACGCCCGACGATCGCAAATAAGAGGCCGGCAATGATGCCGTGCGAAAACATCTGCAGCACCGCGCCGTCGACGCCGATCTGGTTGAGCGTCATGAGGCCGAGCAATACGAAACCCATGTGGCTGACGCTGGAATAGCCGATGACGAATTTGAAGTCGGTTTGCGCCAGAGCGACGAGCGCGCCGTAGACGATGCCGATGACCGCGAGCCACGCGAAGACGTCGCGCCAGGAACCAATGCCGAGAAGCGAGAATCCCCAGGGATCGAGGCCGTGCGGAAAGAGGCCGATGCCGACTCTGAGACAACCGTATGCGCCGAGCTTCATGACTACGCCGGCCAGCAGCATGGAGGCAGCGGTGGGTGCGGCGACGTGGCCGGTGGGCGCCCAGGTGTGGAAGGGCCACATGCCGGCCAGAATCCCGAAGCCCACGAAGACCAGCGGGAAGCACCACATTTGGAAGCTGACCGACAAGCCTGCGCTCGCAAGCGCGGCGAGTGTCGTCGAGTGCGAACCGGCGGTTGCGTAGGCGGCAAGCAGACCGATGAGCACCATGGCCGAACCGACGAAGGAGTAGATCGCAAGTTTCATGGCCCCGTACTCGCGGCGCGTCGAGCCCCAGATGGCGATGAGGAAATATTTAGGAACGATGGCGATTTCGTAAAAAATAAAAAGCAGGAAGAGATCGCCGCTCAAAAACACGCCGTAGACGCCGCCGATGAGCGCGAGATAAAACGCGAAGAATTGATTGGTGCGGAGTTCGATGTTCCAACTGAAGAGCACGCCCGAGACCGACGCGATGCCGGTGAGCAAAACCAGCACGCGGCTGATGCCGTCGGCCGCAAGCAAGTAGTGGATGCCCATGGAAGGCACCCAGAGTACGTCGACAAACACCTGCCGCCCCTGGCCAAAGCCCGCCGCGTAGCCAGCGACGGCGATCGCAAGCCCGGCCACGGCCACGGCGAGCGCAAACCAGCGCGCAAGGACGGGTTTGTCCTTGGGGCAAAGCGCCGAAATGAGCGCGCCGGCGAACGAAATGTAAATGGTCCAAGCCATTCTCTAAAATCTCCAATGCGCCAGCAGGTTCTCGACCGTGGGATTGATGGTGTTCACGATGAGCTGGGGCACAAGGCCGAGCAGGAACATGAGGCCGATGACGGGCGCGAGAGCCATGCGCTCGCCGTGATGCAGATCGGGAAACGCCGCCCAGCGCTCGGGAACGGGACCGCTGAATACTTTTTGAATCACCGTAAGAATCACGACGGCCGTGACGAGCAAACCAAGCACCGATACCGTGGCCGCGATCCACGCCAGCGGAAAAACGCCGCGAAAGATGAGAAACTCGCCAACAAAGCCGTTAAGTCCGGGCAGACCGAGCGAAGAGAACAGCGCGATGCCCATGAGTCCCGCGAAGATCGGCGCGGGCTTGCGCAGACCGCCGAAGTCGTTGATGCCGCGCAGACCGCCGGAGCGAAATTGCATCATCGAGACGAACCAGAAGAGCGCGGCGGCGGTCAGTCCGTGGTTGAACATCTGCAGAATGACGCCGTTGAGCGCAGCGGCTTGACTGGCCTGTTGCGCAGCGCCGGCCGCGGGAACCGCTAGCGCAAAGATGCCCAGCAGGCAGTAGCCCAGGTGATTGATCGAGGAGTAAGCGAGGACGCGCTTGAGATCGGTCTGCGCGGCCGCGGCCCACGCGCCCATGACGACAGTGGCGGCGGCAAGAACCAGCAGCGGCGTGCGCATCGCGGCGATCTGCGGGCCGAAGATCGGAATGGCGATGCGCAGCAAGCCGTAGACGCCCATCTTCGACATGGCGCCGGTGAGCAGCATGGTGACGGGCGAAGGCGCCTCAGCATACGCGGCGGGCAGCCAGGTGTGGAAGGGCATAAGCGGTACTTTGACCGCGAACCCGGCAAGTACGCCGATGGCGAGCCACGGCATCACCGGGCCGAGATGCGCGGTGACCATTTGTGTCAACTGGCCGGATGCAGCCATGGCCGTGAGACTCACGAAATCCATGGTGCCGGGAGCGTTGTTGCTCGTAGTCGCAAGGAAGATGGCGAGGAACGAGAGCAAGAGCGCCACCGAGCCGGCCATGGTGTAGACGAAGAATTGCGTGGCTGCGGGACCGCGCTTCGGACCGCCCCACAATTTGATAAGGAAAAACGCGGGGATGAGGCTCAGCTCCCAGAACAAAAACCAGTGAAAGAAATTGAGCGCGGTGAAGGAGCCGAAGAGTCCCGCCTCGAGCGTGAGCACCAGTCCAAAGAAGAGGCCGGGCATGTGGTGCACACGATGCGCGGCATCGACCGCCATGAGCGTGACGATGGCCGAAAGCACGAGCATGAGACCGCCTAGGCCGTCAACGCCAAGGTGATACTCGATGCCCAGCGAAGGCGCCCAGGCCACGCGTTCGACGAGACCGATACTGCCATCGGCGGGGATGCGGGTCCAGATGAAGAGCGCAAGCAACAGGCAGGCCAGCGTGGTGAAGAGCGCCACCACGCGCGCATGGCGGCCGGAGAAGAGCGCGAGCGCCGCGCCGATGAGCGGCAGCACGGTGAGCAGCGTCAGAATTGGGAATCCGAGCACGTTCATGGCCGGCTGCTCCAAAGAAGAATTGCAACGAGCGCGACCACGGCCGCGGCCAGAAAGCGCAGGTAGTTCTGCACGCGGCCGCCTTCCACGCGCGACAGCAGGCCGCCGCCCGAGGAAAGCTCCTCGCAGGTTTTGTCGAAGCCGCCGTCGACCCAATCGATGTCGAGCAGGCGGTTGAGCTGCGCCCATAGGCCGAAGAGCCACGCGATGGCGGCGACGATGCCGCCCCAGATGCGACGGTCGAGCCAGTCGGCCACGCGCGCCCACCACGCGTAGAAGGCGATCACGGTCGCGCCGTAGAGTTCGTCGACGTAGAGGCGATCGCGCAACGGAGCCCAAAGCCACGGAGCCGAGCGCTCAAGGGCATCGGGAGATTCGGGCTTGGGCGATTTATCGCCATAGAGCCACCAGCCGAGGCCGAGACCGACGAAGACGACCAGCGACGACAAGAGCATGAGCTGCAGCAAGCCGGGTTCGGCAAATCCGTGAAGATCGAACGTGGCGGCGCGATTCTCAAGGAACGCGCGAAACCACGGCCACGCGGGGGTTCCGATGACGCCGAGCGCGATGGCGAAGGCGGCGAGAATGGCGAGCGGCAGCGTCATCACCTTCGGGCTTTCGTGCGCGGTTTCGTGGCCACGCCAGTGGCCGAAGAAAACGTAGCAGACCTGGCGCGTCATGTAGAACGCGGTGAGCAATGCGCCAAAGACGAGCATATAAAACGGGCCTTTGGAGATGTCCCAATGCTTCGCCGCTTCGAGGATCCCGTCCTTCGACCAGAATCCCGAGAAGAGCAGTGGGAATCCGCACAGCGCCAACATGCCGATAGCGTAAGTAAGAAAAGTGAGCGGCATGTCGGAGCGAAGGCCGCCCATGCGGCGAATGTCCTGCTCCTCGTGGCAGCCGTGGATGACCGAACCCGCGCCGAGGAAGAGCAGCGCCTTGAAAAAAGCGTGCGTGATGAGGTGGAACATGCCCACCGCGACTCCGCCGATGCCGAGGCCGGCCATCATGTAGCCGAGTTGCGAAATGGTCGAATAAGCGAGGATGCGCTTGATATCGTTTTGCGCGACGGCGATGAGCGCGGCAAAGACCGCCGTGGACGCGCCAACCCAGGTGACGACGGTGAGCGCCGCGGTGGTTCCATGGGGCGAGGCGCCGATTTGCATGAGAGGATAAACGCGCGCAACCAGAAAGACGCCGGCTGCGACCATGGTGGCCGCGTGAATGAGCGCGGAGACCGGCGTGGGGCCTTCCATGGCGTCGGGTAGCCAGACGTGCAAAGGAAGTTGGCCGCTCTTGCCCACAGCTCCGGCAAAGATCAGCAGGCCGATGGCGCCGGCGGCGCTCAAGCCCAACCCCGCGTGCTGCGAAAGCAGGTTGACGAGCGCGAGGCCTTCGAGCGAGCCCACGCCGTGGTTGTAGAAAAGCAACGTGCCGGTCTGCGAGTACAACCAGACGATGCCGAGCAAAAAGAAAACATCGCCGACGCGCGTAGTGACGAAAGCTTTTTTCGCAGCCGCTGCAGCCGAGGGCTTTTGATACCAGAAGCCGATGAGCAGATACGAAGTGAGGCCGACGATCTCCCAGCACATGAAGAGCAGCAGCAGGCTGTTGGAGATCACCACGCCCAGCATGGCGCCCGCAAAGAGCGAGAGGAAACAGAAGAAGCGGGTGAAGTTTTCGTCGTGGGCCATGTAGCCCGCCGAATAAATAAAGATGAGCAAACCGACGAAGCTGACCATCACCAGCATGATGGCGGCCAGGGGATCGAGGACCCAGCCAAGATCGACGGTGGAGGAGCCGAAGCGGAACCAGGTGAAGTTGACGAATTCGCGGACGACGGAACCGTGTGCCCATCCGGCTACTACGTGACCGAACGCGACCAGCGACAACAGCAAGGAAATCGAGAGCGATCCGATGGCCAATGCGGCGGCAAGTTTGCGGCGCGGCTGCTTGAGAAACGCGATTACCCCCGATGCGATCATGGGCGCGACGGGAATGAGCCACAGGATGCCCGTGATCGCGGAAGCGGCGAATTGTGGAGTGAATGCTGCGGATTCCTGCATCATTCTTTCACCCCTTCATCCTGTTGATCTTGTCGAGTTCGGTGGTGTCGGTGTGGCGATGGATGGCGATGACGAGGCCGAGACCCACGGCAGCTTCTGCCGCGGCCACGGCGATCGAAAAAATGGCGAACATCATGCCGGTGAGCGCTTCAGGATGCGGACCGAAGCGCCAGAAAGCGATCAGGTTGAGGTTGGCGGCGTTCAACATGAGCTCAATGCCGATGAGTACGAGAATGGCATTGCGGCGCACCAAAGCGCCGGCCAGGCCGATGGCGAAAAGCAGAGCGGCAACGAGAAGATAACCGGCGAGCGGCGTAGTCACGGTTTCGGCCTCTCTTTCTCGTGCATGGCCACGATGACCGCGCCAATGGTGGCCGCTGTGAGCAGCAAAGCGACAATCTCCAGCGGCAACACGTAGCGGCCCACCAGCGCGTTGCCGATGTCGCGCACACTGACAGTGGGAACGGCGGCCTGCTGCGGCACGGCGCGGACGCTTTGCAACACGGCCCACGCGAGAACCGCAAAGACGCCGGCGGCAATCACGAGGCCGACAAACCAGGTACGGCTGAAGACGCCATCTTTGGGCAGATCGGAGCCGCGCGTAAGCAGAATGGCGAAGACGATCAGGATGGCGACGGCGCCGATGTAAACGAGAATCTGCGCAAAGCCGGCAAACTGCGCGTCGAGTTGGAGAAACAGCAGCGCCAGCCCGGCGAAGGCCACCGTGGTGGCCAGCGCGCAATGCACCAGGTGCTTGAGCAGCACAGCCGCAAGACCGCCGGCCAACGTAAGGGCCGCAAGGATGTAGAAGATGGGACTCACTTGCTCCTAGTCCTTTCCTTCAGGGCACCGGCGTCCTCAAAAGCAACCGCAGATCCTTCGACTTCGCTCAGGATGACAGCCTGCTGTTGAACGAGGCCCTGTCGCCGGGCGATGTGCTCCCGCGCTTTCTTGTTCGCTTGTTCCCTTGCTCCCTTGTTCCCTGTTTTATTCAGCATAGCGGTATCTCCTGGGGCCGAAGTGCTGGTTGCGCATGCTCGCGCGACCCATCAGCAGGTAGGCTGCGGCAAGAATCACCGCGCAGACAAGCCAGCGCATCCAGCCCTCGCCCATGAAGCGCCAGAGCGCGGTGACGAGCAGGTTAAGCAGCGAAAAGGGCAGCAGAAACTTCCAGGCGAAGTTCATCAACTGGTCCTGGCGCAGGCGGGGCAGCGTGCCGCGCACCCAGATAAAGACGAAGAGTGAGAGGATGACCTTCGAGAAGAACCAGATCCACGAAGGAATGAAGGCGAGGACCGAAAGCGGCGCGGACCATCCGCCGAGAAAGAGCGTCGCGCACAACCCCGATATGGAAATCATGGAAAGGTATTCGGCGATGAAGAAGATAGCGAATTTGAAGCCGGAATACTCGGTGTGATAACCGGCCACAATCTCCGACTCGCCTTCGGGCACGTCGAAGGGCGAGCGATTGGTTTCAGCCATACCGGCGATCGAGAACGTCAGAAAGCCCGCCGCTCCCCAGGGCGTGAAGATGTACCAGTGAGGGAAGATACCTGAATAGCTGTTCTGCGCCGCGATGATCCTGGTCAGGGAGAGCGAGCCGGCGATCATGACAACCGACACGGTGGAAAGCACCAGTACCACTTCGTAGCTGATCATCTGCGCGATGCCGCGCATGGCGCCGAGCATTGAAAATTTATTGCGGCTGGACCAGCCGGCCATGAAAACCGAAAGCTCCGTGGCTGCGCCCATGGCGAGGAAGAACAGCAGGCCCGCGTCCATATCGACCAGCACCATGTTGCGGCCGACGGGAAGAACCGCAAAGGCCATGAAGACGGTGACCAACAGCACAATGGGCGCAAGAAAATGCACCACGTGGTCGGCGCGGTAGGGGACAATGTCTTCCTTGATGAGCGCCTTGATGGCGTCGGCGATGGGTTGCAACAGGCCGTAGGGGCCCACGCGGTTGGGACCGTACCGGTTCTGGATGCGGCCCACGCCTTTGCGCTCCAGAATCACAACGACAGCAAATAGACCCGGAAAAACGCACACGATGGCGATAGCACCGAGCACGACGCCGGCGGCGGGACGCAATGCTGTGGGCAAATAACCGACGAGCCAGTCGCGGAGGATGATGAAGATCTGGTCGAGATTGGCGGATAGGGGCGACGTCGCCATGGTCTAGCTTCCTCCTCCGGCGGATGGTGCGGGAGGTGCGGGCGCGGCAGCTTTGGCAGCGGCGGCTTCGGCCGCGGCTTTGGCTTTTGCTTCCACCTTGGCCTTTTCCTCGCCGAGGTGCGCATCAACTTCCGATGCTTCTGTGGGATGAATCGAGTGATAGTATTCGTTCGATCTGGCCAACTGCTTGCGATCGTAGAGCAGGCCGCCGAAACGATCGTCGGTGGCCAACTCAAACTCGTTGTCCATCTTGATGGCCTCGAACGGGCAAACTTCAACGCAGATCTGGCAGCTCATGCAAACTGAAATATCTATATCGAAGCGGGTGGGGTAAAACTGCTGCTTGCCCACATAATCCGGCTTCTTGTCTTTGCTTTTGTCGATGTAAATGCACTTTGGCGGGCACTCCTTCTCGCAGATCTGGCAAGCCACGCAACGCAAGCCGGCCTCCCAGTCTGCTCCGTCGTACACGAGAAAGGGAAACACACGCGCAGCTTCGACGGTGGGAATCCGTTCTTCGGGATACTCCACCGTGGTCAGCCGTTCTTTGGAGACGTAGCTACCGAAGAAATTCCTCGCCGTCTCCGCCATGCCCTTCAGGATGCCTTCACCAAGCAACTCCGGTTCCTCCGTAAGCGTCTAGCCGCTATCTGTCCACTTCTCCCAGCACAATATCCACGCTGCCAAAAATCAGCACCACATCGGCGACATTGTGCCCCAGGCACATGTCTTCAAGAACGGTCAGATTGATCAGACTCGGCGGGCGCACGCGATAGCGATATGGATTCGGCCCGCCGTCGCTGATGAGATAAAAACCCAACTCGCCCTTGGGCGCTTCGATGCGGCCATAGGCCTCGCCCGGCTTGGGCCGGAAGCCACGAATCTTCGCCTTGGCGTCCATGATGGGCCCGGCCGGAATATCCTTGAGCGCCTGCTCAACAATCCGGATCGACTCGCGCATCTCCAGAATGCGCATCATGTAGCGGTCATAGACGTCGCCATGATCGCCAAGCGGCACGCGAAACTTGAAACGGTCGTAGATGCCGTAGCGGTCGACCTTGCGAATGTCATAGTTCACACCTGACGCGCGCAGCATAGGCCCTGAGACGCCGGCGTTCACGGCCAGATCCGGTTTCAAAATACCCACGCCCTGGCAGCGCACCATCAAAATCTCATTTGATGACAGCAGCGCCTCAAATTCGTCGACAAACGCGGGCAGGCCGACGACCACCTTGCGCGTCGCGTCAAGCCATGGCACGGAAACATCCACGCGGCAACCGCCGAAGCGCATGTAGTTGCACATCATGCGCGAGCCGGTGAGCGACTCGAAGAGGTCGAGGATTTTCTCGCGCTCTTTGAAGGCGTACATCAGGGGCGTGCCGCTGGCGCCCATCTCTTGAATCAAAAATCCAATCGACGAGGCATGATTCTGAATGCGCGTGAGCTCGGCGAGGATGACGCGAATGTACTGAGCGCGCTCGGGAACTTCCTGGGCGACAAGCTTTTCCACCGCCAGCGCGTAGGCCCAGTTATTGGTAAGCGAGCAGAGGTAATCGAGGCGGTCGGTGTAGGGCATCGACCCCAGATAACTGGCCTGCTCCGCGATCTTCTCATGGTTGCGGTGCAGGTAGCCGAAGACCGGCTTGAGGCGTATGACGCGCTCGCCGTCGAGCGCCAAGTCCATGCGGAAGACGCCGTGCGTCGACGGGTGGTGCGGCCCCATGGCGAGTTCGAGCAACTCGCCCTCGCCGTCGGGCACGATCACCGGCGGCCGGTTCCAGTCGTCGAGTCTTTCGGATTTTGTTTCTACTGCACTCATCGTCAGGTTTCAGTTCACAGTTCGGAGTTTCGCGTTTGCTTGTCGTGAGTCCCTTAGTCCCTGGTCCATGATCCCTTAGTTCCTTGCGCGGCCTCGGCCGCGCGACGCTCCTGCGCCCGCGCCAGCACGGCATCGTGCGGCGTGGGCTCGTACTCGTAGTCGTCCGGCTCCACGTAATCCTTGCGCATGGGGTGATCCTTGAATCCGTCCCACATCAGGATGCGGCGCAGGTCCGGATGGCCGGTAAAAATGACGCCGTAGAGATCGAAGACTTCGCGCTCCTGAAACTCCGCGGAGCGCCAGACGGGCGTGAGCGAAGGCAGCTCCACCCGATCGCTGCGGTTCGCGGTCTTCATGCGAATTACCAGCGGACCGTGCTTTTTCTCGACGGAATAAAGGTGAAAAACGACCTCAAGACAGCCAGGCTCAATGCGTTTGCGCGTTTCATCGACGGTTTCTTCCACTTGCTGCTCGACTTTCCCTTCAGGGCCTTCGACACTTTTCGTCACCGTGCGCGTCACTTTCACTTTTTCGGCAATTTCTTTGTCAGGCCAGTCCACTCCCGAAACATTGGAAAGAAAGTCAAAGGCCAGATCCGCGTCGTCGCGCAGGAAGGTCGCCACGGCAACGGCGCTCGCGGGTGCAAGGCGAAGCGAGTGCTCCGCGGCCGGCCCGGGATTGGGCACAAACTCCACGCCCGCGCCGGGAACCGCTGCCTCAATCGCCGCCTTGATCTCTTCCACCGTCTTCAAAATCAGCCTCTAGCTCCTAGCCTTTAGCTTCTAGCTTTGTTTTCTTCGCTGCCGGCCGCGACGTTGTCCGCTAGCCTCTTTTCCCTGTTCCCTGTTTTCTGTTCCCTATTCCCTATTCCCTACTCCCTACTCCCTGTATCTGCACCGGCCACACGCCCTGATTCGAGGTCGGCTCCAGATCGTGCGCTCCCTGTTCGGGCACGGGAAACTCGCCCTGCGCGCCGGCGTCCAGGTAGCGCGGGCGGTCCGGGCCGGTCAAATGCTGGGCGTCAATTTTTTCCTGCAGCGTGATAAAAGCCTGGAGAAGTGCTTCGGGCCGCGGCGGGCAGCCGGGAATGTGGACATCGACAGGAATATAGCGGTCGATGCCCTTGAGCACGTTGTAGCCCTGCTTGAATGGCCCTCCCGAAATGGCGCACGCGCCCATGGCGATCACGTAACGCGGCTCGGCCATCTGGTTGTAGAGGCGCACCACCTGTGGTGCCATCTTCTTGGTCACCGTGCCGGACACAATCATCAGATCGGCCTGGCGCGGCGAGGGGCGAAACACTTCGGCGCCGAAGCGCGCCAGATCGTAGCGCGCCATGGTGGTCGCGATCATCTCGATGGCGCAGCAGGCCAGCCCGAACTGCAGGGGCCAAACCGAGCTGCGGCGCCCCCAGTTGTATAGCTCCTGGATGGTCGTGACGAAGACGCCCTGCTTGCCCAGCTCGATCTTGAGATTCTGATCCATGTCGCTTTGCTCCGAGTGAATAAGTGAAATCAGTGAAGGGAGCGAAAGAGCGTAAGCCGGGAACTCGTTAAGCAACAAACAACACCGTTCTTGAGTTCCACTTGAGATCAAATACAAGTCGTGTGCCGCCCAACTGCCGCTTCACTGTCTCACTCATTCACTTACTTCACTTTCTTCACTGATTCACTTCCTTCACTTTTTTCACTGGTCTCGATCCGCCTGCGGCGGATCACGCCCACGTCAGCACACCCTTGGCCCAGGCCCAGGCCAATCCCTCGACCAAAAGCAGCACGAACACCAGCATGGCCCCGCAGGCCGCCGCGCTCAGCCCCGTAAACGCCACCGCAAATGGCAATAGAAAAACGGCTTCCACGTCAAAGATGAGAAAAATGATGCCGTAGAGGTAGTAGGCTGAGCGGAATTGCACCCAGGCGTCGCCCTTTGACACCATGCCGCACTCATAAATGGCATTCTTGGTCGCGTTCGGTTTGGCAGGCGAAAACACCTTCGCCCAAAGCCATGCCAGCGCCAGCGGAGCTAGCCCAAACCCGAGCGCCGCCGCAAACAAAACTGCCAAGGAAAAGTAGGGACTGGAAGCCATTGCAGGAATGTAAGTCCTTCCAGTTCAAGCTATCAGTTTGGGGCCGGTTTTGGCGATGAAGTTCGGGCCGTTTCTTGCCGTTCAGGCCCGTTTTTGCACCATTTATCCCATCCTATGAACCGTTGGCTGGGGAGCGCACTGTAGGCGGTTGCTGGAACGGCATCAGCACACCTGATGGAATCCGAGACCCATCAGCTCCGCCGTCTTGCGTAGCGTAGCCGCTAGGTGGCCGACCCCCACCGCGCAATGGTGCGCCGGACCCTGGGCGTTCCAGGCCTCGATGAAACCGCGCGCGCCGAGCGGGAAACGGTAACGGCTGTTGGTGTTGCCGATCTCGAGAGTGGCGCCGGCCACAGACTCGCCCTCGGCGGCGACCAGCTTGAAGCGCGACACGGGATCCTCGACGACTGAGAGCAGCGTGACCGGCCCGTACTTGACGCTCATCTCCACCGACAATCCGCGGCCGACCTTGCCGTGATAGACCTGAAGCGGACGCACCTTGGTTTTGCCCTCTGCAATGGCGATGTGGCCGGGGCCGTCGTGGCCCATCAGTACCAGATCGTCGTTGAAGTCGACGGCATAGTACTCGGTAAATGAGCCGCCGGCTTCGAGCAGGTCCATGATCTTCATGGCGATTGCGTTCTTCACTTCGTACTCGCCGGCCACGGGGATGTGCCGCGCCGTGAGCAGCGACGTGCCCAGGATGATCGAGCTCATGGTGTCTTCATTGGCGGCATTGCCCGAGCCCTTGTAGTAGTAGGCCATGGCGTCGAGATCGTGGCGTGCGACGAAAGCGTCGAGCGCGACGGAAGTGCGAGCAGCGCGGCGCAACTCCTCGGCCGGGCAATCGGGCTGCACATCGAATATCGCGCGAAACTCTTCGAGGCGGCGTGCAATGCCGGATTCGCTCACCTCGGCCGAAAGCGCGCTCAATTCATCCACTTCAAGCAATTCCGCGTGCACACCGAATGCAATCGACAGCAGTGTCACATCGGTCATAATGTCGAGCATGCCGCTGTAGTAGTGGCCCATGAGCCCAAGCCGTGCCTCGGCAAGTGCGGCGCGCACCCGCGCGGCCGCCAGCCACTCCTCGATTTCGCGCCAGGTCCCGGCGTCGTCGAGAACGCCTGTCACCTGGTGGAAGGGAATCTTCGCTCTCGTGAAGAGGTTGGCGATCTCCGGCACCGGGCACGCGGAGCAGAAGGCCAGCCACTCGCCGGTCATGGCGGTGCGGTCGTTCAGCTTGTTGAACGCTTCGTAGTCGATGGCAGCTTCAGGCTGAAGATTGAGAACAATCACCGGCACGCCGGCGCGCTGCACGACGGGGAGAACGGTATTCGAGAGCGCGTAAGTGGTGACGTAGAGGAAGAGCACGTCGATGTCTTCGCGGCGGCATTGATGGCCGGCCTGACGCGAGCGCGCGGGCGTATCGATGAGGCCGAGATTGACCACGTCCACGCCGGGACGCGTGAGCCGCGACGCCACTTGCGCCACGTAGCCCTTGAGCCGCTCCCCAAGGCCCGCAAACTGGCTCCAGTAGGCATCGAGTCCGATGCCGCACAGGCCGGCACGAAGTACAGGCTTCTTGCTCATCATCCTTCTTTCCTTTTGAGCGTCGCTCACCAACTGACCACAGTTACAGCGAATGGTTCCAGTTTAATGATGCTCCCGGCAAGCGGAACCCCGCGCGCCGGGTTGTCGCCGGTTTCCGTATCGACCGCAAGTGCAGTGGCCTTCTCCGCGTCGGGCAGCGAAATCGCAATCTCGCGATTTCGTTTGTTTACGAGCAGAAGCTTGCGCCCGCCGGGGGTAACGAATGCCTGCGCGCCTACATCGCTCGAACGAAGAACCGTTTCCACCAGCTTGTCGCCGGGATGAAATGAATCCTTGATGAGCTTGAGCACCCAAAAGCGCGCGTTGGGCTGGTTTGTGGTCCAATCCATCATGCTCACGCTGGGAAATTGCGTGGGATAGCCAACCAACTGCGACTCACCCACAACATCGATCTGCAGGCGCGAGAGCTCAATGAAAAGATCGGCATAGAGCGCGCCGGCAAGATTCCAGTAGGCTGCGAGTGGCGGCACGTTGTCGCCGGACTTGTTGTCCGTGGGCAGAATGACGCCCAACTCATCCAGATCGGTCTTCGTGTTCGGCGAAAGCCGCTTGCGAATGGCCTCGACATAGCGAACAGTGTTCAAAAATCCGGCTTCCTGATCGAAGAACGTGTACTGCCAATGGTCCACGGTTTCGCCGTTCGCCGGTGAAGCGTAGAAATGATAAGAAATCATGTCGAGCGGAATCCCCGGCTTGTGGTTGGCGGGATTTAGGAAATACTCAAAAAACTTCTCGTCGCGTCCCGGTTCCGCCAGCGCCAGGCCGACGAACTTTGTCTCCGGCGACACTTTTTGGATCGCGCCGACAATTGCATCGTAACGTTCCGTGTACTGCTCGGGCGTCATCTGGTGCTCGAATTCGACCTCGTTGAGCACCTCCCACCATGCCAGCTTGTAGTGGTAGCCGGACTCGTGCCGCACGCCGTCTTCGTCGCTGAATTCGCCGTTGACGTACCAACTGATCAGCCGCGCGTAGTAATCTCCGAGTTCCCGTCCGCTGGGATCGCTTAGCTCGGTACCCTGCGTATAGTTCCAGACGGGTAGGTTCGGGTCTGCCGGATAAGGTACGGGCTTCTCGGTCTTGAAGAGCCACGCCGGAATGGTGCTGAAATTCATCACTGTCGAGTGGCCGTCGGTCGCGGCCAGAAAATCCTTCGTCATGGGATCGATGAGGCTGAAATCCCACGATGTCTTTTGCGATGTCGGCGGCTCGAGCTCGGCAACGGCGAGTTTTGGATAAGGCAACCACGGCACATAGCGCACGTAATCGGCGCCAAGCTCCTTCAGCGCCTTGTACGCGCCTGCGCTCAGCGGCTGGCCGGGACGCAGCGGCGGATTGACCACCACTTGCAGTGTCGGTGTAGTCCTTGAAACCACCGTCGTTTTGTCCCAGTGAATGCCCACCTGCAAAGGTTGCTGGGCTTGAAGCGCAGCCGCACCAACTGTGCATACAGAGACCAGGGTCAAAAGGCAAAGACAAGAAAAGGTTTTCACAAGATCTTCCAGCTTTCTCTTGCAATATTGCTCCGGCGCAATGCATGCCGGTCCGCCAGCCATCTTAGCACTGGAACGGAAAACTGTCCGCCGCAGCCATGCGCTAATCGTCGCCATCTGCGGCGGATTTCTTCGCGCGCACTTTCAACATCGCCGGCACCGGCGCGTTGCCCATCGCATCTTTCCAAAGAATCACGTTGAGCTCTTCCGTAGGCGCACGATCCTCGCGGCTGAAGTCCATCTTCATGCTCGCCTTTGCACCCACCGCGTTCTTTGCGTTGGCTGTGTAGATCAGGCCGTTGTCGCGGTTGATGGTGTCGGCAACGTAGGGTGGTTGATCGCCGGGGCCCGTGAACAACGACGAGATGAGCGGCGAGAAAGCGTCGTTGTTGTTCATCGGAGGCAGGCCGAGCAGCGACTCCATGGTGCGGACGACGCTGACCGTGGAATAAAAACGGGAATCGACGAAGGGCGCGCCATCGCGGCCGTGCGGCGCGTACTTGCTGATGACCAGGGCGATGCTACGGTGCGCGTCCACGTGGTCGGCGCCGTTCTGCGCGTCGTCTTCCAGGATGAAGAACGCAGTATCGTCCCAATACGGCGAGTGCGAGATGGCCTCAACGGCGCGGCCGACGGCAAGATCGTTATCCGCGACAGAGGATTTGGGCGTAGGACCACCGGGTCGCGTTCCCGCGGTGTGATCGTCGGGCAGGCGCATGGTGATAAAGCTGGGCATTGTGTCGTCGCCACGCGCGCGATCGGCAATCCACTGCTTCAGGTGACGCAAAAAAACTTCCACGCGGACCTGGTCGGGAACGGCCAGGTTGAAGTCCGGCATCTCCGGCGCGAAGTGGCCCACCAACTCCGGCTTGGTAGCCGTGTTGCTCGCGATAAGCGGAATGGGCCAGGGAAATTTGCTTACGCCGCCGCCCCACTCTGCCGGCAACGGTTCGCCGTGCGCAACGGCCTTGCGCGCGCAACTGGGCCCCGCTAGCATGGCGCCCTGCGTGGCATCGGCGACCACTTCCTGTCCGCAAAACTTCGTCGAAATGTACTCGCCGAAGTGGTAATAACTCTTGCCGTGCGCCGCCAGATTGCCCCAGAGATAGCCGCTGGCCGGCTCCTCCACGTCGGGAATTTTTTGCAGCAGCGGATAGCCGTTGGCCACCACACCTTCGTAATCGTAGGTGCGTTGCGAGCTACGGTAGCTGTGCGGCCATGTCTTCTCGAGATAATCCGTACCGATGGCTGCATTCGACCAGACGTGGCCGTCGCCCGAAACTTCGCCGGAATCGAAGAAGTTGTCGAGCACCCCGAATTCGAGCGCCAGCTTGTGTTGGTTGGGCGTAATGGATGCGCCGTATGTCGCCCACTTCGGATCGCCGTTGCCCACAGGTTTCCCGTCCTGCGCCAGGTCGCCGAGGATCTGATCGTAGGTGCGATTTTCTTTGATGATGTAAATGATGTGCCGGATGCGATCATTGCCCGGGCTTGCAGTGCCGCCGGCAAAGACGATCTTCTCCTGCGTGGCCTTCATGCGATTTTCGGCCAGCACAGTCTCGGTCCAGCCGGTAAGGCTATGGTCAATTTCCTGTTCGTCCAGCGTCGCCAGCGAGCCGTAGAGCAGGTTTCCGATGTAGGCATTGGCCCGGGCGTTGACCGTGGGCGCAGTCTCAACGCGGCGCGGAAGAAAATTGTTCGGTCCTGTCCCTTTGCCTTTGGCGGTTGCAAGGTAGAGCGTACCGCCCGCGGGTGAAGAAAGGAAAGCCATCGATATCGGCATCCACTCCGTGGGGATGAAACCGTCGGGTTCGACCATGCCGTTCTTCGCAACCCTTGGCGTCAGCTTGCTGGTGTCGAACACAGCAACCGAATCGGTGCCCATGTTTGCAACGTAAAGCCGGCTGCCACCGCCGTTCACGGTGACAGCCACCGGTTCCGCTCCGAAGTAGCTTTGTCCCGGAAGGCGCGTATCGAAGTAACCTTTCACCGAAAACTGTCCGCGGCCCACGTTGGCGGCGGCAACGGTGTCGCGATTGGCGAGCGCCACGTAGAGTGTTTTTTCGTCGGGCGAGAATGCGAAGTCGCAAGGATGGGTTCCGGGCGCGATGGGGCTGGAGGGCTTGAGCAGGACCAGCTTGCGCGTCACCGTGCCGCGCGCGAGATCGAGCTCGACGATTTCCGAACTATTCCATAGAGCGACGAAGGCGCGCATTCCGTCTCGCGTTACGGCGACGGCGATGGGATAGGTGGCGGGCACAGCGTCGCTTTCAGAGAGATCGAAGCGCTTTTCGACTGCACCGGTCGTTGCGTCAAGAAGCACCGCATCGTCGGAGAGATTTTCGGCAACCAGCAATTTTTCATGGCCGGCCGCGCCAAGCACCGCGATCGCAGCCGGGTAGGGCACGCCCTGGTCGCTTTCCGATCCGCCCGGCAGACGCGTCTTTCGCCCCGGCGGCAGTTGCGCGACGGGCAGAGGAATCAGGCGCTCGGGCGCAATCCTGCCCTCCTTGAAGCTGTAGACAAGAATTCCGCTGCCGGTGTCGCCCGGACCTTCGCCTTTGGGGTCGGACATTGATGCCATGCTGGCGTAGATGTGGCTGCCATCGCGGCTGAAAGCGAGGCCGGAGTAGAGCGTCTGTTTGTTGCGCGGCGCGGTACGCGGGTCGGGAAAATCGGCGAGCGCACCATTGCGTGTATCGAGGACCGAGAGGGACTGGTTGTACTGCGACTCGAAGGTTCCATAGCCGGCATTCGCCGTCACCACGTAGCGGCCGTCGGGCGAAATCGCCATGGAAATCGGTAAACCATTGACGCGCTGCGGCGCGCCCGGCGCCTCGCCGATCAACTGCTTGCTCGATGGCAGGTCAATGATTCGTGCGGCGCTTGGCGCGGGAGTTTGCGCGGAAAGCAGTGCAGCAAAAAGGCAAAATGAAGCAGCGAACAGTAATACTGAAAACTTCGCACACATAAAGGGCGGGCCCTCGGATCGATTCCACAACGTGCCGATGAATCGGCAATAACAAACGGCCGGGGTCGCATGCGGCTCGGGCCCATTTGCATTGTACAGGCGGGGCGAAACACTTACACCCTGGCGTCTGCTATTCACTTAGTACTACAGTTGGAGTTAAGGATTTCGGAGGGAGCAGGGGCCTTCAGGCCCCTGAAAACAGGTCAAAAGGAAACGGCCTTTAGGCCCGGGCCTCTATCGTCCGGCCAAATACAACTGTCAACCATTTGCGGTACGCGGGCATGCGTCCATGCGTGGCATCGACGTAGAGCTGGCGCAAACTGCGCGTGACCACGCCAACGGCTCCATCCGCAACGGGATGGTGATCGACACGCGTGACCGGGGCCACGCCCACCGCGGTTCCGGTCAGGAACAGCTCGTCGCAGACGTACAGCTCGCTGCGGTCGATGGGCCGCTCCACAATCTCCAGGCCAAGCTCGCGCGCGGCCAGCTCCATGATGGAATCGCGCGTGATGCCTTCCAGAACGTTCTCCGTCACGGCCGGCGTGATCAGCCGCCCCTTGCGGCGCATGAAGAGATTGCAAGTGGCGCCCTCGGTCACATGGCCACTTTCATTCAACAGAATGGCTTCATCGAAGCCCAAACGGCGCGCTTCATCGCTGGCCAGAGCGCTATTGGCGTAGGCGCCGCAAATTTTGGCGCGAGCGGGAATGGCATTGTCGTCGATGCGCCGCCAGGAACTCACGCCCGCGTGCAGCCCGTTTTCGCTGTGCAGATACTCGCCGAAGGGCAGCGCGACGATAAAGAATGCATCCTGGTCGTCCATGGCCACGCCGATGCGCTGGGCGCTTTTGTAAGCCAGGGGACGAATGTAGAGATCGGTGCGGAATGCGTTGCGCTGCGCGAGCTCCACCGTGATGTCGCACAACTGATCGGCCGTCAGCGGCACATCGATGCGCAGGATGCCGCCATTCTGCTTCCAGCGCACGAAGTGGTCGCGGGGCCGCATCATGAACAGCTCCTGCTCCGCCGCATCCCAGTTGGCGCGAATGCCTTCGAAGACACCGGTTCCGTAGTGCAGAGCATGAGTCAGAATTCCGATGTGCGCCTCGCGCATGGGCATGTACTGCCCTCCGAAATAGACAATCAAGTTGGGATCGGCATCTGCTTTCATATCAAACCTCCGCGAGCGCTGTCGTGAAACTAATCCGTAATCTCGTTTGTAGCGCCGGCCTCCCGGCCGGCTGTAGTGTGGGCCTCCGAGCCCACACAAACTTACTGGCGGCGTGGACGCTGCCAGTACAGCCGATCTGGAGATCGGCGCTACAATTGCTCCTCCGCGAGCGCTGTCTTGAACAGTTCCCTGCCCCGCGCTATAGCGCGCTCGTCCAGTTCCACCCAGCGCGGGTTTTTGATCAGGCGCCGCAAAGCCGCATCGATGCTGGCCTGCGGCAGCACGCCCGCCATCTCCAGCACTGCGCCGAGCATCACCATGTTGGCCGCCCGTTTATCGCCCATGGCATCGGCCACGCGCGTGAACGGGAGGGCCAGCACATGCACGCCCGCGCGTTCGCAATCGGACGGGAATTCGTCGCCGTCGTAAATAATCCATCCGCCGGAGCGGACGCTGCGATCGAACTTGCGCAGCGAAGGCTCGTTCATGGCAACAAGCACAGTGGGCGCCGTCACCAGCGGCGAATCGATAGTCTGGCGCGAAAGCCGCACGTGGCAATTCGAAGTGCCGGAGCGCATCTCGGGCCCGTACGACGGCAGCCATGAAACCTCAAGGCCGGCATCGAGGCCGGCTTCGGCCAGCATTTCGCCGAGCAGCAACACACCCTGGCCGCCAAAGCCCGCGATGAGCACCTCGAAATCGATCTCCTGGTCCTGATTGGATGCGTTGCCTTCTGGCAGATCTTCTTCGGCCACGCCGAGAATGCCCGGCAGCTCTGCAAGCTCGGGAGGGGGCGCGGGTGCGGGCGAGGGCTGCGCGGCCAGCCTTTCCTTCGTCCGGTCGCAAAACACGCCCAGCGGGAAGGTTTTCTCCATCACATCGCGCACCCAGTGCTGCGATTCCACGGGCGTCATCTTCCAGATGGTCGGGCAGGGCGAGAGCACTTCGATGAGCGAAAAACCCAGGCCGCGCACCTGGTTGTCCAGCGCGCGTTTGATGGCGCGCGCCGCCTGCGCAATCTGCTTGTTGTCGCCCAGGCCCACGCGCTCAATGTAGGCGGGCGCCTGCAGCGTGGAGAGCAACTCGCTCACGTGCAGCGGATAGCCTTCAGTGGCGGCCGAGCGGCCGTTGGGCGTGGTGGTGGACTTCTGGCCCAGCAGCGTGGTGGGCGCGGCCTGGCCGCCCGTCATGCTGTAAATCGCGTTGTTGACGAAGATTACCGTGATGTTTTCGCCGCGGTTGGCGGCGTGCAGAATCTCCGCCGAGCCGATGGCCGAAAGATCGCCGTCGCCCTGATAGCTGATGACGATACTTTCCGGGCGGCTGCGACGGATGGCCGTGGCCACGGCGGGCGCGCGCCCGTGTGCCGCCTGCACGTTGCCCACGTCGAAGTAGTAATAGGTAAAGACGCCGCAACCCACGGGACCGACCATGATGGTGCGGTCCTGCACGCTGAGCTCGTCGATGGCTGCGGCGAGCATCTTGTGAACAATTCCGTGGCCGCAGCCCGGGCAAAAGTGCGTCTGGTGCTGCAGCTCCGCCTTACGCTCGTAGCGCTCGTAGAACGATTTGGCCTTGCCGCGCGCGACCTCATATTCTGCAACCGCTTGATTAGACATTGGCCATGCGCTCCTCTTCCTGAGTTTGCCGCTCCCGAGCCCGATCTGGATTTCGCTCAAGATTCGAATTCAGGCCCTCGCGGCGCGCCAGCTCATGCACAAAGCGGAGCACGTCCTCGTGCGAAGGCACGTTGCCGCCCATGCGATTCAGAAACTCGACGGGCCGCGAGCCGTTGAGTGCCAGCTTCACGTCTTCCAGCATCTGGCCGTTGCTCATCTCCACCACCACAAAGAGCCGCGCGTTGAAGGCCAGGCGCTGGAACTGCACCACCGGGAAGGGATAAAGCGTGATGGGCCGCAGCACGCCCACCTTGAGCCCTGCGGCGCGCGCCTCGGCGGTCACGGCCTTCAGAATGCGGCCCACGATGCCGTAACCCACCAGCACAATCTCCGCATCGCCCGTGCACCATTCTTCCGCGCGTGTCTCGCGCTGCTCAGCAAGCTTGTACTTGGCCTCGAGCTTTTGAATGTGCTTCTCCAGTTCATCGAAATCGAGTGCCAGTGAAGTGATGAGGTTGCCGCGTGAGTCCGCGGTTCCGGCCACCGCCCACGGGGGCAGATGCGTCGGCGTGGCAGATTGCGGAAATTCCACCGGCTCCATCATCTGGCCGATGAAACCGTCGGCCATCAGCACCACCGGATTGCGGTAGCGATCCGCCAAATCGAAGGCCAGCGCGGTCAGGTCTGCCATCTCCTGCACGGAGTGCGGAGCCAGCACGATGGTGCGATAGTTGCCATGGCCGCCGCCCTTCACCACCTGGTGATAATCGCCTTGCTCGGCGCCGATGTTGCCCAGCCCAGGGCCGGCGCGCGTGATGTCGGCAATGACGCATGGCAGCTCCGCGCCGGCCATGTAGCTGATCCCCTCCTGCATCAGGCTGATGCCGGGGCCGCTCGAAGCCGTCATGGCGCGCACACCGGCCGACGCCGCGCCGTAGAGCATATTGATGGCCGCGACCTCGCTCTCCGCCTGCACGTACACGCCGCCGGTTTTGGGCATAAACTCCGCCGCGGCCTCGGCGATCTCGCTGGCCGGGGTGATGGGATAGCCGTAGAACGCCCGGCATCCAGCCAAGATGGCGCTCTTGACGATGGCCTCGTTGCCTTTCATCAGTTGCTTTTTCATGCGGCCGCTCCCTCCAACCCGGATCTGGTTGCCCCATCCTTTTCCGCAGCCTCATCGCGGAAAGGCTGGGAATCGGGTACGGTTGCGGTTGCCCCATCCTTTTCCGCGGCCTCATCGCGGAAAGGGTGGGAACCCGCAATCACCAAACGCAACACGGTAATGGCCCCCGGCTCCGGGCACGCCATGAAGCAAATGCCGCAAGCCGTGCAGCCGCTGCCCCTATACAACGCCGTGCGGTAGCCGTAGTGATTCAGCCGCTCGCTGAGCGAGATCACCTTGGGCGGACACGCTTCGATGCACAGGCCGCAGCCCTTGCACTCTTCTTCGTCGACCTGCAACTGGCCCCGATCCGGTCTCTTGTCCGGCTTGCTCGATTGCTCCATTCCGTCCGCCTCCTTCACGCAACTGCCCCCAGCTCCGCTAACCCCGCTAACTCCGCTGCCTCCTCCGTTGCCCCATCCTTTCCGCAGCTTCATCGCGGAAAGGGTGGGAACGCGCACTACGCATACGCCGGTTTCCGCTCCATATAGTGCGCACGCACCGCAAAATCCTCCAACTCCGCCTGGAAGCGCGGATCGGCAATGGCGATCAGCGCATCGGCGCGTTCGCGCAAGGTTTTTCCGTGCAGATAGGCAATGCCGTGCTCGGTCACAACGTAATGCACATCGGCGCGGGAAGTGACCACGCCCGCGCCCGGCTCCAGCACCGGCACAATGCGCGACACCGTGCCGCCCCGCGCCATTGAAGGCAGCGCAATAATGGGCACCCCGCCTTTGGAACGCGCGGCGCCGCGTATGAAATCAATTTGCCCGCCAAAACCGCTGTAGGGCCGCGTGCCCAGCGAATCGGCGCACACCTGCCCGGTCACGTCGATTTGCAACGCGCTGTTGATCGCCACCATGCGCTCGTTCTGCGCCACCACATACGGATCGTTGGTGTAGCTGATCGAGCGAAACTCGAATGCCGGGTTCTCGTGAACATAATCGAAGAGGCGCTGCGTGCCCAGCACGAACGACACCACGGCCTTGCCGCGATGCAAGGTCTTGCGCTCGCCGTTGATCACGCCGGACTCCATCAGATCGATCACGCCGTCCGGAACCATCTCGGTATGAATGCCCAGGTCGTGTTTGTCGCTCAAGCAATGCAGAACCGCCTCGGAGATGCCGCCGATGCCGGTCTGCAACGTAGCGCCGTCGGGGATAAGCGAGGCCACGTTGCGCGCCACGCGCATGTGCATCTCGGTGGCGGCCTCGGCTTCCAGTTCGAGCAACGGCCGGTCGGTCTCCACAATAGCCGAGATGCGGCTGAGGGGAACGACGGTGTCGCCATGCGTGCGCGGCATCTGCCGGTTCACTTCGGCAATCACAATGGGAGCGCAGCGCAATACCGTCTGCGTGCAATCCACCGTAGTGCCCAGGGTCACGAATCCGTGTGCGTCCGGCGGCGACACCTGCATCAACACCACATCGAGCGGCAGGTCGCCGCTCTCAAACAGGCCTTCAATCTCGCTGAGGAAGATGGGCGTGTAATCAGCGCGGCCATCGCACACCGCCTCGCGCACATTCTCGCCCAGAAACAGGCCGCGATGACGGAAGTGGCCTGCGTACTCGGGCCGCGTGTAATCGGCGGCGCCGAGCGTCTTCATGTGAATGATTTCGACGTTGCGAAGCTCGGGCGCCCGGGCCACCAGCGCTTCCACAAGAGGAGAAGGCGTTCCGCAGCCCGATTGAATCCAGATGCGAGCGCCGGATGCGACGGCTTTGAGCGCCTCCGCGGCGCTCATGCGCTTGCGCTCGGTTTCCTCAGTCCAGCTCATCTTGAGCCGCCTCCGCGAATTGCTTGCATCGGCGCCGATATTCGCCTCACAAATCGAGCCTCCGGGAGCTATGCATTACTCCTCTAAGCCCACTTTATTCTGCACCTTGGCAAAATCTGACTGCAGTGATGGGTGTCACCCCTCCCCTTGCACGTTCGGGGCAGAATTTAGGAGTGAAATTGGCGTCTTCTCCAGAAACTACCGATATTTAGGTTGCTTTGTGCAAATCTGATGCGATCTTGCACAACTCAACCACAAGGCCCGCAATTTCCGCAGCTGGATGCACGGAAATTGCGAGATGGCTTTGAGCAACGCGGGCGCGTCGCCAGCCGCAGAGCGGCTTATAGCTGTCTGCTGTCTGACGTCTGCTGTTTGCTTTCACCTTGTGCTGTGCTGGAATGAGCCGGTTCAGCTTGCACCTGCAGAATGAAGCTAAAAGCTAAGAGCTAAAGGCTAAAAGCTCGACTCAGTTGCTCTTGTTCGGGTTGTCGGTGGCGATGGACGGCAGATCGAGCGCCACAAGGGCAAACCGGGTCTGACCGTTGTCGGAAGCTTGAAAACCCACAATGTGCTGGTGCCGCTTCGATCCAGCTTTCAACTCCATGCTATCCTCGCCGGTGCCGTAGTCATGGCGATCAACTTGTACCGTAGTGGTGTTGCTCTTGTCGTCGGCGCAGGTCAACCCGTCAGAGGTTGCAGTCGGCTTTCCTACCGGGGTGGTGCCCTGGCAAGTGATCACATCGCCGTAGCGGCCCAGCGCCTTCTTGTAGAACGTGACAACCTGATCCTGCTGGTCCGGGGTTTCATAGGAGACGACGCGCACGCGCAGCTCCCACTCGCCAAAGCCCAGGTGCACGTCCGCCGAATCGTGGTCGTCGCCGTCCTTGTCCTTCACCAGCGCGGCGCCGGGATACGCCGGCAGGCCGAGATCGGCCGCCGTGGTCTGGTCGGTATTCACATGCACCCCGCCAAAGGGAGTGTCCACCTGGACATTCTTCTCTTGGCCGTTGGCGTCCTTGTCCACGTGGATTCTGCATCCAGCCACTCCGGCCGCAAGAGCCAGACAGGCAAGCAGGCCGGCGGCCTTCGCAATCGGGTTTCTCTTCATGGCAATCGCCCTCTGGCCAAGTTATACGCCAGCCGAAGGAAAAAGGTTCCGGAAAAGTGCAGCGCCGGTCTCCAGACCGGCGCTACAAAATAGTCCGACCTCAGTGCGTCGACGGCTTGTCTTCCTTGCTGCTGGTGGAGAACAGGATCGACACCACAAACACCGCGAGGATGACAAACACAACGAAATACGGGGAAGAAATGTGCATCGCGCAGAGCTCCTTGATGAATCCAGATTAACAAATCGAGCATTTAGCCTTCAGCTCTCAGCTTTCAGCTCCCGCATCGGGTCTTAGCTGACGGCTGACAGCTGAAAGCTGAGAGCTTTTTCCTGTTTCTTGTTCCCTGTTCCCTGTTCTTCTACTCCCTACTCCCTATTGGCTATTCCCTGCTTTGAATAGTCGACCCGTATCGTCAATATCTCATACGGCTTGATCGGCGCCTTCACCACATCGCCCTCCACCTTGAGCGCATCGCCTTCGGGCTGCTCCATGAGATTCGTTACCGTCGCTCCCGTCGCCCCCGGCGGCACATGGAACTCCGCAGTCGTCGCCTTCCCCGCCCACTCATACACGCGGAAGATCAATCCATTCGCGTCTTCAGCTTTCTTCACCGCAGTCAGCACCACATTCTCCGGCGAGACCGAAGCAAACGAGTGCTCGGCCGGCAGCGAGCCCGCGTGCGCCGTAGTCACAACCGCCTGGAGCGGGTAGTCGTACTCCCATCCATGGCGCACGGTGAGCGCGTCCTTCCATGTGCCCGCATGCGGATAGAGGGCGTAGTGGAAGTGATGGTGCCCCTGGTCGGCATCGGGATCGGGCCATGTGGGCGAGCGCAGCAGCGTAAGACGCAGCACATTGCCCACGGCATCGTAGCCGTACTTGTCCTGGTTGAGCACGCTCAATCCGTAGACTTTTCCATCAGCGCCCGTGCCCGAAAGATCCGCCCAGCGTATCGCCGGAACCTCGAACTGCGCCTTCTCCCACGAATTGTTGCGCGTGGTGGGCCGCTCGATCGCGCCGTAAGGAATCTCGTACGTCGCGAAGTCGCTAGTGACGGCCAGCGGAAACGCGGCCTTGAGCAATACATGCTTTTCGTGCCAGTCAATGTCGTTGTCAATGTCGATTTCGCCATTGCTGGTGAGACTAATCGTTTGGATGAACTTTGAGTTCTGCCAGTGATATGTTACGCGAATCGGGGCATTGGCATAACCGGCCACCAGATTCACCGAATCCGCCTTGTCGATGGTCATCGGCGCGACGTCAAGCGTGCCGGGATCGATGTTCCAGGCGTCGTAGTTCTTCGGTAGATCTTTGAAGAACTGTAGTTGGTTGCCGCACGAGTTCGGCGCCAGTGTCTCAATGCCACCTTTTTTAATGCTTGTGATACAGCCTGTGGACTTATCAACCAGAACCGCGACCCCCTCGCCGGAAAGTCCTAATTCCTTTGCGCCGCGCGGGGGCGGAGGCGGCCCACCCGGACCCCAATGATTCGTCATCTCGAAAACTTTATAGCCCATCGCGGGAACGTCGCCTGCATCAAAGGAGAGTTCGACAGTGCCATCTGCGTCTCTCGAATACGTGTAAATGGGAGCCCTTCTGAATTCTTCCTCAGGCAGTTGCGGATCAAGTATTAAATTGCCTACCGCTCCGTTCGGCAAATGAGCCGTCACAGTGACCATGCCCGAACGGTTCCAGCCGAGTGGGTTGTAAACGACGATTGGAATTCTGTTGGGCGCGCTGGTACTTGTATTGATTCGCTCCACGATGGTCTCCAGCGCCCCGCTCGAAATCTCATTCGTCGACATGCGCACCCAGTCGTAATCCTTCTGCGCATCCTTATAAATCACGCCGATCCCCGACCCCGCCGCCAGATCATGGAACTGATTGAAGAGAACTTTCTTCCAATCCTCGGTCAGCTCGTCCGCCGGATACTTCGCGCCAAACAACCACGCCAGCGAAGAAACTTTCTCCGCGTTCAGCACCTCTTCCTCGCTGTCGCGCATGTTCTTCTTGTGCATGGCCTGCGTGGTGTAAACGCCGCGGTGATACTCGAGATACATCTCCGTATCCCACGTCGGTATCGCAACCTTCCCCGCCACTGCAACCGGCGCCTCGTAATGCGGAATCGACTGGTAATCCCACGTCCGGCTCTCCGGCGCAATCTCCTGCTCGACCGTCGAGAAAAAGCTCTGCGCCGTCCCGAACTGGTACTTCGGCGTCACCGGCTCTCCGCCATTCGCGGCGACCGAGGCTGAGGAAGGCGTGGCCCAGCGAAATCCCTCGTCCAAAATCGCCCGCGTGGGCCCTCCGCCGTGGTCGCCCACGCCGTAAAGGTCCATCATCTCCATCAAGCCCGGCGAAAGCTGGCGCGCGGTGGCAAGATCGTCGCTCAGCCGCACCGGACCCAGGTCCAGGTTCACGTAGTCGTGCGGAAAATACGTGAGCACCTTCGATCCGTCGGGCGACTCCCACCAGAACAGCTTGAAAGGCAGCTTGTTGGTGTCGTTCCAGGTCATCTTTTGCGTGACGAAGTAGTCGATGCCGCTCTTCTTGTAGATCTGCGGCAACTGCCACGTGTACCCAAACGAATCCGGGTTCCAGCCGATCCGCACGTCGACGCCGTAGGCCTGCTTATACCAGCGCTTGCCCACCAGCAACTGGCGCACCAGCGATTCGCCGTCGGGCATGTTCAGGTCAGGCTCGACCCACATGCCGCCGACAATCTCCCAGCGGCCATCTTTGATGCGCTGCTTGATCTCACTGTTCAGGGCCGGGTATTTGTCGGCCATCCATTCGTTGTAGGCCGCAGCCGATTGCGTGTATGTGTAGGCCGGATACTCGTTCATCAACTGCAATGCCGTACCAAAAGTGCGGTGCACCACGTCCACGGTTTCGGTCCACGGCCAGAGCCACGCCGCATCGATGTGCGCATTGCCGTCGAGCAGAAACGTGGCCTGCTGCAGCAGCGGTCGCAGCACTTCAAGCCGTGCCTGTGCCTCTTTCAAGCTCGCGTCAAACTTCGTCTGCCCCTGGGCACGCGCCTCCGCGCTGCCCGCTTCGGCCGCGTCCAGAGCTTGCAAATCTACCGCGCCAATGGCCCCATTCAGCGTGGCCATGGGGTCCATCTTCCCCTCGACATCGCTGGGCGCAAGGCTCGGCAGCAGCAGCGCAGCCGAAAGAAACTCCTCGGCCAGGCTCTGCGGATTAGGCCGGCTCTCGGGAAAATCCACGCGCAGCGTAGCGCCGTTGAAGGACTTCACGTCGATGGTCTCGAGCAACTTGACCGCAACCACCACCTTGTCGCCGGGCCGCGCATCGTCGAACAGCACCTCCGGCTCCAGGTCCTCGCCCAGGGCCACGCGGCGGCCGTTGAAGTAGAGAATCTGGGGGACGGCTCCGTTGGCGTCGGCGTGGAACTGGAACCAGATGCGCGCACCAGTCAGGTCGTAGCCGTTCAGCGTCGCCGGCAGTTGAATGGTCTGGCGAATCCACGCGGCACTGGTAGAAAATTGCGCGCCCACGGCCGCATCCTGCCAGCCGCTCGCGTCGAGATTCACGGCTTCGCCGTGCGGCAGATCGCCTTCGTGCATCTTCCACGTGCCAGCGGGCAACTGCGACAGGCTCATCAGCCGTTCCACCACGGCGCGGGACTGCGGCGACAACAACGCAAGGCCCCGGCCCACTTCGCTGCCGCGTTGCGCCGCGGCAGGCCAGGCAACGAAAAACGCTCCGAGAGAAAGGATGAGGAGCGCAAAAATGCGGCAAGGAAATTTCAACGAAGCGTTCATGACGGTTCAACCCTCTGCCGCATTGTAGGGCATGGCGGCGATCGGGCTGGGGGCTGCGTTGGTATCTTGCTCCCTCGCTCTCTTGCTCCTTCGCCCTATTCCCTATTCCCTACTCCCTACTCCCTGTTTTTCTCCCCCCGCAACCCGCGCAAATGCACTAATCTTGCCTTGTCGCATATGTCCGGCTATTTTGCCAAAATCCGGGAAGCGCTTTTTCATGCCTATGCCCACGACATCGTGAATGTGGCGAAGGCCGCGGCCTACTCCGGAATGCTCATGTTTTTTCCTGCCCTGCTGGTTATCACCACGCTGGTGGCCCAGGTGGAGGAGGGCCCCTCGCTGATGGGCGAAACGCGCGCCGTCCTGGAGCAGTTCGTTCCGCCCGACACCCTCGATCTCGTGCAGTCCTCCATCCTCACGCACCAGTTCCGCTCCGGCACGGTGATTCTCTCCGCCACCTCCCTGAGCCTTTTTGCGGGCCTCGGCGTAATGCTTTCGTTCATGGAGGGTTTTCGCCGCGCCTACCGGCTTCCGCCCGAAAGCTGGACCTTCTGGGGACGCCGCGTCCGCGGCCTGATGCTGGTACTCATCGTGCTGGTTCCCCTGTTGCTGGCTTCGCTGGCCATCGTCTTCGGTCACCAGATCGAATTGTGGATGGTCGATAACGCCGGCCACGACCTGCGCTATTTCGTCATCTTCATCTCGCGCATGGTGCGCTGGACGGTCAGCTTTGTCGCCATCGTCGCTGTGCTCATCGCGCTCTACCATTTCGGCACGCGGCGCACCGAGCATTGGGCCTGGGTAGTACCGGGCGCCATCGCAGGCACCATCATCTGGTTCCCCGCCACACTGGCCTACGGCTGGTACGTCACCAGCGTGGCCAATTACACGCGCATCTACGGCTCCTTTGCCGCCGGCATCGCCACCCTGGTCTGGCTCTACATCACCTCCTTCAGCGTCCTATTGGGCGCGGAGCTGAACGGCGTTCTCTACTGGGAACGGCAGATTCAACTGGCCGGGAATAAGATCGCGCCCGAGCTGGCCCGCGCCTCACAATAAGCACTTTCCCGTCGCACTTTCCCCGCATCGTGCAAGTCCCAACTCGGAACGTCTCTGATACGGCCTCATTTCCAACCATTCCTATCCCCGTCCTTCCATTTACAATGGAGTCTGCAGCTTTCCTTTGCCCCTTTTCACCAAATCAAAAACTTTTTGCCTGAACTTGAATTGCCTCCGGAGCTTCCTCGATGCCCTTTGCCGATCTGAACCTGACGGATTCCCCTTCGCAGCGCCGCGCTAAAATTGTCGCCACGCTCGGGCCCGCCTCCAACACGGAGTCCGTGATTCGCGACATGATCCTCGCCGGCGTTGACGTGGTCCGGCTCAACTTTTCCCACAGCACCCACGAACGCAAAGCCGCCGTCATCCAGAAAATCCGCAAGGTGAGCAAAGAGGAACGCAGGCCGCTGTGCATCCTGGCCGACCTGCAGGGGCCCAAAATTCGCACCGGGCTGCTCAAGGATCATCAAGCCGTGCTGCTCAAGGCGGGCCATCGGCTCGTCATCACGACGCGCGAGGTGCAGGGCACGGCATCGCTTATCGGCACCACCTTCAAGACTCTGGCGGAGAATCTCGAGCAGGGCTCGCGCCTTCTGCTCTCCGACGGACTCATCGAGTTGCGCGTCCATGAAGTGAACGGCGAGGATGTGGCCTGCGATATCGTCAACGGCGGCATGCTGGGAGAACACAAAGGCATCAATCTTCCCGGCGTCCTGGTGCGCACGCCCTCGCTCACGGAAAAAGATGCCGAGGATCTCGAATTCTCGCTCAATCACGGCGTCGACGCCATCGCCGTCTCCTTTGTGCGCACCGCTGAAGACGTGAGCCTGGTGCGCAACCGCGTGGCCGCGCTCGGCGGCCACACCTGGATCATCGCCAAGCTGGAAAAGCCGCAGGCGGTCGAGCATCTGGAGGCCATCCTGCAGGTTTCCGACGGCATCATGGTGGCCCGCGGCGACCTCGGCGTGGAAGTTCCGCCGGAGAAGGTGCCTGCCATTCAGAAGTACATCATTCGCCGCGCCGCCGAGTACTCCAAGCCCGTCATCACGGCCACGCAGATGCTTGAATCCATGATCGAGAATCCGCGGCCCACGCGTGCCGAGGTTTCCGACGTGGCCAACGCCATCTACGACGGAACCGACGCCGTCATGCTCTCCGGCGAGTCGGCCGTGGGCAAGTATCCCGTGGAATCCGTGGCCATGATGTCGCGCATCGTCACCGAAACCGAGCGCCACATCAAAGAGAACCTCGGAACCGGGGCCCGCGAACGCCACACCCATCTCTCCATCGCCGAAACCATCTGCGAAGCTACGGCTCACGCCGCCGACGATCTCGACCTGCGCGGCATCGCGCTCTTCACCGAGTCCGGAGTCACAGCGCGCCAGCTTTCCAAGTACCACCCTTCAGCGCCCATCTTCGCGCTCAGTCCCGTTGAAGTCACCGTCAACCGCCTCAACCTCCTCTGGGGCACCACCCCGATCCGCTGCCCCAAGGCCAACACCACTGAAGCCATGGTCGACCTTGCCGAGAAGCTGCTGGAAAAGGGCGGCTACGTGCGCCCGCGCGAGGTGATCGCGATTGTGGCCGGCACGCGCACCAAGTCCGGTTCCACCAATTTCCTGCGCCTGCACGTGATGGGCGAAAACGCCGCCTCGCAGACCCATCCACCCGCGGCCGCACAGAGCGCGCCCGCAGGCAAAAAGCACACGGCCCGCTCCGCGCGTTCCGCTGAAGCGCAGAAGCCGGAATTCTCCGAGGCCGCAAGATCCCTCTCCGCAAAATATTGACTGGCTGCTCTCGATCGTCGGTTCCCTGCAGCCAGGCCGGCCCTGCGGCCGAACCTCATTCTTGCGATGGCAGCGTTTTGAGTTCCCGCAGGAACGCTTCGACACGGGCGTGGTTCACGCCGAGAGCCCGTTCCAACCTCAGAGTAACCGCGGTCCCCGCGTCCTCCTCTTTTTCCAGGATGAATTCCAGGCCGACACCATCGCGTCCCCACCGAACCGCTTGTGCATTAACAGTGAGGGTTCGCTCAGCCGTTGGATGATCCCGGTCTGTCAAGGTGACTCGGACCACCGTGCCGGGGTACCAGCGCTCATTGGTAACGATGTACATCCCCGTCAAACTGATATCACGCACCTCCTGCGCCATCGGAGTGCCGCCGGTGAAGAAATAGGCAATCAATCCCGGCAGCTCCTCCCGCAGGGCCACGCGGGGGTCGACAGGATCTCCCAGCAGCAGGTTCGTGAGCCAACTCCTGGTTCCCAGCCTCTTCTTCCAGGCACCGGGTTCGATAGGCAGTGAGGCCGCACGCTCTTCCGCGCCGGCCTGTTCCCCGCCAGCAATCTCTGCCTTTGCGGGTGTGGACTCAATGGGCGCCTCAGCCTTTGCCCCCCTCATTCTCTTCAAATACTGCTTCATCTCTTCGGTTTCGGCGATGATCAACTGATCGCCGGCCCTCATCTCTCCCTTGGCCACGGTCTCTGCCGGAAGGGTGAGCAGGCTGCGGGCTTTTGCACTTGAATCGGGCAGGCTGGCGAGGGGAAACGACTCAACGGTGGCAAGAACCACACAATCGTTGTCCAGGAAGACCAAATCCACCGGAAAGCGGATGCTGGTTGGAGAGATTTCCATGTACGGAAGAATCCAGAGCCCGGCGCCGGCGTCCTGTCCCAGGGCTCGCAGGCCCGCTTCTACGCCGCCAGACGAAGCGTCGGCAGCTTTTACATCGGTAGCCACGAATTTTACATCGGTGGCCACGAACCGCTCACCGGTTTGGTTGTAAACACAATATTTCTCTTGATTTGCCGCGGAGCCTCGCGTCGGCGCAACCATGGGCGCCGCGTCTTGCCGAGCGGCCACTGGTCCCGCTGGTCTAAAATGCCGGATCTCCCCCATAGGTATCCTGTTCTTTATTATCCTCAAGTTAAGCCCTCCGTCTACGTGCGAAAAGACATTTCTTTCGCCCGCACCTCGTAGGCCAACCTTGCGGCTTGGCGGTATCCCGTGGCGGGATTCTTAGCCGTTTTCGGAGGGCCACTGCACAATTCCCGCACCCGGCTTTCTTGGTCCCTCGTCCCCGCTTTCTTGGTCCCTCGTCCCCTCGATCCCTTGGTCCCTTGGTCCCTGCATTCGGAGTATCCTTAGACGTCCCCGAAAATGTGGGCCGAATGGGGTCCAGTCCCCGGCCATGGGAGGAAGTATGTTCGACAGTATGTTTTCGCCAGCCACTCTGCTCGAGGGAGTGGTTCTTCTCAGCCTCTTCATTCTTATCGTTCTTAATGCCAAGTCGGTTTACAGCATAGGCCCCACACAAGTCGGTCTGGTCCGCAAGCGCTTTGGCGCAAAGTTGCCCGGCGACAACCCGATCGCCTTCAAAGGCGAGGCCGGCTACCAGGCGGAACTGCTCATGCCCGGTCTGCGCTTCAAGTTCTGCGGGATTTACGCAGTCGCCAAACATCCGTGGGTGCAAGTCCCTGCCGGCCAAATCGGCGTAGTCATCGCGCAGGTGGGCTCACCCACACCGATCGGCGCCAAGTCGGGCGTGTACAAACCCGAGTTCGGCAACTTCACCGACGTTTCAGGCTTTGTGGCCAACGGCGGACAAAAGGGCGTGCAGCGGCCAGTGCTTTCGCCCGGCATGCTGGCCCCCATCCATCCTGTAGCCTTCCTCATCATCACCAAGCCGCAAGTCTTCGGCGTTCCCATTACCGATACCTACCGCCAATTGACCGACCAGACGGGCCGGCTCACCTTCACGGCGTTCGGCCTGGAAGAGAGGCAGCTCGAAGTGACGCGCATTGCACCCCGGCCCACCGAGAGCGGCAAGGTCGCGGACATGATCGGCATTGTCACCTCGCTCGAAGGCCAGCCGCTGCAGGCAGGCGCCATCGCCAGCCGCCTGGGAGTCTTCGACGATGTCGCGGACCTCGAAAAGAAGCCCGACACCACCGACTTTCAGCTCATTGCCGCCATCCTCGGCAGCAAAAACACGCTGCACAATAACTACCAGGACTTCCAGCAATTCCTCGATGCCGGAGGCAAGATCGGCCTGCAACACGATCCGCTTCTCTACGGCGCTTATAACCTGAATCCGTTCCTGTTGCGCGTCGAGCAGGTCCCGATGCTGGTCGTCGAACAGGGGCAGGTGGCTGTGATCAAGGCCTACGTTGGTCTGCCCACCCAGGACACTTCCGGCGTCGGATTCAAGTTCGGCAGCCTGGTGCGGCCGGGCCATCAAGGCATCTGGCAGGAAGCACTGCGCACCGGCAAATATCCCATCAACCCCCGGATTTACGACGCCAAGGTAGTGCTGACCGCAATCCTCAAGCTCGACTGGGCCAAGGACGTCACCGGAGCCCACGGACTGGACGCGCGCCTCGAACCTATCATTGCGAAAAGTAATGAGGGCTTTGTCTTTTCCATCGACCTCCAGGTCCTCATCCACGTTCCCGACACTAAAGCACCGCGCGTGATCTCCATGGTCGGCTCCATGGAAAATCTGGTCAACGAGGTTCTGCAGGCGGCCGTCGGCAATCTCTTCCGCGACAAAATCGGCGGCATGGAAGCCATCAAGTTCATCCAGACGCGCCAGGTCGTGCAGGAGGAGGCGTTCGCCTACATCCTGAAGAAGCTCGCCGAGTACGAAATCGAAACCCGCGGCGTCTACATCCAGGACGTGATCTACCCGGCCGCACTGGTCACGGTGCTCACGGAGCGCGAGGTGGCGCACCAGCAGGTAGAAACCTTCAAGATGCAGCGGCAGGCGCAGGACCAGCGCATCGAGACGGAGAAGGCGCGCGGCACTGCGGACATGCAGGCCCAACTCGCGCAAGCCGCAGTCGGCGTCGACATCAAGAAAAACAATGCCGAGGCTCGCAAGGCAGAAGCCGACGGCGAATCCACGTACATTGAACGGACCGGCACAGCCCAGGGCGCGCAGGTGCGAGCCGTTGGATTGGCCCGCGCCGAAGCCTATCAAAAACAAGTTGCAGCATTGGGCCAGGGAGCCACGGCTCTCGTGAATGCCATCGAGGCGCTTTCCCGGAGCAACGTCCCATTCATGCCCAACACGCTGGTTACGGGCGGCGGCGGCTCGGCCAACGGCGTTCTCGAAGGCCTGGGAGCGCTGCTCATGCAGAAGGTTGCACCGGCAGCAGCTACAAACACTCTGCCAGCCTCAACGAATTTGGATAAACCCGCCGACTCACCGCAGCCGCCAACCAGCCCCGGCAAGGCGTAGCCAGACTTGAGTACCGCCGGTCTCCGGACTGGCGGTAGCGGGGGTCTCCAGACCCCCGCACCTGTAAGCCGGGTGCCCCACCTTCGCCGATGCGCGCAATCTGCGCAGCGGCTAAGGTGGGATATCTATCGTCTTTTATGGTCTTTTACAACCCCACTCAATCTTCTCTACAATCGCGCCGATGACCCAAGGTCTCAAGCGGTATCAATTCACGGGCGATCTGCATTTCGTCACATTCAGTTGCCACCGTCGGCAACCGTACCTCACCTCCGTCGCGGCACGCTCCCGGTTTGAAGAAGCGCTTGAGCGCACACGCCAGCGCTACGGATTTTGCGGTCTCGGGTATGTCGTGATGCCAGAGCACATCCACCTGCTCGTCAGCAAGCCACGTATCGGCTCGCTCGCAAAGGCACTTCAGGCTCTTAAGGTGTCGGTGTCGAAGCGTTCGACCCAGAGGCCTTTCTGGCAGTCGCGCTACTACGACTTCAATGTGTATTCCTATCGCAAGCAGGTCGAGAAGCTCCGTTACATCCATCGCAATCCTGTCCATCGCGGCCTGGCCGAGCAGCCGCAGGACTGGCGCTGATCGAGCTTTCGCCATTACGCGACGGGCGAACGCGGTACCGTCGAGATCGAGTCATTCTGGACCTCGGCGCTACGCGAGAAGCAGGGAGAAAAAACTATAAAGAACGAATAGGCGCTGTAGATAGGTGTATCCCACCTTAGCCAGTCAGCCGTTCCGGCTGCCTATCGAAGGTGGGGCACCCGCCCACCGCCGTCGAATGTGCTGGCTTTGTATCAGGGCACGACTTCAGTCGTGCCGAAAAGACCGCAAAAACATGTGCGGGGCTTTAGCCCCTGAGGGACGTTTTTCCACCGGCTACGAGAATTTATGCAACCAGCGCATCGCCGCTCGCCCTGGCAAGCCAAGACGAGGCACCCCAACCTGGAGATCTAGGACGGACCACCTGCAGTGTTTTGCTCTACCGGATGGTCTCGATTGCTGAACAAAGGCGATTGCAATTCCAGCATTGTGCCGGCTCGGGCGTCTTTGAGACGTAGCCGCAGACAGTGCGAACGAAAAAATCGACGGGCTCGCTAGCGGGAGAGTCCGCGCCAACGGCTCCCATCTGCCCGATCTGTTCACTGAACAAATGCGCATTTGTTTTTTCTGCTTTAAGCGCCCAAGTGAGTGTTTCGGCAGCAGAGTTGGTGGTGCTCCGGTTCTCGGCTAGAAACCGCGGATACATCGAGTCGATTTCGTACTCTGTCTCGACCATTGCAGCGGCCAGGTTTTCCCGGGTGGTCTTCACTTCGACCGGTTGAATCTCAGCCTCGGGTTCGCCGCCCAATCGCCGGATTAGGCTGGCGTTGTTGCTGGCTTGGATCTGTTCGGAGCGAGCTGTGGCCCGGAGCAAACTGGCTGCTCCATGCAACCCGTCGGAATCCGCTTTTCTGGCATACGCAGTGTAGAGAGTGTGAGTATTGGTT
>JBEKGH010000027.1:0-99579 GCA_050012895.1 Occallatibacter sp.
CCCGAGACGCGCTCGGAGCTGATTGTGCCGTTGTTCTACAAGGGCCGCGTCATCGGCGTACTGGACCTGGAGCACACCAAGCCGGCGTTTTTCAACGAAGAGCACGAACGGATGCTGTCGACGCTGGCCTCGCAAATTGCGATTGCCATTGAGAACGCGCGCCTGTACCAGGCGGTCAAACGGCAGGAGCGGCAGCTGGAGAAGGACATCGCCATGGCGCGCGAGGTGCAATTGCGCTTATTACCAACAGGCGCGCCTTCGCACCCGCATGCCGAGCTGGCGGTGCGCTTTTTGCCGGCGCGCACCATCGGCGGCGACCTTTACGACTTTCTTCAATACGGGTCGAACCGCACGGCGATCGTGCTGGGAGATGTAAGCGGCAAGGCCGCACCGGCGGCGCTCTTTGCGGCCCTGGTGAGCGGCATTATGCGCGCCGCAGCCGCACAGCAGCCGGGCCCGGCGCGGATGCTGACCCTGCTCAACGACGCTCTGCAGGAACGCAAGCTGGAATCGCAATACGTGACCATGCTTTTCGCGCTCTGGAACGATGAGAATCAGACGCTGCAGGTGGCGAATTCCGGAGCGGTGCAGCCGGTTTTCTGCCGCTCCGGCCAAGCCGTCACCGTTAAGGCCGAGGGTTTCCCGCTGGGCATGTTTCCCGATGTGACCTACGAAGAGCTCAGCGTGGCCACGCAGCCGGGTGACGCCATCGTCTTCGTATCCGATGGCATTCTCGACGCAGAAAACGAAAAAGAGGAGATGTACGGGCAAGACCGCCTGGCCGGACTGCTCTGCGCCAGCCGCGATCTTCCCGCACTGGAAATTGCCGACGCCATCCTGGCGGATGTGGCGCGCTTTCAGGGCAGCAAAGACCGCTTCGACGACGAAACCATTATTGTTCTGCGCGTGCGCGAAGCGGAGCTCCAGACGGAAACTGCGAAAGACCCATCATGATCGCCAAAACCATCATTGAACCGTTCCGGATTAAAAGTGTCGAGCCTATTCGCTGGACCACGCGCGTCCAGCGCGAAAAACTTCTCAAGACCGCGTACTACAATCTCTTCCTGCTGCCTGCCGATGACGTGCTGATCGATTTGCTCACCGACTCCGGAACCGGCGCCATGTCCACGCACCAGTGGGCCGCCATCATGGAGGGCGACGAAAGCTACGCTGGCAGCCGCAGCTTCGATCGTTTCAAAATTTCCGTTCAGGACATCTTCGGCTACAAGCACGTCATTCCCACGCACCAGGGCCGCGCCGCCGAGCGCATCCTCTTCGGCGTGATGTGCAAGAAAGGCGACGTTGTTCCCAACAACACGCACTTCGACACGACCCGCGCCAACGTGGAGTTCACCGGCGCCGAGGCCGTTGATTTGTTGATTCCCGAAGGCCGCCAGCCGGCCTCGCTGCATCCGTTCAAAGGCAACATGGACGTGGCGGCGCTGGAAGACCTCATCGCACGCGTGGGCCGCGAGCGCATTCCACTTATCATGCTGACCGTGACCAACAACTCAGGCGGCGGCCAGCCTGTCTCGATGGAAAATGCGCGCCAGGTGAGCGACGTGTGCCGGCAACACGGCATCCCGCTCTACTTCGACGCCTGCCGCTTTGCCGAAAACGCGTGGTTCATCAAGCTGCGCGAGCCTGGATACGAACACAAATCGCCCAAAGAGATTGCCCAGGAGATGTTCCGGCTGGGCGATGGCTGCACCATGTCTGCAAAAAAAGACGGCATGGCCAATATCGGCGGCTTTCTATGCACCAACGACGATGTGCTCGCCCAACAGGAGAAGAATCTCCTCATTCTTACCGAGGGTTACCCTACCTACGGCGGTCTTGCCGGACGCGATCTTGAGGCCATCGCCGTCGGCCTTCAGGAAGCCGTCGAAGAAGACTACCTGCGCTATCGCATCGCTTCCACCGCTTATCTCGGCAACCACATTGCTGCTGCGGGCGTTCCCATCGTCCAGCCGCCGGGCGGCCACGCGATCTATCTCGATGCCCGCGAGTTCCTGCCGCACATCCCGCCGGCGCAATTCCCGGGCGTGGCGTTGGCCTGCGAGCTTTATCTTGAAGGCGGCGTGCGGTCGGTCGAGATCGGCACGCTGATGTTTGCCGGCGCAGCGCAAATGGACCTGATGCGTCTCGCCATTCCGCGCCGCGTCTATACCCAGAGCCATATCGACTATCTCGTCGAGGTCATCCTTGAAGTCTGGAAGAACCGCGAACGCATCCGCGGCATGAAGCTCACCTACGAGGCGCCGTTCCTCCGCCATTTCACAGCGCACCTTGAACCAATGGCATGAGTCGGGACCTGCCGCTGCGACGGCGATCCGTCATCGTGTCCTGTGTGCGGTGGGCAGTTCCGGGAACTGAAGATTAATTAACGGTGACCACAATCTGGGCCGTGACGGCGGTGAGGCCCGATGCTGTCCCTGTGACTGTGACCACGTAGTTGCCGGCAGAAGTTCCTCCGGTGGTAGTGGTGGCGCCGCCAGAGGCGCCGCCGCCGCAAGCCGCGAGCGGGAAAGCAATCAGCAAAAGCAAGAGGAGGAGTTGCATGCTCTTGCGGCCGCGGCGCGCGAGATTGCCGATCAGAAGTCCAAGGCAAGCGAGGATTGCGCCGCCGGTTCTGCGCGAAGGATTGCTGCGCGGGTTGCTTGCCGGAGCATTGCGCACCTGCGTCGTCCCTGTGGTTGCGATCATGACCGTGGCGTTCACGAAGGTTGTGCCGGAAATCGTTTCAGAAGCCGGAACGCTGCACGTGGGCGCATCGATGGCGCCGGTGGGCGGGGTCACAGTGCAAGTGAGATTGATGGTTCCGCTAAATCCGTTCTCCGGAACCATTGCGACCGTCACGCTTCCGCTGCCGCCGGGCGCGAGGGTGAGTGCCGCGCCGCCAGGAATCATGTTGAAGTTGGCGCTACCCGGCGTCATCATGGTCTGCAGGCGCGATGTGAGCGATGCCAGGGCGCTTCCATTCCAGGTGAGGTTGAGAACACCGTAGCCCTCGACCGTTCCGAAGCCGCCGCCGTTACCTGTTTCCGTCGTTCCGTTGATGGCCCAATATGACCAGTCCACGCCGTAGTCGCGGACAAAGCTCGTCATGGCGTTGAACCAAAATCCGAGGTCGCTGTTGCTGCTGCTGCTGTCGCAGGTGTCGGCCGAATTACAGGTGCCAAATTCGCCGATCCACAGCGGCTGCGGGTTGCCGCCGGCAACGAGGTAGCCCCACTTGGGCTCGATGGCGTTGTACCAGCCGCTGTAGCCGTTGATGCTGGAATACCAGAAGCCATAGTCGTGCGCTTCATAGACGAGCTGGTTGGCGATATTCAGCTGCACGGGCAAGGAGGTGACGCCCGAAAGATCTCCCGCGTAATTCACGCCCTCAACAAAGATGAGCAGATTGGGATTGATGGTGAGCACCGCGTTGCCGCCGCGCTGCGCGGCTGCATGCCAGTCGGTGCTCGCCGCTCCGCCCCAGGTGGCAGGAGAACGCGGCTCGTTGCGCAGGTCGACGCCAATGACCCACGGATTGCTCTGGTAGCGCTGGGCCATGGTTTGCCAATCGGCAATCCAATTGGCCTCAGGGTAGCTACTGTTGTACCAAAGCTCATTGTTATCGGTGGTGCTGCAGCACCAACCGGCATTGCTCATGTGATTGTCGAGGATGACCATGATGCCGGCGCTGGTGAGGGCGTTGACCACGGTGTCGAAGATGGTAAGAGCGTGTTCGCCTTCGAGGCTGGGATTGGCGGTAAGCGCGTAGCTGCCCACTATCGGGTTGCTTTCTACCATCTGGTTTGACCACAACAGGCGCACGGCGTTAAAGCCGAGGCCCTTGATGGTGGCCACGATGCTGTTCAGGGGCTGCGCCGAAAGGCCTTCGACTGCGAAGTCCTCGCCCTCAGAGCCATACCAGTTGAACGCGTTGAGGTGCACGCGCACACCGTTGCTGTCGACAATGTACTGCGCTGACGTGTGCAGCGGAAACGCGGGCGTGGCGGCTGATGCACAAGCCGGCCAAAAGAGCGCCGCAAGCGATGCGAGAATGAGCGGCCGCCGCAACACGAGGAGCGAAGGGAACTTTCTGCGGACGGGGGAGAAGAATCCAGTCATCGCGGTCCATTCTAAGACAAAAAAGCCATTTTGGGAAACCGGTCTCTGGAAAACACCTTTTGCGCGGAAGGCCGCGACCAGACGAAAAGCTCGCCGGTTTCGGTACACTCAAGGTATCGGAGCATTTCCCCGGAGAAATTGTGCAAACTGCCGCTCAGGAACGACTGATTCGCCCCGCCCGCAACATTATTGGCAGCTTGCGACTGCCGGGCGACAAGTCCATCAGCCATCGATACGCCATGTTGGGCGCCTTCGCTGAAGGTGTGTCGCACTTTACGAATTTTTCGACAGGAGCGGATTGCGCATCGACACTGGCCTCGATGGAATCGCTGGGCGCAATGGTGAAATGGACCGGCTCGGACTGCGTGGAAATTACGGGCGTGGCGGGACGCGTCGGGTCCGGCGACGGGGCGCGCGACTGGACGCTTGACTGCGGCAACTCCGGCTCCACGATGCGCATGATTTCGGGGTTGCTAGCGCCGCAGGAAGGCCGCTTCACGCTCATCGGCGATGCCTCGCTCTCGCGGCGCCCCATGGAGCGCATTCGCAAGCCGCTCGAAGCCATGGGCGCACGCTTGACGCTCACCGACGGACACGCGCCGCTGACCATCGATGGGGGTCCGCTCAAAGCCCTCGACTACGCGACGCCGGTTCCCAGCGCGCAGGTAAAGAGCTCGATTCTGCTGGCGGGCTTGCAGACCGAGGGAACCACGACGGTGCGCGAGGCCATCCGCACGCGCGACCACAGCGAACTGGCTCTGCGCGCGTTTGGCGCCAAAGTGGCGCGCACCGCGGAATCGGTTTCCATTGCCGGACCACAGCAGCTTCATGCCATCGATGCAGCGGTTCCCGGCGATCTCTCTTCGGCCGCGTTTTTTCTATGCGCGGCGATTCTCTTCCCCGGCTCCAACCTGGTGATCGATGCTCTCGGCCTGAATCCCACGCGCGCCACACTGCTCGACGTGCTGACGGCGCTCGGCGCACACATCGCAGTGCTGAATCTCGAAGAGAAGCATGCGGAGCTGGTGGGCACGGTGCAGATTTCTGCGCCGGCCGAGGGACTGCGATCGACGGCGATCGAGGGCGCGCTGGCGGCACAACTGATCGACGAGTTGCCGGTATTGGCGGCGATCGCACCTTACACGAGCGGCGGCATTCGCATCCGCGGGGCGCGTGAGTTGCGCGTGAAGGAGTCGGACCGCATTGCGCTGGTGGCGAAGAATCTGCGTGCCATGGGCGCAGAGGTTGAAGAGTTTGAGGACGGGCTGGATGTGCCCGGCGGCCAGACATTGCACGGCGCAACCATCGATGCGGGCGGCGATCACCGCATTGCCATGGCGTTCAGCGTGGCGGCTCTGCGTGCTGAGGGCGAAACGCTCATTCAGGGCGCCGAGTCGGCAGCCATCAGCTTCCCGGAGTTTTTCGACCTGCTGGATCGGGTTGCGGAGCGGTAGAGCGCGATTCGCTTCCGTGAAGCATCGGCGAAGCTATAACTCTGCCCGCATCTCGATCTTCTTGGCGACGGGCTCAACAATCTGCACGACACCGTGGCCGGGGTTGACTTGTTCGCGCAGGCGGATGAGGCCGAACTGCTTGAGCTTGTTCACATCGCGGGTCACCGAACCGCGGTTGCGGCCCAATTCTTCGGCCAGGGCGGAGATGCTCAACTTCTTTTTGCGTGCCGTCTGGAAGAGCCGCATACGCTGCACTGTCATCAATTCGAACATCATCATCGGGTCGCCGAAGGTAATAACTTTTTCTGGCTCCAGGCGCTCTCCCTTTTCGCGCAGGCGGATACGTTCGCGAGAACGCCGCACATGGCCTTCAAATCCGTCAGTGAATACTTTTACCTTCATAGCTTCTCCTGATTGCCTCAGCCTCGCGGTAGAACCGTTCTGAAGTTTGAGCGAAACTTAGGAATTCAACTTCTGTCACGGTGCCCATAGAGTGACGTTCATGCACCCCATGAGCATTATCGAACCCAAGCACTCTGCCGTTGTCCCGATAAAACAAGTGGGGCAGCAGGAATGCGAGGTTGTAGCGAACAACCTCCTCGTTCTCGTCGACCCAGACTTCTTCCCTGAGAATGCCTACACCCCCGGCGCACCAAAGTCCAGTTTCGTAGTCGGTGTCTTTGCGCGGGCGGTTCTTGCTGCCCATGAGGAACAACTTAACACAGGTGATGCCTCAATTGCAACACCTGAAAGATCCTTGAGTATAAACAACAATGGCCCGGCGTCTGCCGGGCCACTGTTCGTCGCATGAGAGCCGCGTTATTGAGCGGGCGGCATGGCTTGCTGATTCGGGGCGGTGGGCGGCGTCATGGTGGGCTCGTTGCCGGGCTGGGCTGGCTCAACTCCCGAAATCACCGGCGCCGTAGTCACGGTTCCCGCGGCGGCTTCCGGTAAATTGATTCCGTAGTGCTGCAAGGTGGAGGCCAACGTCTGGTAGAGACCTGCGCGGTCCTTGGCGTAGGCGGCGTTTGCGGCGATCAGGTTGTCCTCCGCCACCGCCATATTACGCTGCTGCTGCAGTACGTTGGCGGTCGTGGAAGCACCGAGGTGCAACTTCTTCTGTTCGGCATCCAGACTCTGTTGCGCGTAGTCGTGAGCTGCCTGCGCCGATCGCACCTGCGCACGGTCGTTGGTGAGCGCAAACATGGCGTTCACCACCTGCATGCGAATCTGCGTGTGCAACTGCTCCAGCCGCAGCTCGGCCTGCCGGTACTCCATCAGCGAGCGCTCCTGCACAGATTGCGCTTCGCGGTTGCGAATGGGGATGCTCAGGTTGAAGCCCGCGCCTTTGTCGGGAGAAGAGCTATTCACCAGGTTGCTCAAAGTAGTCCCGAAGCCGATGGACGGAACCGAGTTGGGAGTACAAGGTCCTGCAGGGCTCGAGAAAAAGTTGAAGCAATCCGGGCTCTGCGAGCCGCCCGTCGCGCTGGCGCCGTAAAATCCGAATACGTTCAGCGTCGGAAGCATCGCATTCCGTGCGCCCTTCAGCGTGATCTCGTCGTTGCGCAGCGTCAGTACGGCCTGTTCCAGCTCGGGCCGCTGCTGGAATGCCTCCTGCACCAGCGCCTCGACGGGCTGGCTCTCTTCCGAGATCGCTTCCAGGCTGACTCGGTCGGTGGGGATGACCGGGGCAGAGGAAAGTGCGGGATCGTTGAGATTGCGCGTAATGGCCTGCTTGATGATTTGCTGCTGGTAGTTGAGAGCGCTTTGCGCGCTGATGAGCGCCTGCTGGTCGGCGGCAACACTGGATTCGGCATTGACCACATCGAGGGGCGCCATGGAGCCCACTTCCAACTGCTTGCGATTGTCGGTGACCAGCTGGTTGCTTTGTTGCAGAGCGCGTTCCTTGGCCTGCACATCTTCATAGGCCTGCACCAGGCCCCAGTAAATGCTCTCCACCTGGTTCACCGTGTAAAGAAGCTGCTGCCGGAAGGAAGAGTCTGTGATGCGGCGGTCGTTGAGCGCCTGATACATGAAGCGCTTGTTGACCCAGATCCCCGCGCCCTGTAGCAGTTGCTGCGTGACAGTGGCCTGGAAGCTGGAACTGAACAACGGGCTATACGTATAGAGTTCGCTGTTGGTCGTCAGCCGCTGATTGTTGAAGCCCACAGCGAGCGACGTGCCGGTCACGAATCCCTGGTTGTAGGTGAAGTTGTATTGATTGGTGTTGGTGGAGGCGCGCGGCGAGAAGATGCTGGACTGCGGCGACTCCGCGCGTTGCAACTGAATATTGCCATTGAGCGTGGGATCCAGAGTCTCCGGCGCCGGTCCCGCGCCCGCGGTGGTCAGGGTGAGACCGCTGACACCGGAACCTGCACCGCCGGAGCCCACTGTGGTGCCTCCGGGGCCGCCGCCCGTGGTCAACGTCGAGGTGGAACCACCCAGGGTTCCCGTTACCAGGCCTGAAGGAGCGCCCAGCGGCGCTGCGCCCGTCCGAGTGCGCAAAATGTCGGTGTCGGCAATGTCGAGATCGTAGCGGGCAATGGCGATGTCGTAATTGTTCTCGAGCGCCAGGGCGATGGCGTCGGAAAGGCTGAGATAAATCTTGCCGTCTTTCATGAGATCGGCAAGGCGCACGGAATTGGCGAAGCTGGCTTTGGCGATGGTGGTGGGGCGGAAGACGTTGATCGGATCGCCGAGCCAGATTCCGAAGGCCTTCGAGTAGTCGCGGCCGGAGGTGCGCAGCGGAATCGGCTGCGTGGGAACGGGCACCGGCGCCACGGGAAGATCGGAGGCGGCTTTATCGGGCCTGGTGGCGCCGGCTCCGGCCTGCTGCGCGTAGCCGGGCGGCGTGGTGGCCGCCAACGTCAACAAAATGGCCGCAACCGCGCGCAACCGTCCGGTGACTTGCCGCTGCCCTCCCCGGATGAGGCTGGTTCTGTTGCGTTCACTGCAGTCGGTTGCCCGTTCGGGTTGCGATACACCTGCCCTTAAAGAATGCATGTTTCTTCTCTCCAGAATTTGCGGCACGTGACCCACCCACTGGATGGGTGCTCCGGTTGCGCCTCAAGACGTTCAGAAAACCGCTCCGGATGCAAGATTCGGGTTTCTCAAAACGATTATCGCCGTTATGCGGGTCTGCATGGTTCTTTGTTGATTACGAAGTCGGTACCCTGGCCGTTCCATGCATCGCTGTAAATCGCAGCCGAGACTCCGGTTGAAGGATCGCGGGAGTGCGTTGCGTCGAGCGGAGGCTTAGTACTACAGTTGTATTTGGCCGGACGATAGAGGCCCGGGCCTAAAGGCCGTTTCCTTTTGACCTGTTTTCAGGGGCCTGAAGGCCCCTGCTCCCTCCGAAATCCTTAACTCCAACTTTTCTGGCAACCGAAATCGGCGGAAACAGTTCCCTGCGTATAAACCAAGGGCTCGCCAGTCCTCCCCTCGTTGCGAAGTGCCAAAATGAGTAATCGGGGGCGTTTGGTTGGTATTACGCATGACTACTGCGGCCGGAGCGACGAAAGGAAGGATGAAGGGCAGGCGGCCATTGGCCTTCTTGCTGCTGGTCTTTGCCCTGGCGATCCCATTCCTGCTGATCGGCGTAGTCACCAGAATCCAGCTTTTGCCAGGACTGCCTGTGGCCTCGCTCATGGCCGTCTGCCCGGCGATGGCCGCTCTGATTCTCGTTTACCGGGACGATGGGGCTGGGGGGGCAAAAGCGCTGCTCAAAAGAGCCTTCGACTACGGGAGGATCAGGGAGAAGGTTTGGTACGCTCCCATCCTGTTTCTGATGCCAGCGATCATGACTTTATCGCTCGGCGTGATGCGGGGGACCGGGACGCCCGTCCCGGCTCCTCGCGTTGCAATTATCTCGGCACTGCTGCTCTGCGCCGTTTTTTTCACCGGTGCTTTTCTGGAAGAACTGGGCTGGTCGGGGTACTTGATCGACCCGATGCAGAACCGGTGGGGCGCGCTCCGGGCCAGCATAATCGTGGGGTTGGCCTGGGCCGTTTTCCACTACGTGGCGCTGCTCGAGGCGGGCCGGTCATTGCAGTGGATCGCGTGGTGGTCTCTCTGGACGGTAGCGTTGCGCGTGATCATCGTCTGGCTCTACAACAACACGTGTAAGAGCGTCTTTGCTGCGGCTCTGTTCCACACCACAATTAATGTGACCTGGCAACTGTTCCCGATCCGAGGCTCATTTTTCGAACCGCGCGTCACAGGCCTGATCACGGCCGTTTTGGCCGCCGCGGTCGCCGTAATCTGGGGGCCAAGGAGTCTGGCCGGCCGCTCGGTCAGTTTCCAGCGATGAAGGCTTGCCTCCTGGACCAGAAGATCGGCGGCATCGGGTACCCTTGATGCAGTAACTCCTTTGGCTGATTACGCCCAAGCCGATCACGAATTCCAGACCTGGAAGCTCACCGTTGCTTATGACGGAACCGACTTCCAGGGCTGGCAGGTGCAGCCCGGCCTGGCGACCATTCAGGGCGAATTGCAGGCCGCGCTGGGCCGGATTACCGGCGAGTCGCCGCTGCCTCAAGGTTCGGGCCGCACCGACGCGGGGGTTCACGCACTGGCCCAGGTGGCCAGCTTCACCTTGCGCGCCCCCATTCCTGCCGAGAATCTGCACCGCGCGTTGAATCGGACCCTTCCCCCATCCATACGCATCTCCGAAGCAAGAACGGTACGGAGTACCTTTCACGCGCGGCACTCGGCGCTGGCGAAGACCTACGAATACCGCGTCTTTCGGGAGATGATTTGCCCGCCTTTTCTGGCCCGCTACGTGTATGCCTGCCCATGGCAGTTGGACCTGGACAAGCTCCAGGCCTGCGCAGAGATCTTCGCGGGCGAACACGATTTCCAGAGCTTTGCCGCGAACGATCCGGATCTGAGCGAACGGAACAGCGCGGCGGGCGAGCTTCGAGACGGCGCGCCGGCGCTTAAGATCCCGGCCGCGTCGACGGTACGGACCGTCTACTCCTCGGTGTGGGAACTGCGGCCCAGCGAAGCCGGCGCGATGCTGGTTTACCGCGTCCGCGGCCACGGTTTCCTGCATCACATGGTGCGCAACCTGGTGGGAACCATGCTGGATGCAGGCCGCGGGCAGCTTGCGCTCGAGGAGATTCCGGGGATTCTTGCGGTGCGCGATCGTTCGGCGGCAGGGCCCACGGCGCCGGCGCGGGGATTGTTTCTGCACTCGGTAGAGTACGACTTGCAGGCACTTGGACGAATTGAATAATGTCCTAATTAGAACTGAATTTAGCCTCTATTCGAACCGATAAAGGACTATACTCAACGTCAGTACAAATCTTGTGAGGTGCCCATGCGCTATTCCACTCAGATCAAGCCCATCAGCTATGTGAAAGCGCACGCCGCCGAGCTTCTTGACCGGATTGCTGAAGAGCGCGAGCCGATCATCATCACGCAAAATGGCGAAGCGCGCGCGGTGCTGGTCGATGTCCACTCCTACGAGGAGATGCAGGAAACCCTGGCGTTGTTACAAATCCTGGCCATTGGGGAAAAGCAGGTTGAGCGCGGAGAAACATACGCTTTAGAAGACGTTGTGCGCGAGATACGCTCGCGCGGAGCCAAGAGCAGTAGCAGGCGTAGCGCAGCATAGGGCAGTCTGCAACTCGATCGCACGCGAGGAAGATGGAACGCAAGGTACGATTCACGAAGGCCGCCAGGCAGGACCTTGAGGAAATCTACGACTGGATCGCGGAGCATGATGCCCCGGCCAAGGCAGAATACGTTCTCGATCGTCTGAGCGCTGTGACCGAAAGGATGGTCGCACTGCCCGGAACCGGATCACGGCCTCGTGAATTGCTCGCGGGAATGAAAGGGGATTACCGCCAGGTCTTCTTCAAGCCTTACCGGGTGATTTATCGAGTCACCCCCGCCGAAATCGTGATTCATCTCATTGCCGACGGACGGCGGAATTTACACTCGCTCTTACTGCAGCGGCTCACCGCCGATTGAGCTGAATGAGACTCGGGTCGGGCAGCAACTCCACTCTGCACTCCATTCCCTGCTACCCTGAATTCATTGCCATGCCGATTCTTTCCTCGACCTCGGCATTCTCACGCGTAACAGCATTAGCTGCGCAACGGCCGATTCACGCGGCATTCTCCTGGCTGCACGCGAATCCCAAAACTCTCATGGATTGGCAGATCGCTTTGGTCGGCATTGCCGCGCCTTCAAATGGCGAGCAGGAGCGGGCGCGATGGCTGGCGGCGCGTTTCGCCGAGGCCGGTGTGAGCGCGGTGGAAACCGACACGGCGGGCAACGTGATGGGAATGCTGCCGGCCACGAAGCTGCCTCCGGAGAGCACGGGGCCTGTGGTCCTGCTTTCGGCGCATCTTGATACTGTGTTTCCCGCCGATACGCCGCTGCATCCAGTGCTTGCGGGCGATCGCCTGGAAGCTCCGGGCGCGTGCGATAACGCGGCCGGTGTGGTGGGCATGCTGGCCGTTATTCATGCGCTCGTCAAGACCGGGGCTGGGGCCGGGGTGGAACTGCCGGCGCCGCTAGTGGTGTTGGGCAATGTGGGTGAAGAGGGCGAAGGCGATTTGCGTGGGGTGCGGCACTTTTATGAGCACAGCGCACTGGCGGGACGCGTGGCTGCGCATATCGTGCTGGATGGCGCCGGCGCGGACGCAGCGGTGACGCAGGCGCTGGGCAGCCGCCGCTACCGGGTTACGGTCACCGGGCCGGGCGGACATAGCTTCACCGATGCGGGGACGCCGAACCCCATCGCAGCGCTGGCCATGGCGCTGGCCGGGGTGGCAGAAACCCAACTGCCCGAAGAGCCACGGACCACACTCAATGTGGGAACGATACGCGGCGGCATCAGCGTAAATTCGATTCCCGAGAGCGCCGAGGCAACTGTCGATTTTCGATCGACGGACGGAAATCAGTTGCTGCGCCTTGAAGTTGCGCTGCATCGCGCGGTGGAGGATGCCGTCGAACATTGGAATGCGCGGTCGAGAAGCACGAACGGAGTTGCACGCAGACGGCTGGATTTCGCGATCGCGAAGATCGGCGACCGTCCTGCAGCGCATTTGGTGGAAGATTCGGCGCTGCTGGCCGTGTTACGCGCCGTGGACCGGCACCTGGGCCTGCGCACCGACCTCCGGCTGGGATCCACCGACGCCAACCTACCGCTGGCGCTCGGCGTTCCCGCGCTCTCGATGGGCGCGGGTGGAGAAGGCGGCGAGGCGCATACGCTGCGCGAATGGTATTCGCCCAAGAACCGTGAATTGGGTCTCAAACGCGTTCTGCTGTTGACGCTGGCGATGCTGGAGTGGGCCGCGGAGCAGTAGTGCTTAATGGGTAGCTTGAGATAGTGCAGATATGTCCTCAGAGACTGAACAGGCCGCGAAAAATTGGGCACAGAGGAATAGTCCGCCCAGGAACTCCCCTCAGGGCCTGAAGCCCGACTGATCTTGTTCCCTTGACGGCACGACTGAAGTCGTGCCCTTTCAAAAACCTGATTTATGCATCCAGTCACGAACCTGATTGATGCATCCAGTGACGGACCGGATTTATGCAACCAGTGACGCCCGTTTCCCGGGTCATGCGGCCCTTTCGACTTCGAAAGCGTCTATTCGAGCAGGCGTGGATTGGCAATTTCGGTTGCGGTGCAGGCGGAAACAGGCTTCGGGAGCCGCCGGCGAGACCATGGGCTGGCTATACTGAGTAGAGAGGTCGCCACGAATGCCGGCCGATCGGCCGGGCACCTCAAGAGGTCAAGGAAACGTATGAAATTGCTCTTTGAACGGCTTCGCTCGCGCCGTCTCGCGTCGACGTTTGTTTTGCTCGCTACGCTTTCGGCCGCGATTGTGGCCGGCTCCTTTGCGGCCCACGGAGTGCGCGGGCAGGAAAAGCAAAACGACAGCGGCGACGCCACTCCCCTCAAGGTCGTAAATTCAACGATCCCGCCGAACGATTTCGTGCGCATCGCCAGGTTGGTGGGACCGGCGGTGGTGAATATCAACACGCAAACCTTGCCCAAGGAGTCGAACGGCAGCGGGCACGGCAGATTCCATGTCCGCCCGCAGCCCAACCAGCAGAGTCCCGATGACAACGAAGACAACGATCAGCAGCAGGGGCAGGGGCAGGCGCCACCGGACAACTTCCAGGACTTCTTTAATCGTTTCTTCGGCGGCCAGACCCCCGGTGGACCGGATGAAGGCGACAACGGCCAGGTGCAAGAGTCGCTGGGCTCGGGCTTCATCGTCGATTCCAAGGGTTACATCATCACCAACGATCACGTGATCGACAAGGCCGACAAGATCTACGTGAAGCTCTCGACAGACCCCGACTCGCAGGATCTGGGACGTCCGGCGCGCGTCATCGGTGTGGACAAGGCCACGGACCTGGCGGTGATCAAGATCGACACCAGCGCGCCATTGCCGACGGTGAAGATGGGCAACTCTGACACGGCGCAGGTGGGCGATTGGGTTGAGGCCATTGGTAGCCCCTTCGCGCTGGCGCAGACCGTGACGGCAGGCATCATCTCCGCCAAGAACCGCACCATCGACCAGGGAGCGCCGGGACAGTTCCAGCACTTTATTCAAACCGACGCGGCCATCAATCCGGGCAACTCCGGCGGGCCGTTATTGGATATGAACGGTGAAGTCATCGGAGTCAATACGGCCATCTACACGCAATCGGCCGGCTACCAGGGAATCGGTTTCGCCATGCCCTCGAACACCGTGGTCGCGGTGTACAACGACCTCATCGGATCGAGTCACAAGGTGACGCGAGGCTCGATCGGCATCCAGTTCCGCCAGGGACTTTCGGGCGCCGTTAACCGTGTGTACGGCTTCAAGAATGGCGTACTCGTGCAGGAGGTTCAGCCGGGCGGTCCCGCGGATAAGGCGGGACTCAAGGCGGGCGATATTATCACGAACGTGGATGGACGCTCGATCAAGGACGGCGACGACCTGGTAAACGAAATTGCAAGCCGCAGGCCGGGATCGACCATCCGATTGGGCTACGTTCGCGAGGGCAAATCGATGGATACGACGGTGACGATCGGCGATCGCGACAAGGTGTTTGCGGAATTGAACAATCCGCAACCTGAAACCGCCCAGGAAGGCGAAGGCGACGCCGGCGAAGCCAAGCTGGGCATCGTGGTGCGCGATGCGCCCCCGGCAATCACCGCGAAGATCCACACTTCCGGCGTGCTGGTGGATTCGGTCCACACTGGCTCGTTCGCCGACCTGCAGGGAGTGGAACCGGGACTCATCATCACGCGCGTCAACAAACTGCCCACGGGCACCAAAGAGCAGTTCGATGCGGTGGTAGGCAAGCTTAAAACGGGCGACGATGTGGTCTTCGAGGCGATCGACCCGCACCATCCCGAACTGGGCATCGACATTATTGGCGGAACTTTGTAAACCCTTGGAAACAGGCGTCGGATGCGATTCCACATATCTGGCGCCGTTTCCAAAGTAAGTCTTATTGCCTCGGTCAATTGATTTTCCCCTTGCCGGAATGCGGTACCTTGGCTACACTTGTGCCAAGAGTCCGGCAAAACCAGGAAATCATTCAGGCGGAGAAGCTATGTTTTTATCTCGAACGACAGCGGCATTTTTGATTTCCGCGACCCTTGTCGCGGCGCCCGCTTTCGCAACCAACGTGCACCGGTCGCCGACCAGCGGCCTGACCAGCACCCACAAGCTCTCCAAGTCGAAGCACAAGGTACGCCGTGCAGCACGTGGCCAGCAGGCTATTGAGCCGGAGCGGGTGACGCAAATTCAGCAGGCACTGATCCGCGAGAATTACCTGACGGGTGACGCCAACGGCAAGTGGGACGCTTCGACTGTAGCCGCGATGCAGAAGTATCAGGCAGATAATGGATGGCAAACCAAGCTGATGCCTGATTCGCGCGCCCTGTTGAAGCTTGGACTCGGCCCTGACTACTCCACGGCCATCAATGCCAAGGGCTCTTCCTTCGCCCCTGCGCAACCGAGGACCAACACGCCTCCTACGCTTACCGCCGGTTTTGTGGCAGGCTCAGGCGTGAATCAATAGCGCCCGAATCCAACTGAATTTACGGCCTCAAGATCAGCACGGCCATACCCGAGTCTTCAAGAAACTCCGCAATCCGAATCGCCTGAGAGCGTATCAACTCCTCGCACAGAGCTGTCGGATCATTGCAGCCGCGCAGCCAGATCACTTTGGGAGGAGGCCCGACCGTAGTAGCTAATTCATAAAAGTCCGCATCCGCGGTCACAATCGCAAATCCATGCGCCTTTGCGAACTCCCAAACGGCAGAATCCGGGGCCCGGAGCAGACTTACCAGGGCTACGTGAGTTGAATCGGGGAAAAGATCCGCGATACGCGGGACAAGCCGCCGCGACAGGTTCTCGTCGAGGATCAGCTTCACAATGCCACACGCCGCCCAACGCGCGAAGCATAGTCAAAGACGGCGCGAAAATCAGCTGCTTCCAATTCCGGATAGTCGGCAAGAATCTCCTCTTCGCTCATTCCCGCCGCCAGCCAATCCAGCACATCCCAGACCGTAATCCGCAATCCCCGGACACATGGCTGGCCAGACCGTTTTCCCGGCTCGATTGTAATGCGTTCTTCCACAGCAGCCTCACCTCAAATCATAGCGCCATTGGCAAATCCTGCCCAGGAGTTAAACCACCTCGGGCGAGAGCAGATCTTCCATGCTTTCGCGGCGGCGGATCAGTCGCGCTTTGTTGCCTTCGACGAGGACTTCTGCCGCGCGCGGACGGGTGTTGTAGTTGGAACTTTGCGCCATGCCGTAAGCGCCGGCATCGAGCAAGGCCACCAGGTCGCCGGGTTCGACGGGCGCGAGTTTGCGGTCACGCGCAAAAAAATCGCCCGACTCGCAGACCGGGCCCACGACATCGACGATGCGCGGCTTCCCTGCCCCCTTCCCTGTTCTCGGCCGCACCGGCACGATCTCGTGCCAGGCCTGATAGAGCGCGGGGCGGATAAGGTCGTTCATAGCCGCGTCGGTGATCACGAAGGTTTTTTTGCCGTTGCGCTTCACGTAGAGCACGCGCGCCAACAGCGCTCCCGCCTGGGCGACCAGGAAACGGCCGGGCTCGATAAGCAAGCGGCCTTGAAAATCACCGAGTGCTTGTTCGAGCGCCGCGGCGTACTCCTGCACCTTGGCTGCCGCATCAAAAATCCCGGCGTGATAATCAATGCCGAGACCGCCGCCGGCATCAATCGATGCGAGCGCGATGCCTTCGCGACCGAGTTGCTGCACCAGCTTGCTGACGCGTTCAATGGCCGCGCCAAACGGGTCGGCCGAAAGAATCTGCGAGCCGATGTGCACGCTGACGCCGTGCGCTTCGAGCCAGCGGTCGTTGGCCACGCTCTTATAGATCGCACGCGCGCGGCGGATGTCGATGCCAAACTTGTGCTCGCGCAGGCCCGTGGAGATGTAGGGATGGGTGTCGGCAAAGATATCGGGATTGACGCGCAGGGCGAAGCGGGCGCGGATTTTGAATTTACGCGCGCGAGCCGCGAGCAGCTTGAGCTCCGCCTCGCTCTCCACATTGAATTGCAGGATGCCGGTTTTGAGGGCGAGGTCGATTTCCGCGGCGGTTTTTCCCACACCGGAAAAGACCACGCGGGCGACGGCTTCCGGCGCGGCGGCCAGCACACGCTGCAGTTCGCCGCCGGAGACGATGTCGAAACCGGCCCCGTTTTGGCTGAGGAGCTTGAGAATGGCCAGCGCGGAGTTGGCTTTGACCGCGTAGCAGATCAGATGGTCCCGACCGGCAAGAGCCTGCTGAAAGAGGCGCAAACGCGCGAGGATCTGATCGGCCGAATAGACGTAGAGCGGCGTGTCGAAGCGGCGCGCCAGGGATTCCAGCGAGACGCCGTCGCAGTGCAGGGACGCGCCGGGCTGCGGATAGATGAACGGGCGCGGGGATGGGTTTGAAGTTTGTGCCACGAGTGATTTCCAAAGCCAGGAAAATACTGTTTAGAGCGTACAGCATGGAACGCATCGCAGCGAAGAAGGAAACTGCGCGCGCTGTGGCCGGGCGCACAACGACTTCCCCGCTCGCCCGTTACAATAAAAGATTGCATGACTGAGTGGCCTCAAGTTGACCTGGTGGGCGTGGGACTGAACGCGACCGACACGCTGATTCCGTTGCCTGCATACCCCGAACGTGGCTCGAAGCTGGAGTACTACGCCGCGAGCGTGATGCCGGGCGGGCAAGTGGCGACGACCGTGGTGGCCTGCCAACAGTGGGGATTGCGCACCCGCTACGTGGGCAAGCTGGGCGATGACGACGCGGCCCGCCTGCACGAAGAGGCGTTCCAGAGGGCGGGCGTGGAGGCGCAGCTGATCAAAGTGCGCGGCGGTGTGAGCCCGCAATCACTCATTCTGGTGGACGCGGGCGGTGAGCGCACCGTGCTTTGCCGGCGCGACGAGCAAATGACGCTCAAGCCTGAGGAACTGCGCCGCGAATGGGTGACAAGTGCGCGCTTGCTGCACCTGGACGGGCACGATACGGCTGCCGCGACACTGGCCGCAAGCTGGGCGCGGGCCGCGGGCATTCCCGTGGTGGCAGATCTCGATGACACATACCCCGGCATCGAAGAGCTGGTGGCCAACATCGATTATTTGATTGTCAGCAAGGATTTCTCGTGCCGGTTGATGAACGACAACAACCTGGAGCGCGCCTTGCGCCGCATGCTCTCGCGTTACGGATGCAAGCTGAGCGCGGCGACCCTGGGCGAGGATGGCGTGCTGGCGTGGGACGGCAAGCAACTGGTGCACTGCGCCGCGTTCCGCGTTCCGGTGGCAGATACGACCGGGGCCGGCGACATTTTTCGCGCCGGGTTCATTTACGGGCTGATGCAGGAGTGGGGGCTCGAACGGCAGTTGGATTTTTCCTGCGCGGCGGCGGCGATGAACTGCATGGCGCAGGGAGCACGCGGCGGCATCCAGGCCGTGGATGCAATTGAAACTCTGCGGTCGACGGTGGCGCGGTACGAAAGCGCGTACGGCTTATCGGCGTTCGATTGACGATGGAAGCGTCGTAGCTTGCTATCCCACCCTTTCGCAAAAACCGCGAAAGGATGGGGCACGGAAGATTCCTCTTCGAGCGATCAAGGACTTACTACTGGATTTAAAATGAAAGCAGCGCGTCAGGTTCTGCACGGCCTGGCAATTCCCCAACCCGGCTAAGGGTGTGTTCACCCTGGCACTACGGAGACAACCCATGGCACTCTTCAAAACCTCGAATCCGGCGCTCGGCCAGAACACTTTCAGCGATGTTGCGCGCAGCCAGTATGGCGGGAACCTGGTGGACGCCTCGGCGCGAATGACGCTGAGCGGCACGGTGAACAAGACCGGCATTCTGCTGCTGTGCGCGGTGGCCACTGCGGCGTGGACGTGGTACGCGTTCATGCAGGCGAACAACAACAGCGCCTTTGCCGTAGGAGCAATTATGCTGGGCGGCATCGGCGGATTTGTCTTCGCCATGGTCACTGTTTTCAAGAAGACCTGGTCGCCGGTGACAGCGCCGATCTACGCGCTGCTCGAAGGTCTCGCGCTCGGCGGAATGTCGGCGCTCTTTGAATTGAAATATCCCGGCATTGCCATGCAGGCCGTGGCGTTGACGTTCGGCACTTTGTTCGTGATGCTGCTGGCGTATAAATCCGGGCTGATCAAGGTAACGCAGAAGTTTCGCATGGGCGTGGTCGCGGCCACGGGCGGGATCATGGTGCTTTACCTGATCGAGCTCGCGCTGGGCTTTTTCGGCATTCAATTTACGACCATCAACGGCGCGGGGCCGATCGGCATTGCAGTGAGCCTGTTCATCGTCGCCATCGCGGCGCTGAACCTGGTGTTGGATTTTGATTTTGTGGAGCAGGGCGTGGCCGCCGGCGTTCCCAAGTACATGGAATGGTACGCGGCGTTCGGCATCATGGTGACGCTGGTGTGGCTGTACCTGGAGATGCTGCGGCTGCTCTCGAAGGTGCGCAGCAGGAATTAAAAGCAGCTCTCAGCTGTCGGCTTTTTGCTTTCAGCTTTTTCGTGCGCACGCCCCGCGCATCGGTAACGGCGGCGGTGTAGCGCCGGTCTCCGGACCGGCTGTAGCGGGGATCTCCAGACCCCCGCAGGCTACCGGGTTCTCATTGCGGCGAAATCAGAGAAAATGTGACGCTTCCGGCGGTGATGCGCCGGTGCGGAGTGCCGCGTGCGATCACCAGCATGTCGCCTTTGTTCAGGATGAAGGTCTGGTGCCCTTCCGACTCCGGTGAATTCCATTCGCCGGGCGCTTTGCTGTGCGCGCCCTTCGGCGTGCCGCCGAGTTCGTAGACTGTTGAACCGTCGAGAATCTGGAAGATGTGGTCGCGATGCTCGTGCCATTCGAACTCCGCTGCGGTTTTAGCTTTCTCAGTCGTGAGGACCACGACAAAGGACTTCTCCTGCACGAGATTATTGTTGCCGGGATTGGCTGCAAGGGCGTTGAGGTCGTCCTGAATTTCCTGCGCCTTGAAGAGCTTGAAGGTGAGGGCAGCGGCACCCATGCTTTGCGCCGCGGCCGAGGCGGCAAAGCCCGAGGAAACAAAAATTGATGCGTTGGCAAGCGTGAAGCCGGCCGCCGCGGCAGCGGGCACGGCGCGCAAGAACTTGCGGCGGGCAGGATTCGAGATCGAGGCATTGCGCATAGGATGCTCCGGGAATCGGCAAGTAACTTCGTCGCCGATTTTATCAGCGCCGCATGGGCAGCAGATTTCAGAGATCGAACTGCCGCAGCCAGGGCGCCATGAGGGCCGCGACTCTGCGCGGCTGCTCGTATGCGGCAAAGTGTCCGGCGCCAGGCAGCACGTGGACGTCGCAACCGCCGGGAGCGGAACGAAAGGCTTCCATTTCGGCGGGAGTGACGGCGGTATCCTCCGCACCTGCAATGGCGAGGATGGGTACGCGAATGGTGGACACCGTGGGAACCGAATCGGGGCGCGTGGCCAGGCCGGCCTGCACGGCAATCTCGGCTTCGGGCGTGAGGGTCATATGCGCGCGCACCTCGGCGACAATCTCGGGGCGCTCGCGGCGGGAGGTTTCGCTGAGGAGGGTTTGCGCCATGCCGTCGAAGAGCGCGGTGACGCCCTCGGTGCGCGCCCGTTGAATGGTTTCGGCGCGGCGGATGAGGTTGGCCGAGGCATCGGGCTGCGGCTTGGAACAAATGAAGACCAGACCCGTCATACGCTCGGGGGCGCGGCGCCAGATTTCAAGCAGGACGTAGCCGCCGATGGAGCAGCCCACAAAGACGGCCCGGCGCAGGGAGAGCTGGTCGAGCAGGGCGAGGACATCGGTGGCCAACTGCTCCATTGTGAGCACGGGAGCGTCAGGAACCAGGTCGAAAGCGCCTGCCGGCAGATCGGAGCCGAGCGCCGAGACACCGTGGCCGCGCAGATCGGGGACAACGGTGCGAATGCCGGCGAGCTCTTTGGTCAGGGGGCGCCAGTAATCGCGGTCGAGAGGTGTGGGATGCAAAAAGACGACCGGTGGGCCGGTGCCTGCGTCGGTGAATCCAAGGCCTGAGCCGTCAGAAAGCGAGACGCCGTTCATACACCTGGAGGATACGCCCCCGGCAGCGGCGGCGTCTCCTCAGGAATGCCGACCCAGAGCGCCAGGTAAGCCACGCCCACCAGCCCGCTCGAGAAGATGAGGCCGAGCACCGCGATGATGCGGACCGAAGACACATCCCATCCGTTGGCATGCGCAATGGCGATGCAGACCCCGCCAATCTGGCGGCCCATGCGGGGACGGATGAGCGGACGGCCGGGGATGGGCTGCACGGCGGGAATGACCGCACCACAGGTCGAGCAGAAGTGAGCGTTTGCAGGCATTCCAGATCCACAGTGCTGACAGAAGACGGTCATGACCGGTTCTCCGAAGATGAACTTCAACTGATTTGAGGATACGAGGTTTGGTGCGCGCCGGTTCCCTTTTTGTGGCTGGAGCGGCAGAGCGCTAATTTTCCGCTCTCGTCCGATCCCGGCTAACGCCGCCAGCTCCGCTAACCCCGCTAACTCCGCTGTTTCTTTCAGGTTCCCTGGTACGGAGTGTGCAGGTACTTTCTGGCCTCGCCGGCGCGAGAGGTGTTGGGGCCGGCGTCGATAGCCGCCTGGTAATCGCGCGTCGCCAGCGCTCGCTGGCCGTTCATGTCGTGGCATTGACCGGCGTCGAGGAGCGAACGAATTTTGAGTTCCGAGCCCACGCCACGCGTCCCGGCCGCTTGTTCGTAGGCCTGCGCGGCTTCGTCGTCATGGCGCTGGCCGCGCAGGGCGTCGCCCAGCCCGAAATAGGCCAATTCAAGCCTGGACGAAGCAAAATAGCCGGGCCTGGTTGCGTCGGCTAAGAGCTGCCGGTAAGAATCCACGGCGGCCATGCCTTCGCCTGCATCCTTGCGCAGATTGGCTTCTTCAAGGCTGAACAGGAAATCGTGAGGATATTGGCTCTTCAGGTCGCGCACCACCTGGATGGCTTCCTTGTACCTGGATTCACGGCGCAGAAATAGCGCGATGACGGTACGCGACTCGACGCTGGTGATGACGCCGCGCTTACCGGCGTCTTCCAGCATCGCGAGTCCGGTTGATTTGGAGCCTGTGATGCCGGCAAAACCGATCATGATCTTGAACGGCCACGGAAGCGCACCCACGACGTATTCGTAGACGCCGGCGATGAGCTTTGCATCGACGTAGTCGGGATCGATCTCTAAAGCGCGCGCAGCATCGTCTTTAGCCTTCGTGGCCAGGCGGAAACCGGTAGAGAATGCGCGCTCCACCATGGCCACGTAGGCACAGCGCAAGCTGCGCACCCAGGCACGGGCAAAAAGCGCATCGACGTCGTTGGGATTCTTGCTGATTCGCCAGTCGGCTTCGCGAACCGCTTCATCGGCCAGGGCAAAGATCTGATCGCGCTTCGTGGGATCCTCATCGGTGGCGTGGTGCCCGGTAAGAAAACCGTCGTTGGCGTAAAAGGTAGTGTCGAGGAGATCGAGGCGATAAAGCTCCTGAAAAATCAATGTGTTCAGCAGGTAGGCAGTGGCCTGCGGATCGCCCGGGTGGGCGGCATGAAACTGCTGGAATCGCTCCACCGCGCCGGGATAGTCAAGGTTGTAGAAGCGCTCATACGCCGCGCGCACCTGGGGGTCGTAGTTCATGGGGTTGGTATGCGCGGTCGCGGCCACGACCGGAACAGACAGGACTAACCCCAGGATTCCAATGACCCATATGCGCACGGCGAGCTGCTGCGGTTTCACTTTTCGCTCCTGCTTACCCATGGTACCGGTTGACGCTTTCTGTCCGACAATGCGTTGCGTGATGGGAGGGCTTCGTGTTACCTTTGTACTCCAGAGGGCGACATTCTTTGCGCCGCAAGTAACCGAAGGAATGCATTTCTTGGTCACTATATTTGAGATGCCACGCACCCGTTGGAACCGGTCCGGAGGGGAATTGCGGGTATTCTTGTGGGATAAAGGTAACTCGACGGAAAGACTCGGCACAGAACTCATTGATCACAGGCCACCAACTCAATTACCCGCGCAACTAAAGTTCGCACTTCGTGTTACCAAAGACAGTTTGTAACCGGCATCCACAAAACCCCGCGTCTCAATGCCTTTTCTGAGGACATACAGAATGGCCTCCTCCGCCACTGTTAGGTCAACGGGATGGGTCGGATCGATGTTGCCGACTCGTGTGACAGGGAACCTTTCCTGGCTTTGTTTTGCAACGTTCTATTGCATTATTTGCAATATTCCCTACTGGATAGCGGCACGCGAGTTCGGCTTCTCGCCGCTGGGATGGTTTTGTGCCCAGTACGCCGCGGTTGGATTGGTTGCTCTGTTCGCCCCCCGGTTCGTAACTCTGATTTGGCTTCTAGGCCTTACCGCGGCGGATGTAATCAGTGGGGCGTGCATGACGTATCACGTCCCTGTTCGAGAATGCCTGGAAAACATCCGTGTCGCATTAGAATCCTCAGCCGCACATCCCCTTCGTTCACTTTCGGTGCTTTCATCTATCCTGCTGATCGCTGCGATCGTGATCCTGCTGCCGAGCAAGGAATTGCCCAGGAATCAGCGCCGGCTCGCCGCTGCGTGCCTGGTCGTCTTTGCGGTTGTGGTTGTCGGTGGCCAGGCTCTTTCGATCTGTCGGGCGACGGGCCACTTCCCCATCCCCTTTCAAACGCGGCCCGTGAGGGATCAGTTGGGCTCTGGCAGCTCGAATGCTCTGCAACTTGCCCGCGCTCCCATTATTCGATTGAGCCGATTGTGGAAGATGGATGAAAAGCTTGTCGCACTCGAAGAAAAAGGCAGGACGGGGCGATATCCCGTACCGAGCGCGACGGCGGTGGCATTGGGCGCCGCGGGGATTACCTCGGGCGAAAGCAATCGCCAGTTACCGAACATGGTTCTGGTGCTGGTCGAGTCCTGGGGACTCGCCGAAGACCCAACCCTGCGGAATGCGATGGTCAAGTTTTATTCGCAACCGGAATTGCTTGCCAAATACCAGGTTCTGCAGGGAGCGGTTCCGTTTTATGGAGCAACTATCGCCGGAGAAGCCCGTGAACTCTGCGGCAACTCGATCGGCTATTACCTCATGCGAGCTCCGGCATCTGACTTGAGAAACTGCCTTCCGCAAAGGCTTTCGGCACTCGGATACGACCCGATCGCGGTCCATGGGTTCAACGGTCACATGTACGTTCGATCGGCATGGTACCCCACGATCGGTTTTCAGGAACAGTGGTTTCACGAGCAACTCCACCAGCAGGGATTATCCGATTGCAACGGTCTGTTTGTCGGAACTTGCGATGCGGATATTGCCGCCTGGATCGGGCGTCGTCTTGACGCGGATAGTTCGCGCCCGAAGTTCATTCATTGGATGACTCTCAATTCGCATCTCCCTGTGCCTGTGCCGCTGTCATTGCCCAATGCTGCGCCCTGTTCGGCCGCCGAGGGACTGGTGCCCGATTCGCAACTCTGCTCGTGGTACCAGTCGATTGCCAACGTGCACCGCTCGGTTGCGCAACTGGCATTGGATCCCCTGGGCCGGCCCACGGTTTTTGTGATTGTGGGCGATCACGCGCCTCCGTTTGGCGATCCATCGCTGCGCGACCGGTTTTCGCAGAGCGACGTGCCGTATGTAGTGCTGGTGCCCCGCTCTGCACACAACCCGCCCAAATCGCTGTTCGCGCACAATGCCGCTAATCCTGCTTCCGAATCGAGGCTGCCGCCTCGCCAATTGCCTTGACTCCCTCAGGCGGCTGAGCGGCGCATGGGATCGAGCGTGCGCAGGCTTGCGGCTGCGATGAAAGCTCGCGCAAGCTGGTGCGTCGGCCCTGGCGCCGGAAAATCAGTTAGCATTTATGTATGCCCATTCCCGAACGAATGAAGCCGACATTCGCTCCCGCTCGCCCCACAGAGCCTGCCCGGATGGTGGAGGCGCGCAAGCGGCTGATCGTAGCGCTGGATGTGTCCAGCAGCGAGGCTGCTGAATTGATGGTGAAGCAGTTGGACGGCGCGTGCCAGTGGTTCAAGGTGGGTTTGGAACTGTTTGCTGCCGCCGGCCCCGCCGTGATCGAGGCACTGAGGGCGCGCGGTCACTCGGTGTTTCTGGATCTGAAGTTCCACGACATTCCCAACACCGTGGCTGGCGTGGTGCGCTCGGCAGCGGGGCTCGGCGTGGGCATGATGACGGTTCACGCGGCGGGAGGGCCGGCCATGCTGGCCGCAGCACGCGCGGCGCTGGACGGCGTGGCCGATCCGCCGCAATTGCTGGCTGTCACAGTGCTGACGAGCATGGACGCAGCGCAATTGCAAGCCACGGGAGTGAAACGCTCACCCGCTGAACAGGTGGAACTGCTGGCCCGTATGGGATGGGAAGCGGGGATTCGCGGCTTTGTTTGCTCGCCCCAGGAGGTAGCAGCGGTGCGAGCACTGACCGGCGCGGAAGGAGTGCTGGTGGTTCCCGGCATTCGGCCCGCGGGCGCCGACAACGGCGACCAGAAGCGTCTGGCGACGCCCGCCGACGCGCTCTGCGCGGGCGCAAGTTACCTGGTGGTGGGAAGGCCCATCACGCAGGCGCCTGACCCGGCCAAGGCGGCTGAAGCGATCCTGCAGGAGATGGCGCAAGCGATTGAATTTTGAGTCGAGAATATGGAAAAAGCCCGGCGCGAGGCCGGGCTTTTTTGTGAATCGAAACTCAAGCAAAGCTTAGAGCTTTTCGTGGAAATCGCACACAGAGCACGAGATATAGACTCCGCCCGGAACGCCGCGTTCACGGTCCTTGACGCGCTTGACGATGCGCGTGGGTTTCGAGCATTTGGGACAGTCAGTCGACTTCGTCGTGTCCATTATCTTCTTGCGATCACCAGTTTTGGCAATTTTGGCCATGGGTGCGGGGTTTCTCCTTCTTGGGGTGTCTCTGCACGCACGGGCAAGGAATTGCCCGCGGCTTCAACGACGCGGTGCCGGCCCGCTCCAGGCGCAAGACTTCACCCGCAGCGAACGTGACTCGCTCTTACCATTTTAATACGCGGCGGCCTGAAGTGACCGCCGATCAGTTTGGCTGTGCCGAAGAGCCGGACGAAACAAGCTGGCTGGTGCTTGCCGGGGATTGCTGGCTGCCGGCCGGCGCAGCGGGCGTTTTTGCCGGAGCGGCTTGCGGTTGCGAGTTGCTGGCGGCCGGAGATTGCGCATTTCCCTGCGCTGTTGGCTGCGGATAGGACGCCTGTGCAGGCTGGCTGGCTGCCGCCGGAGGGCTGGGCTGCTCATCGGGATTGGCGCCCGGCTGCTGATCCGTATGCGGCTTGGGGAATTGCACGGGGCGCATTACGCCCACGTTGGGGTCGCCGTAGGTGTTGTTGCTGTCGGTGGGCGTGGTTTCGCCGGGCTTGCGGAGGCTGGGAGGAGCGGCTGGCGCCTGCCGGTCGGTGTCGGGCTCCACGTCGCCCTCGCGGACTGTGCGCGTGTTGGCCTCCGCCGTGATCACCGGCTTGCCATCCGTGGTCATCATGGCTGTGACCACATCCTTGGTGAAAATCTGCAGCGCCTCGCCATCCCTGGCAACTTCCAGGCGGATTACGCGGTTGCCGTTGATGCGGACGAAGTCGACTTCCTGGGGCGGCGTGCCGTAGATCCATTCTTCAAAGGGCATCTGGCCGTCCATTTCACGTGTCCGGGTGGTGGGCTGGCCCATGGCGAACTGCACCATATCGGTGGTCATTCCCACCAGCACCCTATGGCCGAGGATGGCGTTTTTCAATTCCGCCGGTAGGGTGTCGGTAAAAGCCTGCACCGGCGACTTCACGTCGAAGGAGATGAGCGGAGCCAGCAGGGCCTTGATCTGAACAGGCGTGATTTCAGGAACGTGATCGGCGAAGGTAAGCGTGAGGCGCGAGCCCACCGGATCTCCGGCGGCATTGGCAACTGTGGGATCGATATTCGGATCGCCCATCTCAGGGCCAGCGCCGATCTGTATGTGGCGCAGGAAACGATGCTTCGCATCGGGACCGCCGTCGAGATCGAAGACGATTTTGGAGCGATCGATCTTGATGTCGGTGATGACCATGCGGGCGCCCGGCTTGGCGGAGAGCCCTTCGCTGATGACCATGTTCAGATAGCCGTCGCCGGCAGGCTCCAGCTTACCGTTGGCCGCCAGTGTAAGCCCCCTGTGGCCGCGAGGAAACGGGCGCATGGCAAAGCCCTGCTCCGATTCGAGAGCCCGAATCAGCTCGAGTCTTGCCTTGGGATCAAGCTCGGTTTTGTCCAACGCGACATGGGTGGGTTCGATCTGCGCGTACCGCCGATCCACCGGACCGGTGGTAGCGACCTTCCCATTCCCGCTGGTATTGATGGTGATGACCTGGGACGAGCCGGTGACGGCGCCAGCGAGCGCAGCCAGCGCACATGCGCCGGCGATGCGCGCAAGGACTCCGTTCACGTGATCCTTCGCGGTCGATTCAGCAGTCGTCGATTGAACAGTCGAGCCAAACCGCTGGGGAAAGACACGCCGCTTCATGGGACCTCCCATGGGTTCGAACGCTAATAGTCAGACCGTACCAGGCAGACCCTACTAGAGCTTGTTTCATAAATGGTTTCGTGAAAGGGCACGACCTTAGTCGTGCCGAAAAGGGCAGGAAAGCTAAGGGGTTTTAACCCCCGAAGGATCCGTGTTCACTGACCAGGCCATTTATGAAACACGTTCTAGGCAAACATTAGCTCTATTAGGGGCGAAAAGGCAAATGCGTAAGTGCAAGGACCAAGGGACCGAGGGAACAAGGGAACAAGAAAACAGGGACTACGGCACTACTTCACTGCGGGACTAGAAAAACAGGGGCTAGTGTCCTGTCTCCGAAGTTCGCATCATAATGATCGGCACCAGAGCCCTTTTGACGCGCTTATGGGAAATTCTCTGCCAACCTTTGCTCTTATTTGGTCAATTTCACGGTTACACTCACCCTTCAAATGGCCAATTTCACGGTATTTGTCTCAAAGAATCGCAATCGCTCAAGCGAACCTATGCGGGGCGCGCCGCACCACTTAAGCCAACATTTGGCCGGCTCCCGGCACCCGATAAACGAACATTTCGTATGATTCTGCTGGACTTAACGAAACACCCCACCCCGCACGCAAAAATGCGCACCCTTCGACTCGCTCAGGATCACAATTTCATTGCGATGCGGACTCTTGACTCACCACACCTGGGATCATTTCCCTTGTTCCCTTGTTCCCTTGGTCCCTGTGCTTTCGATCTGGACAAGGGTCGGTGCGGAGGGCGCGGCCGGTCCCATGGCTGCCTCGTGCTGGGCGCGCGAAATGGCATCGAGATCGACGGGAATCCCGCCCGGTACGATCACGGGAGCGTTGTAGCGGTAGTTGAGGTCGCGTGTGAGGCGGAAGACCACCGGCAGCGCCGCGAGCAGCACAAAGAATGTAAGCCAACTGCCGTCGAGTCCGAAGGCCCCGCCGGTGAGCCAGAACGGCCCCATGGGATCGCCCTGCACCAGCGGCGAATGGCTTGTAACGCCGCTGATGGCGAGACCGATGAGTAAAGCGCGGCTGGCTTTCCAGGCGAAGTTGAGACCCCAACTGACCCAAAGAGCCCGCGTGCGCAGATAACACGCGGAAAGGACGAGCGTGAGCACGATGGAGACGGCGAAGCTCGAGTGGCTTGCGCCGGGCAGGAGCGCCTGCAAAATGGCGTAGATGGCGGCAAAGCCCAGTGCGGCTCCAACGGGTCCCACTGCCTGGGCAAAGCGCTGGAAGGCGTAGCCGCGGAAGGCAATCTCCTCAGCCAGTGCGGCCAACGCAAAGAATGCGGTATCGGCCACCAGCCAGCCCCACGATGCGGCCTGCGGAGAGAACGAGATGGCGATGCCGCCCACGACGGTGAGAGGCAGAACGCAGACCAGGGCTATCGCCCATCCGGCTGCCAGTCCCAGCCCGGCTTCGCGCGGCCAGCCGGAACGCCGCGGCAGTCCCTGTTCGCTGATGGGGTGCGCCTGGCGGTCTAGCCAGAAGCCCATGGCGGCGTAGCCAACGAGCAGGAGGAAGACCAGCATGGCCTGATCAACCAGCGGAGACCAGGCGTCGCCGGGAAGCGAAAACCAGGCTTCGCCGGCGAAGCCTTGCGCGCCACGGAAGGCGAGCGACCGTGCGAAAAATAAATAGAGGAACGCAGCCAGAAACTCGAGGTAGGCGCGCAGCCGGCCGCCGGTGTAGACGGGCTCGGTCATGCGGGCCTCCGGCGCGATGCGCGAGCGTGGGCTGCGACGCGATGGGAAGCGCGCCGTGTGCCGCAGAGATTCGCTCGAGGTTGCCTCATGACAATCGTTTGGACTTTCCAGCCGGGTAATCAGCTTTGCGTGTAGAACTGTGCTACGTTGCGGAACTTCTGCTGCCGCGCCGCCACCAGGGCATCGACGGGCATTGTACGAAGATCGTTGAGGTAATTTTTGAGCACCGTGCCGAGCAGTCCCGAGCCTGCTTCGCGATCCGTGTGGATGCCGTGCGGCGGCTCGGGGATGATCGCGTCCACGCAGCCCAGTTCCAGGACCTCGGGCGCGGAGACGCGCAGCGCTTCGGCTGCCAGGGCCTTCTTGCCCGCGTCATTCCACATGATCGACGCACAACCCTCAGGGCTGATGACGAAGTAGAGCGCGTTCTCGAGAATCAGCACGCGATCGGAAACGGCGAGCGCCAATGCTCCGCCCGATCCACCTTCGCCGCTGATGACGGAGATGGTGGGCACACGCAGTCGCGCCATCTCGCGCAGGTTGCGGGCGATGGCTTCGGCCTGGCCGCGCTCCTCTGCTCCCATGCCGGGATAGGCGCCGGGCAGATCGATGAAGCTGATGACGGGACGGGCAAACTTTTCGGCGATCTTCATCGAGCGCAGCGCTTTGCGATAACCCTCGGGATGCGGCATGCCGAAGTTGCGCCGCACGCGCTCCTTGGTGCTGCCGCCTTTGCGGTTGCCGATGACCATGACCTCTTCGGCACCGAGCCGCGCCATGCCGCAGGCAACAGCCTCGTCGTCGCCAAAGGCGCGATCCCCGTGAATCTCGCTGAAATCCGTGAAGATTCGCTCGATCAGTTCCATGGGGTAAGGGCGCTGAGGATGCCGCGCACGTTCGACTCTCTCCCACGCCGGCGAAACGGCCTGTGCCTGGGGTTTAAGCTCTGTTTCCTGTTCGCTCATCGATAGTTGGCACCAAAGGGTAAGCCCGGCGGCCCTGCAGTGATTCTACAGGTTTCAGGTGTCAGGGGTCAGGCCTTGGTTCCTGGCTATTGGCTACTCCCTATTGGCTATTCCCTGCCTTTAAAGGATGCCGTACTTTTCGAAGGCGGCTTTCGACGGCATGCCTTCTTCGAGAGCTTTGCGAACCGTCTTCTCCTGGCGCGCTTTCTCGAAAGCGCGGGCGAGAACCTCTTGCTCGGCGGCGCGGGGAACCACGCAGACGCCGTCGAGATCGCCGAAGACAATATCTCCGGGAACGATGCGCGCCTGGCCGATCTGAATGGGAATGCGGAAGTCAATGACTTTGCCGCGCGGGCCCTGATCCTGCGCATAGCTGCCGTGGGAGAACGTGGGAAAGCCGAGAGCGAGAACGCCGCGCGTGTCGCGCGAGTAGCCGTCAACGACAGCGCCGGCCGCGCCGCATTTGCCGGCGCGCACGCTCATCAGCTCGCCCCAGAGTGCATAGCGCGGCGAGGAACCGGTGCAGATGTAGACTTCGTCGGGCTTGAGGTCGTCGAGCGCATCCATCATGAGACCGAAGGGACGCGCCGAGAGCGGATTATGCGAGCCCCCGGCCGTGTTGACGGATTCGTCAAAACAGTCGGCTTCAAGGACGGTCAAGGCGCGGCCGCAGACGACCATGGAGCTGTCAAGAGGCACAATGGCGGGCGGCAGAAACTGCTGAAGCAGGCCCATCTTGTCCATGACGTCGCCGATGACGGCGGAGAAGAGGTCGCGGCGCGCGGACTGAAAGATTTCCTGATCGGATTGAGGCACAAATTGCTCTCCCAGGCAAAATCTTACCAGTGGAAATTCCGCATTTCTTGCGATTTACAGCCCGCGAGACCCTGAGTGCTTCAACCCGCGGACACAATGCTATATTTCTGCATCCGCGCTCACATCCGAATCGGCGGGTTCGGATTCCGGCGCGGGAGATTCGCTGACCTCTTCGGATTCGCCTGTTTCCGACGCAGCAAGCGGACCCAGCAGCGCATCGATGCGATACCCTGCAGCCTCGGCGGAGCTGAGGGCTGTGCCAACAGTCTTGCTCAACTCTTCCACCACAGCGCGGCTGGGCGCGGCCTCGCCGGCAAGGCGCAGCAGCGCCGGCATGAGTAGCCACCAAAGTAGTTCCTCGTAAAGTTCGCGGACCAGGTAGAAGTGGCCCTCTCCCTCATGGACGCCGCAGAGCCAGCGAACGTCGGGATCGAGCCAGAGAATGGGAGCCAGGGCAACTTGATCGTGCTCGGGTTGCGAGGTTGCTGGTGAGGTTTTCGCTTCCGCAGTGGCTGCTTTCTCTTGTGGTTTACCGGCACCGGCGTCAGTCAACAGCAGGACCTTGATGCGCGCGGCGGCGCGCCACGCTTCTTCACCCTTGAAGCCGAGCGCGGTGAAGGCATGCCCAAAGGGCTCGCGCAGGCGCAGGCGATCGAAGAGATCGAGCGCAATGCGTTCGGGTTGCGCGGCATCGGGTGGCGCGGCATCGGGTGGCGCGGCCCCGGGTTGTGCCATTGCAGGTTGCGCAGCACTCATGGATTCGGCGAGCCACTCGAGCACACACCAGGCGAGCACCGGGCCCCACATCTCCGTTGCCGTGAGCTGCGGGCTTGGGCTCGGCAACATGCGGCGCGCGGCAGCGGTCCACGGCGCCGGGAAGAGCGCTTCCACGGCCGGCAAATGCATGGCGGCGCGGAGCAAGCGGGTGAACGCTTGCGCCTGCGATGCCAGATCGGCCGGGTCAGGTCTGGAGGGCGACACGGGGCCGGGCGCGGGCTCGCCGGCCTGCCGGAGGCGCGCGGCATAGGCGTCCTGGGCCATTTGCAAAAACCTTTCGGCCCGGGGCCATGCATCTTTGAAGAAGTCATTGCGCTGCCGCTCGATTTTTTGGGCTCTTTCCGCACCCACGGTTCGCGACCCTCCTACTGGCTGGGTTCCCCGGTCGGCGATATCGGCGAAGTGCCGCACCAGGCCCGGGTCCAGCAGCGAGCGCAGAGCTTCATGGACGGGCTGCAGTTCGAGATTGACGAGTTCCTCGTCGAGCGAGGAGACGCCACGCCCATTGAGCCAGTCGGCGAGCCGGTCCCAGGGCTTTTCGGCCGTGGCATGGAGCTCATGCCAATCGAGGAATACGTGGCACTGGTAAGCGTGGAGGTCGAGGGTGAGGCCGCGATCAAACAAATCTCCTGCGCGGCGCAGATATTTGAGATCGGTGATCGAGTCCCGCCAGGCGATCACGGCGTTGCGGTCGCCGCTCAATCCGAGGCCATCGGCCAGACGGCGCCGGCCAAGCTGGCCCGATCCCTTATCAGCGTAGGCAGTCGAAAAATCAATGGTCCCTTGGGCGTCAGCGTAACGATTGTGATAAACCACGAGGGCGCGCTCGCCGCCGGTGCGGTTGGAATACGCGAAGACGTCTTCAATCACCGAACCGTTGGAATGGAAGAAATCGTAGAGCAGAAAGTGCGCGCTCTCGGCGAAGAGCCAGCGGCGCTTGAGTAACGGCGCAATCTCGCGCTCGTGACGCTCAACAAGCCAGTGATCGGGATCTTCCTGGTAGCGCGGCCAGCGGTACTCCATGCCGTACTTTTCTGTGAATCCCTCGATCTGGCCGTGGCCGAACATGGGCAGGCCGGGCAGCGTAGACATCATGACTGCGACGCCGAAGTATTTGTCGCCCTTGCCGAACTGGTCGATGGCGGTGCGTTCGTCCGGATTCGACATGAAGTTGACGTAGCGCTTCATGATGTCGGGATCGAACTCGAGCGTGTTTTTAATTACAGACCGGTACTTGGCGTTGTCCTCGTCGCGCATCATGATCATGAAGGCCGAGTTGTAGACGCGATGCATGCCGAGCGTGCGGACGAAGTAGCCCTCCATGAGCCAGAAGGCCTCGGCAAGGAGCAAGGTGCCGGGCACTTCGGCGGCAACTCTGTCGACCACCTCGCGCCAGAACTCGTGGGGCATAGCTCGATCGAATTCGGCCTGCGTCATGCCGTATTCCGCGCGGGATGGAATGGCGCCGCTGGAGCCGGGGCCGGGAAACCACAAGCGATGAAAGTGCCGCTTGGCGAGGGTCATGGCGGCGTCGAAGCGAATCACCGGAAACAGGCGCGCGACATGCAGAATGGTTTGAATCACCTGCTCGCGGACTGCCGGGTTCAAGTAGTCGAGCTGTGCGGTGTCGTTCCAGGGGAAGCTGGTGCCGTCGTTGCCGTGGTAGATGTAGCGGGTTTCGCCCGAGGATTTGTCGCGGCGGCGAAACACCACGGCGGCATCGGACTGGTCGTAATAGTGATCCTCGATTTTGAGCTCCACGCGGCCGTCGTGAGAAAGATCGGGCCCTTCGAAACTGTAGGCTGGATACGGCGGATCGGGGCGGGAGATGAACCACTCGGGGTGTTCAATGACCCAGGGCGAATCGATGCCCATGTGGTTGGGCACCATGTCGCTGGCGAGGCGGATGCCGTGATGGTAGGAGCGGTCGCGCAGGGTTATGTAGGCCGCTTCGCCGCCCAGATCGTCGGCAATGCGATAGTCGAAGAGCGAATAGGCCGAGGCGACGGCTTCGCGATTGCCGCAAAGCTGCTTAATGGTGCGCGAGGCGCGGCTGCGCTCCCAGACGCCGATGAGCCAGAGCGAATTGATGCCGCGATGTGCGAGCTCGGCGAGATCTGCGTCGGGGATCTCATCGAGACGGCCGATGTGACGGCCGTATTTGCGGCTCAACTGCGCCAGCCACACATAGGTGCTTTTGGCGATGAGCACGGCGCCGGGCATCCAGGCGGTGTCGGGCGAGAACTTTTCGTATTCGTGCGCCGGATCGCCGAAAACAGGCACCTCGGCATGGCTGACATCGGAGGGCCACTGCTCGCGGCCGGCCTGACGGCGGCGTTCGGCAGCTTCGCGGGCACGGGCAGCCGGAGGGTTGAACTGCATCCAGATGGCCAGCTCTTCTTCGCGGAGAATTTCGCCGGCCATGAGCAGGAAGCGTTCCAGGCTATCTCCGAGCAACGGCTTCCAAAGCCGCCGGATCAGATCGAGCTGTTCGCTGAGGGATGCCGGTGAGCCGGCTGCGGGCGCCTGCAGAAGTTCAAGCAGGCTCACGGGCTTTGCGTCGGGCAACGGGATGAGCGGACGCGCGGCGAAATACTCCGGCATTTGCGCCGTTACTTTGCGATAGACCGTTTTTTCGGCGAGCGTGCGGTCTGCAAAAAGCTCTTCGAACGGCTTGAATGCCTACGGCTTGAATGCCTGGTTTCGATTCGCGGACCAGAGGAGGAGCAGTTCTTCGAGCGCCGCGGCGCGGTGCGGCAAACCATCGGTTGCGCCGGCAAGCCATTGCGCCGGTGTTTCCTGGCCGCGTATCACGCTCTGCCCCGGGAACTGCTCGACGAACGCGAGCAGCATTTTGTCGATATTGTCAGAGCCCACGCGGGCGCCGAACCAATCCAGAGCGGAGGTCATTACCTCGGGATCGAGCTGCTGACGATAGCGGGCCATGAGCACGTGACTGGCCTCGTCAATCAACCCCATAGCAAAAAGCTGGCCCGCATGGACGGCAATCTCAGGATGCTTTTCGACATCGCGCACCATATTCATGCGGTGAGCGAAGGTGCGGCACGCGGAGATGTTGGCCAGAATCACGTTTCCGTTATAGGCGAATAGGGATTCGGCGAACTGGTAGCGCTCTCGCGCCTCGCGCGCAATGTGAAATTCCATCGTCAAGGTTGCCGCACTCCGTCCCCCGCGCCCGCCGCATCGGGCAAGCCTGGATTTATCTAGCCTGGATTCTTCCCTTCCCGGCTGCACCTGGCCCTGCCGGGCCGACGCACGGCTCCAACACAACCGCACAGCCAACCGCGGCCAAAGCCAAAAATCCAGCACGAAAAAGGATCGAGCCGCCGGAAACTGTGATTGTAAATGTACGATGCGCCTTGCCGCAGAGGACCCGATGTAAAGCAGCACCCAGAGCGAAGCCGATAGGAGGAGTGCAAGTTGCATCATAAAATGAAGCGCAAAGATCCCATGCCTGAAACCAGCCATTTCGACCGGCCGGGCGCACAGCCGACGCCTGCCCTGGCTTATTTGACCAGCACCTACCCGACGCTCTCCATGCCGTTCGTGCTGCGCGAGGTGCTGGCGCTGCGCGAGCTGGGATTTCAGGTGGAGACGGCATCCATCAATACGCCCGACAGGGCGCTCGACCGGCCGGCGAACGGGCTGACGGCCATCGGAGCGGACCAAGCAAAGCGCACCTATTACGTGAAGCAGCATGGGCTCTCCGGGGCGACCGTGGCCAAGCTGCAAACTGTCTTCGGAAATTTTGGCAGCTCCTGGCGAGGAGTGGGGCTGGCGTTCCGGTTGGCGCGGCTGGATCTGCGGCGGCTCTACTTGAACCTGATGTATTTCATCGAGGCTCTGATGGTGGGCCAGTGGATGAAGCGGAAGGGATTGCGGCATCTGCACGTGCATTTGGCCTCGCAAGCGGCGAGCGTGGGACTCTTTGTGCACACCGTTTTTGGGTTCGGCTACTCGCTGACGGTGCACGGGCCGGATGAGTTTTGCGATGCCGACCGGCAAATGCTGCCCGAGAAGATTCGAGCCACTGATTTTCTTTGCTGCATCAGTTCGTTTGCCCGCAGCCAGCTGATGAAGGTGTCGCCGTATGAGCATTGGAGCAAATTCGTGCTAAGTTGTAAGATCATCGCGCTGCAAATGGGGAAGGAAGGAGGCCTACATTCCCACGCTAACGAGTCAGGCATTCATGCGGTGGCCGGAAAGGGTGGTAACGTCAACCCTGTTAAAATCCCGCTCAATGACATTACTAAGATTGAATGCTCCGGCTCGTCGCACAGCCGCCTGGTTAACGCCGGCTCGACTGCGTGACGCCGCTTTTTGCTTGCTGTTTGGGTTGATGATGGTCGTCATCCAATACCGCAGCGGAGCGTTCACGGCGGATCTTGCCCTGGACTGGGACGAGCCGGCGCACGCGGTATCCAGTTTGATGGTGCACGACTATCTTGTGCAGGATTTTCCGCATGATCCCCTCCAGTTCGCGTGGCTTTTCTATGGGCATTATCCCAAGGTTGCGATCGGACATTGGCCTCCTCTTTTTTATCTCGCTGAAGGAATATGGATGCTGGTCGCAGGGCGCAGTCAGGTTGCCCTTCTGCTGTTTGTAGCCCTTTGCGCCGCGGGCCTGATCTCGAGCGTTTATCTCGAAGTGCAGCGCAGAAGCTCGACGGTTGCGGCAGTGGTGAGCGTTGCGATCTTGATGAGCTCGAGGGTTTTCCACATCATGTTGTGTGGAGTGCGTCCCGACATGCTCATGGCACTTCTGGCCTTTTGGGCTACGGTACATTGCGGCGAATACATGCGATTCGGATCACGAAGAAGCCGCAATCTCTTCGTGGTGTTTACCGTGGCAGCCGGGCTCACACATGGGCGGGCGGTGGTTCTGATTCTTCTTCCATTTGCTCTTTTGCCTCTGCGTTCCCGGATTGTGAAATGGAAGTGGCTGACGGCAGGAGCGCTCGTACTGCTTTCGATGTTTTTGCCTCCCTTGCTTCATCAGGCATCGCACGTATCTTTGTCGGCCATGCTGCCTCGCGCATGGGACATCCTTCTAAGCAGCGTCTTCATGCCGGGCTGGCCCTGGACAATTCATGCCAAGGATGGTGTTGCACTTGTTTCAGGCTGGCCTTGTGCAATTCTCGCCTTGATTGGCCTGAAACTCACCTTCAGCCGGAATTCTCAGCAACAGTTCTGGGCAGCGATGGCCGGGCAAATCGCTGCCACCGTGGCCTTCTTTATGCTAGTCGCGGTTCCAGTGGAATCTCGATTCATGTTGATGTCGACGCAGGCGATCGCGGTACTTGCGGGCGGTGGAGTTCATGTGCTGCTCGAGCGCTTCTCGCCCGGACGTCGAGCGCTTCGACTGGCGGTGAGCGCCGCAGCAATCGGATGGATGGCCTGGGCCGCCATTCATGTGGAACCGAAACCGGATCGTGGCTACGGGCAAATGGTCAAGAACGGCCTGCTGAACACCAACGGTTCCGTTTTGATTGCCGCAGACGAAGGGAACGAAGGCGGATTGATCGTCGAGGCATCATTATCGGACCCCAATCGGGTCCATACGGTGCTCCGTGCCAGCAAAGCCCTTGCGAGCAGCACCTGGATGGGCTACTTCAGGCGGCTGCTCTTCGCTTCCTCGCCTGAGATATTGCAATACCTGGATCATCGGAATGTGTCTCTTGTTCTCGTCCAGCCATCTTGCACCTATCCCCAGGTAGCTCAATTGCGAGCGGCTCTGGTGGAGGCCCCCGCGGATTGGCGTCCGGATTCCGAGACACGGCGGCCGGAAGGAATCGAGATTTATCGCCGGACGCTTGTGGAGAGTGCGCCATCGCATTGAGGTGCGAATGCATCTGGATGCGACTTAAGGCAACCAGGGCACAGAAGTAAACTTCCTTCTGGCTGCGGCCTCAATCAAAGCAAAATACGCATTTAGATGTGCTTCCCGGCACCAGGATCGCAAGAACCCGTCATAACCCTTTTGCCCCAGTTCGGCCCGCAACAAGGGGAAATGGGCAAGGCTGTGAATTGCCGTCAGGAGTTGGTCGTCGGTGGTAAAGACCAACCCACCGCCGCTGTCCTCTATGAGTTCCGGGAGCGCGCCCAAGTCTCTCACAATTGCCGGCGTTTTTCTGGCGAAGGCCTCAACACAGGTCATTCCGAAAGTTTCGTAGGTGACAGAAGGAACCAGACATGCGATCGCGTGGTAGTAAAGCCGGCCAAGCTCTTGTTGCGGCAGCGGGCCCAGGAACTTGACGCGCGGGTTGTGGGCCGCCATTCGACGCAATTCCGCCTCATCGCTTCCGGTACCTGCCAATAGCAAATCATAGTCGGGTACTCGATTCCATAGGGCAATTAGATTCTGCGCGCCTTTAATCTTTTCGAGCCGCCCGACAAACAGGAAATACGGCGCTTCCTGCGGACGCGGCGCGGGGCTCTGCCAGTCATCGTCAACACGATCGATGAAGTTCGGCAGATGGGCCAAAGAATAAGGGAAGCCTCTCTCGGCATGCATCTGCGCAGTGAATCGGCTGGGCGAAAGAAACTGATCGACGCGTCCAGCCATCTGCTCAAGAAGTCCTGTGTAGCGCCAGATTTGGGGCGGTTTCTTTGCCTGAATGGTGCAGCGCAGGCACTGCGGGCGATCGCACGGCATGCGGTTGAATTTCCATAGTACGTGCGTCGGGCAGATCAGCCAGTGCTCGTGGGTGGTATACATCTTGACTGTTCGACTCTCCGCAACGTCGATCCCCAGCACCCCGGGACCAAACAGCGAGATGTTATGAAAATGAATCACATCGTAGTTTCGTGACTGCAGCACCTCGCGAATCGGCTTGTATTTGAGCCACGGATACCCCGTCTGCTGGCTAAGTAGCGGCGAAAGCAGCCCCAATCCGCTGCGCAATTCGTGGCGCACTACATTCGGGTGTTCGGGAAACTGCAAAGGCGGGTCTGCAGGGTGCAATAGATGGTAGGAATCCACACAATGAATCACATCGACGTGATGACCGCTCTCCGCCAGGGCATGCGACAGCCGATAGATTTGCATGGCATCGCCGCCAAAACTGTACGGAGGATAGAACGTGGTGATGTGCAGAAAATTGAGCGGTCTGCTCATTTCGAAGCCACCCGCTGAATCACGTCCATCATCTGACGGGCGGCCGCTGGCCAGGTAAGACCGCGTGCAGCAGCAAGCCCGCATTCGCTCATGTGTGCCCGCAGTTCCTCGCTCGAGAGCACGCGTACCATGGCCTCTTCAATCCCGGCGTCATCTGGGCCGACATAAATTCCGGCCTCGCCGAGAAGCCCTTCAAGTGGGCTTTCCCTGGTGGCAACTACGGGGCAGCCGCATGCTGCAGCTTCCACGGCGGGCAGGCCGAAACCCTCCATCAAAGACGGGAGCGCCAGAACGCTGGCCATGTTCATCAGAACGATCACGTCCTCGTCATCCAGGTAACCGGTGAAGACGACCCGTTCGCTGAGCCCGAGCGCATCGATCTGGGCCTTCAGTGCTCCCACGCAGGTGAGAAACGCGTCGCCCGTTGTATCGCCAACCATCACGAGCTGCAAGTCCGCGAACTCACTCCGCGCGGCGATCCGGGAAAACGCCGCGATCAATGCTTCCAGATTCTTGTGCGGGCTGAATCCTCCTACATAGAGGGCCATCCGCCGGGATCCATCTAGCCCCAAGCGCAGCAAGTTGGGTCCCGGCACGGGGTGATCAAGCCTGCGAAAGACGGGATCGGCAGCTTCTCCCACCACGAACAGGTTGCGAGGATTCACGCGAAAGCGTTTGAGAATGCCGGCACGCGAGTATTCCGACACGGTGATCAGCGCGTCAGCCTGCCAATAACCCAGGCGCACTTTGATATCCCAGAACAGCCGTTCGCGCGCCCCAGGGATCGTGAGTTTGGGATACGTTTCGGCGATGATATCGTGGACCATAATTAATTTGCGGGCGGAGCTGAAGACGGGAACGTAACTGTAGATAGTTGGAAAGAGCACCATGTCGAATTCGCGCGCGGACAATGCGCGGCTCATGCGGCCCATGTCGGCAAGCGTTCGGTGACCAGTAGCAGAAGCCGCGCGAAAGGTGGGCACAGCCGCCCGCAGAATCCGCACTTCGCACTCCGGCGGCGTTGGCTCGGCTTCCTCGATCGAATCCAGAAAGAGTGTGTAGCGGTTGTCCCGATCCAACGCAGCCAGAGCGCGGAGCAAAGCACGTGCGTGCCTTCCGTAACCGCGCCGGTTGTGCCAGCAGGTGGCATCGACGGCAATCCGCATGACTATGATGCCTCCCGCAAGCCGTTCGCAGAGGCTGTCTGCCCATGCTCCCGGCCGATTCTCGATCTCGTGGAGAATAGTTTACCCGGCGGTTCGTGAACCGCGGGCAATCGCCTCTGCCGCCTGCGAACCGGCTGAATTCGCCCTGCCGGTGACGTAACCGACCCATTCACCGCATGACCAGCTCACCGCCAGGGCACAAGTAAGCGGAAATGCCTTGAGGAATGCGTTCATGGTTCGCCGCTTCTGCCATGCCAACCTGGTCATGCGAGCCATCATCAGGACAGGCAGGGCAGGCGCGAAAAACGCCCAGAAAGCTCTCTGAGAAAGGCGCGCAAGCCGGGCGCGCGTGGCCGCGTAGGAACGGCCCCAGACAAATCTTTCCCGCAGCGCTGAACTCACTCGGAGACCCAAGCGATGCTGATGGAGCACCGCGGCCGGCGCGAGGATGATTTGCTGGCCCTTCGCGCGCAGGGCAGCCGTCACAGAAGATTCATGAAAAATCTCCTGCCAGATGGGCCGGACTGATTCCAGAGCAATCCGCTTGTAGGCCACGTTGGCGTCGCTCACGATGGCGGTTTCGCCTTCGGGCAACGGATTCTGGTAACGCAGAAAATCGCAGAAGTAGACCGCCCAGTTCAAGGGCTTGTCAATGCCGTTTTCGATTGCCCCACCCACTGCGGCGGAAGCTCCCGCGTGCGCTTCGAGCAGCCGTGTGCTCCAATCCGGAGTTACGATGCCGTGGTCTTCAATCAAGGCCACCACGTCGCCCCGCGCCACAGCCAGGCCGCGCGCGCGCAACTCGTCGTGGTGCTCCCGGCTTCCACTGCGCCCGGTGTAGGTCTTCAGATCCGTGACTTCAACGAAATTTACGTGGGGATACCGCTCCTTCAGGGCAGCGATTCCTTTGACTGCGGGATAGAACGGGACGACGATTTCCGTCGAGGCGTCGGAAGGCAGCCGGTCCAGAGCCTCCAGACACGGCTCGAGGTGGGCCGTGTCCGGGCTGCCCGTCGTGTCGCTCACGATGGCCACCACGACCGAAAAACGAGGATTGTCCAATGCGGTCATCTATTCGACCTTCAAAAGCGCATCGCCCGGCCCTGCCAGGTAGCCCACGAATTCCCCGGCCACATAGACGATCAGGACGGGCGCCAACAACGGCAGGGACAGGATGAACTTACCCACGTGGCAACGCTTGTTCCACACGCGCAGGGTCATGCGCGCCATCAACAGGAACGGCAGCAAGGGCGAGGCCAGAAGATAGGCGGCCCGGCGCGGAGCCGTCAGCCTGCGCGCTCCGGCAAAGGCGCGGCTGAACCAATACCTTTGCTGCAGATAGTACCGATAATTGAAAGGCCCGCGATGGCGCACCACCATGGACGCGGCGGCGTGGAACTTGACGCCATCCGCCCAGAGCCGCGGGTGCAGGCTGGCTTCCCAATAGCCTGCCCCTAACTGGTCCTTATATTTGAGGAGCACGGCGCGCGAGTAGGAGATATTCGCGCTTCCCAGCTCGTGCGCGCCTCCCTCCTGCCAAGGTGGCAGATAGTTGTTGTACTCGCAAAAGTACACCACCCAATCGCGCAGCCGTGTGTAGCCGTCTGGCGCGACAGGTCCGCCAATCACCCCGAAATCGCCGCCTGCGTGCGCTTTCAGGGCTTGCTCAAGCCAATCGGCCGCGGCCACGCAGTGCTCCTCGATGATCGCGACAATCTCGCCGCTCGAACTCTCCACTCCGTGGCGTCGCAGATCCGGGACGGTCTCCCGTTCGGCGCGGTGGATTACACGGACCCACGGGAACTTGTTCGCAATGCGGGCGGCAAATTCAGCGGTGCCGCAAGCCACAACGATCACTTCTGCGCCGCATTTGCCTGCCTGCAGCTCCAGCGAATCCAGGCACTCGTCGATGAACGGCGCACCGACGATGGACGCGATGACCACGGAGATTGCAGGGTTGTGCGTTTCTGACATTCAGTCCACTTTAGCAGGGCTGCGCCAGCGAGTCACGGGTCCGGCCCAGATGCAGGCGATGGCCAAAACTGTGACTGCATAAGTGGCAAGCACCCATTCCCACGTGACGGCCACTCCGGCCTCGCGCAGGCGGAGCATCCAGGGTAGCGCGAATCGGCGGTCCCAAAAGACCTGCGCAGCCAGCCGTACATCGTTCACATGCGCGCCGGTGAGGATCATGCTCCACACCAGCGAGGCCATCGCGATTCCCCACTGCACCATGCGCGGAAAAAGCTGCGCTCCCTGGATGGCAACGAGAGCCAAAACCGGGACAATCGGAACCAGGTATCGGAAACCGGTCGACGGTTGCAGCCAGGAATACCGGTTCGCGGCGCAGAACAACACGAACAAGACGAAGTAAATGAAAATGACAACCATTTCGCGGGAAAGCAGGCGGCGGCGCGCGCGCTCCACAAAAGGCGCCAGACCTGCCATCAAGAGCGCCGGACAGTAGGTAAACAATCCGAAACGCGGATCGAAGAAATTCGCCCAGAGCAGCGCGGGCGAAGGCCAGCCAAATCCGCGATAGCCGATCGCCGTCTCCGCCTTCGGTGTCATGTAGTGCTGAGATGGGAGGTACGACGAACCAAACGCCCACTGCTGGTAGATCAACAGTCCTGCGATACCGGGCATCATTCCTGCCAGGAACGCGATTGCGCACCTTAACCGTCTTCGGAAATCCCCGCTGGAGCGCATCCACACATAGAGCGCGGTAACGCCTGCGATCACGATTCCGCTGTAGTCGCACAGGACCGCATACCCGGACAGCAGTCCCGCCCAACTGGCGCGGGACGGGCTGAGAGGCTTGTCCCCCGGGTCCCACAAGAGCAGAAGCGCAATGAACCCGGCATCACCGGCCAAGAGGTTGTGGTTCAAATGACCGGTTCGGAAAAACAGCGGCGTGCCCAAGCCACATAAGAGGGACACGGCAGCGGCTTGCGCTGCAGACAGACCCGCTTCCCGTGCTCGCACACAAAGGAAGGCGACCGCAAGCGCGGTCAAAGGCGCCATCACCAAAGCGACCGTGATGAACGCCACAAGCAGAAAATAGAACGTCCGTCCTTCCGCGGCCATGCGCGCCATGATCGGGTCGTCCTGGCCCTGATAAGGCCGGCGCGGCAAACGCTGGCTCCATTCGTCCACCCGAATCAGGATGGGCCGCAGCAGCAGCAGCGGAATCGCACCGGTGAGCGAAGCCCCCGGGTTGTTATTGATATAGGCTCCGCCCCGGGGTCCAGGAAAGATGTCCTCTGTCCAGCCGAGATAACGCTCAACATTGAGGCTACCCCTTTCGGCGAGCGCGATGGCCGGCAAATGTTCGCGTACGATCCAGGGCGTCCAGAAGACCGTGAAGACGAGCCAGCAGGTCAGGAAGACCCGAATGGCCCCCGCCCAGCATCCGCCTTGCAATTCCCTTTCGCGCATTCGAGGGTTATCAACCATCAGCTCTCCTCGGCTGCTTGAGCCAGGAATTCCGCAACCTGGCGAACCCTTCCTAGCGGTGAAGTATCGACTAGAAGAGCGGGGCGGGTATGCAAAAATTCATATTAGAACAGACTGAAGGGTGTCTGGTCCCCGGAGGACGTTGGCGCATCCTTTGACGCTCGACCGGGGCGCTCGGGAATAGCCGCTTGTCACTCAACGGTAGCGGTCATGTTGGATTTATAACGGAGGATTCAAGAGTGAGCCGACGAATAGAAGCCCTCTCTACCATTGCAGGCTACGGCATCACGCAAGTTGGTAAGACCTTGCGAGGCAACGGCTCTGCGGTTGCCCAGTTGCATAACCTGGCGTGGTTCGAATCCAGCAGCAAGAGGCTGCCGACCGTCTCGCTGGAGGAACTGTTTCCAGGGAGCGCGAATCTTTCGATTCGGCTGGAGCGCAGCTTGCCCAGGTCAACTGGCAACTTGACAATGGATGAGTTGGCCGTCACGGCGCTTATTTGCCGATGGCTCAAGCCGTCCTCGGTTTTTGAATTCGGCACATTTAACGGGCGGACTACTTTAAACCTGGCGGCAAACGCGCCAGTTGATGCAAGGATTTACACGCTCGATTTACCTGAAGCCGGCGAAACCGAGTTTGATGTGGAGAAGGGGGACACCGATCTCCATCTGGAGGAGCGAAGTGGAAATTATTTTCGCGATACAGCGTTCAGTGGCAAGATCGAGCAACTCTGGTCCGACTCGGCCCGTTTTGACGAGACCAGCCTGCGTGGACAGGTAGACCTGGTGTTTGTAGATGGTGCCCACTCTCTCGACTATGTACGCAGCGATACAACCAAGGCACTGGCCATGCTTCGGCCGGGTGGAGTCATACTGTGGCACGATTACTGTGCGTGGTACCCCGGCGTGTTCGAGTATCTCCACCAGATGCTTCCCAGCTACCCCCTTAAGCATATTGAAGGAACGCATTTGGCGGTACTGAGCGGGAGGCTCCTATAACGAAAGTATTCGCTGCCGGAAGCGGGCGTTAAAGCCGGCCTTTCTTGAAAAGATGACTTTCTCAGATAACTACCTTGAAACCAACGGCTCTCGATCTCAGCTTGCGACTGCTTGGCCTAGCCCGAAATTACACCCAGGAGCGCTCCGGACGCCAACGGGGTTCAAATGAAAAAAGAAGTATTGGCACCCACTTCTGTTTATAATCAGGGGTCATGCCGCCGCAAGTATCCGTGATTATTCCCGTTTACAACGACGCCCGCAATTTGCGGACTTGCCTGAACGGCTTGCGCGGGTCGTTGGAAGCTCCCCTGGAATGCATCGTCGTGGACGACGGATCGACTGACGGGTCCGCGGAGGTTGCGCTTGTGTGGGGCGCGAAGGTTTTATCGACGGGGGGACGTAAAGGGCCGGCTGTGGCACGCAACATCGGCGCCCAGGCTGCAATCGGCGATATTCTCCTCTTTATCGACGCGGATGTGTGCGTGAACCCGGAAACGATCCGCAAAGTCCAGTCTGAATTCGACAGAGATCCCAAACTGGATGCGCTCATGGGATCCTACGATAGTTCCCCTGCGGTTTCCGCTTTCGTTTCGGAGTATCGCAATCTGTTGCACCATCATACGCACCAATCGTCACCGGGAAAAGCTTCCACATTCTGGGCGGGCTGCGGGGGAGTCCGCAAATCTGTTTTTCTCGAGTTCGGCGGATTCGACGAGATGTACCAGGCACCAGCGATCGAAGATATCGAGCTGGGCTACCGGATGGCTCAAGCCAACCGAAATCTGATTCTGTGTCCGGATATCCAGGTAAAGCACCTCAAGCGGTGGACCCTTCACAACATGCTGCGAACCGACTTCTTTTATCGGGCCCGTCCCTGGTCCGAGTTGACCCTCCGCAGTGGGCAAACACCTGACTCGCTGAGTCTGAAAATCAGTCAGCGCATTAGTGTGGCTCTGGTGTTTCTGGTAACTTTGATGGCCGCCGGCCTGACGGTCATCTGGCATGTGTATTTTCTGGTGCCTTTGTTTGCGACGTTCTTCATTTTGCTTTCAGGGTATTGGGTTGAGGGTTGGGCTCATAACTCCGTCATGGTTTGGGCAATCATGTTAGGTCTCCTGCTTACGATTGCAGGCGTCTCCATCTGGCTTCATATGTGGGGCATTGCCCCACTGCTTGCGGTCTCGGCCTTTGCGCTGTTTATCAGGCATCGCTATGCCTACTCGACGGAGAAGCGACGAAAATGGACGGGCGTATGGGTGGGCGGCTACAGCCTTCTGGCTGCGCTACTCGTCTGGATATACTTCCCCTGGAAGCCGATGGTGTTTTTGCTGTTTCTTCTTCTATTGGCACTCATTGCAATGAATCAGCAGTTCTACGTCTTTCTGGCGGGTAAACAGGGAAAGTTCTTCGCGCTGGCGGCGATCCCGTTCCATTTCCTTTATTTCTTCTCCTCCGGGGTTGCTTTCCTGCTCGAGTTCACGCGATATCAGGCTTTCAGGATCTTCGGACTCTCGCGTCGACGGGGAGGAGCCCCCATGAAGAAACCCGCACCAAAAGATGCCGCACAATGACATTGCGGCGCTCCGCTATTCTTACTTACCACTCGCTGGACGACTCCGGTTCAGTAATCTCCATGCCTCCGGACCGGTTTCGCCGACAAATGGAGTTTCTGGCTTCTTCGTCGATTGCAGTGGTCCCGCTGGAAGAGGTGCTCGAGCGCCCCGGCTCCGTTGCGATCACCTTCGACGACGGATTCTCGAATTTTCTCGATTATGCGGCTCCTGTGCTCGAGAGTTTGCATCTCCCCGCATCGGTGTTTTTGGTAAGCGGGTACTGTGGAGGCAGGAACAACTGGCCAAGCCAGCCAGCTGGAGCGCCTGACTTCCCATTGATGGGTTGGGGGGAACTAGCATCGCTTCCTCCCTGGATTACGGTTGGGGCGCACTCGGTGACCCATCCGCACCTGACAAGGTTGACTGAGGCGGAATGTGAGTTGGAGCTGAGTGCAGGCAAGAATGACATTGAGCAGCATTTGGGAAGGCATATCCGCTGCCTGGCTTACCCATACGGATCCCGATCGGCCAAGGTGGTGGCGGCTGCGGGGAGGCATTTCGATTTTGCGGTAAGCACTTCGCTGCGGTTTCTCTCGCCACGATCCAGTCCGCTGGACTTACCTCGAATCGATGCATACTATCTGCGGGGCAGGTTTTCCCTGGAGCGGCTATTCCAGCCCATGGGCGTGCTTTATATGGGCTTCAGAAACGTGCTGCGCCATGCACATCCTGGCAATTGGTCATAGATACCACTAAAGAGGCAGGGCGGAGCCACTTCCCGACGATGCGCACTGCGGCAGTATATGGGATAGACTGGTCTGCAGAAGCAAATTGAGATGGTGTATGCGATTACTTCAGGCGGCTGTGTAGAAACAGGTCGGCCAGCCGGAGAAACATGGGTATCCTATGAACACTCTCTATCGTATTCTCCGTCACGCGCGCATCACCTCGCGAAACCGACGGGGCTTGCCCAGTCCGCCTTTTCTGATTCTGTTCATCAACTCCATTTGTAATCAGAAATGCGAACACTGTTTCTATTGGCGCAACCTGAACCGGCGCGACGATCTCACCAAGGACGAGCTATTCGCGCTTTCCCGGTCGCTGGGCCGCATCGAGAACCTCAACCTCTCGGGCGGCGAGCCGTTTTTGCGCCCGGAATTCGCGGAAATTTGCCGGCAGTTTATTCAACACAACAAGGTCCGGCAAATCTACGTTCCGACCAACGGCTCCTTCACGGAGCGAACGGTAAAGCAGATCTCCGGAACGCTCGAGGAGAAAGATCTGGAACTATTCGTAGCGGAGCTCTCGCTGGACGGGGTGGGGGAATTTCACAACAAGTTCCGGGGCTCGCCCGGGGCCTTTGAAAAATCCATGCAAACCTACGACGCGCTGGCCGAGTTACAGAAGACAGATCCGCGTCTTCGGATTCATGCCATCTCGACGGCGACCGACGTGAACATGGAGGAGATCCGGCGCCTCACCGCATACCTCTTTGAGCGTTGCCCGAAGATGGACCACCATAACCTGGCCATGATCCGCGGCGATCGAAAGAACCCATCTTTGCATGGGCCGAAACTGGAGCAGTACCAGGAGCTTTACCACTACGTGCAGCAGGTGTGGGCCCCACGCGAGAAAGGCCGATTCGGCTCCATCGTCGAGCCGATGTTGCAATGGGCGAAGGTCAGGACCGCGAAGGAGCAGCAACAGGTGGTTCCCTGCCGCGCCGGAATCCTGAATGCCGTAGTGTATTCGAACGGCGACGTGAGCGTTTGCGAAGCGCACACTCCCTTGGGGAATCTGCGCGAGAAAAGCTTCAACGAAATTTGGTCGTCGCCCGAAGCGCAGGCGTTGAGAACATCCATCGCCAACCGGGAATGTACCTGCACGAATGAGGTTTTCCTGTGGCCCAGCATCGTCTACCAGCCCTATCAACTGGTGCGAGGCATGATCGGGGGCAAGGTCTGGAGGAAGGTCAAGCCACTGAGCGCGGGCGCTTCCCCGAAGGCGGGCTCCGGTGCCTCGCCCTCAACCCACGACCTGGACATGCTCGTTCAGATCACAGCACAGGACGGGAAACGGTAAGTGATCGATGGATCAGCGTCGTCTTCCGAAGATCCTGTAGTTGCGATGAGTACCGCCGCAGCCATGCGTCCCGTTGAACCGAAGCGCCTGGCTGTGAATTTTCTGTTTCTCTCCGGCGGCGAGTTCGGCGCCAAGCTACTGACATTTGCCAGCTTCACCTACCTGGCGCGGACGCTGGGCCCGGTGTCGTACGGATCCCTGGAATTCACCCTGGCGGTCATGGTTTTTTTCACGCTGCCTGCGGACCTGGGACTGGGAATGTACGGCGCACGGGAGATTGCGCGCAATCCGTCGTCTGCGGCGCGCCTGCTCCGTGAGATCACCGGACTGCGGTTGTTTCTGACGCTCTGCTCCATGCTTCTGCTCGGAGTATTCATCTTCTTCGTTCAGAAGTCCCCGGAACAGAAAACACTGCTTGGGTTGTACGGCTTCAGTTTGCTCGCCACTCCGTACATGCTGCAATGGTTCTTTCAGGCCCACGATCAGATGCACTGGGTTGCAGCGGCGTCGATTGTGCGCCAGGCGGGGTTCACATTGCTGGTTTTCAGCGTGTGCCGCTCGGGAACCCCATTGATCTACATCGGCATGATCGAGTGTGCTTCCGTGGCCTTGACCGTGGCCTTCTGCGTTTATGTGGTGAAGGGGCCAATGCGTTACCCTTGGCCGATTCCCGATCTCGGCATTGCCGGATTGATGGGACACGTTCGAGATGCTTTTCCTATCGGCTTGAGCGAACTGGGCTGGGCGTTCATGTGGTACTTTTGCACCGTCTTACTTGGCTTTCTTTCGCCCGACCAATCGCTCGGGTGGTTTGGTGCGGGCCACCGCATCGTGATGGCCGCGCACACCTTCGTGATGCTCTACTTTTTCAACCTGTTGCCTTCCATCTCTCGCTGCTCGGGACTTCCGCGCGCGCATCTTTTGCAACTGATGGATGACTCTTTGAGGTTTACGGCCTGGACGGGCCTTCTGGCGGCCCCGCTCCTCACTGTGCTTGCACCGCAGGTAATGACGCTTGTCTATGGAGCATCTTTCCGCGACGGCTGGCGGTCGTTTGCGATTCTTGTCTGGGTGCTGCCAGTGGCTATGCTCAGCGGTCATCACCGCTACACTCTGGTCGCCTATCGCCACCAGAATTGGCTCCTGGTGTGCACCATCGTCGCAGGGGCCATTACGGTTCTGCTGGCCTTTGCGCTGATCCCCTTGTACAAGGGTTCAGGAGCGGCATGGGCACTATTGATTGGCAACATCGTCTATTTCGCGCTCACCTACTATGCGGTGCAAAGACTCGAAGTCGAGATAACGGTGCATCGCCAGGTTATCGCACCTTTGGCGGCCCTCGCTCTGGCGGGCCTGTGCTTCCTTGGGGTGGCGTCCTGGAGCCACGTTGCCGCCGTGTTGGTCGCATGCGCGGTTTACATTGGTGTCTTCATGAAAATCGACGGTGCCCGACTGTTTTTGTTCACGCGATCGGTTTACCATGGGAACGCTGTCTAGAGCCTGCAATTGGCTCTGGGGATTTATGTGCCGATTCATATAGTCAAGGCGCCCCTGGAGGGGGAAGCGACTCGTGCGAGCCACATTGAAGAGATATCTGCCGGCGATTGCCTGCGCGGTGGCGCCGCTTTTCTGCTATTTCTTGATCCGGCCCTACGCGGAGATAGGCATCGGCGACGACTGGTCTTATATCAAATCGGCCCAAGTGCTCGCCCAAACCGGTCACATTGTTTATAACGGCTGGGCGACCGCCATGCTCGGCTGGCAACTCTACGTCGGCGCATTGTTCATCAAGCTCTTTGGACTCTCCTTCACCGCGGTCCGCTTCAGCACGGTCATCGAGGCCATGGCGACAGCCTATTTGCTGCAGCGCACCTGCGTCCGGGCCGGCTTGAACTCATGGAATGCAACGCTGGCGACGATGACGTTTGTTCTTTCGCCACTCTACCTTCCGCTGGCCTACACATTCAAGACCGATGTTTCGGGCATGTTTTGCATTATGGCCTGCCTTTACATGTGCTTGCGGGCCGTGCAAACGCAGAGTGAACGCCGCGCGATGGCCTGGATCTGCATTGCTGCGCTAGTAAACGCGGTGGGCGGAACGGTGCGGCAGATTCTCTGGCTTGGCTTGCTGGTGATGGTTCCCTGCACGCTCTGGCTGCTGAGGAAGAGCCGGCGTGTGCTCGTGGCCGGGTGCATCTCCTGGTTCATCGGCGTCGTCTTTGTGGCAGCTGCGATGTATTGGTTTGCCAGGCAACCGTACACCATTCCTGTATCTCTGTTTCCGATCACGATTGATTGGAAAGCCCCGATACTTCTCGGCGACATTGGTGTGCGGAGCGCCGGACAACTCGCGCTGCTGGCGCTGCCAGTGCTGTTGATGTTCAGCGGATCTCTTCGATTATGGAATCGTCGAGGAGCCGCTGTCTTCGGGGTCGGATTCCTCTGTTTCGTTGTTTTGGGAATTGCTCTGATCCGCGCCCGGAAGCTCGACTTGGCGCTTGCTCCTTTTCTCTTGGACTCCATGACCGATTCCTCAAGCAAAAGATTGAGTGCAATCGCGGTCTTGGGAATTCACCTCGACCCGGGGCGCGACGGCCTCGGCGTATTGCTCACAGGAGCGGTTGTGCTTGGCATTCTCTGCCTGGCAGTTTGCGTTTTCGCCGGCCCGCATCGGCGCGCAACTTTTCAGCAGGAGACAAACCGTATCTCCTGGCCGAAACTCGGCATCCTGCTTGGATCTTTTAGTGCAGCACACATTGTGATTCTTGCGTTAAGTGAGCTCCGAACTGGACTTTTCTTCGACAGATATCTCTTGCCGCTGCTCGCCATTCTGCTGATGGTGCTGACCCGCTACTACCAGGAAAGGGTGAAAGCAAAGCTGCCTCGGGCATGCGTTCTCCTGATCGTCGTCTTCGGCGCCTTCAGTGTTGCGGCCACGCACGATACGTTTGCCTTGTATCGCGGCTATGCGACGGCAATTGACGAGATCCGGTCGAGCGGGGCGCCTGCGACCGCCATCGCCGGGCCGTGGGAATTCGAGGGGTGGACGCAAATTGAAAAAGTTGGATACATGAATGACTCGAGGATTCGGGTCCCCCGGGGCGCCTATGTGCCGCAGCCTGTGCGCGCGCATCGGCTCAATTGCAGCGTCGACTCATCAACTCTTGGCGAGGTACCTGAAATCAAACCTGTCTTTGTTGTCTCGAGCAATCCCGGGGACTGCGGGGGGCAGGATGCGTTCCCGCCGGTCATGTATAGCACGTGGATCGCGCCGCGCACGAATTGGATCTACGCCATAAAACTGCCTTCCGATTTTCTCCGCTGAGAAGAGGGCGCTAATCCTTTGGCGCGGACGGGCATGCTGGATCGAGCGTGCTGCAAGGCCGGGGATACGCAACGCGGCATCGGTCGCAGGCGAAGCCGCTGGTCTTAACCTCGTCTTGCATGGTGGGGTTTGCTACGGAGCTTTCCATAATCTCCAAACTGTAGCAGGCATCATGGCCCGGATTTACTGAACTCAATTCTCAAGACTTGACCCATCAAATTCCCGATTCATCCTGATACCGTCGCTACAACGCACAGCCTTTCTCTATCCCGGAACCCGGGCGCCCGCCCACCGTCGCCCAAGAGCATGGAAGGGCTTTTCAACAAAGTAGTGGAGCAAGGTCGACAAGGCCATAACCCCGGCGGCCCAGCACATCAGGATCGCTGACTTCTGAAGAGTCGAGTATGCCGCAAGCTTCAAGGGTATGAAGTACCAAAGCCAAAGCAGTGGCGTCAAGTGGGTGAGATAGAGGGGAAAAGAGATTTCGCCTAAGAACACCACGATGCGGCTGGAAAGCAGTCGATTAACAATTCCGCGCTGAAATGCAAGGCCATATAAGAGCAATGCGAAGAAAAAGTTGATCGAAATGCCGCCATGGGAGAGGGAACCGACGACCAATATCCCCACTGCAGAAACCGCAGTAATCCAGCCCGCCGATTTACCGGCTGATTCGCCAGCCAGGGTCCAAAGCCGGTAAACCGCGATTCCCGTTACAAAGCAAGATACCATCCTCACTACCGCAACCTGCCCATTCTCCCATTGGGGGGCGTGGACCGCTTGCAGGAAAACATAAGCTGCAACAAGACTGAGGGAGGAAAGCCCGATTAGTAGCCATTTTTGCGTAATGCGCAGCGCCCAGAAAGCCAGGAAGGGAAACGCCGCATAGCCCAGAACCTCCATGCTTAGAGACCACACCGGCACATTCCATTCGCCATTCCCCGGGAGGAACCACCGGTTTGCCAGCAGCATTGTGCGTACGAAAGCCCCGGCGGAATAATCGGACGGTAGATGATAGGATCGCTCCCACGCCACAAAGCCAGGTTGGAGTACCACCAGGACCCCAATAAGCAATGCGACAGCTGCGTTCAGCGGGTAGACGCGCGTAAAACGCAATCGGGCAAATCGAATTAGTGCGGCTTTGCGAATCTCGTGAAACTCCTGACCATGGGCGTACATAAGGATGAAACCGGAAAGCATGAAGAAAAGGTCTACGCCCCGCCAGCCAATACTGAAAAGAGGGATTTTCGCGAGCAATGGCAAACTGAAAACCCAGATGGCGTGTATCTGAGCATGAAGAAGCATCACCCACACCGCCGCAATGCCGCGTATCCCGGTCATGCTTGGGATTCCTCGCACCTTAGCCATTGAGCCTCATTTCAATGAATTGCAGACAGTTCGCCAATAGGAGAATTGTGCCAACCAAGTGCAGCGTCGAGCGAATCCGCAGCTTGTTTTATCAGAACAACCGAGCGGCGATTCGGATCGAACAGAGACCATGTCGACTATCATGATTACACTTGCATGCGCGCTTTATTTACCAATTCCAAGACCCAGTCACTCGCACCAAATGAGTGGCAGCGACGAGCTGTGCGCTATGCAGTTTCCAGCCACATGAGACAGCTCTCCCATTTCCCGCGTCGTGAAAGCATAACCTCACGCATTATCCAGGGACTAGCGCACCGGAGTTAGAAAGTATGCCAATGCTTGTACACACGCTTCTCTGTGAGCAGCATCTCTGGTTTGCGGTGCCTTGCCTGCGCTCACTCATCATCTGTTCAGAGGAACCAATAGGACTCGTGATCCACGACGACGGCTCACTGACGCCGGAGTCGGTGGAATTGTTGGCTGTCGCCTTTCCCGATTCCACTCTGATTTCGCGGCGCGGTGCCGATGTCGAAATGGCCATTGCGCTGGCTCGGTTCCCCCATATTGCGCAGGCTCGTTCCTATCTTCCGCACGTACTCAAGTTGATGGACACGACCATGATTCACCCCGAACCGATCGTCCGCTACGTCGATACGGATGTGCTGTTCCAGAAGAGCTTTCGAGGGCTGTTCCCCACCTCGGAGCCATCTTTGCCGGGAGCTTTCATGATGGACAGCGGCAATAGCTTTGCTGCGCATCCAGGGGACTTTTGGCCTCTCGGCCCATTGCGGCTTCCGCGCCAACTGAACTCCGGGCTTTTCTGGATTCGACGCGATTGCCTGGACTATGAACGTATGGAGTACCTGTTCAAGCGCTGGGGTCCGGAACGGATTCGCAGGTATCACGGCTGGTTCGAGCAGACCGTCTGGGCGGACCAGGCCTGGCGGGCGAGGTTGTGGATGTACGATCCCGAGCAATTTGGCACAGCAACCTCCGAGAACAGTCTCAACAGCCGTTTGATCGGCGTTCACTATGTAACGCCGTCCAGAAACATGCTCAAGGCTGCACTTGAGTCCGATCCCGCCGGGACAGTCAACGCTGCACCTAAAGACGTCGAAGAGATACGGTTTTGTTCGCCTAAACCGTTTGGAATGCTCGGGGCTGCACTGGTTGTGGCACGGTCTCTGGCCGCACGTCCTCCTGCTGGGTGAAATACATTTGGCATTTCCTGACTATGAGATGATCTTGGAATGGCAGGCACGGTTATAAGAAAGTTGCTTCTCTGGCCATGGAAGGGATTGCCCATTGCGGCGCGGAGCCGCATTACCGAACTGCGCAGGTCCCTGCGGCGTGAGCCAGAAGTCTTTCAGATGACGGTCTCAGAGGCAGACAAATTCCGCGCCGGCACTCCCACCTTGTCCGGGCTCCTTGAGAATCTCCGGAACAACGGCTTCTCTCCCTCAGCCGTCGTGGACATTGGCGCGAACGCCGGCGAATGGAGCCGTACGGCATCATCTATCTTCCCCTCCGCACAGATATTAATGTTCGACGGCGATCCGGAAAACGAACCAAATCTCCACAACTCAGTACGTGAAATGGGAGCCCGCTCCGGGTAATTTCTTCGCTTGCTCGGTCCGGAGAGGAAGGACACGGTTACTTTCTACAGGCCTAAGGAGGAAAGCGATTACGCACTCTTCCAGACAGATTTAGCATTTGTGCGGCGTGAGAGCACCTTGCGCGCGCCGCGCCGGTTTTGGCTCAGCGAACCTTAGCAGGGATTGGCTTGCTGAGTCAGTGCAAACTCTTTTGAAAGCTAAGTGAGCCCCCGAAGATGGAAAAACTGGTCACCCAGACACCAAATTATCGGCCCGATATCGAAGGGCTACGCGGCCTCGCGGTAGCGCTAGTAGTCGCCTATCATGCAACGCCGAGGCGGTTTCACGGTGGCTTTCTTGGCGTAGACGTGTTCTTCGTCATCTCCGGCTACTTGATCACTGGACTTTTGTTGCGGGAGATTGAGCAGACGGGCCGGCTTTCACTGGCGGGATTCTACGCGCGCAGAGCGCGCCGTCTTTTACCCGCCTCGGCACTGGTGCTTCTCTGCACTATCCTGGCATGCAGCCTCTTCCTTTCGCCCCTGCAGCAATATCGTTTAGGAGATTCGGGAACTTACACGGCGCTCTACATCAGCAATTTCTGGTTTCTCCATCAGTCGACTGATTATTTTGCACCCGCGATCGCCACCAATCCGTTTCTGCACACGTGGTCGCTTGCCGTCGAGGAGCAGTTCTACCTGGTTTGGCCGGTGATCGTCCTGCTAGGAATGCGCGGTCTCCGTTCCCGCCGGGGCCTGCTTGCTGTAATGGTCTTCATCACGCTCGGCTCTCTGGCGGTGTCTGTCTGGTTCAGCGAAAGGCTTGCGCCGGTAGCATTTTTTAGCCCGTTTGCGCGAGCATGGGAATTTTCTATCGGAGGTATTGCGCTCCTTCTGGCGCCATACGAATCGAGGGTTCCTCGAGCGTTACGCGCCCTGGGAAGCTGGCTTGGATTAGCCGCGATTCTGGTTGCGGCGGTGCTGCTCAAGGATCAGGTTGGATGGCGGGGTTGGCACGTTCTGCTTCCGGTGCTCGGAACCACGGCTATCCTGCATGGCCGTGTGCCCGGAATGAGCGCCGCCTGGGTTCTGGAGCTTCCATTCATGCAGTGGACGGGCCGCGTGTCCTACGTGTGGTACCTGTGGCACTGGCCGTTGCTCGCCGTGGTCTCGGCCATGAATGAGGAGGCAACGTATTCACAGCGGCTTCACCAGATCATTCTCTGCGTTATCGGATCTCTTGCGCTTGCTGCGATCACCCACTACCTTATTGAGAATCCCATTCGCTTTAGCCGCTATCTGGCGAAGCGTCGAGTAGTCTCTCTGTTGGGGGTTGGCTTGATCACTGCGACGACCGCCGGGACCGCGACCCTGTGGCACAACTCTGCAACACACACGGCACATACGCTGCAGGGCGGCGGGCTCCTCAGTGCGCTCGGAGATCCCAATGCGTCGAGCAAAGCTTGCCCGGCAGTGGGTTTGCTTGGCTCCGAGGTAGTGGAATGCGCAAGCGGAAGTCCGTTGTCGAAGACGACGGTAGTCCTGTTTGGCGACTCGCACGCAGGACAGTGGTATCCGGCGTTCCAGGAAATCGCCAATGAAAGAGGATGGTACGTAATTCTGATTCGCAAGCCAGCGTGCCCAACCGCGGAGCTCTCGATCTTCAGCATCGCCATGAACCGCCCATACACCGAGTGCGACCAATGGCGGGATGCCGCGATCAAACGCATCGTCTTTCTGCGCCCGGCGGCTGTGGTGATGGCGAACCGGCAGTTGCAGAATTTTTCGCCAGGTCTCAAAGGCCAGAATGAGACGTGGCGCGAGGGTCTGCGCAAAACTCTCGAAACGATGGACTCTGCCGGAGTTACGACCATACTTCTGCGGGATACGCCGTCGCCCGGCTTCGATGTCCCGGACTGCGTGAGCGGAGATACTTCCTGGTGGGCGAGACATCATGCCTCGGGAAAGAATCCTTGCATGTTGGATCGCGCAAAGGCGCTCAATGAAGGAATATTTCGCGCGGAGCAGGAAGCAGCGGCGGGACTGCCGCACGTTCATGTGCTCGATCTGTCGGACTTATTCTGCGATGGCGCGGTTTGTCCGCCGATGAAAAATGGGGTGCTTGTCTACAGCGATGAGAGCCACATCAGCGGGCCGTTCGCCCGAAGCATCGCTTCGGCCGTCGGCGACCGATTGGCCCCGCTGATTTCGAACACCGAGTAGCGATGCGCTCTTAATATTTCGGGCCGCCGCGGACATCAGGCATGGCCGGGATTAGCAGAGAAGGGTCATTGACAATGCTCCGACCCTATGGGAAACTCGGCGATACTGATGGCCCCAAGCGCAATTCAACAGTCCCCCGCACGAAATACCAATCTCGATGCCCTCAGGGCCATCGCCATTCTCATGGTGCTTGGCCGTCATGCCGGGATGGCGATCAGTATCCTCCATGCTTCCAATTCGTTTACGCGCTACTTTGAAAGAATCGGTTGGGCGGGCGTCGATCTATTCTTCGTCATCTCCGGCTACCTCATTTCCGGGTTACTATTTTCGGATTATCGGAAGCGGGGATCGATCGGCTTGTCCCGGTTTTATATTCGTCGTGGATTGAAGATCTGGCCATCGCTCTATGCGCTCATTGCCGCAGGCGTCTTTATTGAACTCCTGCCGGGACATCACTTTTCAACCAAGGGATTGTGGTCAGAGCTGTTCTTCATGCAGGATTACTTTCCCAGCATCTGGGGCCTGACGTGGTCTCTTGCAGTCGAGGAGCACTTCTATCTCACTTTGCCGCTGCTGCTCATCTTCCTGATACGCAGAAATCCCGAGAAACCTTTTAACGCGTTGCCGTGGGTGTATGTCGGAATCGCCGTCTTTTCGCTCGTTTGCCGGTTTGTGGCGGGATGGAGTCAAGACGGAATCGTCGATCCCTGGACCTGCCTGTTTCCGACACATCTGCGGATGGACGGGCTCATGTTCGGCGTGCTTCTGCGCTATTTCAAGGAATACCGGCCTACTATGTTTCAGCGGATGGTTTCGTGGCGGGGCGGATGGGCAGCGATCACAGGCGCGCTCGTGTTGCTGTCAGTGTTTCCGGTTGAAAGCCGCCAGATGCACACATGGGGATTCACTGTGCTCTATATTGCGGCGGGATTCCTTGTTGTAAAGGCCGTTTCGATAGAGGGGGCAAAACCGATCCGCGTGATGAGTAGTTTGCTTGCCCGGATCGGCATCTACTCGTATTCGATTTATCTCTGGCAGATGCTCTTCGTGTGGTTTATACTTCCGCACTTTCACATTGCGTCACCTATGTGGGATTACTGGGCCTCTATTGCCGGATCGATTTTATTCGGCATCATCATGGCTAAGATTATCGAGGTTCCGGTACTCCACTTCCGGGATCGGTTGTTTCCCTCTCTTACACAGCAAAGCTCTGCGCCAGCACTCAAGGAACCGGCTTTGGAGAGCGTTGCGACCAGTTGATGGGTAGAGCTCTCGAAGATCGCCGTGTAACGCTATGGGGCTGTCCAGATGGAAAACCCTTGGTTTTCATAACGCTGTGTGAGTGAGAGCTCCGCGGGGGGCGACCATGCCGTTGGGCCGACAAAGATTACTCCGCGCCTTTCCCATGCTGGAAGAACAGTTCCCTGACTGAAGAGGCGTTCAATCTCGTTGTATCGCTGCTCCATGTTGGGAGTGTTCTTTTCGTGGCCTTTCCAACTGCGCCCCGGCGTGTATGTGCTGACGAGATAGCTGATGGTTTCATCCTGGCAGACCACCATGTCTCCCGATTTCACGTTGTGGCTGAGCCAGGAGAGGACGCCGCTCTCGTCTCTGGTAAGCGACACCAGGAACTCATTGTGGACAGCAGTCTTTACCAGCCACGCGGCATTGTCGAGCAGGAACACGCCCATCAGCAAAGCCAAAGTACTCCACCTTACCATCGGTCTGGATATCTTCAAAGTCGAATCAAGAATCGAAATCAGCACCGGAGCGCCGAGAAAGAAAAGCGCCGTCCAATCGTAGCCGTGGGCGAAGTGTATCGGCTGCAAGGGCAGCCGCATGACGAGATTGTGCTGGGTAAGCGCGAAGACCACCAGAAACCAGACTGCAAAGAGACGCGTACGGGGTTCGCGAAGACAATGAAATCGCGAACGGGCCAGCCTCCAAAGTGCCAGAACGCCAACGATTATAAGGGCCGCAACGAATGCCTTTGGACGGTACAGCCAAGCCTTCGGCCACTGCTGCCACTGGGCTTGCAAGACTCGATGGTCGCTGAATCGATTCAGCCATACCATGTAGTACGTCAGGTGCAACGCCGCGATCAGGATGGCAACAAGCATGAATCTAGGTGTGACCGCACCGCTGCGCAGGACCAGTTCCAGCGCCGAATAGGCGATGAGGACAAGGATCAACGACAGCCCAGTAAAGGGATGGCTAGCGCAAAGGAGTGCCGTCAGAGCGAGGCAAAAAACAAATTGCTTACGGATTAGGGCCAAAATACTGAGCAGAAAGACGCCGTGATAGTAAGCCTCCGTCGGATAGACCAGGTTTCTACCGAAGTTCAGCATCCACCAGCCCCATGTTGGCTCGAATTCAAAGACCGACAAGAGCGTGCCGTGCCTGGCCAATGCAAGCCCCGCGCCTACCAGGGTAAAGACCCCACCTCCCCAGAAGAAACAAACCAGTCCTATCTTCTTGGCAGTGGTTTCGGCTCCCACCACTTCGATGTAAAACTTGATCGCCACCGCTGCAGCAAAGAAAAGCGCAAGCAAGCCAAAGATGTTGAAGGTAACGCCTGGGTCGAGCCCGAGTTGCTGCATCAGGCCGAGCAGCAGAGTCTGTGGCTGAAAGTAAACGGAAGGAGTATCGTATGGTGCGTACGGATTACCGAAAGTGAGATGGAAGCCAGGATAGAAATAGGCTCTACCGTTGGCGAGATAGTACGGCATGTCGTACTCTATGAAGCCCGTAGGGACCCTACCCTTGAGCCACGGAACGAGGAGCGCGCCTGCGAGCGGTAGCAGCGCCGGAAGCGAAAGCAGAATCACCGCCCAGCGCATCCACCGGGCAGATGGAGGCGGCGCGCTGTGCGGTGCGGGGATTTCTATTGCAGGCACGGTTCCTCCCAATTCTACGACGGAGTCTTGAGACTCAAGTTTTGTAACATTCCAATGATATTAGCCGCATGGTCCCGCGGGCATCAAGGCATAAGTCTGCTCTGCGGAGGATTTGCGCATCTCAACGATAATCGTCTATGATCCGCCAAAGGCATAGCTGCAAACGGCCAAACTCTCGGGCCGAGATTTCACAAGACAATCTTATGAAGACTAAGCGCGGGAGCCTGGTGAAGTTCCAGTCGATCCGTCCATGGATGTGGGTGGCTTCGCTGACGATCCTGGCGGCGGCGCTGCGCATCATCGGGCTGAACAGCGGTCTGTGGCTTGACGAGATTATGTTCCTTGTGAACACCGTTCGACATCCTTTGGCGGAGATTATTACGGTATTTCCCTCTGATACCCAGCATCCGCTCTATTCGATTCTGGCGCGGCTGAGTATCGATCTGTTCGGCGAGCATCCCTGGAGCCTGCGCTTGCCGGCGATGATCTTCGGCACGCTTTCGATTCCCGCCATCTACATGCTTGGGGTGGCTGTGACTACGCAAGCCGAAGCGCTGATTGCTGCAGCTCTGCTTTCGGTTTCGTACCATCATGTATGGTTCTCTCAGAACGCCCGCGGCTATACAACACTTGCCTTCTGGGCGCTGTTGTCAACCATGTTCCTGCTTGAAGGAATCCGGACTGGACGCCGCGGCTCATACGCCCTTTATGCACTGGCTGCTTCGCTGGGCATCTATACGCATCTCACGATGACCTTCCTTGTGGCGAGTCATGGAGTCATCTGCGCGGCGAATGCGGCAATCGATTGGAAAAAGGGACTAAGCCTGGTGAAATGGCTTCGCGCCATCGAGGCATTTGTCCTGACCGCGGCGCTGACACTGCTGTTCTACGCCCCTATCCTGACGCAGGTGCTGCATTTTTTTGTGCGGCGTCCTTCCTCGATGGTCGCGGTCTCCACTCCCCGCTGGGCAATGTTGGAGGCGCTTCGCGGTTTAACACTCGGTCTGGGGTCCGTTGGGATCCTGGTGCTGGCTGCGCTGATTGTCTTTTGCGGCGCCTGGAGCTACTACAAAGAGAGCCGGCTGGTATTTTCACTTTTTGCGCTTCCCGTAGTTCTTACCGCATTCGGAGCCTTCCTGGGGCGCGGCACCATGTATCCCCGCTTCTACTTCTCCCTCATTGGGTTTGCCATTCTGTTTGTGGTGCGCGGCCTGGTAGTCTTTCCTCGATGGCTCCTGGCACGCTTGCCCGAAGGCTCGGCCGGAACCAACGTGCGACTGGCGAGTGGATTGTCGGCAGCTCTGGCAACAATTCTCATCGTCGGTTCAGCGTTTTCACTGCTGCGCAATTACAGGTATCCCAAGCAAGATTTTGATTCCGCAATCCGATTTGTGAATGCGGAGCGGCAAAACGGAGAACCTGTAGTGACCGCGGGTGCAACTACATTCCCTATTCACGAGTACTACGCGGAACCGTGGGAGAGCGTAGAGTCAGCAGAGCAACTGCAGGCGATTTGTTCCAGGGGCCGGCCCGTCTGGGTGGTAACCACTTTTCCCAGGTACCTTGAGAGCTGGCGGCCAACTCTGGCTGCGATGATTCAGGAAAAATTTGAGATCATAAGAGTATTCCCAGGAACGGTGGGCGGCGGCGATATTTATGTCGCCAGGTTTCAACCGCGGTGAACATGAAAAAACTGATTATTCAGATTCCTTGTCTTAACGAAGCAGCAACCCTTCCGGAGACTCTTGCGGCGCTGCCTCGGGAGATTCCGGGGATCGATCAGATTGAGATCCTGATTATCGACGACGGCAGCACGGATGACACCGTCGAAGTGGCGCGGGCCAATGGCGTCCATCATATCGTGCGCTTTCTCAGGAACAGAGGACTGGCCGCGGCATTCACGGCCGGGCTGGACGCTTGTCTGCGCCAGGGGGCGGACTTCATCGTCAACACCGACGCCGACAACCAGTACGAGGCTTTGGACATTCCCCGCCTGGTGGCGCCTCTGCTCGCGGGTACGGCCGAAGTTGTCATTGGCGATCGCCGGGTAGGGACTCTCCCGAACTTTTCCCCTTTGAAGCGAAAGCTCCAGATGCTTGGCAGTTGGGTCATCGGCCGTGCTTCCGGTCTGGATACTCCGGATGCTACCAGCGGATTCCGTGCCTTGACCAAGGAAGCGGCGCTGCGCACGTATGTTCTGAGCGGGTACTCGTACACGCTCGAAACCCTGATGCAGGCGGGTGCCCGGCGCGCGCTGGTTCAGTTCGTTCCGGTCAGCATCAATCCGCAGACCCGTCCCTCCAGGCTGATGCGAAGCATTCCGGAGTACATTCGCAAGTCAGGGATAACGATCCTGCGGATCTACACTATGTACCGGCCGCTACGGGTCTTCCTGATGATAGGAATCAGCATGATTTTGCTGGGGACGATTCCTGGCGTGCGATTCCTCTACCTGATTTACGTTGGTCATCGAACGGGTCACGTGCAGTCGCTGATCCTGGCCGCCATCTTGATCATCGTGGGCTTTATCGTTTCGCTCATCGGAGTTGTAGCCGATCTGTTGAGTTTCAATCGCAAGCTCCTTGAAGAGTTAACCTACCGGGTGCGCCGCATGGAGATCGCTGACGCAGTGAACCGGAACGAACGGGAACGGCAAAGCGATTTGGGGCCGTCCGGCGAGGTCGAAGCACACCAGGAATCCGAAGGCGGACCTCAGAGATGACCCCTGTGGCCGCAGGCAACGCGCACCCCGCTCCCAAGCCCAGATTCTGGAATTCCCGGCTCTTCCGGCTGGGAGGAAGCACGCTGATTCTGGGTTTGCTGCTCACCTTTTTGCCATTCGGCCAGGTGTGGTCCGCAATCAGGCGCATACCGCCCTGGCTCAGCCTCGGGCTGCTGGGCTTTTGGCTGGCGCTCAATCTTCTGGGCGTCGTCAAGTGGCGCATGCTCATCAATGTGGCGGGAGCGGGTATCTCGTTCCGGCAGGCGGTTCGCTGCTACTATGGGGGACAATTCGGCAATATATTTCTTCCCTCCCTGGTTGGCGGCGACGTGGTTCGCGGGGCCTTGGCGTTTAAGGTTTCGCGCTCCAAGGCCGCAGTCGTGCTGGGCAGCCTGATTGACCGCGTCCAGGATGTGATCGGCCTGGGAGCGATTGCGGCCACGGGCGCGCTGCTGCTGCCCAGATCGCTCGACCCGCAGAGCCGCAAAATCTTCCTGGTCTTCGCCGGCGCGCTCGCCATCGCCGGCCTGTCGACTGCGGGAGTTCTGCTGGCCCTGCCGGTGCGCAAGTTTCCCTTCAAGGTCCGGCGCATCATGGTCAAGTTGCGCCGCGCCGGCAAATCGACCTATGGCCGCACGGATCGTGTATTCCTCAGCTTCGGTCTGGGCGTAATCCTGCAGGTTACCCAGGTGGGGATGAACTGCTGGCTGGGGTTGGCCTGCGGGCTTCACATCTCGTTCGGCGTCTGGCTTTTCGCTTGGCCGCTAGCCAAAGTCTCGGCGCTTCTTCCCGTCACGCAAGGTGGAATTGGAGTGCGCGAGGTCGCGCTCGTCGCCCTGATGGCGCCTTTTGGCGCTCCGCCCGTGCTTACCGCGGCAGCGGGCCTGGTCTTTGAAGCCATTAGCACCATCGGCGGCTTGCTTTCGGGGATCGTTGCCTATTTCGCCGGGCGCACTTCGCCTTCTCAAACCAAGCCGCTGCCAGGCCTTCCTGCATTCCAAGACAAGGTCGGCACAACGCCCGTGGAGTAACCAACCCTTGTGCGAAGGGGGACGGATAGGTGTCGGAAAAATTCATTTGGAGGATTCTCGGTCAGGCGGGCGAAGCAAGAACGGCAGCGAATCACTCGGCTTTACTTCCGCAAACGCTGGCCCTTTCGGGGCATTCTCTTGGCCTCGCTATCTGTCTTAGGATTGATATAGTTTCGCGTAACCGGTGCCTAATAAGGAGATTCCGGATTAGGGGACCCCTGGCGGCGATGTTTTCTTGTTTGCAAACTGCTGCCGAACGGAAAAGAAGTTAGTTCGAACCTTTCGACCAGGTACGGTGGTTCTCCAGACATACCGGTGAAAGGCTCGGAGGATTTCACCGACCCGACAAAACTGATCATTCAAGTCCGTGCTTGCAAATCTCGTGCTTGACTGAGGCAGGGTCGCTGGGCGTACGTTAGGTAATCCATGAGTGCAAATATCCGCTGTGGCGTTATTGGGTTGGGCAAGATGGGTTTGCTCCATGCCTCGCTCGCAAACGCGATCGAAGGATCGCAGCTTGCTGCGATCTGCGAACCGAACCGGACCATTCGCAACTGGTTTGAGACCTTCGGCTCGAATATACCCACATACCAGAATTACGAGGACATGCTGGATGCAGTCCCGCTCGACGCGGTCTTCATCTGCACACCACCGTCGTCGCACATTCAGATAGCCACTGCATGCGTGCGCAAGGGGTGCCATGTCTTTATTGAGAAACCTCTTTCCTTGACCGCAGAAGGCGTTAAACCTCTGGTCGAGTTACTGAAGCAGATGGGAAAGATCGGCATGGTAGGATACATGATGCGCTACGCGGAGACCTTTTCCAAGGCTCGTGAGATTGTGAGTCACGGAGCACTGGGGCAAGTGCTTGCGTGCCGTGGCGCCACGAAGGTTTCACAAAACTTCAAAGAGGGTAAGGGCTGGCGGTACTCCCGCAAAGAGTCCGGCGGCGGGGTGTTGATTGCTCAGGGCATTCACGTAGTTGACCTCATGTGCTGGATGCTCGGAACGCCTCATTCCGTCAATCTGCGATCGAACAGCTACTATTCCAAAACAGTTGAGGATTTTGTCCAAGCCCTCTTTACCTGGAAGGGCGAAATCATCGGTTCGCTGGACTCCTCATGGAGCGTAGACGGGCATCGAATGTTGCTGACTTCGCTGGAAATCACCGCTGAAAATGGGACGCTGGCCGTAGACGATGACACCGTTCGGCTATTCCTTCGCAAGCCTTCCGGCAAATACGCAGCCGGATGGACCTCGATGTCAAAACCCGAGCTTTCAACCGGCGCAGCTGCTGACATCGGTGGTCCCCTTTACACGAAACAGGACGAAGCCTTCCTCTGCGCCGTGCGTGGACAAGGCAAAATTGAGAGTGATGTGCGCAGCGCGTGGTCTGTTCAGCATGTGATTGACTCGCTGTATAAGTCGGCGGATGCGAACGGCGCCACCGTCGATCTGCATCGAGAATCTTGACCGGTTTGTGAGATAAGCGAATGGGGATTTCGGACAAATTGATATTGGGACACAACCAATTCTTTGGTGTGAACCACATGTCTTCGGCCAGGGGCGTGGCTACTGAGCAATACTTCAGCAGCACCGAGAACGTGATCTCGCTTGTCCGCACGGCATACAGAGCCGGCGTTTCCGGGTTGATGCTCTCGACTCACGAACGCGCCCGAGCCATCGCGGATGCACTCCGCGCCGATCCGGAACTCTCATCCGGCCTGCATCTCCACATCCTGCTTCCCTACATGGCGAAGTACGTCCGCATGGCCAACGAGCGCGGGTCTATCTCCATGCTGGAGGAAACGCTGAAGCAGGCCACATGGACGGAGCGGATGGCAATCGGACTGAAAGCGGGAACCGGGGTCATCACGAAGGACCTGAAGGCAATCCTGGGGGCGTTGATCAAGATAGAACTCCTGCCGTTTAAAGGACTGAACGTACAGTCGGTGTTCCTGCACAATTCCCTGACCGACATGCTGGCGGCGCTCCGGGCCACAGAGGTGGTGCGGTTCTTCGACAAAAGCATCAAGGAGGAACATGGCGCCTGCCCCGCCTATTGCACCCTTTCGGCCGGACTCGCAATGAGTTATTTTCGCGACATAGGTCTCGAAGCGCCTGTCATCATGGCCCCTTTCAATCCAGCGGGCTTCCAGATGAATCCCTCGCGCGAGCGATGTGAGCAACTGCTGCAAGAGTATCCCTGCCACATGGTAGCCATGAGCGTGCTGGCGGCAGGCTATGTGACACCGAGAGATGCGGCAAGCTATCTGTCCTCTCTCCCAGGTATTGATTCGATTATCTTCGGAGCTTCCAGCCCCGGCCACGTCACGGAATTGAGTAGCGTGTTGGGCGCTGTGGTGGGTCAGACCGTTACTCAATAGATGGGCCATGCTCTTTGGAATTGCTATGAATGAAATGGAATAAGGGGATTTTTTCGTGCCAGAAAAAGTAGATCTTTCCGCTCGCCCACATGTCGTGATTCTCGGCGCCGGCCCCGCAGGCGTAGGCGCAGCCTTGAGGCTTATGCAAAAAGGCACCGCTCGCGTCACGGTTCTCGAACAGCAAAGCAAGCCGGGGGGTAATGCCGGAAGTTTCGAACTCGATGGCGTTTTCTGCGACTACGGCAGTCACCGGCTCTTCGCCAAGCTTCCGCCGGATATCATGGGGGACCTTCGCAGGCTTCTGGGCCCCGACCTTTACTATCAGGTGCGCCACGGCAGCATCCTTTTAAGGGGACATTGGATCCATTTCCCATTGAAGCCGATGGACCTGCTGCTGCGGCTGCCAAAAAGTTTTGCTTTTGGCGTGCTTGGCGACACCGCCCGCAAACTCCTGCCGCGAAAAAGCACAGGCACGCCGACATTTGCGACGGTGCTGGAGCAAGGACTGGGACGGACGGTTTGCAGGGATTTCTTTTTCCCCTACGCGCGCAAGATCTGGGGTGTTGCTCCCGAAAAACTGGATATGATGGCGGCGCAACGGCGCGTGACGGGCAGTTCCATCGGGAAAATATTGCGCAAAATATCGAACCAGATTCCCGGCCTCAAACCGGCCGATGCGGGCCGGTTCTATTATGCCCGGCGAGGATTTGGACAATTCACTGAATGTCTATGCGAGGAAGCGCAAAGGCTCGGCGCGGACTTCAAGTTCGGCGCCCGCTTTCTGGGCATCGAGCGCGAGGACGGCCGTATAAAATCCGTGCGGTATAAGCTCGGCGATGAGGAGTTCACGATCCCCACTGGCATCGTGTGGTCGACTATCCCCATCAGCGTCCTGATTCAGGGGGTGCATCCGGAACCTCCTCGCGAGGTTCTCGAATCCTCCCGGAGTATCACGTATCGGGGAATGATTCTGATTTACCTCGTGCTGGAACAGGACCAGTTTGGCAAGTTTGACGCTTATTATTTCCCCGAGGAGTCGATCCCCGTCTCGCGCATTTCCGAGCCGAAGAACTTTAACGACGTCAAAGAACCGCGCGGCAAAACCGTGCTCTGTGCCGAGGTGCCTTCGGATCCCGGTCGTCCCGAGTGGGATATGAGCGATGCTGAATTGGGCGATCGCCTTTGCGAATGGATGGGACGCGCCGGCCTTCCCGTAACCGCCCCGGTCTCGAAAGTGATTACACGCCGCTTGCGGCAAGCCTACCCTGTATATCTTCAGGACTATGCCACCCACCTTTCCCGGATGGACGATTGGATTAGTGGTGTAGACGGCATGTTGACATTCGGCCGCCAGGGATTGTTCGCGCATGACAATACGCACCATGCCTTACCCATGTCCTATGCTGCGGCAGATTGCTTATCCCCCGAAGGCGTTTTTGACCATGAACGCTGGGCAGAGTGCCGGCAACTATTCAAATCCGACGCCGTCGAGGATTGAAATTGCAAGACCCCCATCCACCGCTTCGCGTCTGTGCGTTCGAGGATCGTCCCGTCGCTATGGACAGCCTGCTTTTCATGGCAGAGTCTCTGTGCGCTGCGGATCGGAATGTCACGTTGCACCTCACTGTACCCGGCGCGCCGGAATATCTCCGCGAATGGGCCAGCCGCAGGCCCGAGGTGACCCTCTCCACCGAGCAGCCTGAGGGCGTGACCGGCTGGGACGCGAAGCCCTGGGTCATGCTGCAGGAATTGAATCAGGGCCATCCCCAGGTGCTCTGGCTCGACGATGACATCATCGTGACTCGGCCGATTTCCTCGATGCTTCGCGAGTTTCCGGACGACGATCTTCTCTTTGCCCAGGAGTGGGGCCCTTGGGTCATTCCCGTGAGTCATCTATGGGGCATGCCTTCCGCGCGGCCGGTCGGGCTTTTTAACAACTGCTTCATTCGCGCCACACAGGCGCATCGCCCGCTGCTGGAGCGCTGGATGCAGATGACCCACGACCCGCGTTACCGCGAGGCACAGGCTCTGCCCTATGAAAAGCGGCCGGTGCAGGCTCAGCACGATGGATGGCTCCTCGTCGCATTGCTCGAAAGCGAGGAGTTCGGCCAAGTGTCCTACCAGTGCATTCGCCGGGACCGCCACATCACGCAATGTGCGGGGTCGTCAGGCTACAAGCCGCTCCATCGTGTGCTCGACCTTTACCGCGGGCTCCCGCCACTCATTCACGGCCTGGGGCGCAAACCCTGGGAGGTTCCGCGGGAACCAAGTCGCAACCAGCGCTTTCTCCTCAATCTTGCAATGGACGTCTCCCCTTATGTTCTGGCGGCAAGAAAGGTCTCAAAAGGGGTTGACAGATCTCCCGGCTGGCTTGAGCCCCGTACCCGCCTGGGTGCGACATTCCGCACACTCACCGGGAACCATCCGGGAATGGCCGGGCTGCCGCTGTCGTGCTTTCACGCCGTCCACATGGGCATCGGGCGGATGAGGCGGCCGGCCAAGTGAAGCCGGCAAAAAATATGTTGGACGAGGTCTTCTTGTGACTCGACGTTAACCGGGTTGCTTATGACTCAATGGGATGGACCCGCCTCTTAGTGCTGAGTTGATAAGCTGGCCATGAGGAGGACGGGCGATGATGGCAACAACCCTCGGGCGCGATAAAGCGAAACAGGTTTTTCATGTACATGGAGCTAGCAAGGCGGCCGCACGCTGCTGCGGCGGTCATGTCCGATACGGGGTCTGGCTAATGCGCGGCTGGAAGGCTCTGTTCCTTTTTGCCCTCTGTCTCTGTTTCGCGCAAGCGGCGCGGGCACAGAGCACCTGCCCATGTTCTCCTGGCTCATCGTGCACCGTGGATAGCGGGTCGGTAACCGCTTACTGCGGGACTTCCTACTCGACCGCATCGCAGCCCACTTCTTGTCCCCTCGGGGCATTCTACGGCTACGCAAGCGCCCCTGTCTCGGCATTGAAAGGGCAACCCTATCCCTGCATGAACGTCTACGTGAACACCGCCGATGGGGCGGCAAATCACAATCCAACCATGATAGTTATGTATGCGGGCGGAGACGCCAGTGTTAGTTCTTCGGGAAATAACTGGTGCTTGGGCGTGGACGGAGAGAACGGTTCTGAGAATCCAGTGATGTGGGGCTGGATCACCGGATCGGCCTTCGCCGGTACACCAATGGAGGGTGTTCATTGGAACGTGGCTTGCATCCAGTTCAGCCTCTTCGCAGCAGCTCATCTCACCTCCAGCGTGCATGCCGGGGTTGCCTCCGTACAGGTGAGCGGGATAGCCGGGGGAAGCCACTTCTGGCCGCAGGACGGGAACTACACGCTGTGCATCGACTCTACGGATCAAGAATGCATCGCGGTATCATCGCAGACCGGCTCCTTCGCTTCGCAGCCCTACAAAGTTACGTTGTCGAGAACATTGGCTCATCATCATTCGTCAGGTGCGTATGTGTGGGCTGTGGACGCGAACGGCAGGGGCGGCCCCGCCTACCCCAACTACTTTCTCGATTCAATGTGCGACTTGGGCAATGCGCTTGGCTACCTGGCGGCTAACTCTTACCCGCATGCCACTGCGCCAACGCTTCCGGGCAACGGACATTTCGTGCTCCTCGGGTTATCCGGCACTGGCAACGTACTATCGAACTTCATGATGTTCGGGAAGAGCATCCAAGGGCTCGCGGCTCCGCAAGGGTGCGGGTGGCCTTCGCCAAATCTTAGCTGGACAGCAGATGGGTACGCCCTCATATCGCCTGCGGAAGACGAAGGGGTAGAGACGGTCTATCGAATGATGAATGGCAAACAGGCATCGCGGTGCCAGCGCGAAGACTACGGCGGCAATGGCGGCACCGACGGTTCGTACATCATGGGGGCCTACAGTGGGACAGTCAATTCCGGCAAGGGTAAGGTTGCGAGTCTGAAGTCCTCTGCCTACACGCCCTTGGGCCTGGACTGGAAAGAGCCGAACGCCCTCGCGCAAATGGGCCGCAATGTCTCTGGGCAGGGCTGCGTTATCGGGATTGCGAATTCGTGCTACTATCCGCAGACCGACGATACCTATCTGGCGCGATCTTTCTCTGAGATCGGGACTGCCGATACCGCCAACCCATGCCCGGTGCAATATGCCTTTGCCAGCACCGTGCCGGGAGCGTCCTACCGCTTCAATACGATTCCGGGGCAAACGGGCCACGGTGCGGGCTATAACCGCAGCGCCTCAGGCGGTGCCTGCACGAGCAACGGCGTGCTGTGCGCCAATTCGCAGGCCGCAATGGACATCACGAAGTGGATGAGCACCCTCAACGTCTTTGGTAATGCGACGAACGCGGGCGCGGCGTCTGGAGGGATTCACTAAGTCGGAGACTCTGTGCTCGAACAACGGAAAAAGCAACGGCAACAGTAACAGTAAAACAACCTCACAGATGCGCAGAGGTTGACAGGTGATTCCAAATCAGGGCAATTACTCCGTCTTCTTCTCGTGGTACTCCATCTCCGTATTGATGGCCCAGATATTGTCTTTGCTTCGCACATCGTTCACGATGTTTTCGACAGCGGTCATGGCCGTCAGCATCGAGTGGTCCTGGTTGTTGTACTTGTGCATGCCGTTGCGGCCGACGAGAAAAAGATTCTCGATGCGGTCGGTGTAGTTGCGTATCACCTCGAAGCGGTCATAACTGCCAAAGTAAGCCGGGTAAGTCTTTGGCACGTGAACCACATGGGAGTCTACTACGTCCTCGGCCGCAAGGATGCCGATCTTGGCAGCTTCGCCGATGGCAAATCTGGTCATCTCCTCGTCGGAAAGCTTCCACAGGGGGTCGGTATCGTTGCAAAAGTACTCCATGCCGATCCAGACCTTGTCTTCGCTATCAACCAGCCACGGGCTCCAGTTATTGAAAACCTGAAGGCGGCCTACCATCACGTCCGGCTCCTGAATATAGATCCAGTTATCCTTGAGCGGGGTGCCATCCTTCTCCGTCACTTTGAGCTTCTTGACCAACAGTCCAACGATGACAAAGTCGCGATACTTGAGGCCTTCGCTAACCTCCGCCACCTCGGCTGGAACGGGAGGATCGATCGCGCGGATCAGCTCGCGGACCGGCATCGTCGAGAAGAAGTAATCGCCCGTAAAAACGACGCGGCTCCCTGATTCGTTAACTCCCTCCACGGAAATCACCTTGCCGCCATCAAGGCGGACACGGTCGATAGATATGCCGAAATGAATTTCGCCGCCGGCCTCGCGCACCACCTCGGCCGCGCGTTCCCAAAGCTGGCCTGGTCCGAGCTTGGGATAGAGAAACTTTTCAATCAGTGAAGTCTCGGTCTTTTTCTGAGCGATGTCTCCGGATTTTTCCCCGCCGAAGGTCTTCTTCAGGAAGTGCGTCGCCACACCCTTCAGCGAAAGTCCCTTGATGCGTTGCGCGCCCCATTCGGCGCTGAGTTCGTTGCACGGTACGCCCCAGACCTTTTCTGTATACGATTTGAAAAAGGTCAGGTAAAGCTGCTTTCCAAACCTGTTGATCAGAAAGTCCTCGAGGGTGCGCTCCTCGCGCGGAGGAAGCAGAGCCGTGCGCACATAACTTAGGCCGCAGCGAACCGTGCGAACCAGGCCCATGTTCCTGAACGTTGACGCGGTAAGCCGAATCGGATAATCAAAGAAGCGGCGCAGAAAATAAATGCGGCTCTTTCGCTGGCGGACCAGCATCACCAGGTCTTCCGTTTGAGGATCTGGCGCCACCGTCGGCTCGGGAATACCGCGTTGCTGGCCCTGATAGCGCAGCTCGGCTCCCTCGCTCGAGCCACGCTCGACGGGAAGCATGTCGATCCACCACTTCATCACCCGGTCGGACTTCGAGAAGAAGCGATGGCCGCCAATATCCATGCGGTTCCCACGGTGGCGAACGGTCCGCGAGAGGCCTCCGATCTCCTGGCTGGCCTCGATCAAAATGGGTTTGATTGCCGAACCTCGCTGGAGCTCGATGGCGGCAGTAAGCCCGGCAGGACCTGCTCCGATGAGGATCGCAGTGCCTTGCTTTTTGGTATTGCCTGGATCATGAGACATAAGTTCTAAGTAGCTGCAACGCAGAACTGGGCAAAGAGAGGTGGAGGATTGACTCCGGAACAGCCTTCAGCGGACATGGTCTCAGGAGCCAATTAACCCTCGATGAGGAACAAAGCATTTTCTCAGGAGCCAGGAGCCGCTCACCGAATTAGCTTTATCTTACACGAAGTAAAAGCAGAACCATCGGCCCGGAGACAACCTCCCGTCCGCAACTTTAGTTCCGTGCAGTTCACCATTGGTGTACTGGTGCCGGGCCGTCCGCCCTGATAATGGTATGAATGCCATTCACCCTGTCCCACCCGGCTGCCGCGATCCCATTTCTGCGCACCGGCCTGGTTCCATCTGCATTGGTGATTGGCTGTATGGCGCCCGATTTTGAGTACTTCCTTAACTTCGCGCCGGAGGGAGCATTCGGTCACACCCTACCCGGGGTTTTTCGCTTCGATTTGCCCGTGGCGTTCATTGCGCTGTGGCTGTACCACGCATATGCAAAGGAGCCGCTCTATACATGGCTGCCCGAGAGCGTGCGGCGGCGGATTCAGCTTGGCCCGACTGCTCTGCCGATCAGCAATATCGCGCAATTTGCGCTTGTGCTGCTGTCAATCCTCATCGGAGTAGCGACCCATATTCTCTGGGATTCGTTCACGCACCCGAATTTCTGGCCCTACCGCCACTGGCGGTTCCTGCACCGCACGGTTCGGTTGCCTGTATACGGACCGATGGAGTATCTGCGGGTGCTCCAACACGGCAGTACGGTCGTTGGCGGCGCGGTCCTCCTGCTCTGGTTCTGGCACTGGTTTCGCACGACGGCTCCCATTCAACCGGAAACGGCACCCTGCCCACGAAGGAACCATCGCGCCGTGCTCTTCGTGATTTGCATCGTGGCTCTGATAGCAGCGGTTATTACGGGATTCGTAATCCCTGAACTTAGAAGCCCGCATCACATCATCGGAAGAAAGGAACTTTTTGCACGCGCCGTCATCATGGCGATCAACATCTTCTGGCTGGGAGTTGTGGCGTATGGCGCCTTGAGAGCTATAGCCCGAACCAAGCTGGAGAATACGCAGGCCTCCTAAGTTCAGCGAGAAAAGTCGACTGTCATTCCCTGACATGACTTGGCCCACGTTAAATCCTGGTGGCCAGTCATAATGCCGGAATGCTGAGGCTGGCACCGCCCAGCACGACAATGAACGGAACGCATTCCGACGCGAGCGCTGTCTCGGCGGCAAACCGCAACATAGGTTTGCCCGCGAAGTCGCGCAGTTGCTTCGCGGCGCCCATACGGGTAGAAGCGCCCGCGGCTAAGAGAATCAACGCTGATGGTGGCGCCCAATGTTGCTGGACAATTTGTGATACCCAGCTATCGCAACGCGATATCCAATGCCGATCCGCTGTTCTATTCAGCGGTTTAGGGGAGATCGACCAGCACTCCCCAAGCGACGGAAGCGGAAGTCCAGCAGATCGGCCAGGGGGATCCAATTACAGCAAAAACGCCTTCAAAATGCCTAATTACACAAAAAGTAATCAAGGCGGGTTACCGGTTGCGAAATTGATATGTACCTAATACTACAGTTGGAGTTAAGGATTTCGGAGGGAGCAGGGGCCTTCAGGCCCCTGAAAACAGGTCAAAAGGAAACGGCCTTTAGGCCCGGGCCTCTATCGTCCGGCCAAATACAACTGAAGGACGCATTTCTCCGCGTGCCTTTGTCCACCTTCGCGGCATTGTTCTCGTTGGTTCTAGAAGGTAGCTTCTAAGCATCAGACCACCCGCGTTCATCATGTCAGGGTCTGGTTTCTGACTGAGTAGTGAAAAATCTTGCGCATTTTCAAAAACACGTGCGCGCAAGTTGTTGAATATAAATTGCATCGGCTTTAGCCACCGACCTAAATGGGAAGATGGCGGATCATCCAGGTCGATGTGCCCGGCAATTGGATGATCACTGCGAAGAGATCGAAGGTCGGCACCGCACAGCCGTGCCGGGAGGCAATATGAAGAAATTGGTTGTATCTACTGTTCTTGCCGTCTCTGCGTTCTGCTTTCTGTTTTGGCTCAGCCCGCTGAAAGCTTACGCAGATACCGTCACCCTGACGCTTGAGAATGTCGGTCCAGGGAATAACTCTGGAGGGGTCTACACGTATCCCTACAACTTCAGCATCGACGGCAGCAGTTCGTATGTCTCGCTCATGTGTTTCGAGTACAACGATGAGATCTACGAGGGCGAGACCTGGACAGCTACGGTAGTTCCGATCGACTCTTCGTCTTCGCAGGAAGACCTGGAATTGGCCTATCTTTTCAGTGTGGCCTCCAACTCCAGCACCCCGGCGGCCACAGTCGCCGATGCGCAGTGGGGAGCTTGGGAGATGTTCGATCCTGGGCTGACCGCGCCCACCCAGAATGGCGTGACCCAAGCCGGCGTAAGTGCTGAGCTGGCGAGTGCGGAGAATGCCGACCTTTCAGAGTTCGACTCCGGATACGCACTTTATATTCCGGAAAGCGGTTGGCCTTCAACGGATGGGCTGCCTCAGTCTTTCGTGGGACCCTCCCCTGCACCTGAGCCAAGCAGCCTCCTCCTGCTCGGCAGCGGCCTGCTCGCCTGCGCTTGCACCGTTTACTTTAAAAAGCGGCGTACCGCTTAATACTACAGTTGTATTTGGCCGGACGATAGAGGCCCGGGCCTAAAGGCCGTTTCCTTTTGACCTGTTTTCAGGGGCCTGAAGGCCCCTGCTCCCTCCGAAATCCTTAACTCCAACTGTCTGATTAGCTTACCGCTGGGAGCCGGGTTTGCAAGACCGCTCCCTTCTGCGGTCGAGTGGCTGAGTGATTCTGTGCGCGGCCTTCGATGCATCATTGTGAGCGGCTTCCATTCTTCGGGCTTTTCTCTCCATCCCCAATTAAGGCTCCTGCAAGGGAACAGAGAACCCATTTACCAATGAGATGTGCATTATTTTGCATATTATCAAAGATACACGGATGCAAGGTATTGAATCTAAACCATATTAGTTTGGCCACCAACCTGCCATAGAAGGTGGCAGATCATCAATGCTGACGTGCGCGGTAATCGGATGACCACGCTTAAGAGATCGAATACGGTCGGCAACGCACAGCCGTGCCGGGAGGAAATATGAAGAAACTTGGTATATCTACCGTTCTTGCCGTCTCTGCGTTGTGCTTTCTGGTTTGGTTCAGTCCGCTGAAAGCTCACGCAGATTCCGTGACCCTGACGCTTGAGAATGTCGGTCCAGGGAATAACTCTGGAGGGGTCTACACATATCCCTACAACTTCAGCATCGACGACAGCAAGTCGTATGTCTCGCTGATGTGTTTCATCTACTACGATGAGATCTACGAGGGCGAGACCTGGACAGCTACGGTAGTTCCAATCAACTCTTCCTCCCCTAAAGATGACCTGGAATTGGCCTATCTATTCAATGTGGCCTCCACCTCCAACAACCCGGCAACAGTCACCGACGCGCAGTGGGCAGCTTGGGAGCTGTTCGATACAGGGCTGACCGCGCCCACCGGCGTGAGCCAGGCCGGCGTAAATACTGAGCTGACCGACGCGGAGAATGCGAACCTTTCGCAATTCTACTCGGGCTATGAACTGTACATTCCGGCATCTGGCTGGCCTGCGGGCGACGGCACCCCTCAGTCTTTCATTGGAGTTGCCCCGGCGCCTGAGCCCAGCAGCTTCATCCTGTTCGGCAGCGGCCTGCTCACCGCCGCTGGTGCCCTTTACCGGAGAAAGCGGCGTACCGCTTAAGCCGGAATCTCCCTTCTCAGCTCTGATTCGCTTAGATTTTACCGCTGTTGGCCGGTTCTGCAAGACCAAGAATCCCTTCTGCGGTCGAAAAACCGAGCGATTCTATGCAGCCGCCCTCGATGCTTCATCGCGGGCGGCTTCCATTTTTCGGGCTTTTCCATTCCGAATTAGGGCTCCTGCAAGGAAACAGAGAAGCCATTTGGCAAATCGATGTGCAAGATCTTGCGCTTTCTCAACGTGGTGTATGCACAAGTTGTTGAATCTAAATTGCGTCTGTTTGGCCACCAACCTGCAAAAGAAGATGGCAGGTCATCATCGCCGATGTGTGCGGCAATCGGATGATCATTGCAAGAGATCGAAGGTCGGCACCGCACGGCCGTGCCGGGAGGCAATGTGAATAAATTGGGTGTATCTACAGTTCTTGCCGTCTCTGCGTTCTGCGTTCTGTCTTGGGTCAGTCCGCTGAAGGCTAACGCAACTTCCACCATCGATTTGAAGTTCGACGGTAATTCATACGACGGTAAAGGGGGAAAAAGTTCCGGAGGGGTCGAAACTTACCCCTACTATTTCACAATCAATGACGCGAAAACAGAAACCCCGCTTTTGTGTGTTACCTACCAGGACAGGATCAATCAAGGCGAGACTTGGGTAGCCGATGTCTATGCGATCGGCGCAGGTACCCTGGCGGAAACAGGGCTCACTGTCGCGGAACAGGAGGAAGACGCATATCTTGACAGCGTGGTCCAGAACCCAACGTCCTCGGCAGCAACGATCACCGATGCGCAGTGGGCGGACTGGGAAGTGGGCGATCCTGGGTTTTTCAAGGATGCTTCTGACACCGGCAGCACCAACCCTATCCTCAAAGGCTTAGGCTTAACCTCGAGTGAGATTACTGGCATCAACAACGAATACGATGCGGCGGAGACTTTTGTTGACGGAAATAGCCTCTTGGACTTAAGCTCTCACACGCTTGCAAATGACCCAAGCTTCTATGCCGGCTATGAACTGTTTGCTCCGGTCGCTAACTCTTGGCCTAAGGGCGACGGTACTCCTCAGTCCTTCATTGGACCTACCATCGTGCCTGAGCCCAGCAGCCTCATCCTGTTCGGCAGCGGCCTGCTCAGCGCCGCTGGCGCCCTTTACCGTAGAAAGCGGCGTACAGCTTAAGCCGAAATCTCCCCTTTTCGACTCTGAATCGCCGCGGGTCGGGTCATGGATCAGCGGGAAGCGTTCACTCCGAGAGCTTACCCAGCGTTCATGACCCGTTTTCGTCTTGGTTCGCCGCCATGGCGGGAAAAGCAGCCTCAAACCTTATCGGAACGAAAGGCCCTGACAAAAGGATGCCGCGGAGGCTAAAGTGTCTAATTTCTACTCACATGGTATGCAAAGAATTGCATCTTGGCATTTTCCGTGGCCGTTATCTCTTTGTTTTCATGCAGGTGGTACGGCCCTGAGATTGCATAGAGCTTATGTGCGAACCAGTCACTTTATGCTGGAAGCATCGACGATACGCTTGCGTAACGACTCCGAAGCCCCCCCAACTTCGCAGGTCTGGCAATTGTGCTACCAATCATCTACCACAGCAGTTGATGGCCTGTTGAATCCTATGGTGCGTAGGACTCCAGTTTCGGAAACCACGAACGACCGCCGCAAAATCCCGCGTTTTCGGGTTCGCGCACCACTAACCGTCATCGCAGGTGAGCGCGAGATTCCGGCCTATACCAGAGATTTGAGCAACCATGGCGTGTATTTTTACCTGGCCTCAGACGATAGCGCGCTGATCGAGCAGGACTTTGAATTTCTGGTTGAACTGCCTCCAGAGATCACCCTTTCGACATTTTGCCGGATTCGATGTCGCGGGCGGGCGCTCCGCAAGGAGAAGGCCAAGATGAGTTTGACGGGTGTGGCCGCGGAGATTCTGGATTATTCGATTCTCAAAGAGGCTGGGTCAAGCGCTTAGAGCGCTTTCGATTCACTTCGCTTGATATCGCCAACATTGTGCGAAATGGCCTTTTTTTGAGGAAAAATCTCCTGAACATCGCGAGTCCCGCTTAGAGCAGAATCGAAAACGCTGTTCAAGTTGCGTGTGCCGAGAACGCGATGGTCGGCGAGTTGGCTCTTCGAAACGTAAATAAGTTTATTGTTGCTGCCGGGATGGGTTGGCACAAGGAAGAATCCCGGGTCAACCAAATAGCGGATCGAGTTGTGTACGATCCCCTCGATCACTTCCCCATCGAGGAATTGCACCCTCATCCATATTCCATGCACAATGGGAGATTTACCGTAAAAACTCATCTCTTTGTGATTTGCGTCCCCGTCGAAGTTGTGCACATAAAAGATGGCCTTGACGTCCTTGATTGAGATCTCCTCGACGGAATTCGACTCGAATAAGCGAACATGCAGGATCTCAGGAGTGCTAAGGGGAGCACCGCTTAGCAGCTCTTCGATGGTGTTCCAAGCCGGGGATTCCAGGTAGCCTTTGACGGTCCTGGTCCCAAATTGGATCACAACTCTTTCCGATTTAGTTGTATCCCTCTCGATCATGAATCGCGTTTTCTCATTTCGTCAAAGCGGGTGACAGGGCGCCGCATATGGACGCACATACATCATTCTGCGCCGGTTTTGAGCGCTGAACATTACAGTTTTGTGCTAGTTCCGAGAACATTGGTAACAATCCTCGCAGTACTGAGGATGTAGCCCCGTTCAAGAGAAAAATGGACGGATAGGAAGCTTCCTCATGCAAGGCAACACTTCGGCTATGTTCCTGAGCGATGATTTCTGACGATCGCCGGCAAGCCCGACGCCAAATTACAGTACAGTTTTCCGCCTTGGACGAATTTCCGCCATCCTCCGCGAATCGTGTCAGGCCGTTTGTGTCGTCCGATTGGCGCCGTACGGTTTTGGAGGCGGAGTGAGATTGTACTGTTTGATCTTGTACAAGAGAGCCTTATAACTTATTTGCAGATCGTTTGCCGCCGCCTTGCGGTTCCAACCCGAGGACTCCAGCGATTGTGCGATCGCTGCAGCTTCCGCACCTCCCTTCAGGTTTCGCACCAAATGCTTCAGACTCTTCTGGTCGCGAGGGTGTTCCGCGGCAGAAGCTGACGATCCCGCGCGGCGCCAGGGGATGAGTTCGTTCATGATTACCTGCTCGTCGGCGAGGACGAGATAGCGCTTGACCACGTTCTCCAGTTCACGAAGATTGCCCGGCCACGTGTGACTGGCAAGAGCCTGCATCAAGGCAGGAGAAATGGGCAAGGGCTCGCACTCGTATTTTGCGGCCACCTTGCGCATAAAGTGCTTGCACAGGATCGGGACCTCCTCAATGCGCTCACGAAGCGGCGGCATCTCCAGGGTAAATCCATTCAGACGGTAGTAGAGGTCCTCGCGAAACGTCTTGCGAACAATTGCGTCTTTAATGTCGACGTTGGTCGCGGCAATCACACGCACATCCACTTTGACGCTGGCGCGGCTTCCCAGGCGTGCGAAGCTCCCATCCTGAAGAACCTGTAGCAGCTTGGCCTGCAGAGAGGGCGGCATTTCCGCGATCTCGTCCAATAAGATGGTGCCCTTGTCGCAGATCTCGAACTTGCCCGGCTTGGATTTGACAGCGCCGGTAAAGGCGCCTTGCTCGTACCCGAAAAGTTCGCTTTCCAGCAGCTCCGCGGGCATGGCCGCGCAATTCACCTTCAAAAAGCTGCGCTGGCTGCGTGCCGACATCTTGTGAATCAACATCGCCGCTACTTCTTTGCCGGTGCCACTCTCTCCGAGTATGAGAACGGGGATGTCGGCGCGCGCCACGAGCCTGCATTGGGATTCGATCTCCCGCATGCGCTTGCTGGATCGGACGAAGGATATGTTCTCGTCAAGGACAATCTCGTCGATGTCATTGCCGGCGGGTTGCTTGTCGGCCTTCTTGAGGCAGCGCTGCACCGCAAGCTCGATGTCTCTTTCTCTAAAAGGCTTGAGGATGACGTCCACTGCACCCAGGCGTGCGGCCGCCAGGACCTGGTTCAATTCTCCCTCAACTGAACAAGCCAGCATGATGATGGGAAGCGATGGGTTGGACGCATGAACATTCGCGAGCAGGCCGAGGGGATCCTCGTCCACTTTATCGTCGGCAATGTTGGTGTCCACCAGAAGCAGATCAGGCTTGGGCGATTCTTTCAGGTTCCGGCAGAATTCGTGGGCCTCGGTATAGAGGCTAACGTCGAATTGTTTTGCAAGAATCCGGTGCACGTAGTCCAGAATCGCCGGATTGGCGTCAAGGACTGCGATTTGAGACTTGCGTGGGCCGGGAACCTTCACAGGCCGCAAATTCTGTGTGCCCACCATTCAGCCTCCTTCATTCCTGACAAGACATGTTGTATGATTTTTTCTTTCCTGACGCAGACATCATGATAAAGAAGGAACAATTAACTCGCGTAGTTCGCAGCAGCGAGGTGCGGAAGGTACCGCCTGTGGGGACAAGTCTACCACTAAAAGTGGAAAAATAATCCACACGAATGCAAGTTTTTGCACCGCGTGGAGGGCGAATTTCATGGAAATGACCCCGTTCCTCCCTCCATAAGTTACTATCTATGGTCTTTTATTGATTACTTTAGTCACAATTTCTAGCTTTCCGCCTATTACGCAGGGTTCTGGTGTAGAAATTGCATGGAATCACATGGAATCCTGCTCTGGATTGGATCAAACATGTCTTTGGCACGCGCCACCGAATTTGTCGACCTTCGCGATCTCCCGCCGATGGATGTGATTTTCGGGCAATCATCCACGATGGCGGCTGCCCGCGAGAAGTTGGAACGAGTTGCGGATACGACCGTGCCGGTTCTGTTGCAAGGGGAGAGCGGGACGGGCAAGGAAATCTTTGCCAAGTTGTTACATGCGCACTCCAATCGGTCGAAGTGCGCCTGGGTTAAGGTGACCTGTCCGGCGATTCCACATTCCCTCATCGAGTCCGAGCTGTTCGGCTATGAAAGAGGAGCCTTCACCGGGGCGTATGCAACCAAGCGCGGACGCGTGGAACTTGCGCATCTGGGAACCCTGTTTCTCGATGAAGTCGACGGCCTGGATACGTCAATTCAGGCAAAGCTACTGCAGGTGCTGCAGGATGGCACCTTTACGCGCGTGGGAGCGCAGGAGTCGAGAAAGGTCAATACACGGTTGGTTTGCACAGCCAATGGGAATCTTCGGCAACGGATTGAGGATGGAAGCTTCCGGCTGGACTTCTTCTATCGCATCAATGCCGTGACCTTCGATCTGCCGCCATTGCGGCAACGGGCCGCGGATTTACCCATGCTGATCGATTACTTTCTCCGTCTGCACGCAAAAGCCTACCGTACCGAGCCGAAGCCGCTTTCGCGCGAAATAACAAGTATGATGCAGCGTTACGCGTGGCCGGGAAACATTCGTCAACTGGAAAACATGATTCGCGGCTACGTCCTGATCGGCAACGAAGAGGCCCTGGCGGCGGATCTGACTCCAGCTACTCCGACCGGGATCATTCCCGAGATTGATCTGGCCAACCCCGTCTCTTTGAAGGAAATTACCAAGGCCGCCAAGCAAAGTTTAGAGCGGGAGATCATGCTGAAGGTATTGCAGGTGAATGGCTGGAGCCGCCGCAAAACGGCCAAGTGGCTCAATATCAGTTACCGATCGCTTCTCTATAAGCTGCAGGAAGTGAAGCTGCACGCGCGTCCCGCCCGGCCACGAATAAACAAATCCTGAGGGGTCCGCTTAAAGTGTCCATGGGATGACGGCGGACGAGAGAGGAAATGCGCGGACGCCCGAGCGAATTCCTGGCTGCGGGCGCCTTCCCGGCCACGGGCGCCCCGAAGCCTATCGATCAGCACCGTACGATATGAGCGGCGGCAATGCCTTTGGTAGCGTTGCGAGTGTCGACGACCAGCTTCGCCTCTTTCACGATGCTTGCATAATCGTACTGGGAATGGTCGGTGACGATCAAAACGCAGTCGAATTCGGGAATTCGTTCCAGAGGCGTGCAGGTCATATTGAGCTCGTATCTGCGCCCGCTGCCAACAAACGTGAAAAACGGGTCGTTGTATTCGACATGCGCACCGCGCTTTTGCAGCAATTCGATAATTGTGAGTGCGGGCGACTCGCGAAGGTCGTCTATGTCACGTTTGTAGGCCACCCCGAGTATCAGAATGCTTGAACCGCGCAGGGGCTTGCCGCGCTGGCTCATGGCTTCGACGACGTTTTCGACCACAAAGTACGGCATGGCCTCGTTGACCTGGCCAGCCAGCTCGATAAACCGCGCGTGAAAGTCAAACCTCTTGGCCCTCCAGGATAGGTAGAACGGGTCGATGGGAATGCAGTGGCCACCGAGGCCGGGCCCCGGATAAAATGCCTGGAAGCCGAATGGCTTGGTCTTTGCGGCGTCGATCACTTCAAACAGATCAATGTCCATGCGCATGCAGAGCTGTTTAAGCTCGTTGACCAAGGCGATGTTGACGCAACGATAGATATTCTCGAGCAGTTTGGTCATCTCCGCGACGGCGGGCGAAGAAACGGGCACGGTGCGGCTGAAGATGGTTGCGTAAACGGCGCAAGCGAGGTCGCGCGCAACCGGTCCGCAGCCGCCCACCACCTTGGGAATATCGCGCCGCGCGACTGTGTCGTTGCCGGGGTCTTCGCGCTCCGGTGAGAAAGCGACATAGAATCCCGAATTGGAAGCGTCGCGCGCCACGCGCAAACCGGATGGATTACCCTGCTCCAACAAGGGCACCACGATTTCTTCCGTGGTGCCGGGATAAGTGGTGCTCTCCAGGATAACCAGTTGACCTTCCTTCAGGTGGGGAGCGATGGCTCCCACGGTGCCGGTTACATAACTGAGGTCGGGTTCGTGATACTCGTCGAGAGGCGTAGGCACACAGATGATGATGACATCCATCTGGGCAATCAAGCCGTAATCGGCGGTGGCGACGAAGCCGTTCTTCTGAGCCGACTGAATCTCAGCGCCGGAGATGCGAACGATGTACGAACCACCCTGATTCAGCGTAGCCACTTTGCTGGAATCAATGTCGAATCCAGTAATGGAGAAGCGCTGGTCGCTGAACAGCAACGCCAGCGGAAGGCCAACATACCCCATGCCGACAATGCCGATGCGGGCTTCGCGGGTTTCGATCTTATGCTTGATTTCTGCTGTCGTGTTGAACATTTGAATAGTCATCGCCGACTCCCAGTGTGAGCAATTGCGGTCTCAGCGGCCGCCTTGTACCAGGCGACTGTGCGCTCGATGCCCTCGTTGAAACTGACGAGCGGCTCATAGCCGAAACATTCCTTTGCCCGGCTGATATCGGCGAGGGAATGCTTCACATCGCCGCTGCGCTCCGCAGCGTACCGTACTTCACCGGTGTAGCCGGTGGCGCGGCGCAGTATTTCAACTGTCTGGTTCAGTGTTACGCGATTCCCTGTGGCTATATTGAAGACCTTACCGGATACTCGTTCAGCAGAAGCCTCAGAGGCTAACAGATTGCCGTGAACCACGTTCTGAATGAAGGTAAAGTCACGGCTCTGCTCCCCATCTCCATAGATGGTGGGAGTTTCTCCGGCCAGCATTTTCATCGTAAAGATGGCTAAAATGCCGGAGTAATGTGAGGTCGGATCTTGCCAGGGGCCGAAGACGTTGAAATAGCGGATCACCACGGTCTCCAGACCGTACACCCGCGTGAAGGACTGCATGTAAAGCTCGCCGGCCAGCTTGGCTACCGCGTAGGGGGAGATAGGGCTGGGCTGCATCTGCTCCGATTTTGGCAAGGTTGGGGTATTGCCGTACACGGACGATGAACCGGCATAAACCACCCTTCGCACCTTGGCGTTCTTCGCCGCAACCAGCAACTGAACAGTTCCCGAGACTCCGGCGTGGTTTGAGGCCACTGGATCCTCGATGGAACGCGGCACAGAGGGGATCGCGGCTTCATGAAAGATACACTCGACGCCGCGACATGCCCTAGCCACTGCTTCGGTGTCGTTAATATCGGCCTCAATAAAGTCCATCGCCTCCAGCCCGAGCAGATTCTCGCGCTTTCCGGTGACAAAGTTGTCGATACCACGGACTTTCTTGCCTCGCGCCAGCAGTTCCGCAGCGATCGACCTGCCAATGAAGCCAGCTGCGCCCGTAACCAAGTACGTTTCCATCCATTCATCCTTTCAACAGGCAAATACCACTAATAGTTAATCTTCATGATCAAAGCGCCGACCTTTCCCGTGAACACCAGCTTCCATCGAGGACTTCCGGTGGCTGGTTATCACTGGGCACCCCTGCGCAGCACGATCGTCTTAATGGTCTCGAAAATGATGAGCAAGTAAAGACCTAGCGATACGTGCTTGATGTAGTAGAGATCGTATTCAAGTTTTCGCTTTGTTTCTTCGAGGCTTGCGCCGTATTGATATCGAACCTGCGCCCAACCGGTGAGCCCCGGGCGGACAATGTGCCGTATCTCATAATAAGGAATTTCTCTGGTGAGCCACTGCACAAACTCAGGGCGCTCGGGACGGGGCCCGACAAATCCCATTTCTCCACAGAGGACGTTCCAAAGCTGGGGAATCTCATCGAGGCGGGTCTTGCGCATGAATTTGCCAAACGGAGTGACGCGAGAGTCGTTCCTGGTCGCCCAGACAGCTCCGTTGGCCTCGGCGTCCTGCCGCATGGTCCGGAATTTGAGCAGAGAAAAATGCTGGCCATGTAGTCCCACACGAATTTGGCGGAAAAAGATGGGGCCGGGTGAAGACAGACGAATGGCTAAAATGATGAACGGAATGAACGGCAGGCAGAGCACCAACCCTACAAAAGAGACGATGATGGAAATCAGACGCCGCACAATCTGATGCGCCACCTTTACGTTGAAACCGCGAGTGAAGATGAGGGTGCTGGGATTGAGCCCGTCCAGCGGAAGTCTGCCCAAGAGGCGCTCCATGAGTTCGCTGGTATCTTCAATCACAACCCCACGGAGCCGAAGATCAAGGAGTTCACGAACCGGCAACGACCCCCGCCGGTCTTCCATGGCAACGATGACGCGGTCAATGCAAGGCTTTGGTTCGCAAAAGGCACGCAGGTCTGCCGCAAAGCGTTCCAGGTCCCCGTTGAATGCGCCTTTGTTCTCTCCGTGGACGACTTCCATCCCGGCATCGCGTCTGGCGCGCAGAGTTTCGACAACCGCGCGCGCCCGCGCGCCGCCACCCAGCACATAAACGCGTTCGCGGAACATCGAAAGGCCGAGGATCGACTCATATGCCGATCGCCAGATAACGAGGGCAATCGCGAGGATAGCGGTGCCGACGAGAGGAACATTCGAGACTATGCTAATTTCAGGAAAGAAATATAAAAGCGCTGCGAGAAAAAAAGAAAGAACGCTAAGAACCAGCAGAAGCCGGAAGTAGATTTCCCAACGTCCTGAGATGCGCTGCGGCTCATAGAGATCAAAGTAGTACGAGAGAAGCAAGGTTAGAACTGTAATGCCTGCGATCTTTAAGACGCCGTTTTCGTAAATCAGAACGATGTACGCATCCGGCCCTGCAAGGTACGCGGTGGCAAGCAGAAATGAACCACTCACGAGGAACACTTCGCAAAGAAGCAGGACCAGGGTCCGGGTCGGATAGTAGACATTAAAAAGCCTGATCATTCCTTCCTATCCTTTAACTTCCTGGAGCGATCGCTGCCTTCCGACTCACTGTTGTAGTAGTAATAGCCGTAGTCGTATGAACCTTTGCGTGGAGCATCCTTGACAGCATTAAGTACAAAGCCGAGGATGCGCGAATTGCTGAAGGCCGCCTGGGTGCGCTGCGCCACATCGTAGCGCGTGCTTGCTTCACGCGCGACGACCAAGATGGCATCGGCGGCGCGGGCAAGGTCGACCGCGTCGGTAACCGCCAGCACCGGCGGAGAGTCAATCACAATCCAATCGAAATGCGGTGAAACTGTTGCGATCAGTTCCTCGATGAGGTGATTGGCGACCAGCTCGGAAGAGTTGTCGCTGGCCTTGCCCGAAGGAATAAAGGTGAGGTTGGAGATGATCTCCTTGCCGGCGTCATCTCCACTTTCGGGACTACGGTAGCGCTGCATGACGTCAATCAAATCAACCTTGCCTGCCAAATAATCCGATAATCCCGGGGTATTGGGAGCGCCCAGCAGTTCATGAAGCGTGGGACGGCGCAGATCGCCGTCGATGAGCAGAATGTTATTGTCACTGTTGCGCGCCAAGCTCATGGCTAGATTTGCCGCGACGAAGGTCTTTCCTTCCGAAGGCATGCCGCTGCCAATAAGAATCGTCTTCACTGGAGTCCCAGCGTGAGCCTGGTAGATGTGCGAGCGAAGGCGACGAAACTGCTCGACGATTGCGCCGCGGTCATTGAGCGTAGGAAAGGCGGCGGTAACCGGCTTCCACGGATGCTGCGCAATGTTTTCCAAGACCAATTCGTGCTTGATGAGCGGCAGCGCCTCAGGAACGGAGGTGATTGTCAGCTCGGCAATCTGATCGTCTTCTGAGACCGGCAATTTTCCGCGCTCGCGATATGCCCTTTGAAGTGCTTCATGTATGCGGCTCATAGCTCAACTGTCCTCTTGGAAATCTGTGAAATCTGTTACGGGGTTGATGATGCTGGAGATTGCGGTTGGCAAAGAATCCTCGGGCAGCCCGGACAAATCCTCGGGTGAGATCACAAAGGGCTGCTGAGCCAGATCGAGTTCCGCGCTTACCGACTCAACAATGTGCGGCGGGATGGGCTTGATCTGCTCCACATAGGCACTGATCAGTGCATGCTCGCAAACCAGATTGATGAGGCGAGGAATCCCCCTGGAATAGCGATGGACAAGCAGCACAGCTTCCGGCAAAAACACGGGCTGGCTCGCGCCAACGATATGCAGCCTTTTTGCGATGTAGGCCTTTGTCTCCTCGATAGTCAGCGGCCGCGTTTTGCACCACAGTGAAATGCGCTGACGAAGCTGGCGAACGCAGGGATTGCGAAGCTTTTCTTCGAGTTCTGGCTGCCCGGAGAGCACAATCTGCACCAGCTTTTCCGATGAAGTCTCCAGATTCGTGAGCAAACGAATTTCTTCAAGAAGGTCCCAAGAAAGGTTCTGAGCATCATCGACCACAATGGCGCACAATTCCCTGTTGCGGAAGCGGTCGATAAGCCAGGAATTGAGCTGCAGCAGCATGCCAGACTTGGTTCGCGAGGTGAACGGAATACCAAAGTCCGCGAGCACAAATTCAAGAAAGTCGAGAACATCGAGACGCGGATTAAACACAAAAGCTGTCGAAATGCGTTGGTCGACAAATGAGCTGAGAACGGTCTTGAGGAGAGTTGTTTTTCCTGTACCCACTTCTCCGGTCATCACGACAAAGCCCTTGCGTGCCGCAATGCCGTATTGCAGGCACGCAAGAGCTTCCTGAATCTGCGGCGTCATGTATAGAAACCGCGGATCGGGACAGGTCCCGAAAGGTGAGTCGTTCATGCCAAAGAAGTGTCTGTACATGGTTATCCGAGCGCGCTTTCAACGGGCTTATTGGTTCGTGAGAAAAGCTTCCACCGGGTGTGAGGCTTCACAGGCTGGGGGAGCTCTTTAACGCGGGAGATCACAGCCAAGGTTGGCAGCTTGGTGAAGGCCCAAATGTCTCTCTCATTGTGCAGCGTAGTATCGCGATACTCGAGCAACGCGACAACAAGCAGACCCAGTAAGAGGCCGAATGCAAAGCCCCCGCCCGCAAAGACACCCGGAATCGGAAATGACGGGGCGTCGGGAAGATTGGCGGGATCCAGGACGCGGAACTGCTCGCCCTCCTGGGCCTGTTCAAGGGCGGTTGCCATGGACGATTCGTTAATTTTCTTCAGCAGCGAGTTGTAGGAATCCACACTCATCTGATGGTCGCGGGTGATTTGCTTGTACTCTGCACCAACCTCCGGTCTTGACTGAATCCGTCCCTCGTAACCGCGAATCTGCTGCTCGATCCGAGCTTGTTCCTGCTTCGCGGCGGCCAGGGACGCCTCCGCCGCGCGAAGCTGCGCCTTGAGCTGTTGGAGTTGCGGCGGATCACCACGGCTAACGGGCGGTGCTGCCGGGGCCGGAGCCGGAGCCGGCTCAGCAGAGGCATGGGCGATCTCAGCCTGCAAATCTTCAATCTTTCGTGAGATCGCAATGACATCCGGATGGTCAGGCGTGTATTGCGCCTCTAGAGTCTGCTTCTGCTCGATGAGAGCTTTAAGCTCCGCCTTGCGCTCATCCACTGAAGGGGCCCCCGCCTCAATGCCTTGCGGGTCTCGTGTTTGCTGCGCGATCGCTGCCTGGAGAACGCTCACTTCCTGCTGGTCGTGACCCAACGACTGCGTCACGGTGTCAAGATGAATTGTAAGTGCCTGAAGCGTGCCATTATCGTTCTGCCCCTCCTCGGGAATCAGGCCGAAGTTCTTTTCCTCGAAGGCCGCAAGCTTGGCATCCTGGTCGTCAAGCTTCGCCTTGGCATCGGCGAGTTGCTGCTTCAGGAAGTCCGTCGTACCCTCGGCGGACTGCTCACGAGTACTCAGATTCTCGCTAAGGAAGAGAGACGTGATCTCGCCACATACCTGTTGCGCTGTGTGCGCATCCGGTGCCTTGAAGCTGACGAAGAAGCCTGGCATCCCAGACAACGCCGGGTTAGAAGAAGGGATTGGCTTGACTTCGATAGCCTTCTGCGTCATTTCGATGCGGTCGTCCATTGTGGCGCCGTGGCCAGCGAACAAGTTGAATTTCTCGATGATCGGCTGAAGGCGTGAGCGGCTCAGGATCTGTTCCCTCATCGATGCCAGGCGCGAACCGAGATCTTGAGTGACGACGGGCATCACATAGCTTGTGGGAACCTGCTGTTGCTCAATGATCACAAGCGTCTGCGACATGTACTGGGGCGGAATGATGTACGTGAGGCCGATGCCGACCCCAAGGAAAAGGACCGCAGAAATTAGAATCAACCAGAATCGCCGTTTCAGGATTCCGGTGTAGTCCTGCATTGTTAGTTCGCGATGTCCGAGCATTTGACTCCTTTAAGGCCTACTGCGAGAAGGGGTGTAGCTTTCTGGGCGAAAACCCCATGCCAAAGCTGATTGTTTGGTACAGGCTGCCCAGAGCGCTACCCGGAAGTGCAGCACTCGACGACTGGTCCAGTACCGTGTAATTTGCAAATACTGAGAGATACCGGCCCATTCGCCAGCCAGCCTGCGCTCCAGCAACCTCTCCACTTGTGACCCCTGTGCCTTGGAGCGTTGCCGTTCTGGTGTAGTCACCTTGGAATCCAATAGTTAGGCTCTTTCCTGCATCCCACGAGTAGTTTGCATTCACGGCGTCCACATATGCGCCCAGCGTGTACCCTCCGCCGCCACTTGTTGCACGGATGTAGTTCACGCTGGTCGCCCCGTACCGTAACAGGTAGTTAATCGACGCGTTGACTGAGAGTCTGGTCGAGGACGGCATAAGAGAACTGCCAGAACTGCCCGAACTGCCCGAACTACCCACACTGCCGGAGCTGCTGGTCCACCCAACGCCCACGGCGGCGGTCGTAGTGAGGCTTCGGTTCCACTGGCGGTTGCCGCCAAAAAGCAGGGAACTGGACCTTAAAGAGAAGTCGTAACCGGGGTAGCTGAATTCCGAAAAACTGTACGCGCCATTGAGAGAATTCAACTTGTTGAGGCTCCGGGAGATAGTCACGTCTGCGCTTTCGGAGTTTGTATCCAGGCCATTCCCGTCAGGGTATATCAGTTTGAACATACCGCCGCCACCACTGAGGCTCCAAGCGGAGTTGAGCTTCTGACTGACTGATCCGTCCACGCCGTTGGCGATAGAGCGGGTAGCAAGGGTTAGAATCGATTGGTTGGTTGTTGGTGCCTGACCTGGCCCGCCGATCGGCTCGCCTGTACCTGGGACTCCCGAGAAGCCTGTGACAGGTGACAGTGGCAGATAACTTAAGCTGTCGCCGACCATGACCGTCGTTTTGCGCCAGATTATGCCCTGCGATAGCGCGAGATTCTCATAGAAACCATTCCCATAGGACGTGCCTGCTTCGGTCCAGCCGAATCCGCCGGCCACTGTGACCTGGAAAGGCAGGCGCACGCTCCCATTCGCATAATCCAAAATTCCGGAAGCTGTGCTTCTCTGTTGGTTGCCATAGCCGCTAATTGTTGCCGTCTGCGCGTAGTTAAGGGAATAACCCAGGCTGGCGGTGCCTGCGGTCGCCTCAGGCGCGACCTGCGCATGGGACGTGGCGGCAACGGTGAAAAGAAACGCCAATAGTATGAGAGTCGTTTTCATTTGCGGCGCCTTAGGGAACAACAATCGTGTCCCCCGGTTCAAGAATCAGATTGAATTGGCTGTTGCCCTTCAGCGCTTCCTTGTAATGCACTGGAATCCTTATGTGCTTGCCACCTTCGTCGCGCAAGATGTAGATTTTCTTCGCATTGGCAAACTGCGAGAGTCCTCCGGCACTGGAGATCGCTTCCAATAAGGTCATGCCAGGGGTCATGGGGATTGGGCCCGACTTTCCGGCTTCGCCGAGAAAATAGATCTTCTTGCTATTGATGGCATTGACGATGACGAAGACGGTCGGATTCTGGACGTATTTCTTGAGTTTTTCAGCGATCTCATCCGCCAACTTCAATGGTGTCAACCCAGAGGCCTGAACATCGCCGAGAAGCGGAAGAGAGATCATGCCGTCAGGCCGGACAAGCGGATTGGCCGAGAGAGTGGGCTCTTTCCAAACTGAGACGGAGAGAACGTCCTCCGGGCCGATCACGTAGGTATTGGCATCAACGCCCGGGGCCGAGACTGGCGCAGCTGGTTCTGGCGTGGTCGGACCTGGCGTGACCGGACCTGGTGCGGTCGGGCCTGGCGCGGTGACCGGGGCAGGGCCGGCAGCCGGTTCCGGGCTCTGGGAATAACAGATAAGACATGGCAAAAAGAATACTAAAATCAGAAGTCTCTCTGGTTTCATAGTGCAACTCCGATCTTGTTGGCAGCAGGCATGTATCCTGTTCTGGCCTGCTTGAGCTTGTAGAGTAAGGCTTTATAGCTGATCCCTAGCTCGTCCGCCGCGCGTTTGCGATTGCCGCCGGTCGCAACCAGAACTTCCGAGATCAGCTGACGTTCGATTTGGGCCGATGCAGCCCGTGTGGCGTCCTTCAGCGACAGAGGCTTGCGTTCTCCATTCGACCTTGCCGTCGAGGCCGCGGCTTTCAGTGCTGCGAGGGAGATTGCTTGGTCACCGATGGCGACAAAGGTCTTGATTGCGGTCTGCAGTTCCGGCAGGTTTTCTGGCCAGGGGTGCTTCATCAGAAACTCAATGATCTCCTCCCGTAGAACTGGCTTCGGACGATCGAACTGCTTGGAATACTGCGCCAAAAGGCCATCGGTGATGGCGAGAATTTCGGCTTTCCTGCAGCGCAAAGGTGAAATGCGAAGCGTGACAGTCGAGGCCAGATAATAGAAATCCTCTCTCATACGTGAGGTTTTGACATCCTCAATAAGTTCGCGGCTCGTACCACAAAGGAGGCGGCAATTTTGCGTCTGCTCGGAGTGAAAATAGGTATTGATGATCAGCTCCTGCAGGGCAAGGCTCAGACTCGCAATCTCCGTCAGATACACAGTCCCCCTGGTCGAAAATGCCGCCAGGAGGTTCTGAGCATCGGCAGCGGCGCTGGGAATCTCTGTAAAGTTGCTGCGAGACCGATGCGCCTGCACGTGGATTTGCGCGGCTATGGTGCGTTTTCCAACACCGTGCTCACCCACAATCAGAACCGGGCAGTCGCTATCGGCAATACGGGAGATCGCGCGTTGAATCTGCACCTCAATAGGGGCAAACTGTCTTTCGGAGACGAACGGTTTCGCCTGCCGCTTTGCGCTTTGGAGGGTTGTAATGTCCGCCATGAAGGGTCCTGGGTGCACATCCCTAGCTTAGCAAGGCGACTTCCAAACCTCGGGAGCGGGCGTGGAATGGGCTTTCCATGCGATATATCCGCTCTTGGGAGCAGTTTCCGGAGGAAAGGTCTGTAAAGGGAAGGAAAGATTTTTCTCTCCTATGGGGAAAAATTGTGACATTGGTTTCCCTGCAAAGTGGAAAGTATTTTCCATTCGCGCGATAAGGCTGGTTCCCTATGCCGGGCAAATCATGACGAATTCGCTTGGATTGAACGGTTCCACTTTCGGCTGTCCGATTGCTAGAGTAAGATGTATCGGATTGGAATGACTCAAATGCTTTTACGGTGACTATGGCCCAAGCTATACAGACGCCAGCGATTACGAAGAATCCCTGGTCTCTTCGCAACGCTCATTTGCCATGGGGCGCGGCACTCATTGCCGTCCTCATGCTGGCGGTGTACTTCCGTGTGCTGGTAAAACTGGTGGTCGACTGGGCGGAGATCCCCGATTTTTCCCAAGGCTTCCTGGTCCCAATCTTTGCGGCGTACCTGGTGTGGGTAAAGAGAGAAACCCTTCGTAACACGAAAATCGCTCCCACCTGGAATGGAGTCGCAGTAGTAGCCCTGGGGCTGGTGGTTCTGCTCCTCGGTGTCTACGGCGCGGAGCTGTTTCTATCGCGAATATCCCTGGTGATCCTGTTGGCGGGGCTGGTGCTGAGTTTCGGCGGGTGGCCGCTCTTGAAGGAGCTTCGCTTCCCTTTGCTGGTCTTGGTGCTGGCGATACCGATCCCCGCGATTATTTTCAATCAGATCACTTTTCCCCTGCAGATCCTGGCCACGAAGCTTGCCAGCGCTTTGCTTCAATTATTCGACGTGCCGGTTCTGCGCGAGGGCAATATCATTCAACTCTCCGTAATGAAGCTCGAAGTGGCAGAGGCATGTAGCGGCATTCGCTCTCTGATGAGCCTAATTACGCTAGCGATTTTCTATGGATACTTTCTGGAGAAATCCTCCCTGCGGAGGACCGTTCTCGCTGTAGCGAGCATTCCGATCGCGATTGCGGCCAACGCGGTGCGCATCTTCGGCACCGGGTTGTGCGTCCAGTACTGGGATCCGGATAAGGCCATGGGCTTCTTTCACGAGTTTTCCGGCTGGGTCATATTTCTCGTGTCTCTGGGGTGCCTGTTCATCGTCCATCGCGCCATGGGGTTGTTCCCTGTCCGACGGAGGCAAGCATGAAGAGCGCGCGCTTCTGGACAATTGTCGCGCTGCTGGCCGGAACAGCACTGCTGCTGTACGCCCGCGGCAATTCCGATTTTATTCCCGTGAGCGAGCCCTTGTCGCAGATGCCGCGCAACCTTGCCGGATGGTGGGGAAGCGATGTCGAGATCGACCAGGAAACGCTCGATGTTCTCGGCGCCGGAGACTTCATGTCGCGCGTTTACATCCACGACGGAGGGAAGCCGCCGATCGGTCTCTTTATCGGGTATTTTCCGACGCAAAGGACGGGCGTCACCATTCATTCGCCGAAAAACTGCCTGCCAGGTTCCGGCTGGGCTTTCGAATCGGAGCAGTATGTCAATCTGAACGATGCGAACGGCAATGCGCACCGAGTGGGTGAATACATCATTGCCGACGGGGAAAATAGGCAATTCGTGATCTATTGGTATCAAGCACACGGACGTAGTATTGCCAATGAATACCTGGCTAAGGTCTATTTGGTAACTGACGCGATACGGTTGAATCGCACGGATGGGGCGCTGATCAGGGTGATTACGCCGATCGACGCCAGCGAAGGCCTGTCAGCGGCAAGGGCCAGGGCCGAGGCATTTACGGCGCAGCTCCTTCCCATGCTCCCTCGATTTATCCCAAACTGAGGGGGTTTGAAGAAGCAGGGAAAGGCAACGCGCTTCAGCAAAGGATTTCAGGCTGAGTTCGTGCGAACGGCAGCCAGCAAGGATGGAGAACAGTGAGAAGCTCATTCAAGGCAGCTCAAGTGAGATTCGATGAAAGATGGCGACAAATGAATTGGCGAGGCGCTTATTGCGTGATCGTGCTCTTCGTCGCCACAGCGCTCCTGGCCGGGTGCCATGGCGACCCCAACGTGCGAAAGCACAAGTATCTGGAGAGCGGAGAGCGATATAGCGCACAGGGCAAATACCGGGAAGCTGCCATCCAGTATATGAACGCCCTGAAGGTGGACAAGAACTTTGCCGACGCCCATTATGCCCTGGCCCAAGCGTACGAGCATTTGGGGCAACTCAGCGGAGCTTATAGGGAGCTCTTGCGCACCGTGGATTTGCAGCCCACAAACTATAAGGCGCGGATCGATCTTGGCAATCTGTTTGTCGCAGGCGGCAAACCCGACGACGCACAAACACAGGCCAATGCTGTGTTGGCAGCAGAACCAGACAATCCGGATGCTCACGCGCTGCTCTCCGCCATAGACGTCAGGAAGGGCCAGAAGGATCAGGCTCTCATCGAGATGCAGCGTGCTATAGAACTCGATCCGAACCGTGCGGCCTTCCATGAGGACCTCGCAATCCTTCAATCGGCGGATACAACCAAGGCTGCTTCCGTCGAAGACGAGCTAGAAAAGGCTGTCGTTCTCGATCCGAAGTCAGTGAATGCCAAGCTCATTCTCGCGGCATTCTATGCCAGGAACAACCGCCTGGCCGACGCAGAGAAGATGAGTTGGGCTGCCGTCGCCACGGATCCTAAAAGCCTTGCCGCGAGGGCAAATGTTGCTGAGGTCATACTCAAGGAGGGGGATCAGGGGAGAGCCGAGCAAGTGCTTCGACAGGCATCGAAGGACTTTGCCGACGATCCGCAGGGAGTGCGAATCCTGGCGGACTACTACGTGAACTCCGGACAGTTGGACAAGGCCAAGGCAGAGTACTCAAGTCTTGCCGCGAAGTATCCCAAGAACGTTTCTGTGCTCGAGGGGTATGTTCGCGTGCTTCTCGAGGTTAAAGATTACGCAACCGCACAAACAGTGGTGACCGGACTGTTGAAGACGCACCCCAAGGATCCGCAAGTTGCGGGATTGAACGGAATCGTGCTGCTCAATAGTGGTAAGGCGAGCGACGCAGTAATTGCTCTTCAAAGTGCAGTCAGGGATTCCCCGAAGGATGGCTTCCTGCAGTACTGGCTGGGCAGGGCCGCGTTGGCTAAGGGCGATATCGATCTGGCGGAGACGAGCTTTCGCCAGGCGGCAAGTCTTAGCCCGTCCAGGTTGGACGCAGAGGAAGAACTTGCGCGGATTGCAATTCAACGCGGAGACATGAATCTGCTAGCCGACGTGGCTGACAAGACGATCGCAGCTGCACCGCGCTTTCCTGGCGGCTATATTTGGCGTGCCATTGTGGAGATAAACCACAACGCAACAGACAAAGCCGAGGCTGACCTTAAGACGGCCATGAGCATTGCTCCGCAAAGCCCACAGGCCTATCTCGAACTTGGCAAACTTCGATTCACGCAGAAGCGTTTTCCAGAAGGAGTAGCGCTCCTGGAACAGGTCTTGCAGTTTGACCCTGATTCTATCGAAGCCCTGCATATCCTGGTCGGCTACGATCTCTACGAAAAACAGCCGGAAAAGGCCCTGGCTCGCTTGAATGCGCAGATAGAGAAGAGCCCGAAAAACAGTGCTTTTTATGATCTTCTGGCGGAGCTGCAAATTCAAAACAAGAACCTGGACCAGGCGGCAGCTGCAGCCCAGAAAGCCATGCAACTCAACTCCAGCGACGGCGAGGCGGTGATGCTGTACGCGCAGATTGAAGAGCAGCGCGGACAGTCGGCCGATGCCATCAGCACCTGGGAAAAGTGGTCGGCTGCGCATCCTAACGATGCCGCGGTCCTCGCGATTCTGGGAACTCTAGAGGAATCGCGTGGAGACATGGGTAAGGCCGAGGCCTACTACAGGAAGGCGCTCGAAATCCAGCCGCAACAGCCCACTGCGGCGAACAATCTTGCCTATCGGATGCTGCTGAATGGCGAAAACGTGGATGTGGCTCTCACCCTCGCGCAAACGGCTCGACAGGCCATGCCGAATTCACCCGACACAGCAGACACATTGGCATGGGCCTACTACTACAAGGGAGCCTACGGATTTGCCCGCGACCTGCTGGAGAATGCGCTCAAGACTGATCCGAACAATGCTGCAATGCAATATCACCTGGGAATGGTTTACAGCAAACTAGGCGACAAGAGCAACGCAGCGACCCACCTGAAAAAGGCGGCGTCTCTGGCCCCGGATTCGCCGACAGGAAAGGACGCGAGAACGGCGCTGCAAGGACTGGGCTAGAGTACAAATGCGCACCTGCATGCAGTTGCTTCCGGGCTCATGCAGGTACGCATTGATGTTGCCGGATTGGAGTAGCCCGACAGGCTTGAATGGAAACTCAAACGAGGTTGGACAGCAACGGAGGTGGCCGATCAATGCAGGAGCCTCGCAGCTGCGGAATCAGCCCCTCGCGGGTTGGAGTTCTGTCATCAATTGAGGCTGAGGACGCCATGGCCGCTTTTTTCTGCTGCGTTGAGAATTCAGTAGTTATCAGGTTCCAGTATTCTCTTCATGGGTTCCATCGTGATTCAGTATCAGGAAAATTATGCTGCGCGTAGGCATTCTGCTGGATTCGTATACATCCGTTGCATGGGTTGCCAGGATTCTCGAAGACATCAAGGCCTGCGGATTTGCGCGCATTGAACTTGTGATTCTGAATACGCCGCCCGTTCAATCGAGACCCAACCTGAAGACCAGGCTTCGCAATCACTGGCGCTCGTCGCTGTATCACCTTTACGAAGAGTGGGACTACCGGCGGAACAAAGTGTTCAACGACGCAAAGGCGCCGGTGGACCTTTCAACTTTCCTTAATGGCATTTCTTCCATCACCGTACATCCGGCTCGCAAAGGCTTTACCGATCGCATACCTGAAGACGAGTTGACCGAGATACGCGGCCACAACCTCGATGTTCTCTTCCGTTTCGGCTTCCGAATCATTCGGGGAGGGATCTTAAGCGCCGCCCGTTACGGGGTGTGGTCCTTCCACCATGATGACAATCTCGAGTATCGCGGGGGCCCACCTCTTTTTTGGGAGATCTACGAGGGGAACCCTGTCTCCGGAACAATTCTTCAGGTATTAACCGAATCCCTCGACGGCGGACGGGTTCTATACCGGGGCCATTCGTCCACAGATTTTACTTCACTTTATCGCAACCGAAACCCTATCTATTGGAAGACAGCAGAATATGGCCTGCGCCGGCTGCGCGATCTTCATCAGCGCGGCTTTGAGTTCCTTGAGTCTCTGCCCACTTATCAGGAGAAGGACACCTATTCTCGTGGCATTTACAGAACGCCAACCACGCCACAGATGGTGAACTTCATCGCGCGCTTGTTTTTTCGGAAACTGAAGGCGCGGATTGACTCTCTGCTGTTCGGTTCAACACCTCAATGGTTCCTCGCCATTCGGCGCAGAAGTGCGAAACATGGCTTCGCCGATCCGTCCGATTATCGCCTGATGTTGCCGCCAAAGAACAGTTTCTACGCCGATCCATTCCTGGTAGAGAAGGACGGAAAGACCTTTTTGTTTCTTGAAGATTTTCGTTACAACGAAGGTCGCGCCGTTATTTCCTATTGCGAGCTTCAGGCGGATGGTTCACCAGGTACGCCGGTCGAGGTGCTGCGCCGTCCTTATCACCTTTCCTATCCATTTCTTTTTGAACATGGCGGGGAAATGTACATGATCCCTGAAACCAAGGCAAATCGGACGGTCGAATTATATCGCGCAACGAGCTTTCCCACCGGTTGGAATCTTGAAGCCGTTCTCCTCAAAGATGTCTACGCAGTGGATGCCACAATCCATAAGGTCGGTAATAGATTCTGGATGTTCGCCGGGGTCTCCAATGGAAGGTATTCCAACTGCGACGAACTTGGCCTCTTCTTCGCCGATTCCCTCACGGGACCTTGGGAGCCGCATCCACGTAGCCCTGTGCTTTCTGACGTTCGATGCGCACGTCCGGCTGGCGCGTTGTTTTACGATGGGGACCGCCTGATCCGACCTTCTCAGGATTGCTCGGAGGCGTATGGCGGTGCGCTCGTCTTCTCGGAAGTTCTTGCTTTAAGTGAGACCGAGTACGATGAGCGGCCCATTGCACGCCTTGATCCGGGCTGGGTTCGCGGTAACCTCGGCACCCACACCTACACGAGGACGGAGCAGTTTGAGGCCATCGACGGAAATTTTCCAGCAAAGATATGACGTCAGGAGATCGAAGCAGGTCACGAAGGGAGGAACCTCACAATGCTCTGCACTCCGGGAATACGGGCACTGGTTGAAGCGTGTTTAACCTGATAACATCTCCCAAGCGAACAAAGAGAGCCTCGAAAGAAGTCGATCTTTCATGGGGTTTTAATGAGCAGGTTTTCTGCAGACATTGAACGCTTCAAGGCCAAGGGCCATGCGGGCAAAGAGTTGTGGACCAATCCGGCGGTTTGGGCAATTGGCTGCTATCGATTGGGCAACTGGCTCAATGTGGCAAGACCCTTCGTTCTGATTCGATTGCCCCTGAAGTTATTTTCGTTCATCGCAAACAAATTTTGCGAGATCTTCATGGAAATGTGTATTGATCCCGAGGCCACCATCGGAGAGGGACTCTACATGGGCCATATCGGAGGAATCCACATCAATTCAGGAGTTGTCGTAGGAAGAAATTGCGACATCACCCATCGTGTAACAATTGGAACCTCCGCTATGGGCCGTCAGGGCGCGCCCATTATTGGCGATGATGTCTACATTGGCACGGGGGCAACATTAGTGGGAAAGATCAAAATCGGGAACGGCGCAAAAATCGCCGCCAATACACTGGTGATAGGTAATGTTCCCGACGGGGCAACTGTGATGGGTGTACCTGGTCGAATTATTATGCGTGCGCCCAAGGCTGTTCAGTCGCAAGCGGCAACAGCAGCGGAGGAAGCCGGTGCAAACTGACGCCGAGAGGCAGGAACTGCGAAGGCAGATCAAGGATTCTGCGCGTAGCCGGGATGCAGGCACGGCAATCAGATGCGCGAAAAAGCTCGTTGACGGATCGAACAAGCCCGCAGATGTAATGTTTTGTGCCTCCGTACTTGCGGGAATTGCCGACGCCATACAGGACCAATTGGGCGCCCGGCCGCAACGAACTTATATAGTTCGTTCCGTAACTGTTGAACCGATCCTTCCTTTTCTGGCCACTGAGGCAATGTTCTCGAGTTATGTGCTGGATCTCGAAATGGGCGGCTACGGCTCGTATGCCGATGAACTGCTGAACCCTCAGAGCGCGCTCGCAATATTCAAGCCCGACCTGGTTTTAATTCTTCTCGATTTGGAAGAGATTGGCGGCCGCCTCCCCACCCTTTGCTCGGATGGATTAGGCGCCGGAGTTGAAGCGGAGATCGAAGAATGTGCCGGACGGATGGCACAACTGCTGCGCAGCCTTCGCTCCCACAGTTCCGCTCGCATTTTGCTGCAGGGTCTCGTCGTTCCTGACCACACATCCCTTGGCGACATCGGGGATGCAAATCTGCCGCACAGCCTGCCCAATGCCACTCTGCGATTGAATGAGAGACTGGCCGCGATATGCCGCACGGTGTCTGACTGCGTCTTCTTCGATGTGGATCGTCTTTCGGCGCGTCATGGCCGACCGCGCTGGTCTGATGCGCGCATGTTTATGGCTAATCGGCTTCCCGTGTCAGCAGAGTTTTTCAGTGCATATTCGCGGGGACTGGTTCGCGCCTTCTCGACCATGTACCGGGCGCCGCGAAAGGTACTGTGCACGGATCTCGACAACACGTTGTGGGGAGGAATCCTGGGCGAAGACGGGGCGGAGGGAATTGCTACAGGAAGCGCGTTCCCCGGGAACTGCTACTTCGCTTATCAGAGTTATCTGAAGCAGTTGTCTTCAAGAGGAATCCTGCTGGCCATCGTCTCAAAGAACAATGAGGCGGACGTTCGAGAAGCATTTGCAGTCCGCTCCTCCGATCTAGCGCTGAACCTGAACCACTTCGTG
>JBEKGH010000028.1:0-42853 GCA_050012895.1 Occallatibacter sp.
GGCGTGCCGGAGGGCCCGATGGGTAGGCTTGGCTTGTATTCTCCCACCCTTTCGCCCAAAAACGGGCGAAAGGATGGGGCACGGGCAGGATTGCTTAGTTCACCGTCACCGTGAAGGTCTTGGTGACTGTGGGAGTGACGGACGGGCTGGCCGACGCCGTCACGGTGTAGGTATAGGTTCCGGCGGTTGTGCCCGGATCGCTTTGGCCTCCGCCCCCTCCGCCGCCGTTGGTGCTGCCTCCGCCGCAACTTGCCAGGGTGCCGATTGCAACCAGGACGACGAGGATGGAGAGCATGGAGCGCCAGCTACGTCGGCGGGCCGGAATGCCAAAGAAGACGAGCAGAGCCAGAATTGCGCCGGAGCCTGCACCCAGCCATTCACTCCCACCTGGGCCCTTGTTGTTGCCAGGCAGATTCGGATGCTCCAGGCTCGCGATGATGGCCGGGGAGGTGCCGATGGTGAATGTCACGCTGCAACTGGCGCCGCAAGTGAGGAGATTGATCTGGTCTGACCCGCTGGGGTTGCATGTTGTGCCGTCGCCGCCGCTTGCCGTGGTGCTGGTCTGCGCGCATGTCAGCGTCAGGGTTCCGGTGTACCCGGCCGTAGGCGCCGCTGTCACGGTAACGGTTGCCGATTGACCCGGCGTGACGCTTGTGGAGCTGGGCGTGCCGGGCGTGAGAGTGAAGGTGGATTCAGTGACGGTGACGGAGCCTGTGTTCGAACCCGACTTGTAGTTGCTGTCGCCGCTATAGGCGGCGGTGAGCGTGTCGGCACCGGAGCTGAGCGAGTTTGCCGGAATGGTGAAGACGCAATTGATATTGCTCGCGCAGGGGCTGGTTCCGATGGTTTCAGCCGAGGAGGTGTAGCCGCCGCCGGAAAGGGTGATGGTTCCCGTGGGCACCGGGCCGGTTCCGGTGACCGACACCGTGACACTGAGACTTGAGGCTGAGTTCAGCGTGTTGGAGGCGGGCGTTACCGTGACGGTGGGCGTGAGCGACGCGACGGTCGTGGTGACGGTGACCGAGCCGGTTCCGGTTTTTGCCGCATAGTTGACATCGCCTGAGTAACTGGCGGTCAGAGTGTCGGATTGTCCGCCCGTGGTGCCGGGAAGGCTATTGGCGGGGATGGTGAAGGTATAGGACCCGCTGTTGTTCAGCGTGTTGGTTGCGGTATAAGTCGATCCGGAGGCGGTGAGCGTGACTGATCCTGTGGGCGGAACAGCGCCCGACATTCCGGCCACGGTCACGGTTACGCTGAGGGTGTTGGTTGAGTTGATGCTGGTGGGGCTCGGCGTGACGGTGACTGTTGGCGTGGTCGAGCCGGCCGCCGCCTTCGTCCACGCATTTACCACATTGGCGATGTTCATCGAGCCGAGGCCGGTGGCGAGGTCGAATCCGGTGCTGGCGCTGTAGCCGGTGAGGATGCCGATATCTTCCGGGTATCCGCTGAGTGTGGTTTGGGTTGCCTTGCAGTTGGGAGAGCTGTCGGCGGCATCGCAGGGCTGGGCGTTCGTGTATTGGTCGATGTCGTTGAAGTAGCAGATGCTGCTGGTGGTGACGCTTTCCGCACTGCAGCTTGAGTAGGTCTGCTTGGCAGCCAACGCGTAGAGTTGGGAGTTGGGGCTGCCCTGCGCCGCGCCAGACTTCTGGTTGATGAGGGCGACGACGCCCGCCATGGCAGGTGTAGCTACCGAAGTTCCGCCTACTTCCTGGGCAACCGGCTCTTGGTTGCTGGTATAGACGCAGGCCTGATTGGTGCCGTAGGCGGACGAGTCCTGCGAGACGCAGATGAGATAGGCACTCGAGGAAAGGTATCCGTCTGCGGCGAAGAAGCTCACGTCGGGCAGATCGCGCACGCCGTCAGTGGGGATGCCTGTGACGCCGGTTTGCCAACTCGGCTTGGGCCAGCCGTTGTTGTAGGTGGCGAGGGATGCCTGGGACGCGCCCGTATCGGGATTGGTGGTGGTGCCTGTGCTGCCCGCACCCGATGTGGTGGTGCAGGTCCCCAGGGTGGTGTTGGTGATGGCGGAAGAAGTGGTATTCGACACGCAACTGCTGGCGCCGCCACTGCCGCCGACAACGTTCACAAGATACGTGCCGTAAGGGTATACGCTCGGGCTGCCCAGATCTCCGTATTCGGTGGCGAGATAGATGAAGTTGCAGGCTTGTTCCGGGGTCGTGACGGTTGACGTTGGGTAGCTGTAAATCTCGCTTGCAATGTCCTGGACCCACGTCAGAGCCAATGGATTGGCGCAGGTTTCGTTCCAGGGAACCTCGGGCACGTAGCCGGCGGCGGTGGACTGATTGGTCACGTTGTTCGTCGAATTCCAGTAAGGCGATGCGGTGCACTCGGTGGTGGGGGAGTTGAAGAAATTCTGGGGTGCACACCAGTTGAAGTCGGTGCCGCCTACGGCGGTATTCCAGGGAGTGGAGGCCAGGCCGCTGACCGAGAGCCCGCTTTCTGCTACGTAGCCGCCGTCGTCGCAGCTCGCCGAACCGGAATCGCCCGCGGCCACAATGACCGCGAGACCTTCAGCGGCGGCCGTTTGCCACAGATCGTAGTACTGCACGTTGCCCGCGGTGCCCAGGGCCAATTCGCATTCGCCGTAGCTGACGTTCATGACGTGAACGCCGTAGACGGGAGAGCTGGAATTGCCGACGTTGTCGACGATGTAGCTTTCCGAATCGTAGAGGTTGTCGTCGGTGTTAGAGGTCGGATAGCTGGCCACGAGGACGACCTGAGCATTTTTGGCGATGGATGCCGACCATTCAACGTCGAGCGAATTCTCGAGCAAATCATCGATGCCGCAGGGCAGAGTCCCGGTGGTGTCCGTGCAGACCTCTAGTGCGTGGCTGTTGCCGGAGACGCGAATGGGAGCGTTCCATGGGTTGCCGGTGGGAAGGTTGAAGAAGGTGCGGAAGGTGTTGACGTCGTTATAGCCGTTAGCGCCCACTTCTGTGGTCGACTGGCCTACGTCGATGTCGCTGGTTCCGGCGATGGCTATGGTCTGGCCGGTGCCGTCGATGCCCGCATTCCAGAGCGGGGTGATGTTGTAGATGGTGGCGAAGTCCCAGGGGCCGACGTCCTCAACCAGGTAGGGCTCGGCTCCGGGGACGCTTACGCCGAACTGCGGCGCCGCGGATCGGGAATTGGCCACTGCGCTGGGGAGGGGGAGGGAGTTTGCGCCTGCAGGCGGGAAGGGCTTGGCGGAGCCGGCGCCCGTACTGCTGAGCGCGCCAACTGCGGACGGCCGTGCCCATTGTCCCGACGATGCATCGCGTTGCACAACTTGGCCCATGTGGTGCGCGGGCTTCGGGAAAAAGTTATGGAGGGCTTTGACGCCGATGACGACGGTGGAGAGCGAGGCGGGAATTTGCGGGTCGCTCATGTTGCCGATGTGCGCTTCGCCCTTGACCGTGAGGTTGTGAATTTCGGTATGGAAGGCGCCCTCGACCTGCGCGGCCGTGCCGCCGAAGCGGATGGACATGCGGTCGCGGGTGACTTGCGAGACCGTGAATCCGCGGCCGGTGAGCCAGTTGGTGATGGTTTGGATGTCGGTCTGCGAGGGACCGAATTGCTCGCCGATCTGATCGGGCGTGAGCCACTGGTGGTAGTTGGGCGAGTTCTGGTCGTATTCGCCGGCGACAAAGGCGTCGAAGGCGGCCTGCTGCGCGGGGTCGCGACTGAGCACCAGGATAAGGTCGGTCATGGGAAGGCTGTCGGCGACCTTGCCCTGGTCGTTCCTGGCGTTGGCGTGAGGATTGGTGTTGCCGCGAAGGGTGGTGAGCTGGGATTCGTCAATGCGGGCGCGGATGCGGACGGCGGGCGCGACTCCTTGTCCCAGGCTCAAAGCGGGGAGGAGGAATGCACTGGCTAAAACACACAGAGAACCGCGGAGGGGGAGCGAACGCAGCTTGATCATAGAGTTTGGTCCTGGACCCTTTCTTGAGAAAGACCCACGAATGGGAGGAGAGTTGCCGTACGTGTGAGAAAAACCGGCATAGGGCCGGATGAGAATGCGTTCATTGGACGAGTTGGAGACAAAACCATCATACGGCGGCGGGTAGAGTGCTCTCCCAGCCTTTCGCCCAAAAACGGGCGAAAGGATGGGGCACGGGAAGGGGCTGGCAAGCGCTGCCAGGCTGGGAACGGACGACTCGAACTGTCTGCAGACTACGCGCGGCGCTATGCCTGACGAATACCAACGTGTGAAGCCGGATGAAAATGGATGTGAACCCGCTCTTTCGTGGATATGGAGGGCTAACTCCTAAAGTTAGACGGGTGAGAGTAGGGAAGGTTGACTGAGACAGGGAGTAGGGAGTAGGGAGTAGGGAATAGAAAACTAGGGACTCGGGACTAGGGGGATTGAGGGAGCGGGTCGGCGGGTGCGATCCCACCCTTTCCGCAAAGAACGCGGAAAGGATGGGGCACGGCATTTCATGCTCCCATGCTCCCTCGCTCCCTGCGTTCCTTCAATAGGCACTGGATTGCAATAGACAATTGATTGGTAAAGGTTTATGATGCGATTTCTTGGCTGATTTCCTGGCTGGTGTCCTGATTTTTTCATGGATGAGTGGTTCGATGCGCGCTTCACTGTTCATTACCTGCTACAACGACACGCTGTATCCCGAAACGGGGCGCGCGGTGGTGAGATTGCTGGAGCGGCTGGGCGTGGAGTTGGAGTTTCGCGCCGGGCAGACCTGCTGCGGCCAGATGCACGCGAACACGGGATTCCGCGGCGAGGCCTTCAGCCAGGCCAAGCGACTGGTGCGGCTCTATGCGGATGCGGAGGCGGTGGTGATTCCGTCGTCGTCGTGCGTGGCCATGATGCGCGACCAATACCCCGGGCTGTTTGAGGAGCTGGGCAATGAGGAATTGCGCAGGGAGTTCAAGGCGCTGCTGCCGCGGGTGTGGGAGCTGAGCGAGTTCCTGATCGACAAGTTGGGCGTGGAGGATGTGGGCGCGTATTTTCCGCACCGCGTGACCTACCACGCGAGCTGTCACGGCTTGCGGGCTCTGCACCTGGGCGACCGGCCGTTTCGGTTGCTGAACAAAGTGCGCGGGCTGGAGCTGGCGCCGCTCGCGAATCTCGACCGGTGTTGCGGATTCGGCGGCACGTTTAGCGTGAAGAACGGCGATGTGTCGTCGGCGATGTTGACGGTGAAGCTGGAAGACGTGCTGGCGACGGGAGCGGAGTTCTGCACGGCGCTGGACAATAGCTGCCTGATGCACCTGGGCGGGGCGATGCACCGGGAGTACGCGCCGATGAAGACGATTCACATGGCGCAGATATTGGCCAGCACGCAAGAGAGGCCGCCTGAGGTGGTGGGATGAGCGCGGCTGCCGATCACGTGGTCGACCATCCGATTTTCCCACCCCATCAAGCCAAAAACAGGCTCGATGGGGGCCCCGTGCTGGATCCTGCGCTGGCGCCTCCGTTTCCCGTGGCGGCGCTGCCGGTGCTGCGCAACGTGCAACTGCGCAAGAATGTGGCCCACGCCATTGATGTGATCCAAGCCAAGCGGGCGCGGGTGGTGGAAGAAAAGACGGATTGGCAAGAACTGCGCACGGCGGCGGCGGCCATCAAAGACGAGACGCTCGAGAATTTGGGCGCGTACCTGGAGCAATTTGAAGAGCGCTGCACGGCGGCGGGCGGGCACGTGCACTGGGCACGGGATGCGGCCGAGGCGCGGCGTGTCATCTTGGAAATATTGCGCGAGGCGAGTGCGGACGAAGTCATCAAGATCAAGACCATGACCTCGGCGGAGATTCAGTTGAATCCGTTTCTGGAGGCGGCGGGGGTGCGTGCCCACGAGACGGATTTGGCGGAGATCATTCTGCAACTGGGCAATGGGGAGCCATCGCATATTGTGGTTCCGGCGCTGCACGTGAATCGCGCCCAGGTGCGTGAGATTTTCGCGCGGACGATGGGGATTGAGAATTTGTCAGACGATCCCGAGGCGCTGACGGCGGCGGCGCGGAACTATCTGCGAAAAAAATTCCTCGACGTGCCGACTGCGATTAGCGGCGCGAATTTTCTAGTGGCCGAGACGGGCGGCGTGGTGGTGGTGGAATCGGAAGGCAACGGGCGCATGTGCCTGACGCTGCCGCGGACTTTGATCACGCTGGCGGGGATCGAGAAGGTGGTGCCGCGGTTCGCCGATCTTGAGGTTATGCTGCAACTGCTGGCGCGGTCGGCGACGGGCGAGCGCATGAATCCGTACACGTCGCTGTGGACGGGCGTGGCGCCGGGCGACGGGCCGCAGAATTTTCACGTGGTGCTGCTGGACAATGGGCGGTCATCGATTTTGGGGCGCAAGACGGAGCGGCAGACGCTGCGCTGCATTCGCTGCGCGGCGTGCATGAATACTTGCCCGGTGTACCGGCAGACGGGCGGACATGCGTATGGGTCGGTGTATCCGGGGCCGATTGGGGCGATTCTGACGCCGCAGCTCGAGCAGTTGAAGCATGCGCAGTCGCTGCCGTTTGCGTCGTCGCTGTGCGGGGCGTGCTATGAAGTGTGCCCGGTGAAGATCAATATTCCGGAGATTCTGATCGACCTGCGGGCCAGGGTTACGGATCAGGAGCGGCACACTGTGGGCAAGTTTTTCGATCCCATGTATCTCGGGATGCGCGTGGCGAATGTGATTTTTTCGCGGGCGTGGTTGTTTCATTTCGCGCAATGGGCGGGGCGGATCGGCGCCAAGCTCGTGACGCGGCGGGACGGATGGATTCACTCGCTGCCGAGTGTGGGCGGGAAGTGGACGCAAACACGGGATCTGCGCGGGCTGCCGAAACAGACGTTTCATGAGTGGTGGAAAAGCAGGGACGTTGGGACTAGGGATGAGGGACTGAGGGACTAAGGGACCGGTGCTTTGACCGCGTGATTTCGTGTTGGTCTTTGAACCGGCGCGGGCGGGGACGCCCGCGCTACAGCCGGCCGGGAGGCCGGCGCTACAACGGGGGAGCGGAGGCAGGATGAGCGCCGTGGCCGATGGCCGGAGGAAGGTGCTGGAACGCATCGGTGCTGCGGCCCGGGCTGCTACCGGGGCGGCTATCGCCGGGTCCGCAGAGCGGAATGCCGGTGCGACGGCTGCGGAAGCGCATTCAGACATACCGCGCGACTATGTGCGGCGGGGTGATATGACGGTCAGGGCCCGTCACGAGCGGTTCGTTGAGCGATTGAAGGAATACGATGCGGAAGTAGTGGAATGCGAGCCGGACGGGCTTGCGGCGGCAATCACATCGGTTCTGGCGGCGAGCGGCAGACATCGGTTTGTCGCACCGCCGGGAATCCCGGCCGAGTGGTATGTTGATGCCGCTTGGAAGATCGAAGGATTGGAATGCACTTTCGACCATGGACTTGAAACGCGCGAGATCGAGCAGGCCGAAGGAGTGATCACAGCGTGCTTCTGCGGCGTGGCCGACTCGGGCACCATTGTGTTGCATCACGGCCCGACCGAGGGGCGGCGCGTTCTTACGCTGCTTCCGGACTGGCATCTGTGTGTGGTGCACAGCAGCCAGGTGGTGGAGACGCTGCCGGAGTATTTCGATCGCTGCGCGATCAGAGATCAGAGATTAAAGAACAGAGATCAGGGGGCGGAGGCGCTGCCGAAGCTCGTGACTTGGATCTCAGGGCCGAGCGCGACGGCGGACATCGAGATGACACGCATCAAGGGCGTGCATGGGCCGCGATTTTTGAATGTGATACTCGTCGGGGACTAGAACTGGTTGCATAAATCATCGGAGTTGTTTGAAAAACGTCCCTCAGGGGTTAAAACCCCTGTGTTTATGCGCCTTTCATGGCACGGCTAAAGCCGTGCCCTTTCAAAACGGATTTGTGCGACCCGTTCCATGGACAAGGGACGAAGAAAGACAGGGATCAAGTGGGAGATATGGGGAAAATGATGAAAATTTCAGAATCGGCAATGCAGGATCTGGCTTTCAAGGCGCTCGATGCCTTCAAGATCGAGATTCCCTCGTGGGGATTCGCCAACACCGGCACGCGCTTCGGCAAGTTTGTGCAGGCTGCCGCCGCCACGACCATTGAAGAGAAGTTTGCCGACGCCGGAGAAGTAAACAAGTTGACCGGCGTGACGCCCACCGTGGCGCTGCATGTGCTTTGGGACCTGCCCAACGGCGTGAAAGACGTGCCCGAAGTGAAGCAGCTCGAAAAGCGCTTCGGCGTGAAGTCGGGATCGATCAACCCTAATCTGTTTCAGGATCAGGAGTACAAGTACGGCTCGCTGTGCAACCCCGCAGCGGAGATCCGCCAGAAGGCTCTGGACCACATGCTGGACTCGATCGCGATCGGGAAGGCGCTGGAGACGCGCGACATCTCGCTGTGGATGGCGGACGGCTCGAACTATCCCGGCACGCAGAGCATGCGCAAGCGCATCGGCTGGCTGGAGGAGGCATTGCACATCTCGCACAGCCACCTTGCGCACTATCAACGGCTGCTGGTGGAGTACAAACCCTTCGAGCCTGCGTTCTACCATACCGATATTGCCGACTGGGGGATGTCGAGCCACCTGGCGCGCTTTGCGGGACCGCAGGCGCGGGTGCTGGTGGATACGGGCCATCACTACAACGCGCAGAATATCGAGCAGATTGTGGCGTGGCTGCTGCACACCAACATGCTGGGCGGGTTCCACTTTAACGACCGCCGCTATGCCGACGACGATCTGACGCTGGGCTCGATCGATCCCTACCAGATTTTCCGCATCTTCCACGAGATTCATGCGGCGACCGACGACGGGCTGGGTATTGACATCGCCTACATGATCGACCAGAGCCACAACCTGAAGGGCAAGATGGAGGCGATGGTGCAGACCGTGGTGACGGCGCAGGAACTGTATCTGAAGGCGGCGCTGGTGGATCGCAAGCAGTTGGCCGGTCTGCAGCAAAGCTGCGATTTGGTGGACGCGGAGGAATTGTATCGTGGCGCCTTCTGGACCGATGTGCGACCCCTGGCGCGGGCCTGGCGCGAGGCGCGGGGGCTGCCGGCAGATCCGTTGGCGGAGTTGCGCGCGAGCGGGTATGTGGAACGCGCGGCGAAGGAGCGGGGAAGCCGGAGCTCCGCGGTGAGTAGCTACGCGTGAAGAGCAGCCTCTAGCTGCTAGCTCCTAGCTTTTAGCCGGTCGAGTTGGGTGGAGGTTCTTGCTATCCCCGGTCCCCAAAAGCGAGGGACCGGGGGCACCCTCGACTGGATGGAATTCTTCGTGAGACTGGGGCCACCCGCCTAGTTGAAAATGGATTGCCGGGGTTCGAGCTGTCCCGTCAAATTCGGGCCGATTGACTTGCTCCCATAAATATGGGATTCTAAGGTTCCAATGAAGACTACGCTGGAAATTCCGGATCCCATCTTTCGCCGGGCCAAATCGGTTGCGGCCCAGCGCGGCATAGCCTTGCGCGTGTTTGTAACCGAGGCAGTGGAGGAGAAGTTAGCCAGTGCTTCGAAGAGTGGAGAGAAGCCCTGGGCAAAACTGGTGGGCGGCCTCAAGCACCTTCACAAGGAGACGGTTCGCATCAACGGAATCATGAAGAGGGAGTTTGAAAAGATCGAGCCCGAGGATTGGGAGTGATTCTCGATACGAGCGCTCTTTCTGCGATCGCCGACAACGAAGCATCGGCGGCCCGAATCGTGACCCAGGCGGAATCGATCGAACTGCCTGTCATTGTCCTCGGCGAATATCGCTTCGGAATCGCGCAGTCGCGGCGTCGCGATGAGTATGAAAAGTGGCTTGGGGAACTTATCGCCGCAACCCGGGTTTTGCCGGTCGATGACGAGACCTCAGGCCATTATGCGCAGATTCGCGCCGAGCTCAAGAAAGCCGGCCTGCCGATCCCCTCAAACGATCTGTGGATCGCCGCTCTCTCCCGCCAACACCGGCTCCCACTCATGAGTCAGGATCAGCGCTTCGAGGCCGTCCGGGGTGTGAAGCGAATCGGCTGGTGAGGGCCCCTTGTTGCCTTGGTCCCAACGCTTCTAAGTCATTCCCCGCACAGTTGTTCTATGATGGGTGAAAGCCTGAGTTTCATTAGGGACATCGGTGCGGAGGTGTGGGTTGGCCAAGGCTAAGATCAAACGGCTGTACCTGATTCCGATTCTTTCGAAGGCGCTCGACGTGATCGAGCTGTTCGAACAGGAAAGCGCTTCGCTGACGCTGGAAGACGTTTACCAGAAGACCAATATTTCCAAGACCAGCGTTTACAGAATTTTGAAAACGCTGGTGCATCGCGGCTACCTGGCGCAAACGCCGAGCGGGCAGTACCGGCTGGTATCGCGACCGCGGCGGCTGCGCTTCGGCTTTGCGGTGCAGAGCGCGGAGATGCCTTACTCGGAAGCCGTGGCGCAAAGCGTGAGTGCGGCGGCTGCGGCGTCGGGCGTGGAACTGCTGATGCTGGACAACCGCTACGACCCGGCAGTGGCTGTAAGGAATGCCGAGGAGTTTGTGGCCAAGCGCGTGGACCTGGTGCTGGAGTTCCAGGTGGAGGAAGCGGCGGCGCCGCGCGTGGCGCACATCTTCAAGAAGGCGGACATTCCACTGGTCGCCATTGACGTGCCCCATCCAAATGCGACCTACTTCGGCGTGGATAACTTCGAAGTGGGGTACGAAGCGGCATCGGTTCTGGCGCAATATGCGCAGCGCCAATGGAAGGGCAAGGTGGACCGCGTGGTGGGCGTGGGCTTTATCGAGGCCGGCAGCTTTGTGCAGAACCGCATCACGGGCGCCTTCGACGGCATCCGCGAGCGCTTCAAGGATTTGGGCCCCGATCAATTCCTGCGGATTGAAGGCCGAGGCATGCGCGAGGCCAGCCACAAGGCGATGACGGAGTTATTGCGCGGCTGCCGGCGCGGCGAGCTCACGCTGGTGGCCGCGGCTACGGATTCGAGCGCGCTGGGCGTGCTGGATGCGGTGCGCGAGGCCGGCCTGGAAGCCCACTTCGCCATCGTGGGGCAGGATTGCATTCCCGAAGTGATGGAAGAGATGCGGCGCGGCACGAGCGCCATCATCGGGTCGATTTCGCATGAACCCGAAACGTACGGCCCGCGGCTGATCCAGCTGGGCATTGCGATTCTGCGCGGCTACACTGTGCCGCCTTATAACTACGTGCACCACAAGGCGGTGACGCCGGAGACGCTGGGGGATGAGGCGAAGGCGCATAAAGCGAAGCGCGAAGTGGCGGCGCTGGTGGAGCAGGGAGTGGGGAGTAGCCGGTAGGGAGTAGGGGTTTGTGCTGGGGTTTGGAATCGTGCGATCCCACCTTAACCGATTCGCGAAATGCGCGAATCGGCGAAGGTGGGGCACCCGCTGTCGTGGTGAGTTTGATTCCGCACGATCTTGAGGGCCGTCCGCTTTTCGAGACCAGGGATTTTGCAATGAAGAATTTCCTCTATCCTGGCGGCCGCAGAGGCAAAGAGAGCCAGGCAAGCCCGAGATCGCGTCCCATGTTGCCGGTGTCGGCTGCCGGAGCGTCGTAGAAGAGCGCCAGACCCTTAGCGGTTTTCACTACGGACGGCATTCCTATGCAGCGAACGTTCCAGTGGCAATTCTTGTGATCCAGAACCACGGCTCGCTTCTCGGCGTCCCACTTGTTCAGATCCTTGCTCCAGTAAACCCAGATGCTCTCGGTAAATTCGCGGCGCCGGTCGTCGATCCCGATGTGGTTGGTAAACAGAAACCAGGTTTCGTTGGCCGGCTCGAAGTAAAGCGCGGAGTTTTCTACCTGCTGTTCGAGCGGCAAAATGGGTTCCGGATCTACCTGCCATGAACCGTCGAGGTTGTGGGTGCGCGCGATCGCCAACGTCCGCTTGAAGCCATCGTGAGCCGTTTTCGTCACGGCGCTGAAGAACATCAGATACTCATCGCCTAGTTTCACGATCTGGCCTGGGCTGGCATCTTCGGAATAGTAAGTGCCCGGCTTGGTCAGGAAAGGAACCACCTGTTTCTGCTTGATCTAGGGGCCGAAAGGATGCCGGCTCTTTGCCGTGAGAGTGTAATACGGGGTAGATGGAACCCGGTTCGGGGGCGGCGAGGTCTTTTGGCAACCAAGATAGAACATGTGCCACCACTCTCCATCGAACACCGTCCATGGCGAGGAGGCCGAAGCCGAGTCCCTTTCGCCCGGCGCCCCATAGTCGAGGATTGGCCCTTTCAGGTTCCAGCGTTGCAGATCCTTGCTCGTGGCCAGGCACGCCAGCCATCCGGTGGGGCCTGCTCCGTCGTAATGCAGGTAATATGTGTTGCCCGCCTTGAAGCAGATCGCCTCCCGCATGCCCAGATAGTCGCATTGGTCAGGGCCGCTTCCATGACGAAGGAAGGGGCCGCTATCGGTCGCATCCATGCGCAGCGTGGTTGCGGGCCGACCGTCGGGATACGACGATGGCGCGGAGTATTGCTCCTGTGAAAGGCTGGACCAACCTCTGGCGAAATCGCTCGCACTGGCCAATGTACAGGCCGCCAAGGCTTGACAGAAAGTTCGTCTTGTTTTCATTGGAACTAAGTTCCGATCGGCAATTAACCCTATCACAAATCGATTCTTGGCGAGGGTTGGGAAAGGGCTCCGCCTTGAGGGCGGCCCGGCTCCGAGGAAGGCAAGCTTACTACAACATGGGGCGCCAGCACTCCGCCAGGCTCCCGAAGCGTCCCGCTCTACATCTCCGCGCCTGCCCACCGATTCCCCGAATAAAACGGTTCCTGGATGCCGGTGGCTGTATCATAAAGATGTGCTTGATCCATTCCCCGATCGGCGCGTTCTTGAAATTTGTAAACGATAGCCAAGACTGGCATGGAACCCGGGAACACAAAGGGCTCATTTGTCACGCGGCGCACGAATGCAGATTCCTGAACACGCTCTTGAGTGTTCCTTATGACAACTGCTACAGCTTCCCCTGTATTGCAATTCCTTGAGGACCGGTGGGACTTTGCCCGTGCGGCCACTCTCGATGAACCCGAGCTCCTGCGCTATCGCTCGAACCTGCTTGGGTCGGACCTTCGCATCACCAATTTTGCCGGAGGCAACACCAGCTCGAAGATCATGGAAGCCGATCCGCTTACGGGCGAGCCGGTAGAAGTGTTGTGGGTGAAAGGCTCGGGCGGCGACCTGGGCTCGATCAAGCGCACGGGCTTTGCCACGCTCTACATGGACAAGCTGCTGGCGCTGGAGCGCAAGTACCGGGGCGCCGAAACGGAAGACGAGATGGCGGCGATGTATCCGCTGTGCACCTTCCGCAACAATCCTGTGGCCGCGTCGATTGACACGCCGCTGCACGGCTTTCTGCCTTTCCCGCACGTGGATCACCTGCATCCCGACTGGGGGATCGCACTGGCGGCAAGCGCCAATGGCAAGGCCAAAATGGATGAGTTCAACAGCGAGTTTGGCCATCGGCTGGTGTGGGTGCCGTGGCAGCGCCCGGGCTTTGAGCTGGCCATGATGATGAAGCGGGCGGTCAATGAGAATCCCCGCTGCGACGGTATTGTGCTGGGCGGCCACGGGCTGTTTACCTGGGGCCAGACGCAACGCGAGTGCTACCTGAACACGATCACGGTGATCGACCAACTGGGGCAGTTTATTGAGCGACATGGCAAGACGAAGGGCACGGTGCGCTTTGGCGGCGAGGCACAGCCGGTGCGGGCCGATCGCAGAGAGCTGGCGGCGCAAATCGCTCCGTTCCTGAGAGGACGCGTCAGCGCCAAGCAGCGTTTCATTGCGAGCTTCAGCGACGCCGCGGATGTGCTGCAGTTTATCGATTCCGTAGATGCGAGAGAGCTGGCTTTCCTGGGGACGAGCTGCCCGGATCACTTTATCCGCACCAAGATTCGGCCGCTGTTTGTGCCGTGGGAAGCGGGCGAGGATTTGCAGGCGCTGCGGAATCAGATTGATATCTCTCTGTCGAATTACCGCGATCAGTATCGCCAGTATTACAAGACATTCGCGACCAAGGATTCGCCGGCGTTGCGCGATCCCAGCCCCACGGTGGTTCTGATTCAGGGGATGGGCATGTTCAGCTTCGGCAAGAACAAGATCGAGGCGCGCATCACGGGTGAGTTCTACACCAACGCCATTCACGTGATGGAGGGCGCGTGTGTGCTGGGCGAGGGCGAGGTGGAGGGGACAGTCCCACAATGCCTGCCGGGAATGGATCCTGCGAGCTTCCAGGTGTTTTCGAATTACGTGGCGCTGCCGGCGGCGGAAGCATTCCGTATCGAGTACTGGGCGCTGGAAGAGGCGAAGATTCGCCGTCAGCCGCCGGAGAAGGAGTTGAGCCGGCGCGTGGCAGTGGTGGTGGGCGGAGCCAGCGGCATCGGCCGCGAAGTGGCGCACCTGGCGGCGACGCGCGGCGCGCACGTTTTTATCGCCGATCTCAACCACGAGGGCGGGGCACAGGTCGCCATGGAGCTGGGTTCGGTGACGCCGGTGGAGTTTACCGGCAGCTCGCCGGTGGACATTCGCAGCCGCGCGTCAATTCACAAGATGCTGGCCGCGGCTTCACTGGCATTCGGCGGCATCGATATTCTCATCAACACCGCGGCGGTGTTTCCGTCAACACACGACGGCGTGATTTCCGACGAGATGTGGGCCGATACCATGGCCATCAATGTAACGGCGAACTACCTGCTGGCCGACGAGGCAGCCACGCTCTTTGAGGAGCAGGGACTGCACGGCAACATCGTCTTCACCAGTTCGGCGAATGCGGTGGTGGCCAAGCGCGGCAGCGAGGCCTACGACGTGAGCAAGGCGGCGCTCTCGCACCTGATTCGCGAGCTGGCGGTGAGCATGGGCCCCAACGTGCGCGTCAACGGCATCAGCCCGGCTACGGTGGTGAAGGGATCGAACATGTTCGGGCACGACCGGCTGGTCGCGTCGCTGACGAAGTACAATATTCCTTTCCGGGAAACGTTCAGCGACGAGGAGCTTCGCAGCCGTCTGGCCGTGTTCTACGCCGAGCGCACGTTGACCAACAAGGCCATCGATACGGCCGATTGCGCAGAAGCCATCCTCTTCCTGGCCAGTCCTCGGGCGCGCTGCACCACGGGTCACGTCATTCCCGTCGACGGCGGATTGACCGAGGCGTTTCAACGTTAAGGAATGGCGCTGAAGGAAATGGGGAACTGCTGCGGTCATGCAAGAGCCTGCTCGTGTTGCCATTGATTTAGGCGCGGAGAGCTGCCGGGTTTCGCTGCTACGCTGGGTGGATGGAATTCCGGCAGTCGAAGTCATCCATCGCATTCCCAACGGGCCCAAACATCGCGGCGACACGCTTTATTGGCCGCTGAAGCAGATTCTGGCCGGGCTGGAAGAGGGTCTGCGCAAGGCCGCCGCGGCCGCGCCTGAGGGCATTGCGTCGATTGGTGTGGATAGTTGGTCGGTCGACTACGTTCGCTTGGCGCCGGATGGCCCGATGCTGTGCGAGCCCTTCTGCTATCGCGATGAGCGCACGGTCAAGAGCAAGCAGACCGCGGACGAGATCATTTCTCCCTTCGACATCTATCAGCGCACGGGCGCGTTTCCCATCAATCTCAATACCGTGTATCAACTCATGGCCGATCCCGCGGCGGGTGTTGATGGTGGTGCGCCGTGGGTGATGTTTCCGGAGTACGTTCTTTACTGGCTGAGCGGGCGGCGGGTGGGCGAGTACACCAATGCCAGCCACACCGGACTTGTGAATCTGAAGACGGGCACGTGGGACGCGGAATTGTTCGAGATGCTGGGCCTGGCAGTGGAGGCTGCGCCGCCGCTAGTGCCGACGGGCACGGTGCTGGGGCCCATGAAGGGACCGCTGGCTGGGCTCGATGCGTTTCGCGCCACGCAGATTATTGCGCCGGCCACGCACGACACGGCGAGCGCCATCGCGGGCATTGCCACCGATTTGAGCTCGGCGGCTTACATCAGCTCGGGCACGTGGTCGCTGGTGGGCACGATTACGCAAACGCCCGTCACCACGCATCACGCCTTCGACGCCGGGTACACGAATATCGGCGCGGCGGGCGGCGGGCTGCTGTTTCATTCGCTCATCAACAGCATGTGGGTGCTGAAGCAGTGCATGGATGGGTGGGCGGTGGAGGGGCGGCCGTGGAAGATCGAGGAAATCGTCCAAAAGGCTGCTGCATGCAATGCTTCCGGCGGAGTGCTGGATATGGATGCGCAGACGTTTATGCTCGATTCCGGAATGCCCGGGCGCATTAATAGCGAGCTCACACGGCTGGGATTCGATGCGATTCCCGATGTGGCAGGCAACGAGCCGCTGTTTGCGCGGACAATCTTTGAGAGCCTGGCGCTGCGCTACGCGTCGGCGCTGGCGAATCTGGAAAAAATGCTGGGCCGCAAGCTCGACCGCATTCACATGATCGGCGGAGCCACGCGCAATAAATTATTGATCGAACTGACGGAGAAGCAGACGGGTCTGAAGGTCGAGATTGGCGAAACCGAAAGCTCGACGGTGGGCAGCCTGGCGATTCAACTGGCGGCGAGCGAAGCCGCGGGTGAGCGCGTGGCGCCAGAAGCGATTCGCACGTGGGCCGAGGTGCTATGCCGGGAAAAAGCCTGCTAGCCCCGTGACGGCCATGCGCGCGGCGCTTGACTTCGCGGCGGCTTTCGCCGTACTTTGTCCTTACACGGGAAAGGAGGGTGATCCAGCCTATGAGCAAAGATTCTTCGAGATGTACGGTACGTGAGGTGACTGAGGCCTAGGGCATCGCGCCCATGTCCCCAGGTAAGTCCAGGCGGAGGATTCTCCGTTGTGGCTCTGGCTTTCGCGGCAGCGCGATGGCCTTAGTCCAATCCCAACAGATCACCGGCAGCGGCCTGGGAACGAAGTGTTCCCGGGCCGTTGTTGTTTTAGAGACAGGGACTAAGGGACGTAGGTGCTAAGGGACTGAATGCGTGTGTGAACGAGTGAAATGAGTGAGGCAGGGAGCGGCGGGGGATGGAAAATTGGAATGAGGTTCAGGGGGCTGAAGATGGGACACGAGCTTGAGAATACGATTGCGCTTTTGGAGCGGACACCGGCGGCGCTTGATGCGCTGCTGCGCGGATTGCCGGAGGTGTGGACGGAAACGAATGAAGGCGGGGACACGTGGAGCGTGAGCACCGTGATCGCGCACTTGGTCCACTGCGAAAACGAGGACTGGATGCCTCGAGCCCGGCACATTTTGCATGCGGGCGAGGCAGGGCCTTTTCCGCCCTTCGACCGTGAGGGGCACGTGCGATTCAAGAGAAGCAAAACGCTGCCGCAACTGCTGGACGAATTTGCGCGGGCGCGGGTGAAGGGTTTGGAGGAATTGCGCGCGTTGAAATTGACGGCGAGAGATCTCGAGCGGCGGGCAATGCATCCGGCGCTCGGCTCGGTCACAATGTCTGAGCTGCTGGCCACATGGGCGGCGCACGATTTGACGCACCTGCATCAGATTTCGCGGATCATGGCGCATCAGGTGCGCGATGTCGTGGGACCGTGGGTACGGTTTCTGGGCGTGTTGCAGTGTGCGGGGCACAGCGAAGCGGGATAAAGACAGGGACTAGGGACTAAGGGATTGAGGGACTGAGTGAAACGAGTGAAGAAGTGAAAGAGTGAAAAGAGTGAAGAAGTGACGGAGTGAAGCAGGAAGTACGGAGGTAATGAAGGAGGCACGGGGCACCCGGAACGCGAGGTTGCGCATCCGAGAAGGATAAGGACGAGGAAAAATAAGCACAGGAAAAGAAAGGGACGGGCGCTCGGATGTTTCTGATTCAGTATCTGCAGAGTAGCTGGCGGGACGTGTTGTGGTCGGCGGGAATACTGGCGGCGGCGATCGTTGCGGCGCTGCTGGTTCGCTTGATCGTGTTTACCGCGCTGCGGCGGCTGTCGCGGCAGAGAGGGTCGGTGCTGGGCGAGTCGCTGGTGAAGCACGGACAGGGGCCGTCGCTGTGGATTCTGCCGCTGATCGCGATGTTGGCGATTGTGCCGAATTTGTCGCTGCCTGCGAATTTCAAAGCGGGGTTGGAACACCTCGCGGGGCTGGGGCTCATCGCCGCGCTGGCGTGGCTGGCCATTCTGTTCATCGAAGTCACCAAGGATATTCTGACCGCGCGCTACCGGGTTGACGTGGAAGACAACCTGGCGGCACGACGCGTGCAGACGCAGTTCCAGATGGTGCACCGCATGGCCGTGATCCTGGTGACGGTGGTCGCGGTGGCTGTGGGGCTGATGACCTTTCCCGAGATCAAGCACATCGGCGTGAGTATGCTGGCGTCGGCGGGCGTAGCCAGCCTGGTGATCGGCATGGCCATGAAGGACACGCTGGCCAATTTGATTGCCGGCGCGCAGATTGCGTTTTCGCAACCCTTCAGAATGGGCGACGCGGTGGTGATCGAGGGCGAGTGGGGATGGATTGAAGAAATCGGCATGATGTACGTGGTGGTGCGTTGCTGGGACCTGCGCCGCCTCGTGTTGCCGGTGAGCTACTTTCTCACCAATGCGTTCCAGAACTGGACGCGTTCCAGCGCCGACCTGCTGGCGTACTCGTACATTTACACGGACTATACGACGCCCGTGGAAGCGGTGCGCCAGGAGCTGAAACGGATTCTGGAATCGACGCCGCTGTGGAGCGGGAAGGTGTGCGTGCTGCAGGTGTCGGACATGGACCACTACACGCTGCAGTTGCGCGCGCTGATGGACGCGCGGAATGGAGGCGACGCGTGGGATCTGCGCTGCCTGGTGCGGGAAAAGCTGATCGAATTTCTGCAGAAGAATTATCCGGGGAGCTTGCCGCGTTACCGGGGAGAGATGGAGATGACGGCGAAAGACGGGCTGACGGCGGGGGCGAAGCAGACACAGAGCGGCGACCCGTTGGTTGCCGGGCGATGAGGGGGCATTTGAGAAGGCCCGGGGGAAGGCTGACGGCGAGGGCTGCGCCGGATCTGCGATGGATGCCGTAAAATCAGCCTGAAGATGAAATGTCCCTATTGTGGTTTCGGGCAGGACCGGGTGGTGGACTCGCGCGAGAGCAAAGAGGCCGACTCGATCCGGCGGCGGAGAGAGTGTGAGAAGTGCGGCCGGCGCTTTACGACATACGAGCGCATTGACGAGATTCCCTACATGGTGGTGAAGAAAGACGGACGCCGCGAGCGCTTCGACCGGCAAAAAGTGCTGAGTGGCCTGCTGCGGGCGTGCGAAAAACGGCCGGTCGCGTCGAATCAGTTGGAAAAAATCGTCGACGCAACGGAAGCATTTCTCGTGGATGCGCCGGAGCGCGAGCGCACCACGTCCGAGGTCGGCGAACTCATCATGCAGCACCTGAAAGGCCTCGACACGGTCGCGTACATTCGTTTTGCGAGTGTTTATCGCGACTTCAAGGATGTGAACGAGTTCAAGGAAGAGTTGGAGGGGTTGCTGGCGAGTCATGGGAAAAAGACAGGGAATAGGCAGTAGCGAATAGGGAGTAGGAAAACGGCTTCTGGCCGCTAGCTCTTAACCGCCGGCTCATCGTGTTGCATGGGACGCTGGCGCGGTGCTCAGTTTCTTGAGGAGTTGGGTGGTGTGCCGGGAGTTTGTCGCACAAAGGCTGAAAGACAACCGCAGATCCTTCGACTCCGTTTGCCGAAAAACCCGGCAAACTCCGCTCAGGATGACAGCGGTAATTATGCTGCGAACCTTAGAGACAGGACATTAAGAGCTCGATGCTAGGAGTTCGGAGTTAGAGGCTGGAAGCTATGGCAGAAACCACGACGCACAAGGTTACGCTGATTCCCGGCGACGGCATTGGGCCGGAAGTTACGCAGGCGGTGGTGAGGATTCTCGAGGCCACCGGCGCGAAGTTTGAGTGGGAACGCTTTGCCGCAGGCGCCGAGGCCTTCGAGATTCACGGCGAGTACATTCCCGTGGCGCTGTGCGAATCCATCGAGCGCAACCGTGTGGCGCTGAAAGGGCCGGTCACGACGCCGATCGGCGGCGGCTTCAAGAGCATCAACGTGACGCTGCGCAAGAAGTTCGATCTCTTCGCGAATCTGCGGCCGATCCGCAATCTGCCCGGCCTCGATACGAAGTATCCCGGCGTGGACCTGGTGATCGTGAGGGAAAATACCGAGGGCGAGTACGTGGGCCTGGAGCACGAGGTGGTTCCGGGCGTGGTGGAAAGCATCAAGGTGATCACGGAGAAGGGATCGACGCGCATCGCGCGCTTTGCCTTCGAGTATGCGCGCAAGCATGGGCGGAAAAAGATTCACTCCATCCACAAAGCCAACATCATGAAGCTGTCGGATGGGTTGTTTCTGCGTTGCGCGCGACAGGTGGCCGAGGAGTTTCCCGAGATCACGTACGGCGAGCACCTGATCGACAACACCTGCATGCAACTGGTGATGAATCCCTTTCAGTACGACACTCTGCTGCTTGAGAATCTCTACGGCGACATTGTGAGCGACCTGTGCGCGGGGCTTGTGGGCGGATTGGGACTGGCGCCGGGCGCGAATCTTGGCGTGGACTGCGCGATTTTCGAGGCGGTGCACGGATCGGCGCCGGACATTGCGGGCAAGGACGTGGCTAATCCCACGGCACTGTTGCAGTCGGCGATTCTGATGCTGCGGTATTTGGACGAAACGGCCGCGGCGGACAAGGCGCAGAAGGCGCTGGAGACGGTGTACGGCGAGCATAGGATACTGACACGCGACGTGGGCGGGACGGCGGGCACTACGCAGTTTACTGAAGCTGTGCTGGCGGCGATGGGATAAGGCAGCGGCTAAGGGACCGAGAAGACCAATTCGCTCGAAGGTCTAGCTCAGGCGTGCGTCACAGCTAAAGAGTCAATATCCGAAGATCTCAACGAGCATGCGGTTGATCTCGGGATCGCTGCGGAGTTTATCGAGGAAAAGGGCAGAGGTGGCGGTAAGGCTGAAGGCGGGCGTGGATTCCGCTTGTGCGCTGGCGAGCGCCTGGCGAATGGCCGGAATGTCGTCCCAACCGGCGCAGATGGACAACAGCGAGAAGGCTGGAATAAATTCGCCACGGCTGCCGCGGTCTTCCAGTTCATGCAATAAGCGGGTGGCATCCTCTCGACGCCCTGCACGGCCGTATGCCGTTCCCAGCAGGCCGATGTAGAGCGGCGCGCGTGAGGCGACGATGACCTTTTCCAGGGTTTCAACGGCCTCCTCGTTGCGGCCGAGAAGACACAACGACAGTCCCTTGGCCCAATTCCCGAACAAGTAATCCGCCTGCAATTCCACCGACTGCTGAGCGAGCCGCAACGCCGGTTCAATTTGCCTCGCGTTCACGAAGGAGAGAGAGGCGAGGCCATGAATGAACGGGGAAAGCGGATCGAGTTGGGAGGCCAGCGTTACATGAGCTGACGCCTCCTCCGGACGACGGTCCAGCGCCAGGAATATGCCATAGTAGGCGTGCGCGAGGGAGGAGTGGGGGTTTTTCTCAATTGCTTTCTGAAAGTGCGGGCCGGCTTCGCGCCAGTTGGCGACAAAGTAAAAGGCGTAGATGGCGCGCGAGAAGTCGACCTCCCAAAGCTCGGGGGCAAGCTCGACGGCTTTGGTGACGGCGGCAAGCGCCGGTGGTTTGCCTTCCTCATGCGAGATCCAGCCATAGACGCGCAGAATGCCATAGCAGTCGGCAAGCCCCGACCAGGCGAGGGCTAAGCCCGGGTCGAACTCAAGGGCTTGCTGGAAGCACTTCATTCCGAGGCGCACCGAAGAGGGCGATCGCTGGCTGCAGAGATGGCGGCCCTTGAGGTAAAGCTCGTAGGCCTCAAGATTCTGTGTGGCCGGCTTGACGCCCGCTCCGAGAGTCACTTCGAGCTGATCGGCGATGGCGCGGGCAATTTCGTCCTGGACTTCAAAGATGTCTTCCATCTGCCGGTCGTAGCGTTTCGACCAAAGCTGGAAGCCGTTTTTGGCATCGACCAACTGCACGGTTACGCGGACACGATTTCCGGCGCGGCGAACGCTGCCGTCGAGGACGTTGGCGACGTGGAGTTTTGACGCGATTTCGCTCATTTCGGTGTTCTTGCCCTTGAAGGAAAAGGACGAGCTGCGCGCGGCGACACGCAAGCCAACTACCTGACTTAGCGCAATCAGAATCTCCTCGGCCAATCCGTCGCTGAAGTACTCGTTTTCCTTGTCCGCGCTGAGATTGGCAAAGGGCAAGACCGCGATGGATGGAGTTTCGGACGGCCGTGCGGCGGGCTGGGCCAGTTCTTTGAGCGCCTGCTTCAACGGGCCCATGCCGGAAAAGCGCGCGGACGGGTCCTTTGCCATGCAACGCGTGACGATTGATTCAAGCGCCGTACTTACATGGGGCGCGATCTCCCGCAGCGGGCGCGGTTCCTTGCGGAGAATCGCCATCATGGTTGAAATCGGCGATGATTCGCAGAACGCGCGCGTGCCCGAGAGCATCTCGTAGAGAAGCACACCGAACGAGAATACGTCCGCACGGGCGTCTACCGGTTTGCACTCTGCCTGCTCGGGCGACATATAGCCTGCCGATCCCAGAATGGTTCCCGCCTGCGTCGCCCCCGAGATAGTTTCGTCGGATCCGACCATCTCCTGCACTTTCGCCAGTCCGAAGTCCAGGACCTTCACGCGAGTCCCGGCCTTGACGTTGGCCGGCTTGAGATCGCGGTGAATGACTCCCCGCTCGTGCGCGTATTCCAACGCGTCCGCGATCTGCTCCGCAATGCGCACCGCTTCCTCAACCGGGATCGGTCCCTTGGCGATGCGTTCCACCAGGGTGTCGCCTTCGATCAGCTCCATCACCAGCGCGCCTTCTTCCACACCGTAGATGGTGGCGATGTTGGGGTGATTGAGCGAAGCCAGCACTTTGGCCTCGCGCGTGAAGCGGGCCAGCCTCTCAGGATCGTTGGCAAGCGCGTCGGGAAGAATTTTGATGGCCACTTCGCGATCCAGCCTGGTATCAGTGGCGCGGTAAACCTCGCCCATGCCTCCAGCGCCGAGCTTGGAGGTGAGCTTGTAGTGTGCGATGAAGGCTGGGTGGGCCATGGAATTACGTAAATCGAATCGTAGCATCTTTATGGCGATTAAACAGAACTGTATAGTAACGGCAATCGCTGTTGCGCAGCGCAATGGCTCCCTTTGCAGTGAAAAGCGGGACACGGGGGCCGGGCTGCTGAGTTTTTCCAATTTGTGAGCAGGTAGTCCCGTTTTCTCTCTCTATTTTTTGACTACCGAGAAAATGCCCCGAGTGTGCAACCTGGCGTGGAAGTACGCGTTCTACAAGAAGCGCAATGAGATCGAGCGGCTGTTCCGCCGCCTCAAGGCCTTGCGCAGAACCTTCTCCCGCTTCGAGAAACTCGACGCCCTGTTCCTCGGCTTCCTCAACTTCGCCCTCATCATCGAAGCACTGCGTTTAATGTGAACACGCGAATAGGCGGCGGCGCAGAGTTCCTGCAAGGACTAATAAGCCGGTGGCCAGAAGGAAGATACTGGCGGGTTCGGGAGTTTCACTGGTGAGATCGATGGCTTCCTCGATTTGATAGGCGCCGTCATCGGCGCCTATGGGTGAGGCGTTATAGACAAAATCTCCGGAAGAATTCAGATCGACAAAGCCTATCTCTATAAGATAGGAGGCAAAATAATCTGCAACAGGATCCGGACCGGTGAAAGTCTCATTGGAGTAAGGCGCTATCGCGGAACCGGCGGTGTAGACCTCGTGTCCATTGTTGCAGGTTCCCGGAACATGATCGGTGAGGAATGGTGCGCTAACGGTGCATGGGGTTCCGTTGTCATAGACCAGATTGGGAGCAGTAGTCGACTCGTTGACCATGACGCCATCCACAAAGGTCTCATACTCGTGACAGGGGTCCGATTCTAAACACTGAGGCTCACCGGGGTGGATGTTCTCGACGAGAACGGCAGTGCCGGAAGCTGTTATTCCGATAATGTCAAAGCTGCCAGTGTTGACTGGACCAGCAGCCAAATCAAAGATCTCGTAGGTGTCGGCGTGCGCCGCAGCAGGAACCGCGGAGAGCCCGATTACGGCGAGAACGGCTGCGAAGCCAAGGCACGGTCTGGAAGCTTTCATGCTGAGCTCCTCCGAATACCTGGAATAGCACCTGATCCGAAAATTCGGATTGTTAGACGCGATTGAGTTTGCTCCCTTAGCCGTTGAATTGTCAAACTTCCGGGAAAACGGCGATTTCGGCAACTTCACAAGGCAGGCCATGGAAATGACAGAGTATGGAAAGCATGGAATTTTATATCGTTTGCTGGCAGGATTGTGGAGATTGCGGCCACGCAGCCAACCAGAAACGCTGAGCACGCCCGAAAATGCAGCCGCGCGAAACGCTTGGCTGCTCGAGAAACATTTGCAATTTATTGTTGTTATGCTGGCGGCGAGGGGCTAGCCAAAGCTCTCGACGCGGCGCAGAATGGCGGCTACTCCACTGACGGAGCCGTTGTTCTTATCGAGAATCGGCGAGGTACTGATCTCCACTTTCAATTTGCTGCCATTGCGCACCAATAGCGTGGCGATACCTTTGCACCTGTTTTCGATCGCGGCGCGTCGATCGAGCGCAGCGCCATCCAGAGATCGATACTCCAGAATCGGCACGGCCTCTTCAATCACTTTGCCCTCCAGTTCGCGAACGGTAAAACCGAGAAGCGCTTCAGCGGCAGGATTAGCGGACAGAACCAGTCCGAGAACGTCGGTGAGCACGATGGCGTCGGCCACAGAGCCTAGGGCGCTCTCAAGCCATTGACAGGCACGCTGCGCTTCTTCCAGCGCATTCTTCCTCTCCGTCACATCCATGAAGATCATGCGCATACCCGCCGGCCTTCCGCCGGGTCTGCGGATCATGCTGCGGTAAATCTCGTAGGTGCGGAATCGGCCCGAGCGGTCGAAGATCGAGCGACAGACGACCGGGGGCTCCTGGCCCGTGGCCATGAGAGAAAGAAAGGCGGCGGAGCTGCGGTCCTTCTCATTGATGGTGAGCATATCCCATCCGCTGCTGCCGATCAGATCGCCCTGCTCGGGATGGTGCAGGGCAAGAGCGGCGCGGTTGGCGCGCGCGATGATTCCCTGCGCGTCCATTTCCACATAGGGTAGAGGCAAGTGGTCGATGTTGAGCTTCGGCCTGCGGCCGGGGTTGAGGGTCGGCTTTCGCACGGCCCGGGTTGAAGCGGCTCGAGAGTTTACCTTCATCGCGTTCTCCCGCTGGTGGTCAGCAAGGTAATTTTGTAAAGATCGTCGGCGCTTTTCAGCCGCTCAATAGGTGTCACGTCGAAGGTGATAGGAATGCGCAGCATGGTGGCGCGGCCGCCGATGTTCACGGTGGTTTCGCGATTCTGCATGGCGATGCGTTCCAGTTCCGCGGCAAGAATCTGATCGTTGGCGCGGCCCTGCAAAATGGCCAGCAGGGACGAGTCGCTCCAGTGATAGATGGCGTCGTCGGAGTGCAGGCTTTGGGTGAGAAATGCGGAAACGGCCATCAGGCAGTCGTCCACCGCCTCCGGGCCGAAGCGCTGGTTGATCATGTTCAAGCAGCTTAGGCGGAAGAGGACGATGAAAGCCTTGCCGCCGCTGTCCAAGAGGCGCTTCACGTGCTCGATGGCGCTGCCGCCGCCGCGCAAACCGGAGGCATTGAGGTTTTCCGTGGAGTGGTCTGCGGTGCGGAACTGCGAGGCTTCAGCGGGAGCGGAATCAGCGCCCGCGGGATGCAGAAAGGCGTCCAGCCGGTCGTAAAATTCCTGGGCGTTTTGCGTTGTGGTCACGGTAGCCAGCTTTTGGATCAGCCCGGAGGGATTGGGCGCGGAAGCATCGATGCCGAGGCTACCCAAAAGTTCGCGAAAGAGAAACCCAACCACGGCGCGCCACTCTGTGGTGCGGTTGCGCAACTCGGCTTCGCTGCGGCTGCGATAGTTTTCGAACTCGCGCAGCACCAGCCGCACCTGCGCGAGTTTCTCCTCTTCCGGCAGCCGGTCGGGGAGCTGCAAGGAGAGCTTGGCGACATTGGCGCGAAATTCCTTGTAGGTTTCGACGTCGACTTCCGGAACGCCCAGTGCGGTGCCTTCCACGACCAGGGTCAGCACGCGCTCCGGGTTGGGGAGCTCGGCCGGTCTTTTGTCCGTCGAGCTCGATCCTCCCAATCCGGTCATCTGGCGCAGGTTCATCGGGCAAGGGCTCCTCACTGTACTTATCGGCCAGAACTGCCGCGCCAATAGGGGCCATGCGGGCCGCGCACCTGCGCGTACACTCGTCCTCTTGTACACTAGAAAGAAACAAGCGGAGCTGGCGGGGTTAGCGGAGTTGGCGGAGCTGGATCGGCTCCTCGAGACAATCGAATTTCATGCTGGGCTGACCGGAAACGCCGCTGGGGGCTTAACAAGTACAAGACGATGAAAACCAAACATCCTGTAGGCATCCTGGGCGCGACCGGAATGGTCGGCCAGCGTTATATTCAATTGCTCGAAAACCATCCGTGGTTCGAGGTGACCTGGCTTGCGGCCAGCGACCGGTCCAGTGGGAAATTGTATGGCGAGGCCGCCAAGTGGCGCTTGGACACGCCGCTGCCGGAGCGGATCGCGAAGATGACGGTGTCGCCGGCGGAGCCCCCCTCCGCGTCAGATGCCGCGCCGAAGATTGTCTTTGCCAGCGTGGACGCCGCGATTGCCCGCGAGATGGAGCCGAAGTTTGCCGCGGCCGGCTGCGCGGTGATCTCCAATTCAAGCGCCTTCCGCATGGCGCCCAATGTGCCGCTGGTGATTCCGGAAGTGAACGCCGATCATCTGCACCTGATCGAAGAGCAGCCGTCGCGCAAGGAGTCGGGCGGCTACATTGTGACCAATCCAAATTGCTCCACCATTGGGCTGGTGATGGCGCTCAAGCCGATCGAGGAGCGCTTCGGGATCGAGACGATTTTTGTGACCACGATGCAGGCCGTGAGTGGCGCGGGCTACCCTGGGGTGGCGTCGATGGACATTCTCGACAACGTGGTTCCGTTCATCGGCGGTGAAGAAGAGAAGATGGAGGCGGAGACGCTGAAGCTGCTTGGTCACCTTGAAGGCAACTCCGTGGCGCCGCTCCATGCAATGGTGACGGCGCATTGCAACCGCGTGCCGGTGGTGGACGGCCACACGGAATGCGTGTCGATTAAGCTGGGCAAGAAGCTGGGCAGGGAAGTGACGCGCGAGGACATTCTTGCGGCATGGGCGGAGTTCAATCCGCTGGGCGGGTTGGAATTGCCGTTTGCGCCCGCGCAGCCCGTGAAGTGGACGGCGCAGTATGACCGGCCGCAACCGCGGCTCGACCGCAATCGCGGCAACGGCATGGCAGTGACCGTGGGACGGCTGCGCCCATGCAATGTGCTGGACTGGAAGTTTGTGCTGCTGTCGCACAACACCGTGCGCGGCGCGGCGGGCGCAACCATTTTGAATGCCGAGATGCTGGTTAGCCTGGGAAAATTGGAGCCGGTTGCAGTTGCGGCAGCGCGGGCGTAGGTTGTTGAGGTCTGTGGTATCCCAGGTCCGAAAATCCGGACCTGGGGCACCCATGAGAATTGCTGAGCTGGCGTCGTGAAATGCGGGTCCTTCGACTCCGTTTGGCGCAGGAAGCGCGCCAAACTTCGCTCAGGATGACAGTTTCATCGTGCTGCGAGCTTCTGAATCACCAGATGTCGACCTGAGGAACGGGATTTTCGCATGAAGCTAGTCGTGATGAAGTTTGGCGGAACGTCGGTGGAAAATCCGGCGGCTATTGGGCGCACCGCAAGCATTGTGGCCGGGCGCGTGGCCAGCGGCAAGAGCCCCGTGGTGGTGGTGAGCGCCATGGCCAAGGTGACAGACCAGTTGCTGCGCGCTGCGGCGGCGGCCGCGCAGGGCGATCGCGCCGGAGCGCTGGCCATCAGTTCGCGGCTGCGCGCGCGGCATCGCGACACGGCGGCGGACCTGGTGGAGGATGCAGGCGAATGCGCCGCGCTGGTGCGCACGATCGACGAAAAATTCGCCACGCTCGATGAAGTGTTGCGGGGCCTGGCGGCGATCCGCGAGCTCACGCCGCGCATCTCCGATCTCATCGTCAGCTACGGCGAGCGGCTTTCCAGCCGCATTGTGACCTCGGCCTTCAGGGAGCGCGGCTTGAACGCGGCGCATGTGGACGCGCGGGAGATCATCGTCACCGACTCGGAGTTTCAGAAGGCTGCGCCGCTCGACGACATTATCGAGAAGCGCGCGCAGGAAAAGCTGATGCCGCTGCTCGGCGAGGGCAAGGTGCCGGTGATGGGCGGCTTCATCGCGTCGAACGAAGCGGGCCTGACGACCACGCTGGGCCGCGGCGGCTCGGATTACACCGGCGCCCTGGTGGGCGGCGCGCTCGATTCCGAGACCATCGAGATCTGGACCGACGTGGACGGAATTATGACCGCCGATCCGCGCGTGTGCAGCGATGCGCTGCGCGTCAAGGTGATCAGCTTTGAGGAAGCGGCGGAGTTGGCCTACTTCGGCGCCAAGGTGCTGCACCCGGCCACCATTCTGCCCGCGGTGAAAAAGAACATTCCCGTGCTGGTGCTGAACAGCCGCAACCCGTCCAACGAGGGCACGCGCATCATTTCCGTAGCGCCGCACTGCAAGAGCCCGTTTAAATCCATCGCCGTGAAAAGAAAGTTGACCATCATCGACATCGTGGCCAGCCGCATGCTCATGACGCACGGCTACCTGAGCAAAATGTTCGCCATCTTCGACAGGCATAAATGCCCGATCGACATGGTTTCGACGAGCGAGGTTTCGATCTCCGTCACGGTCGACTCGAATTCGAGCCTGCCCGAGATTGACGCCGAACTGAAGATGCTGGCGGACGTGACCTACGAGGGCAAGAAGGCGCTGATCTGCCTGGTGGGCGAGGACATTCGTGGTCAGAACGGCATGGCCGCGCAGGTGTTCAATGCCATCCGGCACATCAACGTGCGCATGATTTCGCAGGGCGCAAGCGAGATCAATATGAGCTTCATGATCGAAGAGGACGACGCCGACGAGGCGGTGCGGTCGCTGCACGCGGCGTTTTTCAAAGAGCCCGATCCGGAAATCTTCGATGTGGAAGCGAGAAAACAGCTTCTAGCTTCTAGCTCCTAGCTTCTAGCTGCGTTATCCTCCTATTGGCGTCAGGTTTGGAGCTTCGATCGGATGTATTGCGCGGAGGCCGGACTCACCTCGGCAGAAGCTAGTAGCTAGAAGCTAGAGGCTAGGAGCTGTACTGGATGTTGATTCTGGTGTTGGGCAAGGGAAAAACCGGAAGCCTGGTGGCTGAAGTGGCGCGGGAGCGCGGCCACGGCGTGCGGGCGCTCGACATCAACGACAATCCGCATGCGTCGGCGCTGACGGCTCCCAACCTGGCCGGCGTCGATGTTGTCATCGATTTCACCGCTCCCGAAGCGGCCGCGGAAAACATGCGCGCGGTGCTGGCGCTGGGCGGGCGAATTGTCGTCGGAACGACCGGATGGTACGACAAGGCGAACGACATGAGGGCGCTCGCCAACCAACGTGGCGGCGGGCTGCTCTACGGGACGAATTTTTCCATCGGCGTGCAAAAGCTCTTCCAACTGACCGCGGAACTGGCGAAGCTCGAAGGCTATGAGTTCTCCATCGACGAGACACATCATGTGACCAAGCTCGACGCGCCCTCGGGCACGGCACTTACGCTCAAGGAGATCGTTCTCGGCGTGCGGCCCGGTATCGACGTGCCCATTGAGTCACATCGTGTGGGCGATGCCAAGGGCGAACACGTGGTGCGCGCTACGAGCGATTGCGATGTGCTGGAGCTGCGGCATGACGCGCATTCGCGGCGCGGCTTCGCGCTGGGCGCGGTGCGAGGCGCCGAGTGGCTGGCCGGAAAATCGGGCGCTTGGGAGTTCCGCGAGATCTTCGATCAGCTCTAATCCGACGATGCCTTTAGCTTCAGGTCGACAATCATGAAAAGTCACAGAAAAGCGGGCGCACTTTGGATTGCGCTGGCGATCTGCGCCATTGCGGTGTGCTCTTTTTTGCGTTCGCAGACTGCTGCTCAGCCTGAAGTTGCGGCCGGTCCAGCGCCGGCATACGAAATCGTCTCCATCAAGCCGGACAAATCCGGGAGCCCGGGCGCACACATGCAGAGACTGCCCGATGGCTTCCGATGGACAAATTTCCCAGTTAGCACATGGGTTCGAAGCGCATACGACGTCACTATGGACAGCCAGATCGTGGGGCTGCCGGGTTGGGCGGACTCAGAACCTTACGACATTGAGGCAAAGGCGGACGCCGAGACTGCCGAGGCGTGGAAGAAGCTTTCTGACAAGGAGCGCTGGAAATTGGAACGGCCCATGATGCAATCCTTGCTGGCCGATCGATGTCAGTTGAAGGTGCATCGCGAGACGCGGGAGATGCCGGTCTACGATCTGGTGATTGCCAAGGGCGGACTCAAAATGAAAGAGGCGCCGGTAGACGATCACAACGGCGGCGAATCGATGGGCCCGGGCAAGATGACGGCGCAGGGGCTCTCGACGGATAGCCTTGTTTCCGCATTCTCGGGAATGGTCGGCCGAATGATCGTCGATAAGACCGGGCTCGGAGAGAAGAAGTTCGATTTCGAGTTGAGGTGGACGCCGGACGACAGGCGCGCTGCCGATAATGCGGCCGATGCGGGGCCGTCGATCTTTACTGCGCTCGAAGAGCAGCTCGGCCTGAAGCTGGTTCCCGCCAAAGGCCCGGTCGAGGTGATCGTTATTGACCACATCGAGAAGCCCTCGGCGAACTAGTGTGTTGTCTCGGATGTTCGTCGCACAAAAGCAGAAAGACAACCGCAGATCCTTCGACTCGTGGGCCACGCGTAGCGCGGCCCATTTCGCTCAGGATGACAGTCGATATGTGATTGCTCAGCGACTGTTTGCGCAGTCGCATGTGCGGGTCAGGAGACCCGCACCACAGCCGGTCAGGAGACCGGCGCTACACGGGGCGTCAGCGCGACGGTCAGAGTGTGGTGTACTCATCCAGCAAGCGTAAATAGAGACGGTAATCGTCGATCGAAACCGCGGGCGGGGTCTGGTGGTCGACGCTGGGGATGAAGCCGCCGGTGCGCATGATGGGCACGAGCCTTTCGAATTCCGTGCGCATGGCGGCTTCGCCGAGATGCATGATGAGCTTGTTGTAGTGGCCGACCATGCGCAGGGTTGGATAGGCCTGCCGCAGCGCCATGCCATCCACCTTGGCCTGTCGCTCCAACGGCAGAACGCCCTCGACGCCCACCGATTGCAGCCACGGGACGAGTTTGGTGACGTCGCCGTCGCTATCCATGATGGTGAGAATGTTCATCTCTTTCACGCGTTCGAGCAGGCGCAGGTAGTAGGGCGTCATGAACTGGTCGCAGATGCGGCGCGAAATCATGGGGCCGTGGTTGTAGGACATGTCCTCGGCGATGGTCATGAAGGTGGGCACGCACGCTTTGCCGATTTCGTCGAGCAGGCGGAGGTTGAAGGCCAGCAAGTCACTATTGATGCGGTGCAGCAACTCGGGCTGATCGTGATAGGCGAGCATCATGGTCTCAAAGCCGAGCAGCGTGCGCGGAAACCAGAAGAAACCTTCGAGCGTGATCCAGACCACGGCTTCGCCGCGCGCCTGGCGGCCGGCCCAGGGACGCATGGAATCGATGGCCGCGCTGTGATTGGGATAAAGCGAGGGCAGAATGCGCAGGTAGTCGTCCATGTTGGCGACGGTGCCCTCGATGTGGTGCTGCACGGCTTCGATGGTGGGAGCGGTGGTCGAGAACCAGAACTGCTGGTAGGGATCGAGGCCAAAGTATTCGGCGATTTCGAAGACGCCGGTGAGGTTGGCGGGTAGGCCCTCGGTGTGCCAGCGATCGATGGTCAGGTCCCACCACATGGCCCACTCCCAGCGGGGAAGGCGATCGACGGGCTGAAAGTTCATGAGGGCGCGAAAGCGTTCGACGTGATTCATGGCAATTGTGTGGGTGCTCTTGGGATCATGGTACACGAAAACGGCGAGACCGGTCTCTGGGTTGGTGCGATTCCGGGCGCAAATCAGCAAGTGAAACCGCAGGAAAGCCGAGAATTCGCTTGTGGGAAGCAATAACAAAAATTGACAAAGCCTGTTATTGACCCCATGATCGATTCAAGGAGAACTTCCCGATGAATGTTTCATTAACGCCAGAGCTCGACAAGTTTGTCGCAGCCAAGGTTGCTTCCGGACGCTATACCTCGGCGAGCGAAGTAGTGCGGGAGGCCCTGCGGTTGCTGGAAGAGCAGGATGGCGCGCGCGCTGCGCGGTTGGACGAGTTCAATCGCGAGCTGAAGAGGCGTTTGGACTCTGCAGATAAAGGCAACTTCGTCACGGCGGATGAATCGTGGCGTCGCATCCGAGAAAAGTCTGCGCAGCGGAGAAAGCGCATCGCGTGACCAATTACGTCCTGACGGCAGAAGCCGATGAAGACCTCGCCGGCATCTGGGAGTATATTGCTCAGGACAATATTGAAGCCGCCGACCGTTGGGATGCGAAGTTGCGCGACGCATTCGCGCTGTTAGCCAGGAATCCGCGCCAGGGCCATGCGCGTAAAGATCTCACGGATGTTCCTGTTCTCTTCTGGCCTGTGGGCGCCTATCTCGTCATTTATCGCGTTGGGAGAAAGCGCTTGGAAATTGTTGCTGTCACTCAGGGGGCGCGGGACATTCCATCTTTCCTTCGTGGGCGCGGCCGATAAGAAGTCGGTCGTGGCGCGCAAGTTGCCGCCGGGCTTCACGTCTGCTTTGCCCGATCATTATACACTTGACCTGTTATGGAAATGACGGGTTGTGGCACTGCAATTGTGACGCCGTTTCGGGCGGATGGATCGGTGGACGAGCCGGCCCTGTGGTCGCTGGTGAACTGGCAGATCGAGTCGGGGATTGATTTTCTGGTGGTCTGCGGTTCGACGGGTGAGGCCGCGACGCTGGACGAGGAAGAGTGGCTGCATACCATTCGTGTCGTCATTGATGCGGCAGGGGGGCGCGTTCCTATCTGGGGGGGCTGCACGCACAATGCGACCCGCGTTTTATTGCGGCAGGCGGCGCTGCTCAAGCGCGTGCCCGGTGTGGCCGCGGTGCTGTCGGCCAATCCTTATTACAACAAGCCCACGCAGGAAGGGCAGTTCCAGCACTTTCTGGCGCTGGCGCGCGAGGTGGATCCGCTGCCGGTGTGCGTGTACAACGTGCCGGGACGAACGGCCGCGAACCTGGAGCCGGAGACCGTGGCGCGGCTGGCCGCGGCGGCGAAAAACATCGAGGCCATCAAGGAAGCCAGCGGCAAACTCACGCAGTTTGCCGATCTGTCGCATCAACTGCCGCGCGGTTTCAAGATTTTTTCGGGCGACGACAACCTGGCGCTTGCGGCCATCGCAGTGGGCGCGCATGGATTGATCAGCGTGGCCTCAAACGAGGCGCCGGCCGAAGTGACACGCATGATTCGCGCAGCGCTCGACAACCGCTGGGACGAGGCGCGCGATCTGGAGCGGCGCTTTGCGCGGCTGTTCGAGGCGAATTTCTGGGAGTCGAATCCCAGCCCGGTAAAAACCGTGCTGAGCCTGATGGGCCGCTGCGGCGATACCGTTCGTTTGCCGTTGGTGCCTCCCGCGGCAGCCACGCGAACCAAGCTGGAGCGGCTGGCCGGGGAACTGGGCCTGCTGAAGCACATGCCGATTCCGGCGGACGTGCGGTCGGAAGTTTATTGATCGGACGCGAGCGGAGCTAGCGATGTTAGCGGGGCTAGCGGAGTTAGGTTGACGCCCGTACACAGCGAGTTTTTTGGAGTCCCTTTATGCAACACGCGTTGGCGCTTGTTTCCGGGCGGTCGATGTGCGTGATGGCTGCGTCGATGGTTCTATTTGCTGCACTGCAGACGGCTGCGGCACAGAGCCAGGCAAGTGCAGCGGCACCGCAGACCAGTTCTGCACAGCCGCAGACTGGCACAACGCCGCAGCAGAGCGGGGCAACGCAGCCGGACCGCACGGAACTCCTGAAGGTGAAACCGAATATTTCGGGGCAGCGCAACGGAGTTTTCATCGAGCCTGACCCGATGGATTTTGCCGATCACGCCGGCTACGTTTCGCTCTTCGACGGCAAAACGCTCACCGGCTGGGACGGGAAACCCGGCGTGTGGAGCGTGGAAGACGGCGCCATTGTGGGTGTCTCCACCAAAGAGCACGTTGCCGGCAATTCCTTTCTTGTTTATCACGGTGCGGAGGCGAAGGACTTCGACCTGAAGCTCGAGATCAAGGTGGAGTGGGGCGGAGGCAGCGGCGTGCAGTACCGCAGCAGCACGGGCATTCCGCCGGGACGCGCGGCCGGCAAGGGCGAGCCATCGCTCGATCCGCGCTGGGTGATGATCGGCCCACAGGCTGATTTCTGGTACCCGGTGAACGAGCGCGCCAAGCAATATAGTGGGCAACTCTACTCGCAAAACACTTCGCTCGGTATTGTGGCGTGGCGCGGGCAGGTGGTCGAGTCTGAGCCGGGGAAGTTCCAGCGCCTGGTGGGAACCATTGGCGATCGCGCACAATTGGGTACGTATGTAAGAGACGGCGAGTGGAACAAGTACACGATCATCGCGCGCGGCGGAGTGATTCTGCACATTCTCAATGGTCAGTTGATGGCGGTGCTGGTGGATGACGATTCGGCTTCGACCAACAATGTTTCGGGGCTGTTTGGATTGCAGATCGAGGGGACGCCCTGCAAAGTTTCCTTCCGCAATATCTGGTTGAGAAAGATTGACTGAAGGCCTTCAAGAATCTGGCCGCATGAAAGCGTGTCTTCGGCTTTCGTGGTTTCCCACCCTTTTCGCAAAGGGCGCGAAAAGGATGGGGCACGGATATTAGTTCCGCGATATCTGGTTGAGAAAAATTAACTAAAGCAGATTAGGTATAGACGGGGAAAAGGGCGGGAAGAAGACATCTTTGTGTGACGAAAGTTCAGCAGAAAAGTTTCAACTATTTCGCAACTTTCCTGCGCCCTTTCGGGTCATTACTCATCGACGGCACGATAGTGACTTCAACTTCTCTAAAATGCCGCCGTAGTTAAATTCAGGCAGTGGCTCCGTGTGTGAGCTCGTCCTGGAACGGCTGATTTCTTTTCGCTAACGTTGAGAGCCAGTGTCCCTTCCTTCATGCGCGCATGCGCGGCGTGGCCCGCAACCTAAGCGCCGTACCGGATAACGCGGCCGGCAATCTGGGTTCGCCCGGCGGCTGTACAGCTTACGTCGCGGATGTCCGCGGAAAGCGACTTACACTCTATGTCCCCCAATTCACCTGGAAAGCTCCTGAAGTTGGCGCTGTTGCCTCTCAGTGCAGCGCTCGTCGCGACAGTGGGCTGCAGCGGCTCCATGGTCGCAAGCAATGGCGGAACGCAATCCAACACCGGCCCAGCGTTCGTGGTAGGTACCGATGCCCCGGCGCCGTTGCCCTCTGTGGTTGGCGTCAAGATTCAGCTCGAAAGTATCGTGCTGACCAACGGAACAACAAAGTCGAACAACCTGCTTGCGAATCCCGTCACCGTGGACTTTGCCCGCTACAACGGTTTGCAGGGCCTGGTGGATATGAACGATGTACAGACGGGGACCTACACCGGCGTAACGATCGGGTTGGGGACGTCGAATGAAATCGACTACCTGAACACGGGCGCCGCGCCGCCAACCATTTCCATGATTACGCCAACGCTGACGACATCGACTGTAAACATTACACTGAACAACCCTCTTACAGTCAGCGCTACGGGCGGAGTGCCCGTGGGCCTGCGCATGGACCTGGACCTGGGTCAGTCGATCGAGACCAGCGGCGGAAGCATTACGGGCACGATCGATCCGACGTTTGACGTAAAGACGGTGGCCCGCACCGACCAGGGGGCACATATTGACGAGTTCATCGCAGCGGTGACCACCGCGCCTTCCAGCGCAACAGCCACTTCGTTTGTGGTCACGGGACCGCACGGCGAAGCGTTCACCATCAACATCTCCAGTTCGACGGAGTGGGATGGCGGCGCAACGGAGAGCCAACTGATCAGCGACGGCACGAACGCCGTTGTGACGGTGGCCGGGCAGTTCGATCCCGCCGACCAGACGCTGGATGCGGATGAAATTGCCATTGTGTCCGACACGGGCTTCTATGCAGGCGGTCTGGTGACCTACGTGACGCCCACCACAGGTGCGGCCACCGACATGCAGTTCTACGTTGGCCACGTATTACCATCTGAGCTTTCTGAGGTTCCGTTAGGCGGAATCGCCAACGTGAGCATCACTGGCAATGAAACCTACGGCATCTACTGGATGCACAACGCTTTGACCAACCTGCTCTTTAACGACGCAGCGTTGACGCCGGGTCAGGAGATCTCGGTGGGCGGACCCGATCCAACCGCGAGTCCCTTCGATGTGAAACGCATTCACCTGCATAATCGGGGCTATAACGGCACCGTGGTTGCAGGCAGCGAGAAGCCTGGGCAGGGCACCTTCCAGATGAATGTGACGGGCTTTGCGGGGCAGGTCATTCCTTCGCCGATCACCGTCTACCTGGGCACGGGGGCTGATTTCCGCTACGGACTCGGTTCCTTTAGCGATGTCACGGATAATACCTCGATTCGCGTAGTGGGCCTCCTGCTCAAACTCAACGGGCAGACGGTGCTGGTGGCTCGTCATATTGATGGGCTCACGCTGACCGACATGACAGTAACCGCCTACCAATAAGACAGGCGCGAAATCCTTCGCATGCCGGGGCCGCGGAAGAAGCGGCTCCGGCGATTTTTTGTGGGGGGATTTCGGTTTTGTATTTTGCGCTGCGTTCAGAACAGGTCTGCGATCGGCGGAAACGTGAGCAGCAATCCGAGAATGAGCAATGCGAACGCGGCGGCGTTTACGCGCGTAAGAGCGACGCTCTGGTTGCGCCAACGCGCATGGAGAATGGCCCAGGCAGCGAGCCACAACACAATTGCGCACGTGGTGACGCCGGAGAGTGGGCCGGTGGGCTTCCAGAAAACCATCAGGCTTTTGATCGCTGCGGATTGATCGGCCAGGATGGCGAAGACGGCAACGAGAAACGCACCGATGCCGGCGGCGAGAATTGCCGCTGCGCCTGCGCCGTTGGGGCGAGTTGCGGACGAGACGGATGTAGAAGCGTTTGACGCGCTCATTTCGATTCTCCCTGAACGATATGGATGACCGGGCCGCCTTCGACGGGGGCGTTCTTGTTGATCATGGCGCCGAAGAATCCCGCGATGCCGGCGGCGAGGAGCGAGATCCACACGAACACTAGAACCGCGGCGCGGAGTTGGGGATGGTTCTTGAGATCGCGTCCGTATTCGAGGGCCACAGCCGCAGCCATGGTGATGGAGATGGGCGCGAACCAGGCGACGTGCTCCTTCCACTCCATGCCGATGGAGTGCCAACCGCTGGTTGTGGGGCTTGCCATCAGCAGCCGTTGCGGAAATGCGGCGAGATTTGCCGTCCCCGGCGGCGGCACCGCGCGATACCAGGGATAGATGATGTAAGCGCCCGTGAGCACGGCCAGCCACGCCAGCGCGGCCATCGCGACTAGATAAATGCGAAGGAATTTTTCGTCGCGATCGCTGGGCAACGCCTGGTTGTGCGTGCAATAGCGGCGGTAGAGCTCGACTAGCGCGCCGGAGCAGGCGAGCAGGTAAAGCGCGCCGAAGCCCATGCCGTGGATTAGGGTCCAGAGACTGCGCGTGGTCATTTCCATGTACACATCCTTTCATCGCCATCGTTCGGGTGCGGCCCGGTTGCGGGCTACGGGAGAGCCCGAAATTACGGCTGGCCGTGAAAGCGGGCCGCAGGGGCTAAAGCCCGAATCGCTTTTGCTGTTCTTACGGCACGACTAAAGTCGTGCCCTGACACTTCGTGCGTTCCCTGAAGAGTTATTCCGCAACCGCTGGAGAACTTTGTTACAGCCGGTGCGGAGACCGGCGCTACCGATTTTATGCCGCGCGTTAAAAGTTCGGGCTACAGTCCGTTTCTGCCGGGCGGCGTGGGAAAGAGTGCATTGCCGGCGGATGCCTTCTGCTGGTCCGGAGATGCGTCGTTGTTGTCCTTGCCCCACGTCCAGTACATGCCTACGTAAGCGTAGTTTTCGGTTTGTCCCGCGACGGAGTGGCCGTAGCAGAACAGAAACTGCTCGTTGGTGTTGTGCTTGAAATGATAATAGCCGCCCACGTCGATCATCGCGGAGCGCTCGGTTTGCGCGGCGGCAAAACCCTCGCGTCCGTGCGCGAAAATTTCCGCGCCCAACTCCCATTGCTCGCTCAACTCGCGCTTGATGAGCCAGCCGGTGTAGGGGAAGTCGCGGTAATTGGCCTGGGGAACGACCTGGTAGCCGCCGCCTCCGTCAAAAAGCCATTTGCCGTAATTCTTCTGTAGCCAGATGGGCAATTTGTACCATACCTTGCCCACGCCTAGGCCTTTGTCGAAGTTGCCGGTGGGCATTTCAAACATCGTGAAGCTGCCGATCTGCGGAAAGTGTTTCGACTCCTTGATGAATGCAATCTTGACGCCCAGTTCCATGTCGGTGAGTCCGAATTCGGTGGGTCCCGTGCCGCCGGGAAGATAGACACGATTGTTCGACGGAGCCACCACACCCCAGGGCAGGATGGCGTGGAGCTGCACGCGGGGAAGTGCGCCCCAGTTGAATTCGAAGGCCGGACCCGTGGAGTCTATTTCTGCGGGGGTGCCGTCGACGCCGCCGAAGATGTAGAACTCGTAGTGATGCAGGTCGACCGGGACGGGATCGTCGGTTTGGTAGGGTGGGCCTTGCGCAAGGAGCCGCGGGGCCATGCAGAGAAGGATGGCGAGCGCGGCAAGTCCGAGGCGCTTGCCGGCGTGCGACAGCGCTTTCTTCCGGGCAAGCGACGGATGCGCTGCTGGAGAAGCCATCTCCCGCAGACGTTATATCGAATTTCGATCATCGTCAAGGAAAAATTGCGTAAACGGCTGTATAGTGGGTTCTGTCATGAATCAAAAGCGCGAACTCTTCGACGGCCTGATTCGCATTCACGTGCTGCTGCACGCGCGCCAAGAGCCGATCTTCGGCCTTGCGATGATGAAAGAGCTGGCGCATCACGGGTATCGCATCGGGCCGGGGACGCTCTATCCGCTGCTGCACGGACTGGAACGCACGGGGCTGCTGACGGGCGTGAAACGAGACGGCGGAGAACGCCGGAAGATGTACAGAATTACGGCCGCGGGGAGAAAAGCGCTGGTCCGGGCAAGGGAGAAAGTGGACGAGCTTTATCACGAGCTCCACGAGGCGCACCCGCGGCGGGTTAGCCAGTCAGCGAGTTAGCAAGTCGGCGATTGTGCCTGCTTCAGGAGGCGATCACTAGCGGCGACGCCCGGCTCCGCCGCTTGAGTGGCTCATGCTGGGAGCCCTGGGCGCGCTGAAATGGCCGCCGCCGCCGTAGCTCCTGGGGGCGTTATATTTCGGCGCGCTGTACTTGGGTTCCTTCTGGGTGCTGAATCCTCGAAAACTGTCGGACTCGTTGCGGGCCATGGAATTGCCATAGGGCTGATAGGAGCGGCTGGAATAGGCGGGCGAGTTCGTTTGCGGCGCGCGATAGGACTGCGGTGTGCGATAGGACGGATACGAATTGGCGTAGCCGTTGCCATACGCGTTGCTATACGCGGATCTGGGTTGGGTCGCGTAATTCTGCTGCGTGGTCCGGTTGGCATAACCGTAGCCGTAAGCCGGATTGCTGAAGGTCTGTGGCCGGTTTGCGTATCCCGGATTTGAATAGGTCTGCGGGCGGTTGGGGTAGGTCTGCGGGTGATATGCGTAATTCTGCGGCGCTGGGCGTTGGTAGTTCTGGGTGGGAAGCGCGGGATGGGTGGAACCGGATGCAGGCTGCTGTGCGTCGCGGGACGAGTATGCGTCGGGGCGACTGGGCTCGCGGATTGATTCGGGCTGCCGATTGTAGTTCTGCCCCGGAGCGCGATTGTCGTACGCGGCGCCGCGCTGGTAAGAATTTTGATACGAATTCTGCGGTGTTGGATAGCGCCGGCCGGAGTTGCCGTAGCCGCCATTGCCGTAGCCGCCGGGGGCGCGTGGATTCTGCCGCCAGCCGCTGTAGGCGCCGTTGTATGCGCGGGGACCGCCGCGCGGCAAGCCCCAATCGTGCACCGAGGCGCTCGCGGTGAAGTAGCCGGAGTGATGGAATACCACGGCGTGCCCGAGCCAGTCGAGGCCCCACGCCAGCGGGCCGAAGGGCGTGTGCTCGAATGCGCCGAGCGCGAAGCTCAGACCGTAGTGAATCGGCATGCCGCCGAAAAACGAACCCAGAGCGCCGACGAGCGAGAAGCCGGGATACGGGGCAATGGGCGCGCCGTAAACGTCCCATGGATCGTAGGTGGGAACGTAGACGACTTCAGGGTTGGGTGGAGCAATGTCGATGTATCCCTGATTTTCGGTCACGTCTTCCTGGGGCGTGGTTTGCAAATTGCCGGACTGCTGGGCGCGATCGCGCAACACCTGAACGGTCTGCATCACGTCCTGCGGCTGGTTGTAGTAGGCATCGCCGAGGGCCGTGGTCCAGTCGAGGTCGCGGTTCAACAGGTCGAGCACGTCGGGGAAGGCGGTGAGGGCCTTGACGCTTGGATCCCAGTCGCCTTGTGCATCGGCTCCCGCGGCAACCTGGTCGGGGGAGCCGTAACCTTGCGCTCGCATCTGCTGCAACCATTGGTCGGCCACGGCTACCTGCGCGGGATAGGTGGACGCGGTGAGAATCTGCGCCAAAAGTGCGTCGGGATAGAGGGCGATGGGGGCGAGAAGTTGTTCAAGTTGATCGGCGCTGAGGGACTGCGATGGGGCGGCAGGCTGAGAGAGTTGCTGATCGGGATACGGGGTTGCGTACGGTTCTTGCGGCGAGGGCTGCGACGAGTACTGCGGTTGCTGAACCTGAGGTTGCTGATACTGCGGCTGCTGATATTGAGGTTGCTGGACCTGCTGCTGGTATTGCGGTTGGGCGTAGCCGTATTGTGGCTGCTGAATTTGCGGCTGTTGATATCGCGGTTGCGGGGCTGCGCCATAAGGCGAAGCCGGATAGGGATAAGGTTGATCGGCCTGCTGGGCGGTGAGGAACGCGGGTGCGGCGGCCAGAGCGACGACTGCGGAGACGATTGCTGCGCCCGCAGCGCTTGAAACAAGAGCGCGCGGCTTCGATGCGGTCCTCATGATTCCTCACAGTTCATTCCAGGCTGCGGCCGCCGGGGTGACCATTCGCCTAGAGCCGTTCAACTGCCGCGCCGTTCCCATCGCCTGGCGGAATCGTGCGCAGCCGACCTTGCGGCCCCGGGGGAGGGCTAATGATTTTGACCCGGAAAGGTGGGAATTGTTTCGGGTGGGGGAAGAATAGTTGAGGAGTGGCCTGGGCGCGGGTAAATCTCGGGCCGTGCGAGTCTTACGCCCGCTATGCAGGCGCGTTGTTCTCGTTATCCGGCCAGGGTTTTCTTTACCAGTTCGCTGACGGCTTTGCCATCGGCGCGCACGCCGGCGGCTTGCAGCTTGGCTTGCACCGATTTCATTGCGGGGCCCATCTCTTTCTGGGTGGGCTTGCGGCCGAGCGTGGTCTCTAGTTCGGCGAGGGCTTCGGCTACTAGTTTCGCCAGGCCTGCTTCGTCGAGGGCTTTGGGCAGGAACTCTTCAATGATTACGATTTCGGCGGCTTCCTTCGTGGCGAGATCGGGCCGGTTGCCGTTGGTGAACTGCTCGATGGAATCGCGGCGCTGCTTGATCATGCTCGAGAGAACCTGCTCGGATTCGGGCTGGGACAGAGAGGCGTCGATTTGCTTTTGCGCGCCGCGCTTTTCGATGGCTTTGTTCATCAGGGCGGATTTGATGAGGCGCAGGGTGCCGAGACGCTCTGCGTCGTGGGCTTTCATGGCGGTGACCATCTGTTGACTGATCAGGACTTCGAGTGCGCCTTGTTCGGACATTTACTTAGCTCCTAGCTGCTAGCTTCCAGCTCCTAGCCAAAGACCCCCGGGCCAGCGGCCCGTTGAAGTTAAAGTCTGGCCAAAGGGAGATTGTAACGATTAAGGGGAATCGGGGGCAAAGCGGGTGGGAAATTCCCGATTGGGGCTCAGGGGGTCGATTTCCACAGCGAGAAAAATCACAAAAACCACAAAACTGTGTATTCTGTGAGTGACGAGCACGAATTCTGATCCAAGCGAGGGAAAATATGATCCACAAGACGCGCCTTTATACTCCCGGCCCGACGCCGCTGCTTCCGGCGGCACAGTTTGCCATGGCGGCGGCCGACATCCACCATCGTACGGCGGAGTTTCGCGCCCTCTTCCAGAAGGTCCTGGGGCAGCTCAGGATTTTTGTGGGTACTAAGAACGATGTGCTGCTGCTGTCGTGCTCGGGCACGGGCGCGATGGAGGCGTCGGTGTCGAACCTGACCTCGCCGGGCGACAAGGTGCTGGTGCTGACGGCGGGTAAGTTTGGCGAGCGCTGGACGGGGCTGGCGAAGGCGTTCAATTGCGAGCCGGATGTGATGACGGCGCCCTACGGGCAGACGTTCGACATGGCGCAGGTGCGCGCTGCCATCAAGCCAGAGCACAAGGTGATTTACACCCAGGCGACCGAGACTTCGACGGCGGTGCGGCACGACATCCAGGCCATTGCGAAGCTGCGGGACGAGATTGCGCCGAACACCTTGCTGGTGGTGGACGGGATCACGGGGCTCGGGACGACGCATTTCGATGTGGATGGATGGGGCATTGACGTGCTGATCGGCGGCTCGCAGAAGGCGGTGATGATTCCGCCGGGGCTGGCGTATTTGAGCGTGAGCGAAAAGGCGTGGGCGGCGATGGAGACGAGCAAGAATCCGCGGTACTACTTTGATCTGCGCAA
>JBEKGH010000029.1:0-62039 GCA_050012895.1 Occallatibacter sp.
AGCCTCTCCGTGTACTTGCCGAACCTATCGCCAAGCCGATTTCAAGCCGGTTGATGGCTCTTCCCGCAGGCTTCGCACCGCCGCCCGCCATCAAATCGATCCCCTGTGAGAAATGGCGGCTAACCCCTTTGTTCACCCACGCCAAGCCAGTGTTATACTCAGTTTGCGCTTATGCTGTTGCGGCCTATGGGACGCCCGGCCCCGGCGCGCGCGGCGCAGCACTCGGAGGAGCACCATCGCATTCGATAAACGAGCAGCCAAGAACTTTATTCGCATCAACGACCGGATTCGCGCACGCGAAGTCCGTGTGATCGACGAAAACGGCGAACAAATGGGAATTCTCGCGCCCTTTGAAGCCCTGAAAATCGCACGGGAGCGGGGCCTCGACCTGGTTGAAGTTTCTCCCACCGCCGTACCGCCCGTCTGCCGCATCCAGGATTACGGCCGCTTCCTCTACGAAAAGGAAAAGAGCGAACGCGCCGCGCGCAAGCGGCAAAAGGTCATCGTCCTCAAGGAAGTCAAGTTCTCCGTCACCGTGGACGAGCACGACTACCAGACGAAGAAGAACCAGGCGGTCCGTTTTCTGGGCGATGGCGACAAGGTGAAGGCGAGCCTGCGCTTCCGCGGCCGCCAGATGGCGCACCGCGAGCTCGGCTACAAGATCATCAACCGGCTGATCCAGGACATTGGCGATGCCGGGGTGGTGGAGTTCATGCCGCGCATGGAAGGCACGATCCTGCACGCCATTCTTGCGCCGGTTCGCAAGGAAGTGGCGAAACCGAAAGCCGCTCCGGCAGTGCAGGCGTAGCAGCCTGTGTAGAAGTCAAAATCCCGGGAAAACATCCCTCGGCGGCTAAAGCCCTGTTGATTCTTGAGGCTTTACGGCACGACTCAAGTCGTGCCCTTTCAAAGCCACGAGTTTTTATACAGATTCTCAGGTATTTGCGTGCAATCGCGTAGCGGCGGGCTGGATTCCGCACGCGGGCGGTGACGCGGATCATTGATAGCACGATTTTTAAAATGGTAATATTGGGCCATCCAAAGCCTCGACAATTCCGGCCTCACGCGCGTCGCGGAAACTCCCCGTAGTGGGCAGTGGCGCGTGCTGCGGCGCCTGTTCGACGACGCTCCCGCCAACCTGCGCGGCAAAGTCATCGGCATTTACGGAATTCTGTTCACGTTCAACGCGGCTGCGTGGCTGTGGGCGATTGTGGCGTTTCGCCATTATCCGTTGCTGCTGGGCACGGCACTGCTGGCCTACAGCTTTGGCCTGCGCCACGCGGTGGACGCGGATCATATTGCGGCCATCGACAACGTGACGCGCAAGCTGATGCAGGAAGGCAAGCGTCCAGTGGGAATCGGCTTCATGTTCTCGCTGGGCCACTCCACCGTCGTGGTGCTGGGCTCGGCCGCCATCGCCGCAACCGCTCTTGCTCTCCAGCACCGCATGGACGGGGCGCGCATGGTGGGCGGCGTGATCGGCACGCTGGTCTCCGCGCTTTTCCTGTTCGGCATCGCCGCGGTGAACATCGTGGTGCTGAGCTCCATTTATCGCGCTTTCGTGCGCGTGCGCAACGGCGCGCGATATGTCGATGAGGATTTCGACATGCTGCTGGCCAGCCGCGGATTCCTTTCGCGACTCTTCCGGCCCATGTTCGCCATGATCCGGCGCAGCTGGCACATGTATCCGCTGGGCGTGCTCTTCGGGCTGGGCTTCGACACCGCGACCGAGATCGGGCTGCTCGGCATCTCCGCTGCCGAAGCGTCGAAGGGGTTATCGTTGTGGTCGATCATGGTGTTCCCGGCGCTGTTCGCCGCCGGCATGTCGCTGATCGACACCACCGACAACATTCTGATGCTGGGAGCTTACGGCTGGGCCTTCATCAAGCCGGTGCGCAAGCTCTACTACAACATGACGATCACATTTGTTTCGGTGGTGGTTGCGCTGGTGGTCGGCGGCATCGAGGCCCTGGGCCTGCTTGCCGGACAGTTTCATTGGAACGGCCTGTTCTGGGATGCGGTGCTGAAACTCAACGGGAACTTCGGAGCGCTGGGTTACTTCATCATCGGGATCTTTGCGCTGAGCTGGATCCTGTCGATCGCCATTTACAAATGGCGCCGCTTCGACGAGATGGAATTCGGCGACTAAACCGCAGCCTGCCGCGGCGGGTCTCGATCGAAGCCGGCGTGGTGAGTTAGAAGTTTGCTAAGAGCAACCGCAGATCCTTCGACTCGGTCGCCGCGGCGACCTCGCTCAGGATGACATTCGATTTTTGTCGCTCAAGATGACATTCGATTTTTGTCGCTCAAGATGACATTGTGTTTTTGGTGCGAGCATTGGCGACAGGCTCTACAGCTTTGCGTGACTGCCGTCGCACATGGGCGGGTTGGCCGTGTGCTTGCACCCGCAAAAATAAACCGTCTTGGACTCGGCCGCCTCGTATTTGACGGGCGTGAATCCGGTGCCCTTGTGGCTTCCGTCGCAAAACGGCTGGTTGGCGCTGCGTCCGCAAGCGCACCAGAAATAGCTTTTGCCTGCTTCGACGGCGACGGGATAAGGGCCTTTCTGGGCGATGACTGGTTCGGGCATGATGATAGCTCCTTGCTAGGAAATAAGAACGTTCTGATCAGAACTATATCCGATAGGCTGCCTGCCGGTCCCAGAAGCGTTAAGAGGCGCATTACTGCGGGAGCGCCTGGGTTCCCGCGATGTGAAGAGTGACTGCTGGCGTGTTCGACGACGGCTGCCCGCCTGCAATGGAGATGGCATAATCTCCCGGCAGAACGGCGCGATTGCCTTTTTCGTCCACTTCGCTCAACTGGCGCGGCGTGAGCGTAAATTGCACGCGCCGTGCTTCGCCTGCACGTAAATGAATTCGCTCGAAACCTTCCAACTCCACGCGAGGCGAAACTGTGGTTTGCGGGGGCTTGATGTAAAGCTCCACGACTTCATCGCCATCGCGCGGGCCGGCGTTGCGCACCTCGGCGGTTATCGTGACGGAGTCGCCGGCGTGGATCGTGGCGCTGCCCGCGTGCGGCGCGCCATAACTGAAGCGCGAATAACTCAAGCCAAATCCGAAGGGATACATGACCTCGCCCTTAAAGTAGCGATAAGTTCTGTTACTCATCGAGTAATCAGTAAATGCAGGCAAATCGCTGGTGGAGCGATAAAAGGTGACGGGCAAGCGTCCGGCAGGATTGTTTTTGCCGGCCAGGGTTTCTGCAATCGCGTCGCCGCCCTCCTCGCCGGGATACCATGCCGCGAGGAGCGCATCCGCATGCTCGTTGACCCACGGCACGGCCAGTGCGCTGCCGGTCGTCAACACCACAATCAGCGGTTTGCCGGTCGCGCCCAGGGTTTCCAGCAGGTGCTCCTGCGCTGCGGGAAGCTCAATGCTGGTACGGTCGCCGCCGTCGAAGCCGTCGACGTGCACATTCATTTCTTCGCCCTCAAGATTGGGCGAGAGTCCGACGAATGCGACGATGGCATCGGAGTTCTTTGCCGCTTGAATGGCCTCACTTAGCATACTGTCCGCCGGCGGAATCCACTCCAGATCGACCATGCGATCGTTGAGAGAATGCACATACTCCACACGGAGGGCATGGGGCTGCGTATCGGCAAAACTGAGTCGCGCGTTGGCGGGATTGCTGTGACTGTCCATGACCAGCTTGTCGTCAACGTAGAGCCGGATGCGGTCGGCTTGCGCAGGTGGCGGAGCATTCGATCCACTGGCAGCAACGGCCATGAACGGCCGCGGTCCGCGCACGCCTAACACGTAATCGCCCGCTGCGGGCGGCACCAACTCGCCGGTCCATCGCACGGAGAATGCCGTCGCAGGAAAGTCCGCCGCCGGCGGCACGCGGTTCCAGTCGAAATTGATCCTCGCGTCGACACGCACCATCTTCGGCGCGCCCGCAAATTGCAAATTGTCGAAGTACTCGCCCGTCAATCCTGCAGTTTTGAGCGCGGCATCGGTGCGCAGGTACGCCGAGGGAATGGGCGCGGGCGTGCCATCGGCCAAAATCGATCCCGGAGCATAGAGGATGTTGTCGCGGCCGAATTGCTTGCGCATCCCGTCGAGAGGTGAAACCGGATGCGATGCGACCCCGTTGTAATTACCCTCGATGGACTCAAGCAAATCCGCGGTTGGTCCCACAATGGCGAGCTTGCGGATCGAGGGCTTGAACGGCAGTGTGCCGTTGCGATTTTTGAGGAGCACGATCGATTCACGCGCCGCTTCGAGAGCCAATTCGCGATGCGCCGCGGAATTGACCTCGGAGTACGGAATTGCGTTGAAGGGTACTGCCGCTGGTGGATCGAACATGCCGAGCCTCATGCGCGCCGTAAACAGCCGCGTCACGGCGGTGTCGATCTCGGCTTCGCTCAGCAGATGTTCGGCGACGGCTTTTGTCAGCGCTTTGTACGCCGAGCCGCAATCCAGATCGGTTCCCGTTTTGACCGCGTCGGCGTCTCCCTGTTCGGGGCTGGATGCGAAATGATGCCCGCGCTCGATATCGGCAACCGCATCGCAATCGGAGACCACGTAGCCGTTGAATCCCCAATCCTGGCGCAGGTGCTTCTCGAGCAACATGGAGTTGGCGCATGCCGGTGCGCCGTCGATGGCGTTATAGGCGCACATGATCGAATCCGCGTGACCGTCCACGATTGCCGCGCGGAACGCGGGGAGATAGGTGTCTTCGAGGTCGTGATCCGAAACTTCGATATTGATGCTATGGCGGGACGGCTCCGGCCCACTGTGCACTGCAAAGTGCTTGGGCGTCGCTACGAGCTCGAGGTAATGGGGATCGTTGCCCTGCAGCCCTTTGACAAATTCGACGCCCATGCTCGCGGTCAGAAACGGATCTTCGCCAAAGGTCTCCATGCCGCGGCCCCAGCGGGGATCGCGAAAGATATTGATGTTGGGCGACCAGAAGGTGAGGCCTGCGAAGCGGCTGCGATCATCTTGGCGAATGGCCTCGTTGTACTTGGCGCGGCCCTCGACTGCGATGACGGTAGCGATTTGGTGCATGAGCGCGGTGTCCCACGTGGCAGCGAGGCCGATGGATTGCGGGAAGTTGGTCGCAATGCCATTGCGCGCGATGCCATGCAGCGCTTCGTTCCACCAGTTGTAGGCAGGCACGCCCAGCCGCGGAATGGCCGGCGCGACATCCTGCACCTGGCCCACCTTTTCCTCGAGCGTCATGCGGCTGACGAGGTCTTTGGCGCGGGATTCGGGTGCAAGCGAGGGATCGAAGTACGGGCAGGGCGAAGGGCTGCAGGACACCGGCTGGGCAGATACGTGCTGTTCTGGCGGGTACCGTTCTGGAGCTGCCTGCTGCGCCGGAGTTGAAATCCATGCCGGAATCAGGACACTGATTGCGGCAATCAGGATGGCTGGTTTTATCATGGTGGCTCTTTGCCTTAGTCGTTTCTGGCCGAAGGGTATCATGGCTGCGGCGGGTGCCAAGCTGGGCCAAGAGTGAAAGGCAAAAGCAATCGCGGGTCCTTCGACTCCATGCGCTGCGTTCCGGTCGCTCAGGGTGACAGCCATTTTTCGGTCGCTCAGGATGGGGCATCAGGATTTCGTTGGGTGGGGGGTGCCGGTATTATGGGCCGCGTCAATAAGGCGGGAGCGGTGGGTTCCAAATCGAAAAAAAGAGGGCACGAAGGTGAGCATGCAATCGCTATCATTCTTAAGGTAGGAAGGGAGGGAAGCCGCGAATTCTCCGTTGACTCCGAGATGCGGGCTGATATAGTTGAATCATCGGTTTGCCCCTGCTCACGTCAAAGGAATTCATTAAAGGTCGATGAAAGCACTTCCTTTCATGCCTGCCAGAAATAGAGCCTCACAGGCCGTTTCCCTTGCTTTCAGTTTCGGACCCCTGCGGCGCGTGTACTGCGCGGTTTTCGCCCTGATAGAATAGGTTGTGGAAAAGACCTCATCCAAGTGAGGATGGCGAAGCCATGCAGGAAGCCGGACATCCACCAGTTCAAGTCGCGTCCCACTCCATCCCGGGCCTGATGCCCAGTGGCCCGCAGTCGCCGCGGTGGTTTGCCCTGTACACTGCATCGCGTCATGAAAAGCGCGTTGCCCAGCATTTGAGCCAGCGAGAGATCGAGTTCTACCTTCCCCTGTACAAGTCAAAACGCAAGTGGAGCGATGGATCCCGGGTGACGCTGGACCTGCCGCTCTTCCCCGGTTACCTCTTCATCCACATTCAACGCAGTGAGCGTGGCCGCGTGCTGGGCGTGCCCGGCGCACTGGCGGTGGTGGGGGGAACGGGTGGCGAGCCGGCCTGGTTGCCCGACGCCACGATTGATGCGCTGCGGTCGGGGCTGGAAACGCGGCTGGCGCGGCCACATCCTCTTCTGACAGCCGGCCAGCGCGTGCGCATCCGCTTCGGCGCATTAACGGGTTTCGAAGGCATTGTGGTGCGCAACAAAAACAGCTTCCGCGTGGTTCTGACCGTGGAACACATTATGCAAAGCTACGCCGTGGAGGTGGCTCTTGAGGACCTGGAGCCGCTGACGTCAGGCGAACTGCTTTGTGACGGCAACCTGCAGTGACGAGGCCCGCTGCGCCATCCGGAGCCCTTATCGAGCAGCATCAACTTGCCTGCCGCTCCTCGCGCTCCAGCGCCTCGTGGATGAGCATCTTGAGATAGGTCTGGTAGCGCAGACCTCGGCGCTCGGCTAGTGTCCGGGCGCGTGAGATGTCTTCCTGAGCAAGGCGAATCGTGGTTGGGGGCGTGATTCCGCGCTGTTTCAGCGTGCCTTGTCGCACCCGGCCTTCCTGCGCCGCCTGAAGGAACGCTGCTGCCAGATTTTCGCGGTTTTCGAAGGCCCAATTTGCCTCATCTACTTCGTTGTCAAACTTCGGAATCTTCAGTGTCTCCATATAGCCGCCTCATTTCGGCCCGGTAGTATTGCTTGATCTGTTTGGGTGCGTCCCATGCGGAAATGACTCGCACCTTGTTGGCGCGCCAAGTAGTCAGCAACTGCAGAATCCGCCCTCCAGCCGTCTCGCCGATTTGCAGAAGCCGCTCCTCCGATTCGGTGGTTTCATCGATCTGTAACTCAATGTCGAGAAGGTCACCAAGAAGAGATTGCTCGGCCTCCTCGCGTGTTATTCCATGTTGCGCGATGTGGGCCAAATTGCCCTCATCCCAGTCGAAGTTCAACAAACTTCGTTCCAAAATCTATCTCCAAATAAAACAAGGGGCAATCGTCCACAGAAATGGCCCAAGCAATCTGGCAGTTCGGGATTGAGGCCATGCTGATTTGCCGAATCACTACTGTATTTACAGTGTAATACATTTTTGCGCCAAATATCCAGCGTTTTCCTGCGAGATTCCTATGCCAAAAGCACAAAACCCCGGAAAAGGCGAAGCCGAAGCGCGCATTCTGTCGAGCGCAGCGGGAATGTTTGCGAACTTTGGCTATAACGGTGTGAGTACGCGGGACATTGCCAGCGGCGCGGGAGTGAACGAGGTGACAATTTACCGGCACTTTCCGCGCAAACGCGACCTGTACGTCGCCGTACTCGATGCCGAACTGCAGCAAGTGAAGCTGCGCGGCGATTTGCTGGCGCGCATTGCCGAAGCGCAGGATGCGAAGATGGCGGTGGCGCGCACCTTTGAGTTGATTGCGGCCACGTTATCGAACCGGCAGGATCTATTGCGCCTGATGCAATATTGCTCTCTCGAATTGGGCGACGATATCGATCCACTGCTGCGCCTGCATCTGGGCGAGTTGGTGGAAGTGATTGCGCGCTACCTTGATCCCTGGGTCAGCAAGGGCGAATTGCGCTGCGCGAGCGCCAAGACGCTTGTGCTTTCACTGATTGCCATCATTCTCAGCCATCGTTCCCTGCATCGGCTTTTCTCGAGCGACAGCTCCAGCCCAGAGGCGCTTTTCAATGCCTACGCGGAGCTTTCGGCGTTCGAATAGGGCGTGTTCCATAAATGGCCTGGCCGGCGGGCGCGAATCCCTCAGGGGTTAAAACCCCTTAGTTTTCCTGCCCTTTTCGGCACGACTGAAGTCGTGCCCTTTCAGGAAACCATTTATGAAACAAGCTCTAGGCAATCTTTTTTCCTCCACGGCCGCTCATGCACATACTGCACGTGATCGACAGTTTTTCTCCTGCGACGGGCGGGCCGCCGGAGGCGGTGCGGCAATTGATCAAGGCCACGCGCGCCACCGGCACGCATGTTGAAGTAGTTTGCCTCGATCGTCCGGATGCGGAATTTCTTTTGGATCTTGGCTGCCCGGTGCATGCCCTCGATCAGTCCTTTCTGGGCAGATATGCGTTTTCGCCGCGGCTGTGGCTCTGGCTGCGGGCCAACGCGGGGCGCTTTGACGGCATGATCATGAACGGCGTGTGGACCTTTCCTGGCTTTGCGCTGCGTTCGGCAGCGCGACGCGCGGGCCGCCCGTACGGAATCTTCGTTCACGGCGCGCTCGATCCCTGGTTCAACCGCAGGTACCCGCTCAAGCACCTGAAAAAGCTTTTCTACTGGCCTTTGCAGTATGCTGTTCTGCGCGATGCCGCGGCGGTTTTTTTCACCACCAAAACCGAGCGCGATCTGGCCCGGACGAGTTTCCGGCCCAACCAGTGGAAGAGCGTGGTCGCTGCTCTGGGAATCATGGAGGATGAACATGCCAGGCCGGACCCCGCCAGAGAGGTCGAGGCATTCTACGGCGCGTTTCCGGAGCTGCGCGGCCGGCGCTTTTTGCTGTTTCTGGCGCGCCTTCATGAGAAGAAGGGCTGCGACCTGTTGATTGAAGCGTTTGCGCGGGTCAAAGACATGGAGCCTGACGTGCACCTTGTCGTGGCCGGTCCCGACCAGGTGGGAATGCAGGCGAAGCTCCAGAGCAGAGCGGAAAAGCTTGGCATCGCCGATCGGGTGCACTGGCCCGGCATGATTGGCGGTGAGGTAAAGTGGGGCGCGCTGCGGGCGTGCGAGGCTTTGATCCTGCCATCGCACCAGGAGAATTTTGGCGTTTCCGTGGCCGAGGCACTTTTGGCGGGGCGGCCGGTCTTGCTCAGCTACCCTGTAAATATCTGGCCGGAAATCGCGAACGACGGGGTGGGTTTGGCCGAGGACGACACGCTGGAGGGTACGGTGCGGCTGTTGCAACGCTGGTTCAGTTTACCCGCGGCGGAACAAGCCGCGATGGCGGCCCGGGCGCAACCGTGTTTTGCCGCGCGGTTCTCCATGGAGCGGACAGCGGCGACAATCAATGAAGTATTTGGGGAAGTATTCGGTGCTGTGAAGGATGAAAATGCGTAGTGGACAGCCGGCCTGAGGCCGGCATTGCTTCGGACGGCTTCAGCGGCCATCCGGCGGCAATTCATTGACGCGTAACCTGCTATTTTAAGTTGCTGATTGTTTTAGGAGTTTCCATGTCAGTTGAACCACAGGCGGAGGCCGCAACGGGCCAGCCAGTCGAAAACCCGACCCCTATCATCTCGCGCAGCGAGCGCTCCCTCATCGATGTATGGCGCGTGCTCATGAAGCGCCGCCTGACGATTGTTGCAGTGACGCTTCTCGCGCTGGCCGCGGCAGCCTGGCACGCGTTTCGCACGCCGCCGGTCTATGAAACAGTATCGCGAGTTGAAATCAAGCCCAGTCAGATGGGCAATCCGGAAATGGAGCTCTGGGGAGACGAAGATGCAACCGCGCTGCAGACAGAGGTGCAGGTGATCCAGAGTGACTCCGTGCTGTTTCAAGCAGCGCAGGGCCTCGGTCTGATCCGCCTGGTTCGCCCGAATACCGGGAAGAATGGGGAATCGACGTCTTCTGCGCCCATCACGCCGCAGGAGCGCCGCAGAATGATCGATATCATGAAGGGAGGATTGAGCATCACCGTCCTGCCGACTACGCGGATTCTCGAGATTCGCTATCGCGGAACCGACCCGAAGCTTGCCGCGGACATCGTGAACGGGCTGGTCGATACCTATTCCGACGAGGGTTTGCGGGTAAGCTTCGAGCGCACGGCGCACGTGTCCGACTGGCTGGAGAGGCAGCTGGGTACCCTGAAGCAGGACGCGGCGGAATCGCAGCGGGAACTGGCAGGCTACCAAAGGGCGCACAACATTGTGGGCGCGGACGAGAACTCGAATCTGACCGTGCAGACGCTGGAGCGCATCAGCGGCGAACTGGACGACGCCGAGGCGGATCGCATCATGAAGGAATCGCGGATGCGCGACTTCAATGCCATGAATCCGGACATGGAAGCCCTGATGGGCGATGATCCGACGATCGCAACACTTTACACGCAACTGACCACCCTGCAGACGCAGCGTGCGCAACTGGCGACAAAATACGGTCCCAAGCACCCCGCGATGCAGCAGATCGACCTTGAAATCGGTAAGGTCCAGGCGCAGATCAACAAGGAATCGGAACTGGCGCGCAAGCAGGTGCAGGACGAATACCAGGGTGCGTTGCAACTGGAAAATGCGCTGCGCAATCGCCTTGGTGCGCAGGAAGATGCGGCCTACAAACTCAACGAAGATGTGGCGCAATACTCGATGCTCCGCCACCAGGCCGAACTGACCCGCAATCTCTACGACACTTTGCAGACCAATCTGAAGGAAGCGACCATCAGCGCGGGCATGTCCGCGGCCAACATTACGGTGGTCGATCGCGCCGATGTTCCAATTTCTCCGGTGGCGCCGCGTAAGACCATGATCATGTTGCTGGGACTGGTTGGCGGCCTGGTGATCGGATGTGTGCTCACATTTGTGATTGAGTCGATCGACGACCGGCTGCGCACATCGGAGGAAGTCGAAAACGCGTCGCTGCTGCCATCGCTCGCGGCCATACCGCATATTTCATCCGGACCGGCATGGAAGAAGGAAGAAGGCAAGGAAGAGGCGGCTCCCGGAACTCCGCAGGATCGGCAGCAGCTGATTGCCTTGTGGGATCCGAAGTCGAACGGCGCGGAAGCTTATCGGAGCATGCGCAGCTCCTTGTTGCTCTCCTCGATTGACAACCCGCCGCGCGTCATTGTGATCACCAGTTCATTCCCGGCGGAGGGCAAGACCACAACGGCGCTTAATCTCGCCATTGTGCTTGCGCAAAGAGGCGAGCGCGTTCTGCTGGTGGACGCCGATCTGCGCCGAGGAAGCCTGTATCGCGTATTTGGGATCCCGAACCAGAGCTTCGGTCTGTCGACCGTGCTCACGCAGCCGGGAACGCACCAGGATTTGCCGACGCCACTGCCGGAATTGCCGACTCTGCACGTTCTGCCCACCGGTCCGCGGCCGCCGAACCCGGCAGAAATGCTTTCCTCCAATCGCATGGAGGGGCAGATGCGGCAGTGGAAACAGCAGTTCGACAGGATCGTGATTGACACGGCACCTTTGCTTGCGGTTTCCGATACGCAGGCCCTGGCGGTGCGCGCCGATGCGGTGGTGCTGGTGGTGCGCGCCGGTGTGACGCGTAAACGCGCCCTGATTCGGGCCCGCGATCTGCTGTGGCGCGTGAACGCTCCCATAGCCGGCGTAGTCGTCAACGATGTTGACCTGCGCCTGGAGAACTTCTACACCTACCGCTACGGCATGTATGCCAAGGATTATTGGTACGGCTATCGACAAAACGTAACGTCTTCGAGCCGGGCTTACGGATATGAAGATGAAACGAAGGGGGAATAATATGGCGAAGACACTGGCGCGCGCGATGACGTTCTGGTTTCTCTTGTGCGCACAAACCATGGCGGGGATGGCGCAGCAATCGAGTGCTGCAGCGCTGAACCCCGTACCGCCCCTGAGGATCGGCTCCGGTGACTTGATTGAAGTCTCCATGTTCGAGAACCCGGACCTGTCTGGCCGCTACCGGGTGGATGAGAAGGGTGACATCACGGTTCCCCTGATCGGCCGTGTTCACGTGGACGGTATGACCGCGAATGAGGCGGCGGCGAAGATTGAACAACTCTACGTGGATGGGCAGATTCTGCTGCCCGCCGATTCTCACGCCACGGTTTTCATCGCGGAGTATGCTACGCAGGGCGTCACCATCAACGGAGAAGTGAAGGCGCCGGGAGTGTATCCCGCCCTGGGGGTTCACAAGCTGAACGATTTGATCGCCGCCGCCGGCGGCATTACGCCGGCGGCGGCATCGCATGTTGTCATTACGCACAAGGACGATCCTCGAAATCCCACGACAGTTGAATACAACCCCTCGGCACTCAAGCCGATCATCCCGGATGTCCAGATCTTCCCCGGTGATTCGATTCTGATTCCGAGGGCCGGGGTTGTGTATGTCGCAGGAAATGTTGCCAAACCGGGGATCTACGTGTTGGATGGCCGGCGCGCTCTGACGGTCGAAGAGGCGATGACGCTTGCCGGCGGCGGCGGGAAAGCATCCGCATTGAAACGCGTGCAACTGGTACGAACCATGGATGACGGCAGGAAAGAAGCGATTACGATACCCGTGAATTTGATTTTCAAAGGCCAGGCTCCCGATTTGGCTTTGGTGGACGGCGATATCTTGTATGTACCCACGAGCAACGCCAGGCTCATCACCGAACAGGTCATTAACTCTGCGCTTGGCATCGGTACCAGCGTCGTCGTTTACAGAACTGCGTCAGGCCAGTAACTGCACAGGAATGCGAGCAGCCGCCGATCGGTCGTGTCCGGGCAGGCTCGTTCCACAGATGAACGAGCCTCAAGGCGGGCGCTACAGGCCGGAACTGTTCCCGGAACGCGCCGGCAAGGTTCGATATGAAGATGCCCGGAAATCGCCAGATCATTCAGGTTGTTCCGCGCATGACGCCCGCCCTGTGCGGAGTCAGCGATGGATCCCTATTACTGGCCGGAGAACTCAAGGCTGGATTCGGGATCAACACCGCCATCGCAGTGTTGAACGCAAGCCAGACAGATGACGTCCCGTTTCCCATCCTGTACGGCTCCCCGGCGCAACTGCTTGAGACATGCCTCACTTTGAGCAAGGGTGAGCCGGGATATTTGCTCGTGCATCTGAGCGGTTATGGGTATTCGGCCGACGGGGCGCCCACCCTTCTTGCCGAGGCGCTCAAAAGCGTGAGGGCAGACGGACGCTTTCGCGTTGCCGTTTTTTTTCATGAACTGTTTGCGAGCGGAATGCCATGGAAGTCCGCCTTCTGGTACGCGCGGCGGCAAAAGAGAGCGGTGCGCAGGATCGCCCAGGCGTGCGATCTGCTGGTTACCAACACCCGGAGTTATGTGGACTGGCTGACTCGGGAAACCCAGCGGCGAACCGCTGCGCCCATTCAATATATGCCGGTCTTCTCCCAGGTGGGAGAGGCGCAACAGCACATTTCCCTGGCTGATCGTGACCCGGTGATGGCGGTTTTTGGCCTGGGCGGAAACAGGCGGAACGCGTATCGCGAGTTGTCCGCGCTGGGAACCACGCTGCAGCAACTCGGGATTCAGGAAATTCTGGACATCGGCCCTGAAGTTGAGCCGCCCGATAAAGTGCACGGGATTCCGGTCAAGCGCATGGGGGTTTTGGCCGCGCAGGAAATCGACAGGCAGTTTTCCCGGTTGACCTTTGGTTTTCTCTCCTATCCGCGCACGCGTCTGGCAAAATCCGGAGTGTTTGCCGGGTACTGCGCCCATGGCGTCATCCCCGTGATTGCGCGACATTTTCCCGGGCAAGTCGACGGTTTGGAGGACGGAGTTCATGTGTTGAGCCCGCGCACGGCGACAGCGGCACAGGCATCTGGTTTGGAGGCATGCTCCATCGCGGCCTGGCGCTGGTACTCGGGGCACCAGTTGCACGATCACGCGGCCGTCTACGCGCGCTGGCTGAATGAATCGACGAATGAATCGAGGGATGAATCGACGGATGAGATGGAAGCGGCGCCCCAGAGCGCAGGCCGAGAAAATGCCTGAGCCTCGCGTCCTGATCTCTCACCCGACTGGCAACCAGAACGTTCGCAATGCCCTGGCAAGCCTTGCCGAAAGCGGAATGCTGGCGGAGTTCTGGACGACGATTGCCTGGGATACGCAGTCTCGCTGGAACCGCCTGCTGCCTGCGGCAATTCAAACGCAACTCGCACGGCGCACGTATGTGGAGGCGCCGCGAGAGCGCATAAAGTGCGTTCCCTTGAGGGAGATGGTTCGCCTGGCCGCCAAGCCGACGTTCCTGAGCGGCCTTCTGACCTCGGGAGAGCGGCCCTTTTCGATCATTGGCGTCTACCGGCACTTCGACGGCAAGGTGGCGCGGCGCGTTCAGAGCCTGCGTCCCGATGTTGTGTATGCCTATGAAGGCGGCGCACGCGAGACCTTCCGCGAGGCCAGGCGGTTGGGCATCAAGACAATTTACGAGCTGACCAGCAGCTATTGGTACTGGGTGCGCAACCTGCTTACGCAGGAAGCCGAGCGCAGCCCAGAGTTCGCCGGGCTTCTTCCCAATCTCGTGGATTCCACAAGGCATCTGGAGTGGAAGGACGAAGAGCTTGCACTGGCAGACTACATTTTTGTAGCCAGCGAACACGTGCGGCGGACTCTGGCGGGCGCAGTCCCTGAGGAAAAAATCCGCGTGGTGCACTACGGAGCTCCGGCGATCCGGCGGCGGGAGCGCATCGCAACCGATCTCGCGCGGCCGCTGCGCGTCTTGTTTGTGGGCGGGTTGGTGCAGCACAAGGGAATCGGCTACCTGCTGGATGCGGTCGATCGCCTTGGTTCCGAGGTCGACCTCACGCTTGTCGGAAGACGGTTCCAGGCCAATCCCCGCGTGGATGAAGCGGTTCGCCGATGGCGCTGGTTCGAGACGCTGCCCCACCCCCGGGTGATGGATGTCATGATGGAGTCGGACGTGCTGGTGCTGCCCTCGCTCGGAGAAGGATTCGGCCTGGTGGTCACCGAAGCCCTGGCCTGCGGGCTCCCGGTCATCGTAACGCCGAACGTGGGCTCGAGCGATCTGGTTCACGACGGGCAAGAGGGTTTTGTGGTGCCTGTCGGTTCCGCGGACCTGATTGCCGAGCGGTTGCACACGCTCCACGGCGACCGGGAACTGCTGGCTGCGATGTCGCGCAAGGCGCAGGCAAGCGCAGCAGAAGCGTCGTGGGAAAGTTATCGCAGTAATTTTCGAGAGACTGTGGAGGCCGTCGCCGCGTGCCAGTGAGAAGGCAAATTCCGGCAAGACCGCAGAGCAAAATGCCGTTGCTGAAGAAGCTCTTCTGGCTCTATTTTCTGCTGCTGATCTTCGAAGGCGCGCTGCGCAAATGGGTGGTTCCGGAATTATCCGCGCCATTGTTGCTGGTTCGCGATCCGGTGGCGATGCTCATCATCGTTGAAGCGTATCGCACCAACAAATGGCCGGAACGCTGGTCGGTGGTGATAGGAGTTCTGGCGTGCGCGCTGCTGGGTCTTTGCGTATTGCAGGTGATTCTGGCAGATAACTCGTGGATTGCCGCGGTTTATGGATTGCGTTCCTATCTGCTCCCCTTTCCCGTGGCCTTCATCATGGGGGAGAATCTGGATAGAGAGGACCTGCGCAAACTTTGCGCGGCCACGTTGTGGATTATGCTGCCGCTGGCGGCTCTGGAGGTGGCGCAGTACATTGCTCCGCAAGGTTCTATTCTGAACGCCGGCGCTTATAAAGGCGCCGAGCAAATTTACTACGTTGAAGAACACGTCAGGGCCTCAGGTACATTCAGCTTTGTCGCCGGACCGACTTTCTATAACGCGATTGTGGCGGCGCTGCTTTTTTATGGCCTGATGAATGAGAAGTTCGCCAGGAAGTGGCTGCTGTGGGCGGGGGTGTTCGCGCTGGTTCTCTCTGTGCCGGTGGTCGGGTCACGCACGCTGGTGGCTGAATTGGCAGGTGTTGTTGTTTGCGCGGGAATTGCCTCGATGTTCGGAATGTCGCAATTTATCAGGGCGCTCAAGGTCGTCCTCCCGCTCATGGCCGTCTATTTTCTGATTTCGCTGCTGCCGGTTTTCTCGGCGGCCTCGCAGAGCCTGCGTTCACGGTCAGACAACGCATACACCGTTGAAGGCGGCATGCGGCGAGCTGTGGAGGATCGTACTTCCGGATCCATGATCACCGCGATCGTCAAAGCAGATTTTTCCAGTACCCCCATCGGTATTGGCATGGGGCGAGGCGCGGCGGCGGTTTCAGTGCTCGCGACAGGCAGGGTGCAATTCGTCGCCGGGGAGTACGAATTCGTCCGGGAAATGACCGAGCTTGGCGCGGTTCCGGGCATTATCTTCTCGCTCTTTCGATTTCTGCTGGCGCTGAGCCTCACGTTCTCTGCAATCAAATGCGCGCAACGCCGGGAGCCGCTTGCCCTGCTGCTTGTGACCCCGCTCTTTGCCACCTTGTGTTACGGCACGCTGGAGCAGCCAACGGATCAGGGATTCATGGTGATCTGCCTGGCATTCACCATCGCGGCCATCAGGCAAAGCGGTGTTGGCGTAGATGGCAAGAACACGCGCAGTGCCGGTACGCCTCCGCCGGGACCCATGGGCCCTGGGCGACGTGTCCCTTTGCGCCCGGGATGGGAAAGCGCCGGACCCATGTAAGTTTCGACGGCTCCGATCGCTTTTCCGGAATCTCGGCGGCCGCGCGGCCAAGCAAAAGACCTGCGCAAAAACTGAAATCCATCCCGGCGTGCACGGGGAACGAAATCACCCGAAAGAGTAGCGGAGAGCATTCTCCTCTCCTGACGGTAGCTTATGCCTCGCGAAAGTAGAGCCGCAGTCACGCAGGTGACTGGACCGCCCGGAGAAAGCCCCTCGGTTCACCTCGACGCGCTGCGTGGATTTGCGGCATTCTCAGTGCTGCTGAACCACTTGCGGGATGCTCTTTTCGTGGATTATGCGGCGACCGCGCGGCACAATCCATTGACGAGCGCAGCGTATCTGGTTTCCGGCCTGGGCCGCCAATGGGTCATCGTTTTTTTTGTGCTGAGCGGTTACCTGGTTGGCGGCAGCGTTTTGCGTTCTGTAGGAAGCGGGAGGTGGTCCTGGAGGGCTTACCTTTTGGCGCGGCTCAGCCGGCTCTACGTTGTGCTTCTGCCTGCATTGCTGCTGGGAGGGGCGCTGGACTGGCTGGGAATGCACATGCCCGGCACCGAAGCTGTCTATAGCGGCAATTCCGGAATGCATGCGCTGGCCATCAACGTCCACAGCACGTTGACATGGCCGATTCTGGCGGCGAACGGCCTGTTCTTGCAGACCATCAAGCTGCCCGGAATCGGCCCCAATGCGGTACCAACCTTCGGTTCCAATGGGGCGCTGTGGAGCTTGAGTTACGAATTCTGGTATTACCTGGCCTTTCCGCTTCTGGTTTTTCTGCTGGCCAGGAGTCAGTCCTCAAAGATGCGCGTACTCTCCTGCCTGGGTCTTTTGGCATGGGGATGGTTTGTGGGACTGAATATCATTCTGCTGGGCTTTACCTGGCTGATGGGGGCATCGATCGCTTTCCTGCCCGCCTTCCCGGCGCGCCGCCGGTGGACGCGTGGACTCGCCATTGTCCTTGCCCTGGCGCTTTTTGCAGCGGGGCTGGTCGGGAGTAAGTTGCTGGGCTCACTCCTATCCGATCTTGTATTGGGTCTGGCGGTAACCGCAATGATATGGGTTACGCTGCATTGCGCCACGGCGCCTCTGCCGGCATTTTATGTACATATGGCTCGGCGCGCAGCGCACTCTTCCTACACGTTGTACCTGGTGCATTTGCCCATGGTGATTTTTCTCAAGGCGACCCTGCACTTGCCGCGCGCTTATCCAGGCTGGCATGTGCTTCTTGTGGCCGCGGGAGTGCTGGCGGCGATCGTCTTGTATGCTCAGTTAGTCTACGAGGCATTCGAAAAAAACACGGATCGCGTGCGCCACTGGATTCGACCGTATGTGATGGGGCGGCGGGCGGCCTGACGCTGCCGGTCAATGGTCTTTCGCAACGGCGACATTTCGAGAACGCACGCGATCGAGCGTAGGCGAATCGGCCGCCGTGTAGCGGGCAACGCCTGAACAGTGCAGGAAGAAGGGACCTCCGGTGATGAGTGCGCATTTAGGTCAGCGGTTCAATCGGCCTGAATACATCTATCAACCCCACAAGCTGTTCCGGCGCGTATTCGGCAAAAGACTCGATGAGGGCGGCGAGGTGATTGTCGAACTACCCTGGAATCTCTCGATGGAGGTAGATAGTTCTGAGATTATTGGCTGCGGCATCTCGCGCACCGGAATTTTCGAAATGCCTGTGGTCGAGGCAATTTTTCGCCTTGTGGACCCTTGCGACACTGTCCTCGATGTGGGTGCAAATATTGGGTACATGACCGCCGTTGCTCTCTCGGCCGGAGCCAGGAAGGTGATTGCGTTTGAGCCGCACCCAGTTTTGTTTGCCCGCCTGTTGCGCAATGTGGGGCGATGGGATGATGAGCCCCGATTTACGGGGCGCATGAATGTGCGCAACGAGGCCATCGACTCCGGCGGAGGGCGCGTCACGCTGTTTATTCCCAAGGAGCAGTTCGCCGTGAACCAGGGCATTGCGACGCTCGAAACCAACATCTACCAGTCGGGGTTCGACGAGGTGGAAGTCGCCGGTACAACTTTGGATTCCGTGATCCATGAGCAGCGTGAGCCCATAGGGCTGCTCAAGATCGACATCGAGGGCCACGAGTTTCAGGCGTTCCGCGGGGGAAGCGATGCGCTCGCACACGGAAAAATACGGGACATCATTTACGAGGATTTCAGAGGGGTGGACTCGGACGCGTCAAAGCTGCTTGCAAGTTATGGCTATTCGATATTCGGTCTGCGAAGCTCTCTCGGTGGTCCTGAGCTGCGCGAGGGGTTAAGCGGGGGCGAGTTGCCTCTTAGCGAGCATAACCTGGTGGCGACACTCGATCCGGACCGTGTGAGGAGACGCATGTCTCCCCGGGGGTTTCAGTGCCTGAGCCGCGAGGCAAGAGAAGGTTATCTGCAAGAATCGCAGAACAGTCAAAGCAAGCTGTCCTCGGGAAGAAACGCAAGTATCAAGAACACAATTCGAAATCTGCTATCGAGGCCATGGCTGCAGGCCCCCCTCGCCGCGCTGCTCACGGCCTGCCATGCGGGCTTGAATTACGGTGGCGGGCAGGCGGTTTCTGACAGCGGCGAAATTGGCGCACTGCGTTTCGCCCTGAAAAAGTGGGCGGGGGCGGGAAACTTCGTGGTATTCGACGTGGGAGCCCACGACGGCGCTTATCTGGACGCGGCACTCGAGGTGGTTAATGGCCGGCTAAAGGCCTTTTCTTTCGAGCCTCAGGATGCATGCTTTGAGATTCTTCGCGCGCGTTACGAGAGCGACCCGAGGGTATCGCTTCACAAGACTGCCATCAGTAAGAAGGCGGGCGTCGCGGAGCTTTTCTTTGCAGAGCCGGGAGAAAGTTTCGCCTCGCTCTGCCGGCGAAATGATACGCAGACAAATGCGCAGGAAGTCCCCGTGACTACAGTCGACCAATTCTGCGTTGCCAACGGAGTGGAGAGGGTTCAATTTCTGAAGATTGACACCGAGGGCCAGGAGATGGAGGTATTGCAGGGCGCCTCCCGGATGATTCAAGAAGGGCGAATCGATTTCATTCAGTTTGAATTCGGCGATACATTTCTCTATACTCCCTACCACTTCATCGATGTTTGGGATTGCCTCTCAGACAGGTATGTGATCTATCGCATTCTGAGGCACGGTCTCGCAGAGCTGAAACGTTACTCGCACGATCTCGAAATCTACAAGAACGCGAACTTCCTTTCGATGCGCAGGTCTTTATGAAAGGGCCGGCTTGTCTGCGGGACTCCCGTGTCTTCGAAAGCGCACTGCGCCTTTTGCAAGCTGCGGTGATTGGATAAAGGCCATTTGGCGCCCCGGAAGAACAAAGTCGCATCTGCGGCAAGGGTTGACGGATGAGAGTACTTATTTTAAGCGTTAATTACTGGCCGGAAGTTACGGGCATCGGCGCCGTGACAACCTATCGTGCGGAGTACCTTGCCGGCGCGGGGCACGAGGTTGAGGTGTGCACCACATTTCCGTACTATCCGGATTGGAAAGTACCGCGGGAGTACTCAGGAAAGCTGGGACGGAAAGAGAAACGCAATGGAGTTTCGATCATTCGCAGCTACGCCTATGTCCCCAACCTCGTCACGCCTCTCAAACGCATCCTGTTCGAGGCGAGTTTCATTATCGGCGTGACGCTGCGCGCGTCGTTGCGCAAGCGGCCGGACGTGTTGCTGGTGGTATCGCCGCCGCTTGGCCTGGCCGCCACGGCAATTTTGTTGAGTCGGCTGTGGAGTGTTCCGTACGTGTTCGATGTCGAAGACCTGCAGCCCGATTCGGCGTCGGACCTGGGCATGCTCCCCAGGTGGGCGGTGAAACTCCTCTATAAGGTCGAGAGCGCGGCGTACCGCCATGCGCGATTGGTCACCACGCTCACGCCGAGCATGAGACAGAAAATCGTCGACAAAGGTTTTCGAGAAGATCAAGTCGATCTTTTTGAGCCGCGGATGGACGACTCGTTCATCGATTTGCCCTCTGAGGAGGGGAACGCGTTCCGGCGGCGCTATGATCTGGGAGAGAAGTTCCTGGTGACGCACAGCGGGAACATGGGAGTGAAGCAGGGCCTCGACGTGATTCTGGATGCCGCGGCACTGAACCGCGCCGAAGATTCCATGCTGTTCCTGTGCGTGGGCAATGGCGCGGATTGCGAAAGAATCAAGCGCCGCGCCGCAGAGCTGGATTTGGGCAACGTGCGTTTTATGCCGCTGCTTGATGTGAAGGATTTCCGCGGATTGATGGCGGCCAGCAATGTTTGCCTGGTGACACAGCAGCAGTCGGTTTCAGAGATCGTTTTTCCGTCGAAGATCGTGACTTATCTCGCGGCGGGGCGTCCCATAGTTGCATCGGTGAATCCCCAGTGCGAGGTTGCCCGCATCACGCGCGAATCGGGAGCGGGCAGGGTGGTCGAAGCGGAAAATCCGCTGGCGCTTCTGGAGGCTATTCGCGAATTGAGAACTGCCGATTTGCGCAAGGCCGGTGAGAATGCACGCGCGTATGCATGCCAGCGGTGGTCGTCCGGGCGCGTTCTGGAGCACCTGGAGCGGAGGCTTACGGCGGCCGCGGGGCCTCAAATGAGCTCCCTTGCCTGGAAAGGATCCAAACCATGAGTGGCGTGAAGACAGGACGGACGTTTTCGATCGCGATCCTTGCCGCGATGGTTTTGCCCTGCGCAGGGATTGCGCAGACGCAGCAGGCCGCGTACCAGCAAAATGACAGCGCAACCTCATCGAGCGCTGACCCAACTGCCAACTCCTCGCCGGCAAACCCGGACGCGACAAGCAGCAATACTTCAAGTCCGGGGGGAGTGAGTGGCGGAGCTTCGAGCTGGACAACAGGAAAGGGCAGTTTCGGAATCACAGCCAGGACGCCGGGGAGATCGAGTACAGGAGCGACAGGCGGAAGCTGGGCGGCAGGAAGCGGAAGCTTCGGGATGAAACCTCAGCCGGGCGGAATCTGGCGCGAGACCGGCGGCGGATCGATGGGAACCCCCAACACGGCTCCCACGCAAAGTTCCGCGGCCAAGAGTTTGGTTCCTGCAACATTTCCGGGGTTGGCTGGCGAGGGTCCGGCAACAGGAAGTTCTTCCGGCGGAGCGGGATCGCGAAGAACTCTGGCTTCACGTTCCCCGACTGGCGGCCATCCCACTTCCGGTGCGCGCATCGGGGCGTCAAACGGTTTTCGTACCGGCGGCAGCAGACCCGTGGGCAACAAACCGGTTTCACTTGGAGCACATCGCCAGTCGGGCTCGCAGAGCCACGCCGGTCCGGGCCACGGATCCGGTGCAGGTTCCTCCAGCTCGCATGCGAAGACGCAAGTACCCTCCGCATTCGCGCCGTCAAGCCCCTCTGCAAAGGGCGGCACGCGGCAACCGGATTCCGGACACGACTCCATCTTCTAGGGTCTGCTCGTCACAGTGAGGTAGAGGCCCCTTCGGCGCGGCCATGGCGCGTGGGTCAGAGCGGGCCCGCCTGCGACAGGCGTGAAGCGTGACGCTTCTCCCAGATTTTGGCATCCACGAGAAAACGGAACCAGAACGTTTGCAGAACCCAGAAGATGAAGCCCTCGGTTCCGTCGAGAAAGCCCAGCCGGAAGAAATAGCGATACACAAACAGGGCAAACGGACGCACGAAGAGCGGCATGCAATTGTATTTTTGGCGAAGATATCGCTTGCGCTGCGCGGGGTTGCCGCGGGCATCGGGTTGAAGGCGCCCCGACGTTTCATGGCTGTCCAATTCTGCCACCTCGCCGTCGGCCCAGCGATTGTGCCGCGCGGTCCACTCGGTCAGGGGCATGCGGATATCGTCGATCATGGCGCCGCGCAGTTGGCCGCTGCTGCCGCTGGTGAGCAGGAAGTGCTGATCGTATTTGCGGTCTTCGCAACGCCCGGCGCCCGTGCGAAACAGGCGCAAATGCCAGGTGGGGCTCATGCCTCCGTGACGCAGGACGCGGCCGAGAAAGCGCAGGTAGCGGGGCAGAAAATATCCCGCGTGTTCGGGCTCTTCAGGAAGCGCAAGAATGGCCGCGACCAGCTCATCGTCCATCCATTCATCGGCATCAAGATGCAGTTGCCACAGTTTGGAGATGGGTAGATTATCGATGGCCCAATCGCGCTGAGAGCCATAGTGCTCGAACGCATGCTCGACGACGGTGGCTCCGAATGTGCGCGCTAACTCTGCGGTGCCGTCCTTGCTGAAGGAGTCGACGACGAAGATTTCGTCGGAAACCCGACGGGCGCTCGAAAGCGTGGCGCCGAGCGTATCCTCCGAGTTGAATGACAAAAGGATAACGGTTGGCCGCATAACAACGATGGTAGCGCAAGAGCACGCCGGGAGCCTGATCCAACCACAACGAGGAAAAGAGCTTCTTCGATGCCGGGGAGATGAAGCGCGGAGCCCGATGAAGGTTTTGTTGGTGGGGAATTACCCGTTTGACGGTTCGACAAGCATGCACATCTGGTCGCAGGCGCTGCTTCGCGAGCTTCGTCAGTTGCATGTCGATGTCAAGGTAATTTCTCCGCGGCCCCGGTTCGGCAAATTAAAGCCCTCCGTGCACGGCGTGGGCAAGTGGCTGGGATACATCGATCGTTTCGCGATTTTCCCGCACGCATTGCGCGCAGCGGCAGCCGAGGCCGACATCGTGCATTTATGCGATCACGGCGCCGCGATGTATGCGCCGATGATCAAGAGGAAGATCAAGCGCAAGCCAGTCGTCGTCACGTGTCATGACATGATTGCAGTGCGCACTGCGCGCGGCGAGCTGCCGGAGTTACGGCCCTCGGTCTTTGGGCAGATTCTGCAGCGCTGGATTTGCCATGGACTGAGGCATGCTACGCGCGTGGCATGCGTTTCCCGGGCGACCTTCGACGATGCGCGCAGGATTCTGAAAGAGGACGAAAATCTCTGCGTCATTCTCAACGGCCTGAACTATCCATTTCAGCCTCTTGCGACGGACGAAGTAGACCGGCGGCTCGCGGGCCTCACATCGATTCGCGCTCCGTTCATTCTCCACCTCGGTTCCAACGCGGCTTACAAGAATCGCGAAGGCGTGCTGAGAGTTTTTGCGAGGGTCGCTGCGGGGACCGATCTGCAATTAGTGATGGCCGGTGAGGCGCTGAACCGGAAGCTGGCGGGGATGGCGCGCGAGTTGCGGATTGAAGACCGCATCGTACAGTTCGTAAAGCCGGATGTTGCCTTGATCGAGGCGCTTTACAATCGCGCGGTCTGCTTGCTCTTTCCCTCGCGCTATGAAGGATTCGGATGGCCGCCGATCGAGGCCCAGGCATGCGGTTGTCCGGTTGTAGCCAGTGATATTCCTCCACTCGCTGAAGTGCTTGGGCAATCGGCGGTTCTCAAACCGGTCGAGGATGAAGCCGGCATGGCCGATGCCATCCGCAGGCTGGCCTGCGACCCGGAATTTCGGGAACAGCTGCGGCAGAGCGGATTTGTGAACGTTCGTACGAGGTTTCAAACCGCGCGCATGATGGGCGAATACCTGTCGCTTTATCGGGAGCTTACAGGCAAAGATCGGGAACTCGCATCCCCATCGCACATGTGATCGGTTGTGAATCCGTGTCAGGGAGAGGCCGAAAGAGAAAGTCTCCTGAGACAGGGATTTTGAAGAGGATGCAGCGAACTGCTGGCTCATCATGAGCCATTTCCGCAACGCTGAGGAGCTTCCAGGTTATGAAGGTGCATCTCGGAGCGGTCTGTGAGACCGAGCAGGCCGGTATCCTGCAATCCCATGCCGTGTATTCGAAAAGCCACGAAATCGTAACAGACCCGTCCGCAGCCGACATCATTCTGATCTTTGGCACCTCGGCAACGGAGCCGCAACGGCTGCTGGATTCCGGACTCTATAAGGCTTTTCCTGAGCGCTGTGCCGTTTATACCGAGGATGACGATTGCCTGCCTCTCATTCCGGGCGTGCATACCAATGCCCCGATCAGCGAACATACCCGGATCGGCCGCATCTTCAACTACGCGCATATTACCCGCAACGGACAGTTTCAGAACCCCTTCCTGGAAGAGACCACATCGCCCGTTCCTATCGGAATGAAAGCGGAAAAGCGCTACTTCTTCACGTTTCAGGGCGGATCGACTTCCATCCTGCGGAAGCGTATTTATAATCTGAAATTCGACCGCAGCGATGTGTTGATCGAGAACACTTCGGCATACTGGCATTGGGACAATTCCCAGCCCAGCCGCGCGGAGCGGCAGCGCCGTTATGCGGAGACGCTTGCGGCATCGCACTTTGTGCTTTGCCCGCGCGGAGCCGGTGTGGGCAGCAGCCGTTTCTATGAGGTAATGGCGGCAGGTGTTGCGGCGGTGCTCTTGTCAGACGACTTTGCGTTGCCGCCCGGGCCGGCGTGGGATACGTTCCTCATCCGGGTGCGCGAGCGGGATATCGCGAAGCTACCTGAGATCCTGGAGCCGTATCTCGAAAGCGCTGCCGAACGCGGGCGACTGGCTCGCCAGGCATTCGACGAGCACTTTTCCATCGAACGCGAATTTGACCGTATCGTCGAGTTAGCTGCGCGATCGCTGCGGCATGCGCCTCCGCCGGAAGAGCATTTTCGCAAACGGCAAGCTGCCACGATTCGCCGCTTTGAATGGAAGCGAAAAGCCCGCGCCGCGTTGCGGTCGGCCGTTTTGAAAGCACTGAAAGCGCTTCGCCTCAAAAACCCGTACCAGATGAACCGGTAAACGATGCACGGCCGCAAAGGCTTAAGTTTAGAGCTCGAGACAAACCTGGAATCGAATCTGAGACGCGCCTGAGCACTCCCGATGGGAAGGCGAGAATCGCAAGCGGCGCCTCATGTGAGCGTATGGAAGACACTCAAAATCAAGCCCGCAAGCGGGGAATCTTTCTGGTTGCGAACCGGCGCAGTAGCGCGGAGTGCAACAATCTGATCGCATCCATCCGCCGCTGCGGCTGCAATCTGCCCATTCGCGTGATTCCCTATGGCGGAAACCCGATGGTTCTCGATCCGCGCTGGGATGCAGTCAAGCTCCTGTCGCTCTCGGACTTCCCCGCGGAGGGGCTGGCTTTTTTGGCAGAGCTCGAGGGGCGAATCCGGCAATGCGGCCCCGGTCATCTGCGGAGATTTCTCTGCTGGTTTGGGGAGTTTGATGAATTTCTCTATTCCGATAATGATGTCGTGGCGTTGATGAACTGGGAGGAGTTATTCCCCTATCTTGAAGATTATGAAATTGTGCACGCCGATGAAGAATTTACGACCGGCGGCAAGTTCAACTTCAAGCGGCCGGAACGCTTCGAGGAACTGATGGGCGCAGGGACTTTGCAGGCTGCGGTGACGGCGGGACATTTTCTGTGCCGCAGGTCGCCGCGGCATCCGGCCGATTTGCTGAGTGGGATTGTCTGGATGGAAGCGCACCCGGAAGTGCCGATCTGGCACGACCAGACGCTTCTGCACGTGACGCTGGTTCTGGCGCAGTGGCGTGTGCTGAACCTTTGCAGGCAGCCCCACGGCTGGGCCTCCTCGTGGGCAGGCGATTACAAGAATGTTCTGGATCTGATCCGCGTTATTCAGGTGGAGCGGCGGCCTATCAGCCATCTGCATTACTCCGGAGGAATCGCAACCGGCACGGAACCGATTGACGAATTGCTTTTGACCAGTTTGCCGGCGAAGGAGCGCAACCGCAAATTGTTGCGGGCGCTGTTGTGGCAGGCATCGGGGCTCCGTGCGGTAGAACGTCAGTTTGGCCGCGTGAAGCACAAGATCAAGCGGCTCAGGAACCGCTCAAAGTGACCGGCGCCGGTCAAGGAGGAAGAGTTATCGGGCTCACAGGCCATATACCGGCGGCAAGAGTATTTTTTCTTCCCAAGTTGCATCGCGTCGCGGAATTCCTGGTTTCTCAGGGAATCTCGATTGCGTGCAATCTGCTTTTTGGATTGTTATGCATCCGATTGCTGCCCATCGGAGAGTACGCAAAGTTTGTCGTGGTTTTTGCTATCCAGGGATCCCTCATAGTGCTTTTGGATGTGGGCATCTCGGGAACCTTCATCCCTCTGGTCGGTGAACGGATTGAAGACCGGCAGTTGATTGCCGACTACCTTGCCTCAATAAGGCAAATCGCGCATTGGCTTTTTGCCATTGCTGTTCCCATCACCGTTGTTGCCTACCCGCTCCTGGTCCGCAACCGCCATTGGAGCTGGCAGGTCGTGGCGGCGATGGTCGCCATTGTGCTGGTCTCGGCGTGGTTTGCGCGTGTCGGCGCAACCTATGGGTCGGTGCTGATTCTGCGGCGCGATCGTTTTCACTGGTATCAGGCGCAAGTCATTTCCAGCCTCGGCTCTTTGGCATTGCTCGTCATCTTTTTCGCCTTGCACAGGTTTGGCGCGTTCACGGCCATCCTCATCGGCGTGGTTAAAATCATTGGCGTTGCCGCTGTATATCACCGGCGCGCGCATCAACTGCTCGGCGTGAAGGGCACGCCCTCAAAAGAGAAGCGCACGGCGGTCGTTCAGCTCTCACTGCCGGCTGTTCCCAGCGTGGTGTATTACGCTTTGGCCGGGCAGATCTCGATTTTTCTCATCACCATCTTCGGCCGCACCACAGCGGTGGCATCGGTGGGCGCACTCAGCCGGCTGGGGCAGGTCTTCACGCTTCTGGGACCCATGAACGCGATCCTCGTGGAACCCTACTTTGCCAAGTTGCCCAAAGATCACCTCAAATCCCATTACTTGCTCGCGTTTGCTGCCGCGGTCGCCTGCGGAGCCGGTGTGGTCGCGCTGGCGGGCGTCTTCCCCGATGCCTTTCTCTGGGTGCTGGGTCCAAAATACGCCGGCCTGCGAACTGAAGTGGTGCTCGTCATCCTGGCCGGAGCCATTGGGTTGGTGGGCGGCGTCATCTCCTCTGTAAATGGCTCGCGCCGATTCACGTTCTACAAGTTCGTGCTCGCAGACACCATTCTTACCCTGATTGTGCAGATCGTCTGTATCTGGAAAATGGATTTGAGCACAGTGCGGGCAGTCCTCTGGATCAATATCGCAACCATGTTGCCGACGTTTTTCATCGGGATCATGGCCGCGTTCTATGGTCTTGCCAAAGGCGGCCGCCGGGTAGCCGGGATTGATTACACGCTCGAATGAAACTGACCGGCCAACCGCACGGTGCGCGAGGCGAACGGCCCCACGCGCTCAGGGCGTGCGTATGCCAGGCTGAAGCTCGTAAGTGGACCAGCGAAACCCATGACTGAAAAGCTCGTCAGCGTCATCATGCCGGCTTGCAATGCGGAGAGAACGATTGGCAAGGCGCTCGAAAGCGTCCGCGCGCAGACCTATCAGAACTGGGAGATCATTGTCGTCAACGACGGAGGCACGGATGCCACGGGCCGGATGGTTGCAGAGTTTGCGCAGCATACGCCCCGCAATGTAATGCTGCTCGAACATGCCCAGAGCCGGGGCCCGTCGGCGGCAAGAAATATCGCCATGAAGGCCGCCAAGGGCGAGTACCTTGCCTTTCTCGATGCGGACGATATCTGGATGCCGGAACATTTGGGTAGGCTGTGCGCGGTGCTGGACTCAGGAAAAGCCGATCTCGCTTATGCAGGCGGCTATGTATTCCGCGAGACCCCATCGGGAGAGATCGAGTTACTTCCCATCGACACGATTGAAGTAAAAAATCCGCGGCAAGATCTTTTCCGGCGGAATTACTTCAATACTTCGGCAGCGGCCATCACGCGGCAGCTCATGGAAGCGGCCGGGGACTTCGATGAGAGCATATGGGCCGGCGAAGAGTGGGATTACTGGATTCGCGCGGCGGCGCTGGGGTTTGCGATCGCCTCAACCGAAGAGCAAACCTATTACTACCGGAAATCGGCTGGCAGTCTATCGGCTGTGCCCGCGAAGATGGCAGAGAGCAGTGGGAGAATGTTTGAAAAGCACAGGCAATGCGGTATTTTGTCTGAGGGCGAAATTGTTGCCCGGGCGAGAGCGAGTTACTTTGCCGCAGGCAGAATGTATTGGCGCGAAGATCCCGCGGCTGCGAGCCGCATGTTTCATAAGTCCTGGTCATTGAGTAAGGTCCACATGCTGCCTTTTGTGTGCTGGTTTCTCGCTGCAGGGTTGAGCCTCGCGCGGCCCCACCGTTCGCAGTAATCCATCGCCCACCCTGGGCGGGGGCACGTTTCCGGCAGATTTCATGCGCAACCCCGCCGTCCATCCCGCCGGGTAATGCAATGAGAAAATCCTGATTCCATGAGGCGCGATGCTGAGAAAGTTGCTCACTAGGCCCATTTGGTGGTGGGAGCGGAAACGCCCTTACCCAATTCGTTCTCGCTTTCATCTGCTGCCCCCGCTCGGTGTCGTGAAAGGGCGGGCGCGATTCGTGGTGCTCACGACCAGGCCGGCGCTGCGCGATGCGATGTGGACTGCGTGGAGCTGGTACGAGTATCTTCGGCCGCTCGGTTTCGAGCTCCACCTGGCGGTGGACGGCGAGATCCCAGCCGGGGAAGAAGCGGCGGTGCAGAAATTGTTCCCCGGCATTTCGATTTATAACGTCTGGTCGGTGCTTGCGAAGCTTTGCGAGAGGCGGCCTGCGTTGCAGGCGCTTTTCGAACATCACCCTTATGCCAAGCAAGTCGGCCTCGTGCTCGCGCTGTCCGGCCAGGGGCCGGTGGTGTATTCCGATCACGACGTCCTGGCCTTCAATCCTCCGACTGAATTGTTGACATGCATCCGCAAGCAGGTCCCGTGCTATTTCGTCGATGAGGGGCCCGGATGCCATGACCCGCCTCTCGTCGAAAGGTTGAATGCCATGGGCCTGGATTACATATGCAGACTGAATGCAGGGTTCCTGTATGTTCCCCAGAATGCGCTTTCCGTCGATTTAGCAGAGCAAATCGTGGCGCAGTGGAATCCTGTACCCTATCAATACTTTACGTCGCAGACGATTTTGAGTGCTCTAATGCGGAGCGCAAACGCGAAAGCCTTGCCCGAGGACCGGTATGTGATCAGCACGCGGAGACAGTTTTATTCCGAGACCGACGCAGATTACAGCGCCATTGCGGCGCGGCATTTTACCGGCCCTGTGCGGCACGTAATGTACAAGTTTGGAATGCCTGCGATCCTTCGGCGAGCGCAGCACCGGTTCAACGGAGAAATCGCGGATTGACGGTTGCCGCCTTGGTCCAAAGGGGCCTTGGTTGAAGTGGATTTCTCATTTCGCAACCGGGCTAAGAGACGGGCACAGGAATTCAAGTTCGGATTGTAGAACGGGGTTTGCACCGCATGATACTGACGTCATCACTGCGTAAACTGGGCGATCGCGCCGCTTCCTGCTTTGGTTATCGTTTGATACCTCAGTCCCTTCTCGATCTTTACCAGATCGACGACAGCATAAGTCGCGCCGCGGCAGGACTTGAGACCGGGCCCGTCGCAGATGCCGCGGTCTATATGCGACGTGACAATCCGCGTCTGCTGGAACTTCGTAGACTCTATGCGGGCCTCGATCCGGCCCTGAAGTCGACGCCGCTGTGGACCGAAGAATATACGTCTCAGACGGACCTTAGGAATTTCCGCGGCCATAGCGCCTGGGTCTGGCAACGCGGCAACCCGAGCCTCAACGAGAGGGCGTATCTGCTCTCGGCCTATTATGTGCTGGCCCGGGACCGGTTGGGATTGTTGGAGAAACTCATCGAAGACGGCGCGTTTGGTGCGATTGCCTACGAAATGGCCGGACACAGGGTTTCGAGAGATCTTCTGGATTCGATCCTGGAGATCGACTTTCTCGATCGGCACCTGCACATCGCCTCGCGTCCCCCGCTTTCCGTCCTGGATATCGGAGCGGGCTACGGGCGGCTTGCGCACCGCATGCTGACTGCCCTTCCTTCACTCCATCAATACTTATGTGCGGACGCGATCCCCGAATCCAGCTTTGTGTGCGAATACTACCTCCGCTTCCGCGGCCTTGAGGGCAGATTCAAATTGGTTCCGGCGACCGAAGTCGACGCGGCGTTGGAATTGGCGCCCGCCGACCTCGCCGTCAATATTCATAGCTTTTCCGAGTGTTCTCTGATGGCCGTGCAATGGTGGCTGGACCGGCTCGCGGCGCACGCGGTGAAGCACTTTATGATCGTCCCCAACGCGTGCGGCCACGACGGGCAATCGTTGCGCAATAACGCCGGCGAGGACATGCAGCCCCTCATTGAGCAGAGCGGTTACCGGCTGGTGGCGATGGAGCCGAAGTACTCTGACCCGGGGGTCCAGAAATTCGCATTGAACCCAACCTGGTTCTGGCTTTTTGAGCGCAGCGACTAGACGTAACCCCGGCCGGCAAACGCCGCGTCCGCAACACGATGGAGAAAGGCCCTCGCGTCCCCAAAACCAGTGGGTGAAGGCGCAGAGGCCTGGCACCGTTCTAACTGTTCTAACTGTTGTTATCGTTGTGCGCACAGCGATGTTGCGCAAGAGGACTGGACATGCCGGACGACCGGATCAAAGAGGAACTGCGCGCCGTTGACGCGGCTGTTGACGCGGGAATCTGTACGCTCTTCGAGGGAAATTACCATCTGGGGCTTGCCGCGTTTCTTAATTCCACGGTGAGGGCAGGTTATCGGGGCACCGTTTGGGCAGGTTATCGAGGCATGTTACCCCCGTGGTTAAACCAGCTCAAGCGCGCCAGCCACGATGCGGACGAGTACTGGATCGAGGACCAGGTGCGGCTGGTGTTCTTGAAGCTCGATACACCAATTCATTTCACAAATTACAAGCCCGATTTCATGCTGAGACTTTTGGCAGGCGAAGCGCGGAATTGCGGCTATCTGTGGTACTTCGACCCCGATATCTTCCTTACTGCAAAATGGCCCTTCTTTGCAGCGTGGCAGCGCTTCGGCATTGCATTGTGCCAGGAGGTTGTCGATAACATCTTCCCCGCGGACAATCCACTGCGCCAGCAATGGATGGAACACGCGAGCCGCATCGGTTTTGAGAATCCGCGGTCGATCGATTGTTATTACAACGGCGGCCTGGTCGGCGTTCCAGCCTCATCCGCCGGTTTCCTCGAGTCGTGGAGGAAGTTGATTGCCATGGTTGCGACTACGGGCTTCGACCTCAAGCACTTGTACGAAGGGAACCGGCAACAGCCCTTCCATATAAGCGACCAGGACGCGCTCAACATTGCTGCCATGTACTCGAAATTCCCGTTGACGACGTTCGGCCCGCATGGAATGGGATTCATTCTTGGTGGAATCATGATGTATCACGCCGTAGGCCACAAGCCCTGGAACGGATCTCTTCTGTTACGCGCGCTCAAGGGCATGCCGCCTACGGGAGCAGCGAAGTTCTATTTCACGCTGGTCGATGCGCCGATTCGCGCCTATTCGCCCTTGCGGCTGCGGACAAAACGCATGGCGTGTTCCATCGCGGCCTTCATCGGCCGTTTTTATAGCCGCCGGTAAGCCAGTTGCCGGGACATGCCGGAGCATCGCGACTTCACAACTGGTAGCCGGATGCTTGTAACTTTTGCTCCCATTTCCAGGCCGAATCGAGGATTTCGCGCAAGTCGCGCGCAGGCCGCCAGCCCAGCACTTTTGCCGCCCGCGAGGCATCCGCGTACAACACGGGAGGATCGCCGGGCCTCGGATCGGAGTAGGAGTGAGGCACTTTTCGCCCAGTGACTTCCTCCGCTGTAGCAACCAGCGCTGCCACCGAGGTGCCCTCGCCTGTGCCCAGATTCAGGCGCGTTGTCTCGCCGCCTTTGGCCAGGTATTCAAGAGCGGATACGTGGGCCTGTCCAAGGTCCGACACATGAATGTAGTCGCGGATGCATGTGCCATCCGGCGTGTCCAGATTGTTGCCGAAAATTTTGAGAGGCGGTGCGGTTCCCAGCGCGGCCCTCAGGGCGAGGGGAATCAGATGCGTCTCCGGCTTATGCAACTCGCCGATGGATCCGTCGGCATGAGCGCCGGCTGCGTTGAAGTAACGCAGCGAAACAGAGCGCAATCCGTGGGAGACAGAATAAGCAGCCAGCGCGTGTTCGAAGAACAGCTTTGTCGCGCCGTAAGGATTGATGGGCACCTGAGGGGTCGACTCGGTAATGGGCAAGGATTGCGGAATTCCGTAAGTGGCGCACGTTGACGAGAAGATGAAGAGTCGAACGCTGCTGGCCAGAACCGCATCGAGCAGCTTGAGAGCCGATTCAACATTATTGCGGAAGTATTTTCGCGGATTCGCGACCGATTCTCCGACGTAAGCTAAAGCGGCGAAGTGCATCACAGCCTCGGTTCGCTGCAGGACCTTTGCAAGTTGAACTTCGTCGGCAATATCTGCCTCAATGAATTCGTAGCCTTCGCTAAATCCGCGATGGCCCGTACTGAGGTTGTCATAGAGGACGACTTCGTGGCCTGCGGCGGTCAGTTCGCGCCCCGCATGGGATCCGACGTACCCGCAACCACCGGTAACTAATACGCGCATTCATCTCCTCGCTTGCATGCCGCTAAGTACGAGCATCGATTCGCGGTCTTTTCCCCAAGTATAGTCGGGGCTCAGGCGGGCGCGCCGCTTTCACACGATCTTCGAGAAGGAGCAAAAAGCCGTCATGAGCGAAATGACGAAACGCCGCGCGAGTTCACCAACGGAGCCGCAGTCGAGCCATCTGGAAGAGGCGCGCGCGGCTGCGAAGCGCGGACGATTTGGAGCAGTCGCGCACGGCATTTATCAGGACGATCGCAAGCTGCAATGGGTGCTGCTTGCCTTCATGGTGTTCTGTTACCTGCCGCTGTTGGGGATTTCGTGGAGGCTGCTGCTGTGGGGCGATCCGCTGAACCTGACATTCAACAGCATGTTCGAACATCTGATGCACGGCCGATTCGACGTGGACCCGCAGATTGTGGGATGGGAAGGGTTCGTGCGCAATGGGCGCGTCTACGCCTACTGGGGCATACTCTGCGCGTTGTTGCGGTTCCCGCTTTGGATCTTCCATCGCATGAACGTCGACATCACGCTGTGGTCGTGTCTGGTTGCAGTTTGCATCACGGGGATGGCGAAGGTCCGCGCTCTGCTTCTCATTCGACGGCATAGCGTCGAAAACCCTGCTGCCCGATGGGCGATTGGCCTCATGCTCGGCTACATTCTTCTGGGAGGTAGCGCAACCGGCTATCTGAAACCCACGATTTACCAGGAAGTGGATTTCTGGGCCTCTGCTTTTGCTGCTATCTTTGTTTATTTTGCGTTGCAGGGACTGATCCATCGCTCCTTTGCAGACAAGGCGTTGCGCTGGATGGCGCTGTGCGGCGGTTTGGCTTTGCTCACGCGGGTTACCACGGGCATTGGCCTTATTCTGGCATGCGTCCTGCTCCAGCTTGTATTGGCCGTACAAGAAAGTAACGCCGCGCGCGACGGCCATCGACCGGCCGTTTTGCGGTTCGGGCAAGCGCTTGTCGGGCAGCGATTCCTCATCCCCGCGGGAATTATCGCCGTACTCATCGCCGCCACCGGCACCGTCAATTATTTTCGCTGGGGCAATCCTGCCACCTTCTCCAACTTTTACCTCTACATCTGCCAGAAGTGCGTCGGAGACTGGGTGCCGATGATACAAAAATTCGGTATGTTCAATCTGCTGCGCATTCCCTTCAGCCTGATGTACTTCTTCATTCCCGTTTGGGTGTTTCGCGGGAGCGACAGCCACTTTTTTCTGGAGGGCACGCAGCAGCGGATATTCCACACGGTCGAACTACCGCCATCCAGCTTCTTCCTGACCGATTTGCTTCCGCTCTGCTTCATCGTGCTTTTGTTGATCGCGTTGTGGCGCCGCTCCCGCAACTCGCCACGGACCATGCAGGCCGCGGCCATTGCCGCCGGCCTGCTGGCGCCCGGCGCGCTCATCATGATGCTCATCTCCATTGCGTACCGCTACCGGATGGAATTTTATCCCGAGTTCGACTTCCTGGCTTTGCTGGGGTTGTATCTGACGGTGAGCAACCCAGCGAATCTGGAGAGATTTGCGCGATTCCGGCGATGGTTGGCTGCGGCGTTGGCCATCAGCATTGTCGGCAGCCTGGCATCGTTAGTGCTCTACAATTTGGGCACAAACGGCGGCACGGAAAGAGAAGTGACCGGCGGCATTGTGAGCTATTATCACCAGGCTGCGGCAGAGAAATATCACCGGCTCCTGGCGCATTACTTCACCACGCATCCACGATGATCGCGGCCCCGGCAGTTTGACGGCAACCGGTGTGAATCATGGAGCGGATCTCGGAAGGAAGCAGAGCGTCATGCGCATCAAAGAGCTGGATGGGCTCAGAGGCATTGCGGTACTGGCAGTAATTCTCTACCACTATTTCCCGTGGCTCCCCATTACCGGTTCGGCATACGGCTGGCTGGGTGTGGATCTGTTCTTTGTTCTCTCGGGATTTCTCATTACCAGCATTTTGCTCGGGCTTCGCGAGCAAGAGCACTACTTCACCATCTTCTATTCCCGGCGTATTCTGCGCATCTTCCCGCCTTATTATCTCGCGCTTGCCGTTTATATCTTGGTATGCGCTGTGCTGGGGCGGCTGGGCGGTTTCGGGCTGTGGTCGCCGTACCTCTTTTACTACACCAGCCTGTATGTGCACGATCCCATGCAGGTCCACGGGGTGATGCAATACCCGCCATTGGCCGTGGTCCACGGACTGGGTGTCTTGTGGTCTCTGTCGGTTGAAGAAATCTACTATACGGTTTGGGCGCCCATCGTCCGTTTCATGAAAGAGAAGATGTTTGCCGCAACCCTCATCGCCATGATCATTGCGGCTCCCAGCCTGCGCTGGATGTGGTATTACCCGGGCCATCTTGAATATTTCACCTTTTATTGCAGAATGGACGCATTGGCATACGGGTCTGCGGTCGCATTGCTCATCCACCATCGCCGGGTTTCGCCTGTTGCCTGGGCGGGGAGAGATCGTTTCTTCGATTGGCTGGCAGTCGCAGTGATTCCGATTGCGGCCGTCTTCTTCCTGATCGCCGGCGGTTCTCCCGACAACCACTACGTGGAGACAGTGGGTGTGTTGTTGGCGGATTTGAGCTTTGCCCTCGTCATCTACGCTGCGATCCGGAGATCGGGTGGAAACCAGTTGTGGGTCCGCCTGCTCCGCGCCCGTTGGCTGCGTTCTGTCGGCATGGTCAGTTATAGCCTCTATCTCTTCCACTTTCCGCTGCTGGTGGTAAGTCACGATCTTGTGGGTAAGTTGCATCTTCCGCGGCGGGTCGATGCGCTGGGCGTGGATCTGCTGGGCCTGGTGCTGAGCTTTGCGGTTGCGTATGGGCTGTGGTACGGCATGGAATCGCGCATTCTGCGCTGGAAAGATCGCAAGGTGCCAAGCCCGGCGCATGCGTAGTCGGATTCCGGCAAGCCCTCGGCTCGTGCCCCTGAAACTGCGAAGAAATCAAGCATTGGCAACGCCGCAAAGCCATTGTCTGTCGCGATAAACTAACTCCTGCCGTTACCCATCCAGGCAGGCAATTCCTACTCGATGAAGGTGAGATTCATGCCGAAGGTTGCGTTAGTGACAGGTGTTACCGGGCAGGACGGCGCCTATCTGTCCGAACTCCTGTTGAGCAAAGGCTACGTCGTGCACGGCATCAAGCGCCGCTCTTCGTCTTTCAATTCGGCGCGCATCGACCATATGTACCAGGATCCGCATGTTCCCGGCGGGCATTTTCAGATTCATTACGGAGATATGACCGACTCCACGAATCTGATCCGCATTATTCAGGCGGTGCAGCCGGACGAGATTTACAATCTGGCCGCGCAAAGTCACGTGCAGGTGAGCTTTGAGACGCCCGAATACACGGCGAATGCCGATGCCACCGGCGCATTGCGCATTCTGGAGGCGATCCGGATTCTTGACCTCGCGAAAAAGACGCGGTTCTATCAGGCCTCGACCTCGGAGCTGTACGGAAAGGCGCAGGAAGTCCCGCAAAGCGAAACCACGCCCTTTTATCCACGGAGCCCCTACGGAGTGGCGAAGCTGTACGCGTTCTGGATCACTGTGAACTATCGCGAGGCGTATGGCATTCACGCGTCGAACGGGATTCTGTTCAATCACGAGAGCCCGATCCGCGGCGAGACGTTTGTCACCCGCAAGATCACGCGCGCCGTGGCCGCTATTCAGCTGGGCGTGCAGAAGACGCTGTACATCGGCAATCTGGATGCCAAGCGCGACTGGGGTCATGCACGGGACTACGTGGAAGGCATGTGGAGGATCGTGCAGCAGCCGGAGGCGGACGATTACGTCTGGCTTTTTCCAAGGTGGGCCGCAAGATCGAGTGGCGCGGCAAGGGCATCGACGAGATTGGAATCGACACCGCCACGGGAGAGACGCTGGTGAAGATCGACAGCCGGTACTTCAGGCCGACCGAGGTGGACCTGCTTCTGGGCGATCCCTCGAAAGCGCACCGCGTTCTGGGATGGCAGCATAAGGTCAGCTTCCCGGAACTGGTGGCTGAAATGGTGGAGTCGGATCTGAAGGTGATTGCTGGGGAATCGCACCGAGAGCATGGCAATGATTAGTTTTGACTTGACGGGAAAGCGCGTCTGGGTGGCCGGTCATCGCGGCATGGCAGGCGCGGCGATGGTGCGGCGGCTCAAGCGCGAGAACTGCGAGATCGTCACCGCGGACCGCAGCGAACTCGATCTTCTGCGCCAGGACGATGTTCATGCCTGGATGGCGGACAGGAAGATCGACGCCGTTTTTCTTGCCGCCGCCACAGTGGGCGGCATCATGGCCAATTCCACGCGCCCCGCGGAGTTTCTCTACGAGAACCTCGTCATCGAAACCAACGTGATCCACGCGGCAAAGAGCGCCGGCGTCAAGAAGCTTTTGTTTCTGGGCTCGTCGTGCATTTATCCGCGCATGGCGGAGCAGCCGATGCGTGAAGAGGCGTTGTTGACCGGAGCACTGGAGCCCACCAACGAGTGGTACGCCATCGCCAAGATTGCCGGAATCAAACTGTGCGCGGCGTTCCGCCGGCAATATGGTTGCGATTTCGTTTCCGTGATGCCGACCAATCTGTTCGGGCCCGGGGACCGATACGATGCGCAGAACGGTCACGTCGTCGCCGCGCTGATTATGAAGATTCATGCCGCCAGCAGGGCGAACAGCGCCACGGTCGAGCTGTGGGGAAGCGGAACCCCGAAACGCGAGTTTCTGTTCACTGAAGATCTGGCCGATGCCTGCGTCTTCGTAATGAAGAATTATTCCGAGGAGCTCTTCCTGAATGTCGGCACCGGGCGCGACATGACCATTTTGGAACTGGCGGAAAGCATTGCGCGAGTGGCCGGCTGGAAGGGCGCATTCACATTTGACCGATCGAAGCCGGACGGCATGCCTCGCAAAGTGATGGATGTAAGCCGCTTGGGAGCCTTGGGGTGGAGCGCGCAAACGCCTTTCGAGGAGGGGATCAGACAGGCTTATGACTGGTATTTGGCCAACGTAGCCGAGGCCGCGTGAATGCGTTACCATGTGGTTTCGCTACCGCTGCATCGTATGGGTATTTGTCGAGGCGGGAGCTTTGCGGAATAATGTTGAGCAGGTATGAGCACAACCACCCCGGGACGCGAGCGAACGGTCCACCACATTGCTGGCGACGCTCATGAGAATCCCTATCACCGTCCGTCCTTCAGTTTGAAGTACCGGCTGATGCGCCAGTTGTGGCGCATAGCGTATGTGCTTTTCTATCGCCCGTCGCCGCCTCCGATGCATGCCTGGCGGGCAATGTTGTTGCGGCTCTTCGGCGCGAAGATGGGCCCCGGTTGCCACTTTTATCCCAGTGGAAAGGTATGGGCGCCCTGGAACCTGATTTGCGAAGACTGCTGCACCCTGGCCGATCATGCGGAGATTTACAATCCTTCCCCCATCTATTTAGAGTCCCACTGCATCGTCTCGCAGGATGCCTACATCTGCGGTGCGACCCACGATTACAACCATCCTGACTTTCCCATGATCTCGTACAGCATGCGACTGGGCGCATATTCATGGATCTGCGCGCGGGCATCTGTGTCGCCGGGCGTGAACGTGGGCGAGGGAGCGGTTCTGGGATTGGGATCGGTGGCCAGCCGCGATCTGGACCCATGGACGGTGTACAGCGGAGTGCCGGCGGTGGTTGTGAAGACACGCGTAAGGGATGTGCGCAGCGGCGCGAAATAAGGCGGGTCTGCCGGCACCCTGCGCAGTTCATTCAGTAAATCGACAGCGGTGCGGTTTCCCACCCTTCTCCGCAACATGCGCGGAATAGGATGGGGCACGGATGCGGTGCGGTTTCCCACCCATTTCGCAAAAAGCGCAAAAAGGATGGGGCACGGTCGCAGTATTTTATGGCCGGATCAATCGCTCAAACGAACGCACCCCTATAAAATCAACAGAACAATCAAGTGAGGAATGATGAACAAGAACCACCCATGGTTTGTGACCGCCTTCATGACTTGCGTGTTCGGAATGGCGCTCCTGACTTATTCCGGGACGTTTCAACTGGTGGCAGAGGAGCCCGGTGCGCCGAATGGCGCGGCACAGGTGGTCAGCGCAGGCAGTGGTCCGGCCAGTCCCTGCGAGCCTGCAAAATTGGGCTCGCCGTATATCCCTGTCGATAGCTGGGTGTACCCGGCCATGCTGCGCCTGTATTCACTGGGATACGTCGATACCGTGTATATCGGGCTGCGGCCGTGGACGCGCGCGAGCGTGATGCATATGCTCGAAAATGCCGACAACCTGATCGAGGACGCAGAAGGAAAAAGCGATCCCGCCGCCGACGAAGCGCGCGCGATCTATGAAGCGCTGAATCACGAGCTGCATTACGACATGGAAGGCCCCTGCGGGCCGCGCGAGGGCGGCACGCGTATCGAGTCGGTGTACAGTGTGGCGCGCAGCATCAGCGGCACGCCTCTCGATGACAGCTTCCACCTGGGGCAAACCATCGTGAACGACTACGGCCGCCCCTATGAGAAGGGATTCAACAATTATTCCGGTATCAGCGGCTACGCCACCGCGGGACGATTCGCGATCTATCTGCGTGCGGAGTTCCAGGGCGCGGCGTCGGCGACGGGCTATTCCGCGGCGCTGGCACAACAACTGAGTACTATCGACAACACGCTGTACTTCGTTCCGTCCAGCACGGCGCCTTACGGCAACACGACGGCAGTGTACAACCAGACCACCATTCCTCAGGGGCCCATTGCCAATGCGACCCAGGGACGATTTCTGGAGGCCTATCTCTCGTATCAAATCCTGGATCACGTCATTTCATTCGGAAAGCAGGACCAGTGGCTGGGACCGGCCCAGGGCGCGAGCATGGCGTTTTCAAACAACGCGCAAAACTTTTACGCGTTCGAGATCAACCGCATCGAGCCTCTGAATGTTCCCGGGCTCTCTATGCTGACCGGGCCCTTCCGCTACGAGTTTCTGGTGGGCGCGCTGCGCGGCCATACGGAAATGGCTGATCCGGCATACGAACTCAATCCTTCATCCGGCGCGAACAACGTCACCAATCCCGGCGACTCCTGGGTGCACGTGGAAAAAGTCAGCCTTCGCCCTTACAAGGATCTGGAATTCGGTTTTGAACGAACCGCGATGTTTGGCGGCGAGGGCCACCAGCCGGTCAGCCTGAAGTCGTTTCTGCGCAGCTTCTTCAGTATCAGCGCAGGCACCAATACCGAGAAGGGCAATACCACCGACCCCGGCGCGCGTTTTGGCGCCTTCGACTTTTCCTGGCGGCTGCCTTTTGTGCGCAACTGGCTCACGCTTTACAGCGACTCGGAGGCGCACGACGACATTTCTCCGATCGATGCGCCGCGCCGCGCCGCCGTGCGTCCCGGAATTTATCTCTCCCATGTTCCCGGCATCCCCAGGCTCGACCTGCGCGTAGAGGGCGCTTCCACCGATCCGCCCACCACACGCAGCGTGGATGGAGAGTTCATGTACTGGGAAACTATTCAGAAGCAGGGCTACACCAACCAGGGGCAGATCTTCGGTGACTGGATCGGCCGTGAAGACAAGGGCGGCCAGGCCTGGATCACTTATCACCTGAGCGGCAACGAGTGGCTGCAGGTGAGCGCGCGCAACCAGAAAGCGGTCAACAATTTTATTCCCAATGGCACCACGTTGAACGACTTCGCCGTGCAGGCCGTGAAGCGCATCGGCAAGGACTTCGAGATCAACGGCAACTTTGCCGTGGAGCACTACAAGGCGCCGATTTATGTGACGGGCGAACAGACCGTGACCACCACCAACATTCAGCTCACCTGGTATCCCCAGCGCAAGGTCAGCTTTTAGGCCAGTTCCAGGATCGATATACCCAGGCTTTTTGCTTTCCCACCCTTTTCGCAAAATGCGCGAAAAGGATGGGGCACGGATGCGATGTGTATAGCTATTGAGGAGTTGCAGTAGGCACGATGGTGGTTGCGTAGGTCGGCGTGGGGAGGTGCTGGACTTTGATCAGCTGGCCCTTGGGATCGAAGGTCAATACCCATTGCATCGGCTGGCGCGGTTCCGCAACGTTGACGAAGCGGACCGTCGACTCGCCGTCTACCCCGACTTCCAGCGTGGGCGGGAACGACAACGCGAGATTTGCCTCGGGTGATGGACGCGACGAGGCGGAAACCTCAGAACGGGGCTCGGTCAGCGCGGCGTAGCACAGGCTGGTAGAAAGCCAATCGGGGGGCGGACCTGCCGGTTCCTGCGCGCGAATCCGGTTGAACGCCGCCACGGCGAGTGCGTTGACGGGAGCCGGCGAGAAAAGAGAAAAGCCGCGCCGCTCCACGGGAATGACGCGGACACGACCCTTGCCGGCGCGTGGAATCGCTGCGGAAAAAAGACTCGCATCGCCGACGCCGCTATCTCCCGCGAAGAGCAGGAACAAGTGGCCCGGAAGGGCCTGGCAATCCAGTTGCCGGTAACGCCATTTTTCCTTGTCGAATTCGATCCCGGCAAACGCGGCAGCATCCCGGATCGCAGGCTGCGCTTTCGCGGCCAGATCGCGATCGCTTTGGCTCATCTCTTCCAGCGGTCGGTACACGATGAATTGCGCAATCCCAGAGGACGAGGCGTTCGTCGAGAACGGCGTGAGGGAATTCGCCTGCGGTACGGGCTTGGCAGGGTACGGCATGGTCGAGGGTTCTGACGGAACGGGCGTTACCGGATAGGGTGGATCGGGTGGAACCTGGTTGGTTTGCGCGGCACAAAGAGAGCCAAGAATTGTCGTTGCCGCGAATACGAAAACCAGGTTCAAGAGCCTCACGCGATCCATACATTCGCTAGACTAACATCTCGCGCACAGACTCCAGAGCGAAGCCGGCGAGTGCGCATTCGCCCGCGCATCGTTGAGGGCGATCCCCATACTCCGCCCAAGCCGGACGCGCCATCACTGTCTGTTCTTGAGCAGAAACGGGCGCGTGAAATCATAACTGGCGCCCAGCGTAAACCCCTGAGGCTTGAGGGTTCCGTAGACCGCCAAACTCTGCCATTTCTGGTATTCGTAGTCGGCGCGTACCCAAATATCCTGTTTGACGCGGAATTCGAGTCCGCCGCCCGGAGCAGTGAAGGTTCGCGTATCGTGCGCGTACGTGGGGCTTAACCGAATAAAGTCGACGCTACCGTCGCCGATCATAATTTTGGCGTAGGGACGGACATTGTGCAAGCGGTGCCAAATGTAGATAAGCCCCATGGCCGCCGTATCGTAGCGCACGTTGGGCTCCGAGGAGGATCGACCGAGGCTGATGTCGCGGAGCTCTCCTTCCGCGCCCAGATGCCCGTGCAAAATGGAGGGTAGCTTTCCGGGGTAGATGTCGAACCAGCCCGCAAATCCGTACATGCGGCCGCGGCCGTTTTCCTTGCCCATATCGACGTCGTAATTTACGGGCCCGACGCCAACTGTAAACGGCCATCCGCTCTTCCGTTCATAAGACGGAACCACCTGGGAAAATGCGGAAACCGCGATCGCCAGGAAACTTACCGCCAGCAGTGGGAAAGCGGTTAGCTTGAAACGCATTCTATATCTCCTTCAAATGCGCATGCCCTCACCCGGCTGGAAGATTGCCGCCAGAGCCAGAGCGTGAAACCAAAATAACAAGACGAGAGCAGGGATTTCTGCGCAGGATGTAACTTCGTTATCCATAAGACGCACTGCACGAACCGAGGCGTTCGAGAAAAAGCGAAATACCCGTATTTTCGAGGCGGTTCCCGATCCTGCACCCGAGCCGGCCCGATCTCTTCAGCAGGCAGCCGAATGCTTCTTTCACTGCGGCCTAGTCTAAATCATAAAGGCCGACAAATGAAGCAAGTACTAAACTTCCCCGGTTACGGAAGTGGCACACCGCGAAGCCCTCAGCAATCCTCAAGAAAACTTCACCGCCTTCATTCACATGCTGCTGAATGCGGATGAGGAGGGCGGACCGTATTTTGAGCCCAACAAGTTGCGTGTTGATTTGACCTTTGGCGGCCGCGCCAACATCAACGCGGCGCGTCTCAGCGCCGGCATCGCGATTCTCATGGGTTCGATCGCGGCCCCTGCACACAGTAAATAAGGGATACCGGTACCGGAACGTGAAAGCCGCCAGCCGGAGACGCGCTCTGCATCTTCATTGAACGCGCACGCGCGGGCGCGACCGTTCAATGGCTGCGGCACGAAAACCACCCCAGCCGCACGACCAAACAAAAGCGTAACCGGCATCTCAGTAATTAGGGGTCCTGAGTCGCCCGAGAGGCCGGTACGAAGAGGGGCTCGCATGACATTACCAAAGTAACCGCGGCGGTAATGCGCTGGCGAACTGCATTACAATCAGACAACTTATTGAGAAAAACGTGCCCCAGGCACACGTCCTGTGTTACGTTTATCTGTGCTGTAAGAATGCCGCGGCGCATCGTAGCCGGTGCCAGCCCGGCTGCGTTCGAGGCCCGAAAGGGTGCTCACAATCAGTCTTTCATTGGGGTACATTAGCAATCTGCGGAGGATAAACGCATGCGAATTGGTGTTTTGAAATCTGTGGGCCGGGTTCTAGCGTTGGTAACTGTGGCTGCTTTACCGGTAGCTATGGCGGCTCAAACGGCAGTGTCAGGAACAGGAAAAGATTCCAGCAGTTCTTCGCCATCGAGATGGGATATTTTCATGGGCTACAGCTATCTGGCGCCCAAGGGGACAGTAAATACGGTGCAACCGAACGCCGCGCAGACGCCGGTGTCGGCCAGCTTCGATTCAGTCAACGCAGGCGGTCTCTTCAGCGGCGCGTATTTCTTCAACCGCTACGCGGGCGTTCAAGTTGAGGTTGGCGTGCATCAGTGGGGTGTGCAGTGCTGCAACAGCAATGTTGGCACCCGTGAAAACGATGATGGATTCACGACGGTCGGTGGTGGTGTAATCTTTCGCTATCCTGCAGAAAATTTCACCGCCTTCGCCCATGCGCTGGTGAATGCGGACTACATCGGCGGACCATATTTTGAGCCCTTCAAGTGGGGTCCTGGACTTACCGTTGGCGGCGGCATGGATTATGAGACGCCGTTTTTCAATCATCATCTGGCGATCCGCCTGTTCCAGGCCGATTACGAATACATGCACGCCGATTGGGGCCTGGTGCCTTACGGCGGCCGCGCCAACATCAACGCGGTGCGCCTCAGCGCAGGCATTGTGCTTCATGCAGGCTCGATCGCTCCACCTCCACCGGCCACGCTGGCCTGCTCCGCGAGTCCTGAATCGGTCTTCCCGGGCGACCCGGTTACGATATCGGCCACGGCGGGCGGTCTGAATCCGAAGGATCACGTGATCTACAGCTGGTCGGGCGCGGGAGCGACGGGCAGCGACGCGACGGTCAAGATAGACACCAGCAACCTGGCGCCGGGCGAATACACGGTGACGGGCACGGTGAAAGAAGGCAAGCCGGGCAAGGAAGGCATGAAGCCCTGGGAGACGGCGACCTGCACGGCAGGCCTTACGGTGAAGCCGTTCGAGCCGCCGACGATCAGCTGCTCGGTCAGCCCCAACACAATTGCGCCGGGAGGCTCGGCAACTGTGACCTCAGTCGGTGTGAGCCCGCAGAATCTGCCGTTGACTTACAGCTACACGGCCACGGCGGGTACGGTAACGGGAACCGGAACGACGGCGGATTACTCGTCGGCGGGCGCGCCAACCGGAGCCGTAGGGATCACCTGCAATGTGTCGGATAACAAGGGTCACTCGGCCAGTGCCAACACCAGCCTGACCATTGTGGCTCCAATTATTCCGCCCGCACCGAAGACGCAGGCGCTCTGCACCATCGGCTTCTCGACCGACAAGAAGCGGCCCACGCGCGTCGACAACGAGGCCAAGGCCTGCCTGGATCAGGTGGCTCTTGATCTGAAACAGCAAGCTGACGCCAAGGCGGTTCTGGTCGGCGAGCAGACCACGGCCGAAGCAGCCATAACGGCCAAGGAGCAGAAGAGAGCGCTGCATAACAAGCATGCCAAGGTGGATATGTTCGCTGCGCAACGCGCCGTGAACGCCAAGGACTACCTGGTGACGGAGCAGGGCATCGACGCTTCGCGCATCAGCGTAGCCACTGGATCGACCGAGGGCGCGACGGTCGAGAACTACCTGGTGCCTTCGGGTGCGACGTTCGCGAGCGACGTGACGGGAACTACGGCGGTGGATGAGACTGCGGTGAAACCGCAAGCTCGCAAGCCGCTGGCGGAGAGGCACCCGATGAAGAAGATGAAGGCCGCCGCGAAATAATCGGCGCGCCTGAACTGCCCGATGGTTCTGCGGACTCTTCCCGGTTCAGGGAAGGGTTCGCAGGACTCAGCACATCGTATGTCCTCCAGCAGAAACTCGGGGCCGGCCAGCAATCTCAGGCCGGCCTCATTCTTTTGAAGCTTGATCATTGAAAAACATCCCTCAGTGGCTAAAGCCCTCTGTTTATGCGTCTTTCATGGCACGGCTAAAGGCGTGCCCTTTCAAAACCGGATTGATGCAACCAGTTCCAGCAATAAATGAAAGCCTGTTGCAGAGTTGAAGATGTCCAACAATGCATATTCTGTTTATGGTCTCCGCATTCATGCGGAGATCGCATGCCCCGAGCTCCCGTTCCATCCCCAGCCCGATGGAAACCCGGATGTCACAATCCGTTTGCTGCCACCCTTGCCAAGCACGTCGGAGTCTCCTGAGAGCGGCTGTTATGAGGTTCGGCCCGGAGTCTTCCGCCTGGTCGTGAAGGGCGTTGGCCGGTACCTGGTCGAAGACGGGAAACGTATCTCCATCGAGCCTCTGGCGGGGTCTTCTAATGAAGAGGTTCGGCTATTCCTGCTGGGGTCGGTCATCGGTGCGCTTCTCTATCAGCGAGGACTGTTTCCCCTGCACGGAAGCGCGGTAGAGACGCGATGGGGCGCAATGATCTTTGTGGGAGCGCAGGGCATAGGCAAATCCACGCTGGCGGCGCAGTTTTATCGCCGCGGATACCGCCTGCTGTCGGACGATGTTTGCGCCGTGACAACCAGCGATGGCAAGCTGCAGGTTCTCCCCGCGCTTTCTCATTTCCGGCTCTGCGCCGACGCCTACGAGCGTCTCGCCCCGGCGCAGGATGCGTGCTTCAATCCTGCGCAGAATGCGCGCTTCAATCCTGCGCAGGATGCGCGCTTCAGTGTCGATAAATTTGTGATTCCGATGAACGAAGGTTACTGTTCTGCCCCGGCGCCACTCAAAGCCATCCACATTCTTGCCGATCAAGAGGACGGCGATCCGCAATTCGAAATCATTCGTGGTTTTGATCGCGTACAGCGTCTACTCGAAAATCTGTATCGTCCGCAATACCTGAAAGGCCAGGAGACGCAAAGCGATCTGATGCGGCTGGCCGGGCAGATTGCGCAAGAGACGCCCATGGTGAAGGTTTCTCGCAAACGCGATCCGGAGTTGATTGACGGATTGATTGACTTCCTCGAAGCGGCGTGGGCGGAACACTTTGGTTCAAAGCCCAGGGAAGAGAAAAAATAGATGCGGCATTTCCATCCCCAGGACAAGTTGGTTCGCGCTCTGGAGATTCTTTCTACGGAACTCGATCAGGAGACGGTCCTGATGAGTATCGATGCGGGAGCTTATTACGGCATGGGTGGAACTGCGCGGAGCATCTGGGAGAAACTTGCGACCCCAATCACGTTTTCAGCTCTTGTGGATGAGCTGGTGCAGGAATACGAGGTCCCGCACGAGGCTTGTGCCGCAGACCTGCAGGGATTTCTAGCCGAATTGGAACGCGAAGGTCTCTTGCGTGTGGAATGACCTGAAGCGCTATTGGCGGATTTCTCCGGCGCAAAAGCGCCTTCTCTGGGAAGCCTTTGCCGCCCTGGCAATGGCAAGGATTGTCCTGGCTTGTATTCCTTTCCGGCGCATCGCGGCGTGGCTGGGGACGGCAGGCGCCGAGAGCCCGCCTTCAGTGACACCCCAGCAAGCTCAGGCAGCAGAAGCCGTCGGATGGGCAGTAACCGCCCTGGCGCGGCGCGTACCGTGGGATGGACGATGCTTTGCCCAGGCGCTGGCTGCCACGGCCATGTTACGGCGCAGGGGCGTGGATGGAACTGTGAGCTTTGGAGTGTGTGAAGGGGCATCCGCCGGATTTGAAGCACATGCATGGTTGCGCGTCGGCACGCGCCTCATCACCGGCGGCGCGGGCCATGAACGCTTCAAGGCTTTTACGACCTTTACGAGGGAAAGGTCATGAGCGGAATCTACGGAATATATCGCTACGATGGCGCGCCCGTTGACCCGCGCTGGCTGGAGCGGATGAAGGAAGCCATGGCCTATTATGGCCCCGATGGCGGCGGATGCACGATTGCCGGGCCGGTGGGAATGGGTCATCTTCTGCTGGAAGTGAATCCGGAAGATGCCTTTGAGCGGCAACCCATGAAGGGCGCACGCGGACTCATGGTGTGCGCGGCTCGACTCGACAACCGCGATGCTCTTTTGAAAGCCTTCGATATTTCTGCCTGCGACGCTGCGCAAGTCTCCGACGGGCACCTGATCAACAGGTCCTTCGATCGCTGGGGCGAAGAGATCTGTTCCCATCTTGAAGGCGATTGGGCGTTCGCTGCCTGGGATCGAGAGCGGCGCAGGCTTTTTTTAGGGCGGGACATTTTAGGCCGCGCGGCGCTGTATTACTACGAGGGCAAAGGGTTCATTGCTTTTGCATCCAGCCTGAAGGCTTTGCTGGCGCTGCCCGGCACGCAGGCGGAACCCGACCTGTTGCGCCTGGCCGAGATCCTGGTCATGTGGCATCAGAGCGCGGAATTGACGGCGTACAAGGGCTTTCGCTCGGTGATCGGAGCCCACTTGATGACGTTCACCTCCGATGGCCAGATAGACGACAGGCGATTCTGGTCGCCGGAAGGCCGGGAGCCGTTCAGGTTTAAACGCGAGGAGGAATACGTTGATGGCTTTTTGGAGCATTACGACCGGGCGGTTCGAAGTTGCCTCCGCACCCGAAAGCCGGTGGCGGCAGAGCTTTCTGGCGGCCGCGACTCCGGCTCCGTAGTAGCTATGGCGGCGCCGATCCTCTCGAGCGAGGGCCGCGAACTGCTGGCATTTACATCCGTGCCGAGTCTCGCGCCCGATGGAGCAGGAAAAGGCCGCATCGGCAATGAATGGGAACTGGCGCGCGCAACGGCAATCATGGCCGGCGCCAACGTCAACCATATTCCCATCGACGCCAGGGACTACGGCGTCATCGCGGGCGTCGAACATGTTCTCGATATGCACGACGGGCCGGGCCATCCTGCGAGCAATTACTTCTGGTTGCATGCCATCATGGAGGCCTGCTCGCAGCGTGGCGTGGGCGTTCTGCTGGTAGGCGAGGCGGGCAATTTCACAGTGTCCTATGCGGGCAATGGCTCGGTGCTTCGGTCGATGCTCCAGGGCCAGCCTGCGACCGCTCTCCAGTTGTTCATGCACGGAGAGCCAAACCCCTTGCACCTTCTCAAACGCCAGGTGCTCAAGCCGCTCCTGGCGCCGGCGCGGAGGCATCTCCAGCGCCTCAAAACTCCATTGCGCAGCCCTTGGCAAGCCTATTCGGCGCTCAATGTTCAAATGGCGAAGCAGTTACACATGGATCGCCGCATGAGAAAGGCCGGCTACGATCCGACTTTCATCTCCTCAGGTCTCGACGATCTTCGCGACTTGCTTTACAAGCCGGAGTGCGGCACTTCCTGCAGTGTCTTGTCGGAGGTGAACGCATGGCATTCTGTCACGCGTCTCGATCCCGCCGCCAATCATGCCCTGTTGGAATTTCTGCTCCGCGTTCCCGACGAACAGTATTACCGGCATGGGCAACGAAGTTTCTTATTCAAGCGCGCGTTTGAGAACCGCATGCCCCGCGAGGTGGTCTTCGCACAGGAGAAAGGGCTGCAATCCGCGGATCTGGGGCATCGCATTGTCCGCGAACTGCCGATCTTCGAGGACTGTCTGCAATCGCTCGAGTCAATTCCCGAAGCCAGGGAAATGCTGGACCTGCCGCTCCTTCGCCAGTGCCTCGCGGAAGTCGTTGCGAAAGTGGACCCCGTAACCACGGAAAGAGCAGGCGCAATTCTGGTTCGCGGCATCGGCGTGGGACTATTTCTTCGCCGTTTGGCACGCTCCCGCTGCTAAAGTTCTAAGCAAATCATGTTGACCAGCCAAATCAAGCAGTTCTTCCACCAGTTGCCCACAGGACGGCATGCTCTCGCATTGGTTTGGAGAGCGGCCGGATGGTGGACCGTGGTCTGGGGAATCCTGCTGGTTGCGCAGGGACTGGTTCCAGCCGGGCTGGCGCTGCTGCTCAGAACGCTGGTGAATCGGCTCGTCACGTCGCCGGCATGGAGCGCAATTGCGCCTCCGGCCATCGGCATCGCCGCGCTCTGGGTTGTCGCGCAGCTTCTGTCCAGTGCCCTGTCGTGGGTCAGGGCCGCACAGGCGGAGTATGTGCAGGACGAGGTGCATCGGCTGATTCACGAACAAGCCCTGCGCGTGGACCTGGCTTTCTATGACGATCCGGATTCTTACGATCAGTTGTACCGGGCGCAGGTGGATGCCGTCTCGCAGCCTCTCGCGCTTCTCGAGAGCCTGGGGTCCCTGGTGCAGAATGGCCTCGGCTTTCTCGTGCTCGCCGGCATCCTTTGGACCTACGCCGCATGGCTGCCAATGCTTCTGGTTTTCACTGCGGTTCCGGGTTTGATTTTGGTGGCGCGCCAGATTCTGAAGGAACACCGTTGGCATATCGAGCACACGTTTGAAGAGCGGCGGGCGCGGTATCTCGATTGGATGATTACCGATTCAGGCGCTGCCGCTGAATTGCGCCTCTTCGATCTCGGGACCTACCACCGCAAGACCTTTGAGCATCTGCGCGAAATATTGCGCTATGGGAAGTTGCGGCTGGTGCGACAGGGAGCAGCAACTGAGTTGGTAGCCGGCCTCCTCGCCTGGGCAGGGAGCATCGTGGGCCTGGGTTGGATGCTCCATCAGACCATCGCCGGCAAAATCAAATTAGGCGACTTGCTGCTTTGCTTTCAGGCCTTCCAGCAATGCCAGTCGCTGCTTCGCTCGCTGCTTGAAGGCGCAGGCAAGATTTACAGGAGCCTGCTTTTCATTGAGAATCTCGACGACTTCCTGAAGATCGAACGCGGCCTTCTTCCCGGCCCGCTCGCTGCGCCCGGATTGCCCGTCCAGCACGCGATTCGCTTCGAGCGAGTGAGTTTCACCTATCCCGGCGGATCCCATCGGGCCCTTGATCAATTCGACCTGGAGATACCCGCGGAAAAAGTGGTGGCCCTTGTGGGGCACAACGGAGCCGGCAAGAGCACGCTCATCAAACTGATGTGCCGCTTCTACGATCCCAGTGAGGGCAGGGTTCTTCTGGATGGCGTGGACTTGCGCGAACTGGATCAGGACGTTTTACGCCGCCGCATTGCCGTGCTTTTTCAGCAACCCGTTCATTATTGCGCAACCGCGAGCGAGAATATCGCCTTTGGAGATATCGGCAGAGTTACGGACCGGCAAGGCGTGCAGGAAGCCGCGCGCGATGCAGGAGCTCTCGAGCCCATTGAGCGGTTGCCGGCTGGTTTTGAGACCGTGCTCGGCAAGTGGTTCGGGGGCACGGAATTGAGTGGTGGAGAGTGGCAGCGGATTGCCCTGGCTCGCGCATTCTTTCGCCAGGCCTCATTGGTCGTGCTGGACGAGCCCACCAGCGCCATGGATTCCTGGGGAGAGCTGGACTGGCTCAGCCGTTTTCGTGCTCTTGTCGAAGGCAAAACGGCGTTGATGATCACCCATCGCTTTACCACCGCCATGCACGCCGACATCATTCACGTGATGGACAAGGGACGAGTCGTAGAATCCGGGACGCACGCGCAACTTGTCGCACTGGGCGGAGCCTACGCCAGTTCCTGGGCCGCGCAAATGCGGGAGATCGGCGCGGGAGATCGGCCATGAGAAGGTCTGATTGGCTCCGCCAAACTTCCCCTGCATTTCGCTTGATGATCGCTACATCCTGGCTCGCTCCCGACTCCTGGCGGCAAAATCAGGAGACGGCAATCCTTGAGGCGCTGGACGCCGCGCCGGATTGGGCAGAATATCTCACTCTGGTCGACCGTCACCGTACGCCGGCCCTGAGTTGGGCCGCTCTCAGCCGCGTGCCGGCGACATCGATTCCCGAGTTCGCAAAACAGGAACTGCAGAAGCGCAGCGATGCCTGCCGCATGAAAGCCATGCAGCATTGCCTGCTGCTGGCCGACGCGCTCAAGCGATTCAACCGCGCAGGCATCCCCGTGATGCCGCTGAAGGGCCAGATCCTTTCCTTTGCGCTTTACGGAGATGTGGGGCTTCGCGAGTCGCTGGATATGGATCTGGAAGTGCCGCGAGAAGATCTGGGCAGGGCGCAAGACTGCCTTGTGAGCAAGGACTGGCAACTGGAAGAAACATTCTTCCCCATGAGTCCCCGGCAATTAGACAGCTTTCTCCGGAATGAGCAGCACATCAACTTCATCCATGCCCAGACGGGCCGCATGCTGGAACTCCATTGGCGCAACCAGTGGGAAACTCCCGATGCGACACGCGCCCGCCGGGACAGGAGCGTACCTGCTTCCTGGCAAGGGTGCTCCCTCCGCGCCATGCATCCCGGCGACTTGACTCTCTACCTTTGCTGCCACGGGGGGCTGCACGAATGGTTCCGCGCCAAATGGCTGGGAGATTTGGCGCGCGCCCATGCTCTGGGATTGCTTGATTGGAAGGCGGCATGGGAAGAGGCGGAACGATCGCGCCAGACGAGAGTTCTGCTGGCCGGGATCTATCTTCTCGAAGAGGTGTACGGACTCCCCAGGCCGGATCTCCCTGCGACAGCGTGGCAGGAGCCGGCGGCAAGGCTTATTGCCGTGCCCCTTCAGGCTCTTTATCAAGCGAACGAACCCGTAAGCCGCGTGGGCCCGTCCAAGCTCCGCAACAGAATTCGCAGAAGCCGCTACGAGCGGCTCCTGTGGCCCGCAAAATCCTGGCGCGACAGCTTGTCTGAAGTCTTCTACGGCCGCGAGGATTTCAGAACGCTTCCCCTTCCAGATAGCTTTTTCTGGGCCTACAAACCCTTGCGTCCGGTGCTCTGGCTATGGCGATGGTCGCGGCAAATGGGGGGCAGCACTCCTCGTCACGGGAGTTGATCGCTCCCACATTCTGCAACTTCTTTTGCCAATCCACGCAAACACATGTGCCAGGATCGACTGACCCGGCGCCTCTCAATTCATAACGTATGCCAAATCAATTAATTGCGAAATATAAACACACGTCGCAATGCTCGAAAACGCTCCCGCGAAGTCCGGGCGGACCTTCATTCCTCCGTGGCCATGGAATTCCGCTGGTAACCCCCGCCAGTAATCTCTAATCTGCTTGATAGTGCGGGGTTTGAGGGAGTTATCCACTTGCTTTCCGGGTAGGCATCCCTTATAGTCCAACTATTGAGGTTTATTCCCTTTAGGAGGCTGCTGATGGCCGGTAAGACTGGAAAGAAGAGCGAAATCAAGAAGAATTGGGTTGCTCCCGAGCTAAAGAAGATCGACGTTGAGCAGATCACCGCGAGTGGAACCTCTGGAGGGTCACCCGACGGTGGAACCGGTGGGAATAGCCACAGCTAGCCAGCCACGAACGTATTGAGACCCCTCGCAAGATGCGGCCTTATTTGGACGGAAGCCGAGAATCTGATGGCGTAGTTTCCCGCGACGGTTCCGAGAGAGTGAGACCGGCTATGCGGAGCTTCCCACACAAATAAAATGAAGTACCGCCCGTCCCCTCCGCTTATTCTGCTTCGCCGCTTGCTTAATTCAATTGAACAGAATGGATTCCGGGGCGCTATTGCGCACTCTTGGAAGCGGCTGCGTGGAGCCCTGAAGAACCACGGCCTGGCTGGTACCTTCGAGCGAGCTTTCGTGAAGGCTCCGTCAGCACCGGTATCGCCGGCTCAGCTTCCGCCGCACTCATTTGACAGTCTTCATGGCACGGACACGGGTGGCTTCGTTTCAACTGCGAAGCTCCAGGCGGTGTCGCTCTCGGCTCTTTATGCAACTGGCTACCTCGGTAGCCCTCCGTCGACGCTTCGTCTGGCTCTTGCCGCGCTGCCCATTCAACTCGAGGAATTCTCTTTTGTCGATTTAGGTTGCGGTAAGGGCCGCGCGCTATTCGTTGCTGCCGAGCTTCCATTTCGACATGTATTCGGCGTAGAACTTGTGGGCGAGCTTGCCCGGGCCGCGCGGGCAAACCTGTCGGTCAATCTAGAGTGGAAGGAACGCATCTCCATCGTGAATCAGGATGCGACCAAATTTGCTTTTCCCGATGGCCCGCTCGTGCTTTATTTCTACAATCCTTTTCACGATAGGATTCTTCGTCGCGTTCTTGCGAATCTGGAACGCGAACTGCGTCGCTCTCCGCGGGACGTTCTCCTGGTCTTCGCGGACATTTATGCGCATGAGCCGCATGGCGATCCTCACCGCTATCGGCATGTGATGGATCCGATGTCATCCTTCAGGAGAATTTCGGATACCACCTACCGGCTATCCGCAGAGGAGGCCGCCGCGGAACCCTCGCGGTGTACCGTGAGCCGTTTCACGGTTTATTCTGCCAACGTCACGTCCTGAAAGCGGGTTCGCGACGGCATCGAATACGCTCGCACCCTATGCAAGCATTCCTCACGCGATTGAAGCCCCGCCTGCGCAAAATGCCGGGGTACCGGTTCGCACTTTTCATCTACAAGCTGGCGCAGAGCCTGGAGTCGCGAAATGCCGCGCTGTTGCTGCTGCGGCCGCCCCGAGGCCTCTATCAGCCCTACGGGACAACTTCGATCGACCGTTATCCGGAAACGTTTCAGCACGTGCGCAGTTTGCTCAAGGACGACGCAAGCGTGCGCATCCTTTCGTTCGGTTGTTCGACGGGAGAGGAAGTCTTCTCGCTACGCCGCTATTTCCCTGAGGCAAATATCGCCGGGCTCGACATCAATCCATTCAATATTGCGGTTTGCCGCTTTCGGCGTCTTAAGGCCGGAGACAAGAAGATGACTTTTGCCGTCGCTGGGTCGACAGTCGCTGAGGCGAACGCCGGCTACGACGCCATCTTCGCGATGGCGGTCTTCCGCCATGGAGATCTGAACGTTTCGCCGCCGTTGCTCGAGAGCGGCCATCGCATCCGCTTTGCCGGCTTCGAGCAATCTGTGACTGACCTGGCGCGCGCACTGAAGCCCGGCGGCCTTCTGGTCATCCAACACGCCATGTTCCGCTTTTGCGATACTCGCGTGGCCAAAGAATTCGAAACGGTCTTCAGAGTAAATCCCGGCAAACGGGATCCGCTCTACGGCCGTGATGATTGCCTTCTGCCCGATGCGGAATATCCCGACGTTGTGTTTCGGAAGATTCAGTGAGATGACCATGCGAGACAGGCCGCCGTTTGCGATGAAGCGGGATTTCCAACCGGCGTTGTCAGGAACTTTGTAGCGCGCTTTGACTGCGTTGTGAACGCCGATGCACGATGCCCGCGCCTGTCTCCGCCAGAGCGCCGGCGGCAAACACAATCCAATAGACATCGAGATACACGCGGTGATTGGTTTGGCCAAAGTAGACGGCAGTTACAAGAAGGAATAGCGCGAACATCAGGTAGATTAAAGAGTCGTCCCGCCATTGCGAGCGCCTTCGCCACATTCCCCACAGCCCAAGCACCATCACAGGACCGAACGAGAAAGCATGCAGCAACGATCTCGCAAGTGATCGGCGCGGTGTCGGCAGCCAATCGAATGTCGCGCCAATTTTGCGCAATCCATTGATGAATGTCAGCCAGGGATGCGCGCGAATATACGCCAGTGCTTTTTGCCGGAACCAGTGGTCAACGAGTGCCTCGTTTCCGCTCATTTGTTGCCATTCCTGCTGGTCCCGTGCAGGCAACGCGGCCAGATGGGCGCGGATGCTGACGTCGACGCTCTGCTCAGGATAGTAGCGAAAGAGAACATCGTTATTGCCGTTCCAAAGTTCATAACCTTGCTCAGTGGTAAGCAAAAGATGGCCTGTCAATTTGTAGCACCGCCAAACCCAGGGGGAAACAGTTAGGGCGAGAAACAACGCGCAAAGCAAAGCCGGAGCCAGGCGCTGGCGTTTTCTCCAAATCAGCCATGCCGGGACGAGCAATGCGAAGAGCGCGATCGGGGCGCGTGTCAACACATCTAAGCCGAGCACCAATCCGCAGAGAGCGGCCGGCAAGAATGTGCCGGTGCGCACAACGCGATAAGCGAGGAGCACAGCCAGGAGCGTTAGCAGCGTGAAAAGAGCGGTCTCCTGCATCGCAGTGTCGTGGATGACGTAGTAGGGATACACCGCGGTAATCGCAGCCGCCAGAGTCGCCGCATGGGCTGCCGCCGGTTCTTGAAACATGTGGCGCGCCAGCAGTGCAGCACAAAACGCCGTTCCAGCGCCGATGATGGATTGGGCAATCACAATGGGCCAAAAGGCCTGGTGGCCCATGGTCAGTGCGGCGAGAAAAATGGGGTACAGGGGAACGCGAAATGCGGTGGGCACGCCCCCAATCCCGATCCCCTTTCCAGCAGCGATGTTTTGCGCCATGGCAAAAAAGAGCGTATATCCATTGACCCAGAAGTCGGCAGCGCCCGAGTGGATGCGCGCTATCATGCGCAACACAAATGCCAGCAACGTGAACCAATAAACTGCATGGGGAAGGTTCGGCTTCTCAAGCCTCAGGGGCATACGTTGCGCTCCTCGTTAGTTGCATCCGCAGGGGGTTGCATCCGCAGAGGGTTGCATCCGCGGAGGGGTTGAATCCGGGAGGGCGAGGGTTCTCGGTTTCGAGTCTAGCAGCACCACTGCCTTCGAACGCATGCGCGCCGTGCTTTTCAAAAGTCGTGGGGATGATCCACGAACGTAGGGATTGTGCTCGGTGTGTCTTCGGCGGCAGTTCCGTGATCGGAAGACGGCGGGTTGGCCGCGTCGGTCCTTTCTCGCACCTTGGCCACGGTGAGCCAGTTGTCCTTGAAGGGACGATCGGCCAGCCACGGCGGCAGAGACATGTGAAGGAAGAGGCTCAACGCTTCGGCGTGCCCCTCGTACAGGGCGCGCATTTCGCGGAGCCTCTCGATGGATTGACCGTCGCGGCAGACCTTGACACCGCTTTCAGAGAGCAGTTCGTAAAGTTTTTCGTAGCGCTCTGCCGGAAGCCGGTCGGGTAGGTCGGTGAGCGGCCGCTGCGAGAGAATCTGCGACAGGTCCACCATGGCGTGACGGGCCATGGCGAAGGTCAGTTGTGCCTGACGCGCCTCGTAGCCCTGGATTCCCGCGACCATGAGCGCCGACGTATCCAGAATCGCGGTGAGCGCTGCAAGCCAACTCTGGTTGCTGTGTTGCGAACGGAAATAGCAGAGTTGTGGATACGAAATATGGCTTTCCAGCAACTCTGCCGACCAGCGCTCCCACTCCGTGAGCAGCACCGACAGCGCCAGTTCGGCGCCCCGGTAGGAATGGCGGCGCAGCAGCTCCGCGGCGGTCGGCGGAGATCCGGCACGCGCGTCCAGCAATGAAATGCTGACCTCGCGGCGCGAAAAGGCGCCGTAAAGGACGGGAAAATATCCCATCACCACGGCCAGAAAACCCAGTCCGGTGCCCGCCTCCAAAATCACCAGCGCGCGCGCCCAGGAATTCTGCGGCGTTACATCTCCGAGACCCAGCGTGAAAATGGTGGTCCCGCTCACGTAGAGGTCCGATTGAAAGCCCGACCGGTGCGCTACGTCGACAAAGGGACTGCCGAGTGCGAAGTAGAGCAGCCCAAAACCAACGACCATTGCGCTGGCCCACACCACCAGGAGCAGGATCAGCGAGAGCGGCCCGTAAAAACTGAAGGCCGTCTCCCGGTGGCGCGGGTTGCGCAGCCGCCGCGTGAAAAACGCCCACGGCCTCCACGTGGCGATGTAGAAGATGCGCGTGAGCCGGAGATGCCCGGTAGCGCGCCGCGGCAAAATGATCGTCTGGAAGGCATCGAGCAGGACGATGAACAGGCAAGCGATGCCCGCAACAAACGCCAGAATTCGCATGTCTTTTCTCCAGGGAAATGTTTACGCACAGGCGCGTTCCAGCCTTTACCGTATTCTAACCAGCCGCGCACGGATGGCCTTCAGGTTTCGTCGCGTCCGAGCGACGAGCCATGATTTCGTTTTCTCCCGATGCATCTCTCTGATCGAAGATTTGTCGTCCCCGGTGCGCTCAAATCCTGCTTCAGGTGGAAACTTATCTCCACTTTCCATCATTTGAATGTGCAAGAGTTTGCGCGAGCCCTTGGCCGGGGCATCGTAATCGATTGACTTGCTGAGATCAGTATTCGGTGCTTTAATTGCAGCGATCCCCTAGAACGTTCCCCGGAGGCACCATCCATGACCTTTAGGAGAGTATTCTGCGCGCTGTCACCGCTGACCCTGGCGCTGGCTCTTGCAGCGGTTGCGCCTGCCCAAACCAGTAACCCTTTCATTACCGGGCCAGTAGATAATGCACAACGAGTAGTATTAGCCGGCAACGTTCACCCCCAGGCCAATGCGGCGAACGACCGGGGTCTGCTCGACGAGTCCGCGCCGCTGCCTGCCCTGCAAATTGTCCTCCAGCGTTCGCCCGAGAACGAGGCCGCTTTCGAGAATTACATTGCGGAGCTGCACAATTCCAATTCGCCCCTGTTTCACAAGTGGCTCAGCAACGCCCAGATCGGCTCCATGTTTGGTCCCGCGCAGTCGGATATTGACGCGGTCAATGCCTGGCTCGTCTCGGAAGGCTTTACCGTTAATTTCGTCTCCCCTGACGGCACGACCATCGAGTTTTCCGGCAACGCAGGGATGGTGTCGAGAGCATTTAACGCGCCTCTCCACAACCTGAGCGCCAACGGTGCAGCGCATATCGGGAACGTCAACGATCCCAGCATTCCAGCGGCTTTGGCTCCGGTGATAGCAGGCGTAGCGAAGCTCAACGACTTCATGCCCCACGCCTTGAACGTGCCCCGCCCGGCTACCCGGCCCAATCTCAGGAACGGGAATGGGGGTGCCGGCTACAACTTCCTCGGCGCCGCCGACCTGGCCACCATCTACAATTTCAATCCGCTCTTCAAGGCCGGCATCACGGGCAAGGGACAGACGATCGTCGTGGTCGAAGATACCACCCAGTACAGCCAGAATGACTGGCTGGTCTTCCGCAAGGTGATGGGCCTTACCGAATCCTACCCCTACGGCACCATGACCCAGGTCAGTCCCGCGGGCCGGGCCGATACCTGCACAAACCCTGGCGACAACGGAGACGACGTGGAAGCGGCCATCGACGTGGATTGGGCAACGTCCGCGGCGCCCGATGCGGCCATCATTAGCGCGTCCTGCGCGGACACCAACACCCAGTTCGGCGGTTTCCTGGCCCTGGCCAATCTGCTTACGAGGGACAATCCGCCCGCAATCGTCAGCATCAGCTATGGAGAATCCGAGCCCGATAATGGCGCCGCGGAAAACCGCTATATCAAAGATCTCTATGAAGTGGCAGTCGCCGAGGGCGTCTCCGTATTCGTCTCTTCCGGCGATGAACTCGCAGCCAGTTCGGATAACGACGGCGTGGCCCAACACGGCATCACCGTCAGCGGACTCACCTCGACCCCCTACAACATTTCCGTCGGCGGCACCGACATCGCTGCCGAACCTCTCGGCGAGACATCCACCTACTTCAGCGCCACCAACATCGGGCCGTACTACCGGACCGCGCTGTCCTACGTTCCGGAGATTCCCTGGAGCGATTCCTGCACCAGCAGCGTAACGGTTGACTTCCTCAACACGTATGACGGTACGTCGTTCACGCAAGCCGGACCAGGCAGCTTCTGCAACTACGATAACGGCGCTGTGGCCAGTGACGACGGGCTTTTGGGAGCGGTTGGCGGCAGCGGCGGCCCAAGCAATTGCGCCACCGGTACGCCCGCTACTCCAGGTGTCGCCAATGGGGCCTGCGCCGGCTACGCCAAGCCACTCTGGCAGTTAATAATCGGCAACCCGCGAGATGGCGTTCGCGACATTCCCGACGTCTCCCTGATGGCGGGCAACGGTCTGTGGGGCGTGTATTATGCGGCCTGCATCTCGAATCCCGCCGACGGGCCCGCCGCCGAGGGCTTTGGGCCCTGCGGACCTAATCCCGCCACCTGGACCGGCTGGGGCGGCACGTCGGTATCGAGCCCGATCTGGGCCGGAATCCAGGCACTCGTCAATCAGAAAACCCGTTCAAGCTGGGGCAATTCCAACTGGGTTCTTTACCTCATGGCCGATTTCGAGTACGGCTTCTTCGGCGACTCCTCCTGCAATTCCACCCTGGGCAACGCCATCGGTTCGAAGTGCCTATTCCATGACGTAACCCTGGGCGACAACTCCGGCGTCTGTGAAAAGGACGGCGCGGCCACGTTCAACTGCTATCTCGATGGCGCCCAGTACGGAATTCTTTCCACCTCCAACACGACCCAGAAGGAAGCTTATCCGGCTACCCCTGGTTGGGACTTCACATCCGGCATTGGCACTCCCAACGCCGCCAATATTGTCAACGTCTGGCCCTAACCCAGAAAAGGTGGCGCAACCAGCAGCACCACGACGCTGTCATGCATCGATGAAAACGATGCGGGCGAGTGGGATCTCGATTCCGTCAGCGTCGAGGCAACTCCGGATCCTGACAGCATCTTGCTGCTTGGCACCGGACTCCTCGCTCTGGCCGGTATCGCTCGTCGGCGTTTCAGCAGCCGCTAACCAGCGGACACTGCTGTCCCACTAGGCCGCTCCGCACGGGGCGGCTTACTCTAACGCCTGCCGTGAACCTGACTCTCAACACATAGACGGCCTCACGTCTCATCGCGTCGCAGCGACAAGATCTGAGGCCGTTATTTGCTGATGCATGTCTCCGGGGGAAGATTTGCGCGCGAACTGCACGAAAGCCGGCCGCAATGAAGAGCTTTGCGGTTGGAATGTGATTCATCTTGATGGCCAGTGGCGGGAGCAAGCCAGTCTCTGGATTTGCAACCAGGCCAGTGCGAGCGTCACGCGAGCGGTTGCCGCACCGCAGGTGCCTGCTCCTTGCAATGGCGGAGAGAGGGGGATTCGAACCCCCGGTACAGCTTTTGACCGTACAACGGTTTAGCAAACCGCCGCCTTCAGCCACTCGGCCATCTCTCCGGGTCTCAGTCAGGATTATACCGGAATCACACCGCCTCCAGTTATTACGCATTGCGTTTCTCAAAACGCCATACGGGCCTTCGCACTTTGCGTTTCTCACACCGCCATACCGTGGCCACCTCAGCGGCCTCGCCACATCCCGCTTTTCGCATCGCCATCGCCCATGTACATTCAGTACATTCACACTCATGCGGCTTGCTCTCCATCCCGCCTTGCGCAAGATCCGCTTCCTGCCCCTGGTTGCCGCCACCTACTTCATGGTTTCCGGTGGGCCGTACGGCATCGAAGACATCCTCGGCGGCGCCGGGTACGGGCGCGCCATCCTCATCCTGCTCACGCTGCCGCTGCTCTGGAGCCTGCCCACCGCCCTCATGATCGGCGAGCTCGCCGCAGCCATCCCCGCGGAAGGCGGCTTTTACGTCTGGGTGCGCCGCGGACTCGGCCCCTTCTGGGGATACCAGGAAAGCTGGCTCTCGCTTACCGCCAGCGTCTTCGACATGGCGCTCTACCCCTCCATCTTTGTGCTCTACCTGGGCAAGTTCAACCCCGCGCTTACCGACGGCCCGCGCGCCTGGCTCTGGTCGCTGGCCGTCGTGGTCCTGTGTTGCGCGTGGAACCTGCGCGGTGCACCCGAAGTTGGCGATGACTCAGTCTGGCTCTTTGCGTTGCTGCTCGCGCCCTTCGCGGTCTTCGTCGGGCTGGGCTTCTGGCAAGGTCTCACCGTGCATCCCGCGGTGCACTGGGGCCGCACCGCTGCTGAACCCGGCGCTCCGCTCGGTCTTTCCACCGCCATCTTGGTTGCGCTCTGGAACTACATGGGATGGGACAACGCCTCCACCATTGCGCGCGAGGTTGACAATCCCCAGCGCAACTACCCGCGCGCCATGATCGCCGCCGCGCTCCTCACCGCTCTCACTTACGTGCTTCCGCTGGCCGCAATGGCCGCGGCCGGACTCTCCGCCGAAGGCTTCTCGACCGGTTCATGGGCCATCGCCGGCAGTGCTCTCGGCGGCCCGCTGCTCGGGCTGGCCGTGGTCGCGGGCGGCGTTCTCTGCGGTGTGGGCATGTTCAATGCCCTCATGATGAGCTACACGCGTCTGCCCATCGCCATGGCTGCCGACGGCCTGCTGCCGCGCGTCTTCCTGCGCCGCAACCGCCGCGGCGTGCCCTGGGTCAGTGTGCTTGTGTGTGGCATGGGTTGGGCGCTGGCCCTCAAGCTCCCGTTCGAGCGACTCATTTCCATTGACCTGATTCTCTACGGCTCCAGTCTGATCCTGGAGTTCGCGGCGCTGATCGCCCTGCGCCGGCGCGAGCCTGAGCTGCCGCGACCCTTCCGCGCCGGCAGCTTCCGCTTCGCTTGCCTGCTCGCCGTTGGTCCCAGTGCGCTCATCGGCTACGCGCTCTACGCCTCGCGCGCTGAAACCCTCGGCGATCCCGGAACGCCGTTCGCCAAAGTCTCGTCGCTGGTCTTCGCCGCCGCAGTGGCTCTGCTCGGGCCGCCGCTCTACGCGCTCACCGTGGCCGTCGCACGACGAAAGCATGCGCTGACGGTGGACAGTGGTCGGTGAGAAGTGTGAAGTGCGAGTGTGAAGTGTGAGTGATTAGTGGTTAGAGCGTGTTTCATAAATTGCCTGGCCGGTGAGCGCCAATTCCTCAGGGGTTAAAACCCCTCAGCTTTCCTGCCCTTTTCGGCACGACTGAAGTCGTGCCCTTTCACGAAACCGTTTATGAGACAAGCTCTAACCGCCATATCTCACAGGCGGATTGTCGATTTGGGTGAGTTTGGGAGCGGAAATAGTTGGAAAGGCCGTCTTTTCTGTGTCATAACTACGTTGTCGAAGCGTGTTATGGCTGCGGAAAG
>JBEKGH010000030.1:0-36457 GCA_050012895.1 Occallatibacter sp.
CTCGCGGCAAATGTCCCGTTATTCGGCAGCGTGCCATCCGTGGCCTCGCTGTGAAATTGGTAGGTGCCGTTGGCCGTGATCTGCCAGACCCAGATGCCGCCGTTGACGTTGAGCCCCCAAAGGCCCACGAGGGCGGGATCGACCGATCCCGGCTTGCCGCCCGGCGGCAGCGGCAGCGGCGATGCGAAGCGCACGTCGTCGCTGCCGCAGGGCGCGAGGCTCACGACGCAGTTGATGCCGCCGTCCTTCGTGCATGCCGCCAGCGCGTTTGCCGCGGCCCCTTCGCGCGTCGGAGCCGACGCGAGGCCAAATTGATTCGGGACAGGGGTCGAAGCCGCTGCCAGCGCCACGCAGCCATTCACCGCCGATAAGAACTTGCAGTCCCTGGCGCCTTTGTTCTCGCAGTATTGAAGGGCGCCGTTCTCGACGCTGGCCTGCGAAGTCGTCCCCTTCTCCGCGCCGGCCCACATCGTCGATGGAGAAATTGCGATGGCCGCATACCCGAACCCCTGCGCCGCCGCCGGCCACGCGCTCAGCGCCGCCAGCAGAAGAACCACTGCCGCACACACCGCCGTAGTCGCCCGGCCAACTGCCATCGACCTCTGCATAGTTTTGTCCTCCTTGGGAAGAAGCCTCGCACCAACCATCCCAAAGCCGCGCAACGCGAGTCAAGCACGAAGTGCGCCGCCCGGATCAGGCTACGGACTTGGGTCCGTAGCAATGCGATACCACGTACCCGTGCCCAACTTGCCGCTTGCCACCATCACGCCGGAGGACTGCAATATATATGTCCCCTGGTCGTCCCACAACATGCTGATGGCGTGCAGTGTGTACTTTCCGTTGCTCGCGGTAAACGTCCCGGCATTCGACGATGTGTTACCCGTGGCCTCGCTGTGGAACGTGTAGGTGCCGTTTACCGAGATCTGCCAGACCCAGATGCCCGAGTTGACGTTGAGCTTCCAAAGGCCCACGAGGGCGGGATCGACCGATCCCGGCTTGCCGCCCGGCGGCAGCGGCAGCGGCGGCGCCCAACGCAGGTCGTCGCTGGAGCAGGGCGCTTCGCGTACGTTGCAGCCGATGGCGCCCCCCTTCGCGCACTCCGCCAGCGCTTGTGCCGCAGCCTCTTCGCGCGTTGGACCGCTGCCGTAGCCATAGTGATTCGGGATCAGCGTCGCCGGTATTGCCAGCGCCAAGCAGTCGTTCATCACCGAATAAACAATCTTGCAGTACGTGGCGCCGCCCACTTGGCAGGCCTGAAGGGCGTCGCGCTCGACATCGGCCTGAAACTCCCCATGCGATTGGCTGCTGTAAAGCGTCGAGGGAGAAACGGCGATGACCGCCCAACGATTCTGCTGCGCCTCCGCCGGCCACGCGCTCAGGGCCGCAACCGTCAGCAAAACTCCCGCGCACACTGCCGCGCTTGTCCAATCAACTGCCTCGATCGACCTCCGCATGGTTGCCTGACCTCCTTGGGAAAGGTTTGTACCCACCATCGCAAGCGTGCCCGCCGCGCGTCAAGCACAAAGTTATGTCGCGCCGATCAGGCCGTGAGAGACCTAATAGCCGGCGGCTTTACCGAAGTGGTTGCGATTGTCCTGTCCGCCCAGCAGCTCGCCGGTCGAGGGATCGACGGCGATGCACTCACCGTCGGACCAGTGTCCGCGGCTGAGCGCGACCGTGTAGCCCATGGCGCGCAGGGCAGCGACAGTGTCCGCGCTGAATCCCGGCTCGAGGTAGAGAATGTCAGGCAGGTACTGATGATGGAAGCGAGGCGCATCGACCGCTTCCTGGATGTTGAGGCCGCCCTCGGCTGCGGAAAGAAAAATGTTGCCCACGGTAGAGATGATGCGCCCGCCGCCGGGCGAGCCGAGCACGTAACGCAGCTTGCCGTCTTCAAGAATGATGGTGGGCGTCATGGAGCTCAAGGGGCGCTTGCCGGGCGCGATGGCGTTGGCCGGGCCCTGCACGAGGCCAAACATGTTCGGCGTGCCGGGCTTGGCGGCGAAGTCGTCCATCTCGTCATTGAGCAGGAAGCCGAGCGAGGCGGAGGCGACGTGGGAGCCGAAGTCGTCGTTGAGCGTGGTGGTGACGGCGACGGCATTGCCTTCGCGATCGACCACGGAATAATGCGTGGTGTCGGGCGATTCAGGGCGGCGGCGCTGGCCGGCAGTCGCGGGCGCAGCCGGCACAAAGCCCGCGGGGCGCACGAGTGTGGCGCTTGGCGATGCGCGATCGGGCAGAATGCTCCCTCGCCATGCGGCAGCGTAGTTTTTCGCGGTCAGCGCGGCCACGGGAATCGTGTTGTAGTCGGGGTCGCCGAGATAGTCGGCGCGATCCATGTACGCGCGCCGCCAGGCTTCAGTGGCCAGATGAACCCATGCCGCGCTGCGGTCGCCGAGCGTCGCCAGCGGATAGCTTTCGAGAATGTTGAGCGCGCTGATGAGCACGATTCCGCCCGAGGAGGGCGGCGGCGCGCTGATCACCGTGAAATTGTGAAACGTGCCCACAACGGGCTCGCGCTCCACCACGTTGTACTGCGCGAGGTCGTCGAGCGTGAGAAGAGCGCCGCCTTTGCTCAGATCCCCGCCTTTATTCAAATCATTGACGAGCTGGTGGGCCATCGTGCCGTGATAGAAATCGTCGGGATCGGCAACGATGCGTTCGAGCGTGGCCGCGAGCAGCGGCTGGCGGAAAATTTCACCGGCTTTGTACAAGCGGCCGTCGCGCTGAAAAATGTGGCGTGACGCGGGAAAGCGCGCGAGATCGGGATCTGCGAACTCGCCGGCCTCCTGCGCCGTCAGTTCAAAGCCCGTGCGCGCCAGTAGGATGGCCGGCGCCATCACGCGCTTCAGTCCCAGGCGGCCGTACTTCCTCTCCGCATACACCAGGCCGGCCACGGACCCCGGCGTAGCGATGGAGCGGTAGCCGAGAAGGCTCGCGTCGGGAATCACATTGCCGTTCGCGTCGAGATACATGTTCTGGGTGGCGGCCAGCGGAGCTTTTTCGCGGTAATCGAGGAAGATGGTTTTGCCCGTGTGCTCGCGGATCAGCATAAAGCCGCCGCCGCCCAGGTTGCCCGCGATGGGATGCACGACGGCAAGCGCAAAACCCGTAGCCACCGCGGCGTCAACAGCGTTGCCGCCCTCCTCCAGAATGCCCAGACCCACATCCGCAGCCAGATGATGCACGCTCACCACCATGCCGTGCCGAGCCCGCACCGGCTGCTCGCCGCGATAAGGCAACGCGGCAGGCGCAGTCTCCTGCGCGATGAGCGAAGAGCCCGCGGCAACAGCGCACGCGAGAAAGGCCAGGCGAGAAACGCAGCGGAAAGCAGAAATCATGCTGCAGACAGGATAATGGAGCAGCGGGGCCCGGAACTGGTTGCATAAATGCGGTTTTGAAAGGGCACGGCTTTAGCCGTGCCACAAAAGGCGCATAAACAGCGGGCTTCAGCCCCTGAGGGAAGTTTCTTCGCTACCTTAAGGTATTTATGCAACCAGTTCTGGCGTAGTGAGTGAGAAGCTCGCATCACAATGAAATTGTCATCCGGAACGGGGCTGTCGCATCCTTCACTAAGCGGAGGCCGTCTTTATGAATCAGAATTTCGCCGCAATGATCCTCGGTGGAACCGGGCAAGTCGGCGGCGCAGCCGTCGCGGAGCTGCTGGCAATCTCGGAATGCCGGGAAGTGGTGATGGTCACCAGAAAGCCCATTGCGGCGCGATCGCGGGTGCGCAGCGCCGTTCTTGATACCGGCGCTGCTGACTTTGCCGAGCGCATTGCAGCCCTTGCCCGCGAAGTTCTAAGCCAGGGTTCCGTCAGCGCCGTGAGCTGTGTGGGTGTAGGTGCTGGATCGGCGCGCTGGAGCGAAGAAGAATTGAAAAGACTTGAACTGGGCGTCGTCGGCGCCTTTGCGCTTGGCTGCCATGACGCCGGAATCGCCCAGTTTTGCCTGCTTTCTGCAGTAGGAAGCACAGCGCGCAGCCGGCTTCGTTATGCGCGAATCATGGGCATGAAGGAAGACACCGTGCGCAGCATCGGTTTTACCCGCCTTGCCATCTTTCGCCCCGGCATCATTGTCGGCAACGCTCATACCCCGGCCTGGGTTGCTTTGTTGGGAAGCCTCGTGCCCGGGCCGTTCGGCACTATCGATCAGCGAATTCTCGGTCGCTCAATCGCCGCAGAGATAGCTTTGCACAGTGGAGAGACCGGCGAAGTTATCCGCGAAAATGCAGCAATGAAAAAACTCGCTGCGCAGGAGACTTAGAGCCGTTCAATCACGGCTACACCCATTTGGGGTGCCCCCGGTCCCTCGCCTTTGGGGACCGGGGATGATGGCAGCGCGAACGCTGGCTACACCTATCTTGGAATCGCTCTAATGAGACGGATCCCGGAACTGAAGCCCCACGCTATTCTCCGCTTTCTCGCCCGCAGGCAAAAAGCAGATCCCAGCTTTCAGCTAGATGTATTCCTTGAAGAGCTCGGGCGAGGGGTTGGCGATGACGCCTTTGCCGACGAGCATGCCGTCTTCGGCGGCGGCTTTGCATCCGGCGGCGACGGCGGCCTGCACGCTGGAGATGTCGCCTGCCATGACCACGAAGCCTTTGCCGCCGAGGGCCATGGCGAGATGGACCTTGAGCAGGGTGACGTTGGCGGTCTTGACCGCGGCGTCGGCCACTTCAATGATGCTGGCCGCGGAGAAGGTCTCGATGACGCCGAGGGACTTGAGCTGGCTGGGCGGAATGTCGACGGACTGCGAGATGGCCTGGAGAACGGTGGGATGCACACGGGCGATCTGGCGGCGCTCAATGAGCGAGGCTCCGGCGGCGGTGGCTCCGGCGGCGAGCGCGGCCTGCACGCTGGTGACGTCGCCCGAGACGACGATGAGGAATTTGCCCGAGCAGATGCTGCGCGCGAGGAGAAGTTGGACCGAGCCGGCCTTCAGCATCAGGTCTTCAACGAGAAAACCGGTGGCTACGCTGGAGAGCTCGATGAGTCCGATGGAATTGATTTCTGTCGCCACGTTTGGCTCCTCCCGAGAGTGAACAAGTGAAGGAAGTGAAGGGAGTGAAAGGAGCTAAAGGAGTGGAAAGAGTGAATAAGTGAAGCCGGCGGCCCTACACTGATTCTCGCATTTCACTTTCTTCGCTCACTTCACTTCCTTCACTTCCTTCACTTTCTTCACTTTCTTCACTTCCTTCACTCACTTCACTTTCTTCACTGCTCAATCACCACCGCATCCGCTCCCACTGTCACGCGCCCGTCAATGCTCGAATGAATGCGCGCGCCGAGCTTGCCTGCTCCCGGCGCGGCGATCAAATCTCCTGCGCGCACGCGGTCGCCGCACTTGACCGTAGCAACGGCGGGCGCGCCGGCGTGTTGCTTGAGCGGCAGCGTGACTTTGCGCGGGGCAAAATTGTGCTCGGTGAGCGGACCCTCGTTCACAAATTCGCCGAGACCGAGCTTGGCTATCAGGCGGCGCATGGGCACGCGGCGAAACTCGGCCATGGGATGCGGCTCGATCGATTCGGGCGTGCCTTTCCATGTGAGGCCGCGCTCGCGCGCCACGGGCTTTCCCTGCACGCAAACATTCTTGGGGTCCAGGTCCTCAGGGCACGCGAACATGGTGCACAGGTTGCATTCGCAACAGTAGAGAGTGGCGACGGTAAGGTCGCCCGGCTGAGAAAAGCCCAGCGACTGCATGGCGCGGTGCGGCTCAATGGGATGGCCGAGCAGATAGCGCGGGCAGAACTCGGTGCAGAAGCGGCATTGATCACATGCCGACCGGCCGATCTTGGCGATGTGCATCCACGGCGCGTTGTGACGGCGGATGAGCGCGTGCTCGGCGGGCAGCACGATGATGCCGCCCGTGGTCTTGGTGACGGGCACGTTGAGGTCGGCGGCGGGTTTGGCCATCATGACGCCGCCCAAAAGAATGCCGAAGTCGGGAACCGTGGGGCCACCGGCGGCGTCGATCACTTCGCCGATCGAGATGCCGACGGGAACGCGCAGGGTTACAGGGTTAGCGACGGCTCCGGCGACAGTGAGGTATTTGTGCGTCACCGGACGGTCGAGGCCGATGTTCATCAGCGTTTCCACGTTGGCAACGGCGGCGTCGACGTCTTTAGGCAGGCCGCCGGGCGGAATCACGCGGCCAGTGACCATGTGCACGAGGATGAATTCGTCGCCGGCGGGGTAGCAGTCGGGCAGCGGCACAATACGGATGCCGGCGGGGGCTTGCGCTTCAAGCGCGGCAATGATATCGAGATATTTTTCCTTGATGCCGACCACGCCCTCGCGCGCTCCGACTAGCTGCATGGCCATTTGCATCCCGCGCAGGAAGGGCTCGGCATGGTGGTGGAGGAGCTCTTTGTCTTTATGGAGGAGGGGTTCGCACTCGGCGGCGTTGGCAATGAGGAGAGGAACCTGGGTTTTGAACTTGACCGCCGTGGGAAACCCGCCGCCGCCCGCGCCGACAATGCCCAGCTTGTCGATTCGGTCAAGCGAGGGGGTGATGCCGGCAGAAGTTCGCCCGGAAATGCCCGTTTGTGGCGTCATCGTTTGGATTATCCCTCAAAATCCGCCATAATTGCGATTGACTCTGAATAACAATGTATCGTATCATTCATTTTCAATCAAGAACAGTCAAAAAATGAAGGTTCTAATCCCAAATATCGGCAGCACATCGTTCAAGTACCGGCTCGTGGAGATTTCCGATAAGCCCGCCGCCGGAGAGACGGTGCTGGCGCAGGGTCGGGTGGAACGGGTTGGTCAGCCGGGCGGGGAATGTGCCGATTGCTCCGCGGCGATCAGAAAGTGCCTGGGCGAAATTGCCGGTCCGGGAAAGCCGCTGAAAAGCCTGAGCGAGATCGGCGCGGTGGGTTTCAAAGTGGTGCACGCGGGGCCTTTGAACACGCCGCAAATCATTGACGATGCGCTACTTGCTGCCATGGAGGAGTTCTCGTTCATGGCTCCGGCGCACAATCCGCCGTATATCGCTGCCATCGAAGCTTTTGAGGGGGAGCTGCCAGGGGTGCCGCTGGTAGCGGTGATGGAGCCGTTCCCTTACCGGTTCATGGACGAGGCTTCGACGACCTACGCGGTGCCTTATGCGTGGCGGACGGAGCACGGGATCCGGCGCTACGGATTCCACGGGGCGAGCCACCGATCGGCCAACGAGCGGGCGCAGACGCTGCTGGGGCGCCCCGATCTTCCGCGTATCGATCTGCGGCACATTTCCTGCCACCTGGGCGGGAGCTCGAGCGTAGCCGCGTTCAAAAAAGGTGTGGCCGTCGATACGAGCATGGGCGCCTCGCCGCAGTCGGGCCTGCCGCAGAACAACCGCGTGGGCGACATCGACGTGTTTGCCGTGCTGCACATGATGAAGAAGCTGGGGCTGGGGCCGGATGAGATGGCAACGCTGCTGGGCAGCCAGTCGGGGTTGGCGGGGATCAGCGGCACGAGCGGAGATCTGCGCGATCTGGAAGAGGCCGCGGCCAAGGGCAGCGCGCGGGCGCGGCTGGCGCTTGATGTGTTTGTGCGCGCCATCCGGCATTATGTGGGCGCGTTCCTGCTGGAGCTGGGCGGATTGGACGTGATCACGTTTTCCGGCGGGATTGGCGAGAACAGCGCGGCGATTCGCGCGGCAGTGCTCAAGGGACTGGTGCCCTTCGGCGTTGAACTCGATGAAGAGAAGAACGCGGAGATCAAGGGTGAGGGCGAGATTTCGACGATGCGCTCGATGGTGAAGGTTCTGGTGATTCCGGCCAACGAAGAAGCGATTTTGGCGCGGGAGACGGTGGCGGTGGTGATGAAAAGCAGGGAACAGGGATCAGGGAACAGGGATCAGATGTTGGCGGTGAGTTGACATTCGCGGGCTCCCACCCTTTTCGCAAGAAGCGCGAAAAGGATGGGGCACGGAAGCAATTATGCGCCGTAGGCGCAATGGTCGTTAGCCCCGCGCTTCAGCGTGGGGATGGTATTCGCAGCTGTGATGCAAGAGTCCCGTAGGGACGGTGCAAACGATGGCAAGTTCAGGGAACACGGGAACGATCGACAGGGCGACGGTGGAGCGGATCGTGCGCCAGGTGGCGCTCGAGTACCTGGGGCGCGACAGCAAGGCCAAGGCGCCGGAGCTGGTGGTGCAGGCGTCGTCGCGCCACATGCACGTCAGCCGCGAGGATATGGATGTGCTGTTCGGTCCGGGCACGGAGCTGACCTTCGACCGGCCGCTGTTTCAGGAAGGCAACTTTGCGGCCAAGGAGACGGTGACGATTGTGGGGCCGCGCAGCCGCATCATCTCGAACCTGCGCATTCTGGGACCGATGCGCAAGCAGTCGCAGGTGGAGCTGGCGTTTACCGATGCGATCATGCTGGGCTTCAGCGATCTTCCGGTGCGGCTATCGGGCGACATCAAGGGCACGCCGGGCGCGGTGATTATCGGGCCCAAGGGCGTGGTGGAACTGAAAGAGGGCGTGATCCGCGCCGCGATTCACGCGCACATGTGTCCCAAGGAAGCCGCGCACTTTGGCGTGAAGCAGGGCGACAAGATGAAGCTGCGCGTGGGCGGGCCTTCGGGATTGACCTTCAACAATGTGCACGTGCGCATCGATCCTACGTCGCGCCTGAACGTGCACATGGATACGGACGAGGCCAACGCCTGCGGTCTGCATTTGACCAAGGACGTGGAGATTTTCAAATAGAGCGTAAAGGATGTGGAGATTTTCAAGGAGAGCGTGTTTGACAAATGGCTCCGTGAAGGGGCACGACTCCAGTCGTGCCGCAAACTCGGAACGGTTTTGAAAGGGCACGACTTCAGTCGTGCCGAAAAGGGCAGAAAAATCTGAGGGGTTTTAACCCCTGAGGGATTAGGGCTGGCCAGTCCAGATCGGTTAGAAAGCCCGCTCTAGAACGCAACAGGGAAGTGGTAACGCTACGCAACAAGAGAGGAAGCGATGAAACAAGCGCTGGGAATGGTGGAAACAAAAGGCCTGGTCGCGCTGTTTGAGGCGACCGACGCCATGCTCAAGTCAGCAAACGTGACTTTCGCCGGTTGGCAGACCGTAGGTTCGGGTCTGGTGACCGCCTTTGTGGAAGGGGACGTGGCGGCCGTGAAGGCGGCCACAGACGCGGGCGCGGAAGCGGCATCGAGGATCGGCGAGGTGGTGAGCGTGCAAGTGATCTCACGGCCTCACGACGAGCTGCCGTCTTTCGTGCAGGGCAACAAAACGGCAGCGAAGAAGGCGTAATGCAAGCTCCTAGCCTCTAGCTTCTAGCTACTAGCTTGGAGGCGGGAGTACGAGCATTCGCGGACGCGCCAGGGTTCCGGGTGAATTGGCAAACCGGTGGATACAGCACGAACGAGCTAGAAGCTAGCAGCTAGTAGCTAGAAGCTGCACTTCGGGGAGACGAGATGAGTCAAGCAATCGGATTGATTGAAACCAGAGGCATGGTAGGGCTGGTGGAAGCCAGCGACGCCATGGTGAAGGCGGCCAGCGTGGAGCTGGTGAAGACGGTGCAGATCGGCGGCGGCTATGTGACCGCCATCGTCCGCGGCGACGTGGGCTCGGTGCGCGCGGCGGTGGACGCCGGCGCGACCGCGGCCAAGGTAGTGGGCGAACTGGTGTCGTCGCACGTGATTGCGCGGCCCCACGACGCGTTGGTCGAGAACATGTTGAAGTAGGCAGAGAAAAGGGAGATCGCAATGGCGAGTGAAGCACTTGGAATGATCGAAACCAAGGGCCTGGTGGCCCTGGTGCAGGCGACGGACGCGATGCTGAAAGCGGCCAGCGTGAAATTTGTGGGCTGGAACAAAGTTGGCAGCGGCCTGTGCTCGGTGTATGTGACAGGCGACGTGGGCAGCGTGCGCGCGGCAGTAGACGCGGGCGCGGCGGCGGCGCGCGCGGCCGGTGAAGTGCAGAGCGTGCATGTGATCGCACGGCCGCACGATTCGCTGGGCATCGTACTGCAGAAGTAGCACGACGAAACCGTCTCGCCAGCACGGGTTTGCGGCGAGGCGTTTTGAAAGGGCACGGCTTCAGCCGTGCCGCAAGGGTTGGCCCAACACGCATGGGGCTTTAGCCCCTGAGGGTGCGCGGCCCTTCAAGAGGTTCGCAATGTTCATAGCGAAAGTCATCGGCAACGTGGTTTCCACGCAGAAGATCGCGAAGCTCCGCGGCATGAAGCTGCTGCTGATCCAGCCCTACATCAACAAGGAAGGCAAGCTGCAGATTTCAGGCAGTTCCGTTGTGGCGGTGGACGGAGTAGGGGCCGGCGTGGGCGAGTGTGTGCTGTTCACGCAGGGCAGCTCCGCGCGCCTGACACCCACGACCAAGGATGCGCCCGTAGACGCCGTGATCGTGGGCATTGTGGACCAGATCGAGGTAGGCGGCGCGACGGTTGCAAAACCATAGCGATGAAGTTTGCGCGCGCCGTAGGCGCAATGGATGTTAGCCCCGCGCTTCAGCGTGGGGAGGGAAAGCGAGACGGATAGGAAGCCCCGTAGGGGCGATGCCGGTTTCGTGAAAGGGCACGACTTTAGTCGTGCCGAAAGCGAGCAATGAACTCGGGGGCTTTAGCCCCTGGAGGGAGTTTTCGTAGATGCAAACGCAACAGCAGGTTTCGCCACAGGTGATTGCGGAGATCGCGAAGGAAGTGGTGGCGCGGCTGCGCATGCAGATGCAGACGGCGCCCGCAGCGCACGCGACCGCGCCGCGCACCGCAGCGGCGCGCGATGGCGTGTTTGCCACCGTGGACGAAGCGGTGAACGCGGCCTACGAGGCGCAGAAAAAAGTGGCGGCGATGCCGCTCGAAGACCGCAAGCGCATCATCGACATTATTTGCCGCATCTGCAACGACCGGCGCGAAGAACTGGGCTCTATGGAACTTGCCGAGACCAAGGTCGGCCGTCTCGACCACAAGATTCTGAAGTTGACTAATATGCGCCTTGTGCTGGGCGTGGACGCACTGCACACCGAGGCGCGCAGCAATACCACGGGATTGTGCATCATCGAGCACGCGCCGTGGGGCGTGATCGGGATGATGCTGCCGGTGACGCATTCGGTGCCGACCATGGCTTCGAACGCCATCAATATTGTGGCCGCGGGAAACACCGCGGTGTTCGGGCCGCATCCTTCTGGCGCACACGTGGCGCAATACGCACTGCAACTGTGGAACCGCGAGATCGAGCGCGAGCTGGGCGTGGCGAATGTGTTTACGACGACTGTAGAGCCGACAATCGAAGCTGCCGAGCAGATCTTCCATCATCCCAAGGTGGCGCTGCTGTGCTGCACGGGCGGAGCGGCAGTGGCCAAGGCTGCGGCGCTGTCGGGCAAGCGTGTGATTGCGGGCGGGCCGGGGAATCCGCCGGTGGTTGTCGACGAAACGGCAGATCTTGACCGCGCGGCGCGGTGCATCATTGAGGGCGCTGCGTTTGACAACAACTTGCTGTGCATCGGCGAGAAGGAAGTGTTTGTGGTGGCATCGGTGGCCGATGCATTCATCGCGGCCATGAAGCGCGCGGGCGCGTATCAACTGGATGCGGCGGCGATTGACCGGCTGACCAAAGCCGCGTTTACATTTGAAGGCGGCGGAGGCGGTTGTGCACGAGCGCACGTGAAGAAGGACCTGGTGGGTAAAGACGTGTCCGTGCTGGCGAAGGCTGCGGGAGTGCAGGCGTCGGCGGGAACGGATCTCCTGTTTGGCGAGACCGGCGAGGACCACGCGTTTGTTCAGGAAGAACAGATGATGCCGTTCGTTCCCATCGTGCGCGTGAAAGATGCGGATGCGGCCATTGCCGCGGCGGTAAAGGCCGAGCATGGCTACCGGCACACGGCCATTATTCACACCAACAACCTGGAGACGGCGACGCGCATGGCCAAGGCCATGAACACCACGTTGTTCATTCACAACGCGGCCTCGCCGGCATCGTTGGGCGTGGGCGGCCCGGGATATTTCAGCCACACCATTGCGACACCGACGGGTGAGGGAATCACCACGCCGCTCACGTTTACGCGCGAACGGCAGATGGTGGTAGGCGATGCACTGCGAATTATTTAAAGACAGGGACCGAGGGAGCGATGGATCAACGAACTCAGGGAACACGGAGGGAGCAGGGGCCTTCAGGCCCCTGAAATGAACGCGAAATAACCCGGGGGCTTTAGCCCCGGAGAACGTCGGGAAAGCATGAAGTGTCAGGGCACGACTTTAGTCGTGCCGAATATGCGAATCAAAAATGCACGGGCTTTAGCCCCTGAGCAAAGTGTGGTCGACGAAAAAATGTTTCTGGCGCGGATTGAAGGCACGGTGGTGGCAACGGCGAAGCATCCGAGTTTGGAGGGATGCCGGTTTCTGGTGGCGCGGCGGCTGGAGGCCGACGGATCCGCGGCTGCGGAGCCGAACGTAGTGGTGGACTGGATGGGTGCGGCGCGCGGAGAGACGGTGATGGTTTCGACCGACGGCGACATTGCGCGCGAGAAGTTGGGCAACAACACGCCGGCACGCATGGTGGTGGTGGGCCTGGTGGATGCGGTGCAGCAGCCAGTGCAAGCGGAGGGTGCGGCATGAGGCTGGGTATCGTGCGTGGACATCTGACGCTGACGCCGGCCGTTGCGTCGTTTCGCGGACGGACGCTCAAGATTGTGGAACCGGTGACGATGGAGAACCTGCGCGCTGGTAACGGGCTAGGCGGAGGCAAGGCGCTGATCGCGGTGGACGAGCTGGGCGCGGCCACGGGCCAGATGGTGGCATTTACCGAGGGGCGCGAGGCGTCCAATCCTTTTTGGCCCACACCGGTGCCGGTGGACGCGTACCTGGCGCTGATTGTGGACACGGCGGATGTGAAGCCGTAGAGATTTTTCCGAGGTGGGAAAGTGAAGAACGGTGAAAAGAGCATCGATCTTGGCGGACGCAGACTGATTGCGATGCGCGATGTGCAGGACGCGGTGACGGCGGGAGCCACGAGCATTGTGGTTGCCGCGAACAGCGTCGTCACGCCTTCGGCGCGCGACTTTTTGCAGCAGCACGGAGTCGAGCTGGTGATGGAGAAAGTGGCTGGCGGGTCTCAACGAACCGCGGAGCCTGCGGCGTCTTCGGTGGTCGCCGCATCGGGCCCGTCCGTGGTCAATCGGCGGCTCTTTACAACTCCCGAGGCCGAGGCCATCAAGAAAGAAATCTGCTCGGTGGGCCGCAAGCTGTGGATGCGCCAGTTTGTCGATGGCAACGGCGGAAATATTTCGTATCGCATCGGGCCCAACGAAGTGCTTTGCTCGCCGACCCTGGTGAGCAAGTACGATCTGACGCCCGATGACATTGGGATGACGGATCTGGGGGGCGTACAGATTGCGGGCGCGAAGCCGCGGACCAGCGAGTTGCTGCTGCACCTGGAGATTTACAAAGCGGTGCCGGAAGCGAAGGCGGTGGTGCACTGCCATCCGCCGCACGCAACGGCCTACGCGATTACGGGACGCGTGCCGCCGAACCTGATCATTCCGGAGTTCGAAGTCTTTGTGGGCAAGGTCGCGGTTTCGCCCTATGAAACTCCGGGCACGCAGGCGTTTGCTGAAACTGTTCTGCCCTACGTAAAGACGCACAACACGGTGCTGCTGTCGAATCACGGCATTGTGTGCTGGGCGGACACGGTGACGCACGCCGAGTGGTACGCGGAGGTGCTGGAGACGTATTGCTGGACGCTGATGATCGCCTCGCAATTGGGCGTTCCCATCTCGCAAATCTCCGAGAAGCAGGGGGACGATCTTCTGGCGATCAAGAAGAAGCTGGGCCTGCCCGATATTCGCTTCGATGCGTCGCGCATGAAGGAGTGCCAGTTGTCCGATCTGGAAGTGCCCGGCTCGATTGCGCTCGAACCGACGCCCTGCGATGGTCCCACGAGCAGAAGCGCCACGGCGAGCGACGGCGATATGGAATCGCTGGTGAAGTCGGTGACGGATGCGGTGATGGATGCGATGGAAAAGTAAAGCAGGGACTAAGGGACTAGGGAATCGGGACATAGGACCAGGGGCAACATGGATCGACGATGAAGGCTGCTGAACGGCAACTGCGAATCCGCCAGATGCTTGAGAACCGGGACTTCATCGACTCGGAGACTCTAGGCCGCGAACTCGACGCGTCGGAATCGAGCGTGCGGCGCGATCTGGACATTCTGGAAGAAGCAGGCGTGCTGAAGCGCGTGTACGGCGGCGCGGTGAGCGTGCAGGGCCCGCCGAATCGCGCCTTCGACTACGCGGTGGAAAGTGTGCGGTTGAGCGACGAGAAGAGCCGGATTGCCAGGCTCACCGCAGGCTTGATCGAAAACGGCCAGACAGTGATTCTCGATGGCGGCTCGACAGTGGCCGCAGTGGCGCGCGAACTGGCTGCGAAATCGCTGCACATCGTGACCAACTCGCTGCCCATTGCCGAGGGGCTGGAATCGCTGCGCAACATTGAGCTGACGCTGACCGGCGGGTACCTGGATCCGCGGCTGCGCGTGATGCTGGGGCCCTTCTGCGAGCAGATGCTGAGCGCCATCCGCGCCGACGCAGTGATCATGGGCATCGGCGGCATTACCGAGGCCGGCCTGAGCAACAACAACACTCTGGTGGTGGGCTCGGAACAGAAGATGATTGAGGTGGCGAGCCGCGTGATCATCGTGGCCGACCACACCAAGTTCGGGCGCGGCGGCATGATTCCCGTGGCGCCGCTCACGGCCGCGCACATTGTGGTCTCCGACGCGGAACTGAGCCCGGAGTACGTCGCGCTGCTCCGCGACCTTGGGATTGAAGTGCTTCTGGCATAATCGGAGTACCAGCCACCCCAACGACGAAGATCTGTCGGTGGGGATCCTTTGGCAAAGGCCTCGAGGAACTCCATGCAGATAGAATCAAATGACGTTTTGGTTGTGACCGACGTGCAAAACGATTTTTGTCCGGGCGGAGCGCTGACCGTGCCCCGCGGGGACGAAGTGGTTGCGCCGATCCAGAGCATCGCGCCGCATTTTAATCACATCATTCTCACACAAGACTGGCACCCGGCAAATCACACTTCGTTCGCGACCTCGCACCCCGGCAAAAAGCCCTTTGAATCGATCGAGCTTGCCTACGGCACGCAGACGCTGTGGCCGCCGCATTGCGTGCAGGGAACGCCCGGCGCGGAGTTTCACCCCGGTCTCTATCTGCCGCAAGCGGAGTTGATCATGCGCAAGGGATTCCACCCAGAGTTCGATTCCTATTCCGTGTTCTATGAGAACGATCGCATTAGGCCAACCGGCCTGGCCAGCTATCTGCGCGAGCGCGGGTTGACGCGCGTGTTCTTTGCCGGGCTTGCCTACGACTATTGCGTGGGCTACTCCGCGCTCGACGCACGACGGCTGGACTTCTCCGCCGTGGTTGTGCGCGACGCCTGCCGCGCCATCGACTTGAATGGCTCTGTGGCCGCGATAGAGGCGCATTTTGCCAAGGCAGGAGTGACGGTGATCAACTCCGCTGAGCTTACTAGCTGAGGCCGCGCGCGTAAAATCGCAACAGGCGACCCATCACCGCGCCTTCACGCCTATGTCCCGCAACTTCTACATTCTCGCCGCCACGCTCGGTTTTTTCGCGCTGGTTTCAGGAGGCATGGCGCTGGTGCCGTCGAGCTTTCAGCCGGGTTTGCCGGCCAATGGCACGCTGTGGCGCACGGTGGCGTTGATTCTTGTGGTGGCGGCGCTGGGGTCGGCGCTGATCGGAGTGATGAGCAATCTTTTCGAACAAGTCGACCGGCGCAGTGAAGAGGCGCGCCGCGCGGCTCGGCAGAAACGGCGCGGCGGGCAGGGGTAGCGGGCTGGGAGCCATCGACTCTTAGAATAGAAAAGTGCGGGCCGTGGCCCGCGCGGGATTGAGCTGACAGCGATGTATGAAGTTACCGTGGAGGCAGATTTCTCCTCCGGCCACTATTTGCGCAATTACAAAGGCAAGTGCGAGAACCCGCACGGCCATAACTACAAGGTCCGCGTCACGCTGGCCGGGGGCGAGTTGGACGGAGCCGGTCTGCTGCTCGATTTCAGATTATTGAAGCAGGTGCTGCGGCCGGTGATCGAGCGCATCGACCACCAGATGCTGAACGACCTGGAGCCGTTCACGGTGCTGAACCCCTCGGCCGAGAATCTGGCCAAATATTTCTACGACGAGACCAACCAGCATCTTGCGGATGTGACCGCAGGCCGCGTGCGCGTGAAGGACTGCACGATCTGGGAGACGGACACAACGACGGCTACCTACTACGAGTAGACGCGCGTTTCTTCTGGCTGCGTGCAGGTTGTGCCTTGCGGCGCTTCCAATTGGCGGGCAGTTCGTCGCCCCTCATGGGCGGAGTATCGGGCCCTGCCTTGGCAAGCAATGCACGAACACCGGCAACATCGGCATCGCGAGTGTAATTGGCAAAAAACTCCAACGTGCGCGAAACGGCAAGTTTCTCAGCCACGGCGACATTGATCAGCTGATTGAGCGCGACGCCTTCTTCCTTGGCCATTGCTTTCGCTTCCTCCAGCAGCGTGGGCTGGAGCCGTAATGCAAAGTTGCTGGTTCTCATCTGCGTTTCATCCTTTCCAGAGCTTCGCCGGGAAGTAATGCTGAAATACCGAAGCGATCTGCGGCGGTGAGAAAATCACGTGTGTTGAGTGTAATGATCGCTTCTGCCTTTCCGTGGTATGCAGCCTCAAGGACAAATTCATCGTCGGAGTCCACCAATTGAGGACGTAACCTGTGGGCGATGTGCACCGGCTCGCCCAAAGTACAAAATGTTTTCACGATGCCGAGGATCGTCATCTTGTCGAACTCAGATACGATCAGATGCTCTGATCGAGTCAGGACCGCCTCGTACTCTAAGACGAGAGGCACTGAAACGAGTGGTTTGAACTCTTCGTCGAGCACCATCCTCAAAAGCTCGCGCGACGCACCTCTATTGCGGCGAATCGCAGCCACCAGCACGGACGTATCGAGCACTGCCCGCATGAAACCATCATATCACATGCGATATCATGAGGTAACGCCAAATTCGTGCCGCGACGGCCATTCGGCGGCGGCAAGAACGTGTGTGTCAATTCATCTGGCCGGATTTCGACTGCAGATATTTGTCGAAGGGAACCTCGAAGTAGAAGAGTTCGTTGCCCTCGGAGTCGCGGATGGACCGCACGTAGAGCTTGGCGCCGACCAGGGGATGGCTGAGATTCGAGACATCGTAAAAAAGGAAGCCGGCGCGCGTGGTGTGCGGCTCAACGGCCAGGGCTGAATACTCGAAGGTATTGAAGTCCTGCTCGATCTCAGAGTTGCTGCCCTTGGGTTTGGTGTGGATGGGCGGCAGCGGCGCGGGCAGCGGAATTTTGCTACCCTGGCGATCCTTGCGCGTCATCAATCGCTCTACATCTTCGGGCTCGGCCGCCTGGATGCGGTCGCCATCGGCGGTTTCAAAGAGAATGCGCGCGTCGCGCAGCGAGATGGGCTTGTCGCTCAGGTTGGTGACGATGAGGCGCACCGGCATGACGTCATGGTCGATGTAGTCGACGCGGAAGATGGACTCTTTTTCCTTCGTATCGTAGGGCTCTACGGCGATGGCCACGTGCTCGTCCTGGTGAACTTCGACGGCCGGGAAGGAGGTGGCCGGCTGCACCGGGGGCGGGTTGTGTTCGGCGGCGAAGCCGATTGCCGCCAGCCCAAGGAGCAGGAGCGGAACTGCAGCCAAATTTCTCATCGTGCTCGACTGTATCATTCTAGAAGCCGTTTCATGACAGGTTGCAACGTCATTCGATCATTGGCTCCGGGGCTAAAGCCCCCGAGTTGAGTTTGGGCAGTTTGCGGCGCCCTTCGACTGCCGCTCAGGGCAGGCTTTGAAGCCGCACCCTGATACACCACAACGCGCCGAAGGCTTTCTTGAGAAGCACCTCAAGATTAGACCGGCGGAAGAGCGAATCGGTACCGCATGACGCTTTTTTTCTATAACGTGGGCTTGTTTGCGGCGCTGGTGGCCGGGGCGCCATGGTGGCTATGGCGCATGGCGACCACCCAGAAATACCGGGAGGGGCTGCGGGAACGGCTGGGACGCGTCCCGAGGCAGTTGGTTGCGGGCTCGGGGGCGGGCGGACGGCCGCTGATCTGGGTGCACGCGGTGAGTGTGGGTGAGGTGCTGGCCGTGACAAGGCTGGTGAAGACGCTGGATGCGGCGCTGCCCGAGTATTTTGTGGCGATTTCCACGACCACGCGCACGGGACAGGCGCTGGCGCGCGAGCGCTTCGGAGCGGACCGGGTGTTTTATTGCCCGCTCGACCTGCCGTGGGCGGTGCGCGCGTATCTGAACGCGCTTGAGCCGCGCATGCTGGTGCTGGCGGAGACGGAGTTCTGGCCGAATCTGCTGAACGGATGCTTTCGCCGCGGAATTCCCGTGGCAGTGGTGAACGCGCGAATCTCCGACCGGTCGTGGCCGCGCTACAAAATGCTGCGGCGGTTGTGGAAGCCGCTGCTAGGGCGGCTGGGCTCGGTGCTGGCGCAGAGTGAGACCGACGCCGAGCGCCTGATCGCGATTGGCTGCGCGCCGGAGCGGGTTGCGGTGGCGGGGAATCTGAAGTTCGATGTGCGCGCGGCGGAAGAGGCTGAGGCCACGCGGCTGTTGAGGGCGTCGGCTGCGAGTCTGCGATTGGTCGTTGCGGGCAGCACGCTCGAGGGCGAGGAAGCGGCGCTGCTGGAGGTGTGGCCGCGGCTGCTGGCCGAAGATGTGCGGTTGGCGATGGTGCTGGCGCCGCGGCATCCGGAGCGGTTTGCGGCGGTGCAGGCGCTGCTCGAGAAATCAGGGAATCGGTGGACGCTGCGGTCGGAGTGGAGTGCAAAATCCGCGGAGCCGTTGCGGCCTGGTGAGATCGTGCTGTTGGATACGATTGGCGAACTGGCGTCGGTATATTCGCTGGCCAGCGTGGCGTTCGTGGGCGGCAGCTTGATTCCGGCGGGTGGACACAATCCGCTGGAGCCGGCGCAGTTCGGCGTGCCGATTGTGATGGGTCCGCACTACGCGAACTTCGTGGCGATCGCCGACAGCTTGCGCGTGCACGATGCGTTGCGCATCGCGGCGAAGGAGGAGTTGGCCGCAGTTTTGTTGGAACTGCTGGGCGACCGTGCGGCGGCGGAAGCGATGGGGGCGCGGGCAAGAGAGGTTTTCGAGCGGCAGGCGGGCGCGACGGAGCGATGCGTGGCGGCGTTGCAGGCGTTGCTCGCGAGCGCGACGGAACGGGAGCACAAGCCATGACACGCGCCGCACGTCCGTGGCTTTGGCCGCTGGTACCGGCCTATCGGCTGGCTCTTGCGCTGCGCGAATTCCAGTTACAGGCGGGGCTGAAGCCAGTGCGACGGTTGCGCAGGCCAGTGGTGAGCGTGGGGAATCTTTCGGCGGGCGGAGCGGGGAAGACGCCGCTGACGATTGCGCTGGCGAAGGCGCTCGCGGCGCGCGGCATGCAAGTTGATGTGCTTTCGCGCGGCTATGGGCGGCGTTCCACACTTCCACTCTCTGTCGACCCTGCGGGCACGGCAGAAGAATTTGGCGACGAGCCGCTGGTGATTGCGCGGGAAGCGCAGGTGCCGGTGTATGTTGCTGCGGAGCGGTACGAGGCGGGGCTCCTGGCGGAGCGCGATGCGCATGCTGATTTTGGTTTGCATTTGCTCGACGATGGGTTTCAGCATCGCCAGCTCCATCGCGACGTAGACATTCTGCTGCTCAGTTCTCGAGACCTCAGCGATCATCTCTTGCCCGCGGGAAATTTGCGCGAGGCACTGCGCGCAGCGGAGCGGGCTAGCGTTTTCGCCATACCAGCGGACCAACCGGAGGTTGCGAAGTGGGCGAGGTCCCGCGGATTTGAGGGAGCGGTGTGGCGCGTACGGCGGCGCATGGAAGTGCCACACATCGACGGACCGGTGGTGGCATTTTGCGGAATCGCGCGGCCCGAGCAGTTTTTTCAAGGGTTGGAATCGGCCGGCGTGCAACTGGCAGCGAGCGTCGCCTTCCCCGATCACCATAGCTACACAGCCGGCGACCTGGAAAGGCTTACAAGCGCAGCACGGCAGGCCAACGTCGCGGCACTACTCACGACCGAAAAAGATCGTGTGCGATTGGGCGCGCTGGCCGCAAGCCTTCCGCCATCGTTTCCGCTCAAGACGGTTCCGCTTTGCATTGAGATCGAGGACGAAGCGGAAGCAATCATTGGATTACTGGTACGCGTGCGCAGCCAACGGTGACGGCGGCAAGTTCGTTTGCAACCGTTTTTGAAAGGGCGCGACTTCAGTCATGCCGCAAAACCCGCATCTCCGGACAAACTAGCGAAAAACGTGGTCCTGATCACCGAGACGGACCTGGAAAACAATAAACTCGCAAACCTCTGCCAAAAAACGCGGTAAAATCCTTGCTGTCATTAGATACGAAAAGGAGCAGCACGTGAAATTGTCTCGTCTTTATCCCGCGATTCCGTCGCTGGCTCTACTCGTCAGCGGCTGCGGCAACAGCGGCAATAGCATCGGTCACACCCCGCAGACCATCACCTTCGACAATCCCGGCACGCAGACAGTGGGAGCGCCGCTGACGCTCTCGGCGACGGCTAACTCCGGCCTCACGGTCGCCTTCACTTCGGCGACCCCGAGCGTCTGCACGGTCTCCGGGACGACGGCCACATTCGGAGCCGCCGGAACCTGCACAATCGACGCCAGCGTGGCCGGCAACGGCACTTTCGCGGCGGCTTCGCAGGTGGCGCAGAGCTTCACCGTCAACCCGGCCATCGGCCCCAGCACAACCGTTTACGTCACCGGGTTTGCGATCTCCTCGGCATCAACTGCATCGAACATTGTGAATGTCGCAGAGGTATGGCAGCTCACCCCAGGCAGCCCAACTGCCACCTCGAAGGCTTTAGCGACTCCCAGCGGCATGACAAGCGCGCAAGCCAACGCGATCGCGATCTCGGGTAGTGACGTGTATGTGGCGGGAATGGCGTCGAACAGTACGAACGAAGCCGCCGTATTTTGGCTGAACAACGGCGCGCCCACGACGTTGCCCAGCAGCGCAATCATCTCGACAGCCAATGCGATCGCGGTCTCGGGCGGCAATGTGTATGTGGCGGGATATGAGGAGAACATTGCGGGCAGCGGCAACGCTGTACTCTGGGTGAACGGAACGGCCACAACGTTGTCCCCGCCCAGCGGCATGGCGTATGCTGACGCCGCCGCGGTCACGGTCGTGGGCAGCGATGTGTATGTAGCGGGAACTGCTTGGAACAACGATAACGACGAAAGCGCTGCACTTTGGGTGAACGGCGTGGCCACGCTGTTGCCCATGCCCAGCGGCCTGACGGGTGATTATTACGCTTGGGGGATCGCGGTCTCGGGCGGCAATATTTATGTGTCGGGAAATACCGACTCCAGCGCGAACACCGACACCGCGATATCCTGGGTGAATAATGGTGCGGCCACGACGTTGCCCATTCCCGCCGGCATTTTATACGGGGAGTACGGAGCCGTCGGCATCGCGGTCTCGGGCGGCGATGTATATGTGGCGGGGAGTGGGTCGACCAGCGTGGGCAGCGGCACCGCCGCGTACTGGGAGAACGGCACGCCCACCACATTGCCTATGCCCAGCGACATCACGAATTCTCCAGCCACTTCCTGGGCCGTCGGGATCGCGATCTCGGGCAGCGATGTGTACACGGTGGGATCTTTGGTGGATTCCACCGCCAGCGTGGGCCAAACCGCCGCATATTGGGTGAACGGCGGCGAGGCCGCGCTGTTACCGATGCCCAGTGGTACGTATGAGTCTTGGTCCAGCGCGATCGCGGTGGCCACCCACTAGCCGGGGGCGGAAGTGCGCCTCTTGCGATCATCCAGCTCAGCGCCAAAGGCACGGGGCTCGGGGACGGATGATGCGGGATTAAGGGGACGCGCTCAGAGAACGACCTTATAGACATTTCCCTTGTTGTCTACGGCGACGCCGAAGATGTTGTCGATGATTGCGCCCAGCTTCTCTTTCTGAAACTCCAGTTGCAGGACCGTTCCGTTGCTGCCTGTCGCGGTGGCCTGGCCGATGGTCTGGCTGCCCAGGATGTGCGTGTTGAAGTGCCCCGGGCCGTAGACGAGATCCCAGGCGAATGCGAGATTGGGCTGCGGAGGGTAGCTGGATGCGGTTCCGGGTGTTTTCGAATTGATGAACGTGACCGTCACCGTCGTCCAGGGGCCCTGAAAAGTTTCTCCGCCGTCTTGAGTGAGAGTGATGACTCCGGAGTTCTTGAGATAGTTGGTGAGTTTGGCGGTGAAATTCGGTGGAGGGGTTTGCGCGGTCGCGGGGCCTTGCACTGGATAGAGGCGCTGAGCGTGCGCCGCAGTCGAGGGGATAAAAAAACAGAGAGCGAAGAGACCAATCATGGTCGCAAAACGAGTACGCATGGTGGATTGCCTCTGCTGAGGTAGACGGAGCAATCGGCAAGAATGTTGCCGGAGGCGCCGCGCCGAGGTTCCCGGGCGGGGGTCAGGAGACCGGCGCTACAAAAAATGCTACAGGCGTTCTTCGACCGGGACCCAGTGCGTGGGATAGGGCGGGCCGATGTATTCGGCGCGGGGGCGGATGAGGCGGTTGTCGTCGAGCTGCTCGATGACGTGGGCGGCCCAGCCGGAGATGCGGCTGATGGCGAAGATGGGCGTGTAGAGATCGATGTCGATGCCGAGCGTGGCGTAAGTGGAGGCGGAATAGAAATCGACGTTGGCGTTGAGCTTCTTTTCCTGGTTGATGTAGAGCTCAATGGCGCGGGACATCTCGAACCACTTGGGATTGCCGGAGTCGTTGCCCAATTGTTCGCTCATCTTGCGCAGATGGGTGGCGCGCGGATCTTCGGTTTTGTAAACGCGGTGGCCGAAGCCGGAGATTTTTTGCCGCGCGGCCAACATGCCTTTCACGTATTCGACCGGGTCGGCGCCTTCCTTGTCGATGAGCAGGAGCAGGCGCATGACGCCTTCGTTGGCTCCGCCGTGCAACGGGCCCTTGAGCGCGCCGATGGCGCCGGTGATGGCGGAGTGGATATCAGAGAGTGTAGCGGCGATGACGCGGGCGGCGAAGGTGGAGGCGTTGAGTTCGTGGTCGGCGTGGAGGATGAGGGCAATGTCCAAAGTTCGGGTGGCGGTTTCGGAGGGCTTTTCGCCGTTGAGCATCCAGAGAAAATTGCCTGCGTGGGAGAGCGAACGGTCGGGAGGAACGATCTCCTTGCCTTTACGGAGCCGGTCGTAAACGGCCACGATCATGGCGATTTGCGCGGTGAGTTTGAAGGCCTTGCGCACGTTGGCATCGTGCGAATTATCCTTCTCGTCGGCATCGTAAAAGCTCAATGCCGACACCGCAGTGCGCAGCACTTCCATGGGCGTGGCGGCGGTGGGAAAGCTCTTCAGCATCTCGATGACGCGCTGGTCAAGCGAGCGCGCCAGGGCCAGGTGCGTGGAGAATTCGCGCAGTGCGAGCCCATTGGGCAGCAAGCCGTTCCACAGCAGGTAGGTGGTTTCCTCGAAGGTCGAGTGCTCGGCGAGTTCATGGATGTCGATGCCGCGGTAGGAGAGGATCCCCGCGTCTCCGTCGATCCAGCAGATACCGGAGTTCGCGGCAACAATTCCTTCCAAACCCTTTCCTGAGACGGCAGTCGACATACCTTTGTCTCTCCTGTTCTTGTGAAGCGGGTTGGCCTTGAGATGGAGTTCCGAGGTCCCCTTTGGAGGCGCGGCGCCAAAAAGTGCAGTAAAGATGTTTATAGCTTAGCTGTTCTGTCCTTGTCACGGAAAGACAGGGAATAGGGAGTAGCCAGCAGGGAGTAGAAAGGCAGGGACCGAGAAGGCAGGGACCAGGGGGCAAAGCCGCCCAAGGCCCGGCTCCTGGATATATTCTGTAATTTCGCCGGATGCGCGGGAGGGTATTGGCTGGCCTGGACGGCAGGGAAGGCCCTATCGACAAAAGGGCGAATTGCAGAGATTTTCGGGAGGATTGAGACAATTCCCCCCCCGAATGACGTCTAACCGGACTAGATGCCGACCCTACGCCCGGAGGGTGCGCTTTAAGAAAAAGCCCCCCGGAGCACGAAAGGCAAAAGATGAGTGAAATTGACGAGACCCCCCGGACGTACTCCGGCGCGTTGTTGGCCGCCATTGCGATCGCACTGCTGGCCGCCGTCGGCGGGCTGGTGTGGTGCATGACCCTGAACAGCAAAGTCACGGCCCAGCAGGCCGAGTTGACGGAAGCGCAGCAGCAGAATGCCAAACTGGCGGCGGATCAGCGGGAAACCGAAGCCCGGCTGCAGGTGGCTACGGACGAGCTGGGCAAATCGCTGGGCCTGACGCAGAAGCAGCTTGATCAGCGCGCCCAGGCGATCATCCAGCGCGAACAGGAAGATGAACAGAAGCTGGAAAGCGAGCAGAAGCAGACCGAACAGCAGGTGAGCACGGTTTCGAACCAGGTCACCACTGTGCAGACCGACGTGGGCGGGGTGAAGACGGACCTGACCAAAACCCAGAGCGACCTGGCCACTACGGAGAGCCAGTTGCAGAGTGTGCGTGGCGACCTGAGCAATACCAACAGCGTGATCGCCCGCAACCACGACGAGGTGGTGACACTGGAGCACAAGGGCGACCGGAACTTCTACGAGTTCACGTTGACCAAGGGACAGAGGAAGCCGGTGGGCACCGTGAGCCTGGAGCTGAAGAGAGTCGACGTCAAGAAGAATAATTACACGTTGGTGGTTTACTCCGACGACAAGGCTGTGCCGAAGCCAAATCGCGGGCTCGACGAACCGCTGCAGTTCTATAGCGGCAAAGATCCGACACTTTTTGAGGTGGTGGTGAACGCCATCAACTCGAAGAACCAGGTTTCGGGGTATCTGTCGACGCCCAAGGGCGCGCCTACTCCGCCTACCGTTCAGTAATGGGCACGTGAGGCGTGACGGCGAGGGCGGGCTGGTAGCGGAACGCGAAGGTATAGTCCAGGCTCTTGCGCGCGTCCCACTGCTGCTGCGTCATCATGAAAGCCGAAACGAAGGTTCCTTCGATCGTCTGGCCGGGATCGATGGTGGTGCCGAGCGGCGAGAGGGGCGTCAAGTGCGGCACGGGAATATTCGGATACGCCACAAAGATGCGCTCGTAGTCGCCCTTGTTGGCGGCATAGGCGGAGTGGATGCCGTCGTCGAGGGTCACATTGGTGGTGACGTTGCCGAGAAACAGTTGATGGTCGGTCGCGTTGTGCAGCTTGACAGTAGTAAAGACCATGACCTGGTCGACGCTTTCCTTTGGCATCGGCATGCCATTGGCGTCGAGGCCCGAGGTTTCAGTGTGTTGAGGATGCGCCCAGATGGCCTCGATTTCACCGGTAGCGAAGGGCGGCTTCTGGCCGGCAATCACGTAAATTGCAATCGCGATGCTCATCGCGAGGCCGGCGACAATGGCGGCGATTACCACATGGCTGGTGCCTCTGGTTAGCTCCTCGCCGCGGGCGGCATCGTCCAGTTCTTCCTGGTGAAGCAGGCTCATGGGGTCTCCATCCACCTTGCGAACTTAATCTTAGCTCGAACCAGACGGAATCGGCTATGGAGAGTTTTGGGGATCCATTACCGGGGCGTCGTGGGAGATTACCGATAGGGGAGCTGGCGAACGGAGATTAAACCTGGACTCGGAGATTTCTCGAGCAAACGTCACCAGTCCACAGGTTTTGCAATGGGCTTTCCGTCTCTCCCAATCACTGGGTCTGGAAACTGGCTTACGCCGAGGTACGGGCCCACGTGACGAACATCGGTAGCGAGCTTTCTCAAGGTGACTGCAGGGTTGCCGACGGGAGTAAGAAGCGTGGCCGGAAGTCTAAGCTCCTCCACAACAAGTCGTATCGGCTCTTTCAGGTCGGTGTCGTTCGTCACGATGACAGCGTGATCGAAAACGCCCATGAACGCATCGCGCACCAGATTCGCGCCTAGATTGACGTCCGATCCCTTTTCCTCCGTCTTGACCACGCAAACAGAGTCGGGAGCGGGAAGGGGTGTCAAGCCGGGAGGCCAGAACTGCAATGGCTGGACCACGGGCATCCAAGCATTTGTGACCTGGAAATTGCCGAAGTGAATATGCAATGTGGGCAGCGTTCCGAGTGCTTTCAAATATGCGTTCTGGTCCTTCGGGGAAGTGGGATTGCGGCTGCCGGAAACACGCGCCGTGTAGTAGTTAATAGCAATGATGTTGCATGTCCTTGGAAGCGCAGCCTCGCATAGCACGTGTAGGTTGAGCCACTTATGTCTGGATTTCCGCAGGGCGCGATAGTATAGATTGAACCCGTCTACATAGACGACCGTACGCATGACGAGCATTCTATATGCAAAAAGCCGCCGCACTTTCATGCGACGGCTTCTGGGCCTACGGCACGCCGTAGGTGGGTTATCGATAGTTTGCTATAACGAACTCAGCATGTCAAGTGAAACCACTTTACAAATTGACAGATAAGCGATTTAGATTAGATCACTTGCCTCAGCTTCCATCTCAGAAAACCACACTTGGTTTCGACTATCCCCGCGGCCTCAGCGCGGCCAGGAACTCCTTCGCCCCCAACGTGTTCAGAACGTCCTCTGCGGTGAGCCAGGCGCGGCGTAACTGCTTTATGCCGTAGACCATCCTTCCCAAGTTGCGGCTATCGTGTGAGTCGGACGACATGACGATGCGGCAGCCCATCTCTTTGGCCAGGCGCAGGTCGTGATCGTTCAGGTCGAGCCGCTCGGGCGCGGCATTGTGCTCCATGGCGACGCCGAGCTCTGCTGCGCGCTTGAACACGGCGGCGAGGTCGATGGCGAAGGGCTCGCGGCGCAGCAACAGGCGGCCGGTGGGGTGGCCGAGGATGCGCACATACGGGTTCTCGATGGCGCGCAGCACACGGCTGGTCATCTCCTCGCGGGACTGGTCAAAACGGGTATGAATACTAGCGATGACCACGTCCAGTTGGGCAAGCACTTCGTCGTCGAGGTCGAGGGCGCCGTCGGCGAGGATGTCGACCTCGATGCCGGTCAGGATGCGGATGCGGCCTTCCATTTCGCGGTCAACGGCGCGCACCTGCTTGATCTGCGCGAGGGCGCGCTTCTCGTCGAGGCCGTTGGTCATGGCGAGGTTTTTGGAGTGGTCGGTAATGGCGATGTATTTGTAACCACAGGCGAGCGCGGCGTCGGCCATTTCGCGGATGGAGTTGCGGCCATCGCTGGCGGTGGTGTGCATGTGCACGTCGCCGCGGATGTCGTCGAGGGCGACGACGAGGGGCAGCGCATGTTCGGCGGCGGCGTCGATCTCGCCGAGATTCTCGCGCATCTCCGGCGGCATCCAGTCCATGCCGAGGGCAGCGTAAATCTCCTCCTCGGTGGCGGCGGCCACGGTTGAGCCGTCGTCGAGGCGGTCGTCTAACCGGGTCAGTGCCCACTCGTTGAGGGTGTAGCCCATTTTGAGGGCCCTTTGACGGAGCACGATATTGTGCGCCTTGGAGCCAGTAAAGTATTGCAGGGCCGCGCCATAGGAGGCGGTGGGGAGGAGGCGCACATCGACTTGCAGGCTCTGGGCAGTCTGCAAGCCCTGGTCGAGGTTGAAACTGACCTTGTTTTCGCCTTTGGCAATCATGTTGTGGATGCCGGGATAGGCGGCGACGTGTTCGACGGCTGCTTGCGTATGACCCGGTTCGCAGGCCGGACCGGTGGCGAGCAAGTCGAGGTCGCCCTCGGTTTCGCGTCCGCGGCGCAGCGATCCGGCCGGCGTGACGTTGTCGATTCCCTTGAACTGCAAAAGCCAGGCGGCGATGCGCGCGGCTTCTTCAGTGGCCACGTCGATGCGGAAGCGGCCGGCGCTGCGGCGGTAGTCCTCGATGCCCTTGCGCAGCTTTTCGATCTGTTTGGCGCCCATGCGCGGCAGGCCGTTGAGGCGGCCGGCAGCAATGGCCTCGGCGAGTTGGTCGATACTGCCGATCTTTGCCGCATCCCAGAGCAGGGCGACGGTTTTCGGGCCCATGCCGGGGAGTTTGAGCAACTCGAGGACGCCGGCGCCGAACTTCCGCAGCAGCTCGTCGCGCTGGTCAAGAGATCCAGTGGCGGCGATGGCCTGGAGCTTGGCGGCCATGCTCTTGCCGATGCCGTCGATCTCCATGAGGCGCGCGGTATCGGCGGCGGCTTCGGTCAGGTCGACTGTGGTTTGCTCGGCGGCATCGGCGGCGCGGCGGTAGCTGCGGATGCGAAAGCTGTCGGCCCCGTCGATTTCGAGCAGGTCGGCTGTCTCCGCCAGCAGGCGGGCCATGGTTTTGTTGTCCATGGAACGAACCTCCGCATTGCAGTATCGGTCATTTGCGGGATGGAGGGCCAGAGCTGATTCTGACGGCGTGAACTCGCCGGTTTAATTTCGTGGGTACGAAGCATGTGCGGGTCAGGAGACCCGCACCACAGCCGGTCAGGAGACCGGCGCTACAAAGGTCAGGATACCGGCGGTACAAAGGTCAGGATACCGGCGCTACAAAGGTCAGGATACCGGCGGTACAAATGCAGCGGGCCGTGGCTTTGCGGACGGGAATCCCGGAAAGAGCTTTAAGCAGATGTGAGAAGGAGCGATGTGTGAGAAAGAGCGATGGAGCGGGCGCACTTCACCCTTACCGCCGGGCGGCGGTCTTGCGCTTGCGATACGCCCGGGACCTATCGACGCTTAAGCAGCGTTGTGAGCGGCTTCAGCCCGAAGGCGAATAACAGCATCCGCCTGGGGACCTTTTTGCCCTTCGACTACGTCGAACTCGACCTCGTCGCCTTCTTTGAGCGTTTTGTATCCGTCCAGCTGGATTGCTGAGTAGTGAACGAATACATCCGGCCCGTCTTCGCGTCCGATGAATCCGTAGCCCTTGGCGTTGTTAAACCACTTGACCTTACCTTTGTACTGAGCCACAGGTTCCGCCTTCCTCTTTTCTGTTGCGGGGATACAGCGTGTCATTCGGGGAACACCACGCCGTAATTGTTAAGACGCGGGAAAGCGACGAAAGGTTGACTAATTTTGCCCGTTCCACAACGTGGAACAGCTGGGCAGGGGTAGGTGACTGGAAGCCGGCTGGAACCGACGCTCGGGCTAGGGTGGTCAACGGGCTCTACGGCGGCGCGCTCGATTCCAGAAATTCAAGTAGCAGCGTTTGTGCTGCCATCATCCCCGGTCCCCAGAAGCGAGGGACCGAGGGCACCCGAATGGATACCGCCGTGTTGGGAAGGCATTAGTTCTTGCGGCGGTTTTGCAGGCGCGCGTACAAGAGCACACTGGTCAGGGTTTTGCCGTCGAGAATGGCGCCTTTCTTGATCATCTTCAAGAGTTCAGACAACTTGACGAGGCGCAGCTCGATCTCTTCATCCTCTTCGAGGTGGGTTTCGCCAGGCCGGAGCCCTTCGGCAAGAAATACTTTCATCGACTCGCCAAGAAAGCCGGGGCTGGCGTAATACTCCACCAAAGGACGCCATTTCTTCGCCCGGTAGCCGGTTTCTTCGGCCAGTTCGCGCTGCGCACCTTCCAGCGGCGTCTCACCGGCATCGAGTTTTCCGGCCGGCAATTCCCAGAGGTATTGGTTGGCCGCATGGCGATACTGCCGCTCCAACACGATCCAGGGGTCGCGCTTGCTCTTCGAGCTGTCGATGGCGAGAATCACTACGCTGCCGTTGTGGCGGATGACGTCGCGTTCGTTACGGCTGCCGCCGGGCTCGATCAGCTTATCGTGACGAACACAAAAAAGCGGCCCCTGGTAGACCACCTCGGAGCTGAGCACTGTGGCGCGTTCGATGATGGCAGCCTTCGGAGCCTTTTTCCGCTTTGCGGCAGTGGTCTTCGTCGTCTTCTTCGTGGTTTTGGTCGGCATGGCAAGTCCTTTTCTGGTGACGGGCGCTCGACGCGCGCGGTTCAAGACGAGTATACGCATTGCGCTCGAGATGAAGGGGTCTGCAAAAAGTCTTGTTCTTTGGACGGAGTCTTACGCCCGCTAAAGCGGGCTGGAGATGCGGGTTCCGATTTCTGACCCCAGGCTCGCGCCTGGGGCTACCATCTTTTGCCCGCTGCGCGGGCCCTGTCGCGGCGAATTATCCCTTAGGCGAGTTGTGCATCGATCCGGCCGGCCGTGGCATCCTTAACTAGGCTACACATCATGATTTCAGGCGAACTTTGTTTGGTGTTGAAGCCAAGATTCGCCGAAAAACAACCGCAGATCCTTCGACTCGTCCCGGCGCGCCGGGACTCGCTCAGGATGACAGCCAATTTTGGTCGCTCAGGATGACAAGCCGTTGATTGGGCGAACCTCGAAGGCAAAAACGCTGACAGAAACGAAACGAGCCGCCAGTGAGTGAAGTAACGACGAACGAAACAACCACTGCAGAATGTTATCCGGTAACTGTGATGCCGGGGCAGAGCCGGCTGTTTCTGGATTTTTGTGCTGGGTCTCTCCGCGCCTTTTTGCCTTTGGACGAAATCGCGCGGGAACGACCGCCGCTTCCTGCGCACTGGCCGGAACTGGTTCGGCTGTTGGCGGCGCAGAATCCCCCTCAGAATCCATCGACCCCCGCGACGGCCGGGCTTGCGGCGCTGGAACAAGGTGCAGGAGCCATCCTGACCGGGCAGCAGGTGGGATTGTTCGGCGGCCCGCTATATACGCCGTACAAGGCCGCTACCGCCATCGCACGCGCGCGGAAAGCTACGGAGGCGGGACATCCGCACGTGGCGGTTTTCTGGCTGGCCTCAGAAGACCACGATTTTGCCGAGATCAACCAGGTGACGTTTCCCGCGGGCCGCGAGCTGGCGACGCTGGCCTACGCTTCGACGCCGCAAGCCGCCCTGCCGGCAGGCCGGATCGTTTTCGACGAGTCGATCACGGCGCTTGCGGAGCGCGCGGCGGAGATTTTCGGACCCTCTGAAACGACCGACGCCTTGATCGCCGCCTACCAGCCCGGACGGACTTTTGCGCAGGCGTTTGCTGAGTTTTATGCGAAGGTTTTCGCGGCGCAGGGGTTGCTGATTGTGGACGCGCGCAGCCGGGAGTTCCACCGGCTGGGCGCGCCGGTGCTGCGTGCGGCCATTGAACGCGCCGACGAGTTCCATGCCGCGTTGTTGGAGCGCAACCAGGCGCTCGAAGCCGCGGGTTATAGCGCGCAAGTGACGGTTGCGCCGCAGTCGAGCCTGCTGTTTCTGATGGATGAATCCGGCGCGCGGCTCGCGCTTAAGCGCATTGCGCCGACGGCCGAGGAGCCCAACGGGTTGTGGCAGACGGCGGGCGAGCGAGGGAATCGGAGTTTTTCCACGGCGGATCTCGTGGGCATTCTCGATGCCGAGCCGGAGCGCATCTCGCCCGCGGCGCTGCTGCGGCCGGTGTTTCAGGATTTTCTGTTCGGGACCACGGCGCAGGTGGGAGGGCCGGCGGAGATTGCATACCTGGCACAGTCCACGGTTCTGTTCGAGCGCATCTCAAGCCGGCAGACGCCGCCCGTTGCGCGATTCTCGGCCACGCTCATCGAGCCTGCGATTGCGGAGCTGCTGCGGAAGCACGAGCTCACGCTCGAGCAGGTATTTCAAGAGGAGAGCGCGGCTACGCTGGCGCTAAAACTCGCGGCACGAGCCATGCCAATCGAAACCAAGAAAAAACTGGCTGCGGCGGGCAACGCGTTTGACGCGGAGCTGACGGAACTGGTGGAGTGGCTGCAGTCGCAGGACAAGGGCCTCGGGCAGTCGGCCGAGACGGCGGCGGGCAAAATGCGCTACCAGATGAATCGCCTGCGGACCATGGCCGCGAACTTCCAACTGCAGCGTGAGGCCACGCTCACGCGCCACGCCAACAGCATCTCGAATGCGCTCTATCCCGGCGGCGTGCTGCAGGAGCGGGTGCACGGGGCGGCGTATTATTTCGCGCGCCACGGACTGGAATTGGCGGAGACGCTTTCGGCACAGGCGGGCTCCTGCGCAGGCCACACCGCGCTCTGGCTGTGAAAAGCAGGGAGTAGCCAATAGAGAGTAGGGAATAGCAAGCCACGGTCCCGCACTCAACAGGGGTTGTCGTCTGCCGTTTGGTTTCCCTCCGCGAATCGGAATCAATCCGCTATTGGCTACTCCCTATTTCCTATTCCCTGCCGTTATAATCCTCGCGAAACCAGTTGAGGCACCTATGAATCAGGTTTTTGCGTTTCTCATCACGGCGTCGCTGGCCCTGCCCGCGGCCGCGCAAACCGTCTCCTGCGCCACGCCGGGGACTGACAATGCCTTCCTGGGCATTCAAACCATCCGGCTGTGGCCGGGAACCGCGCCCGAGGCCAAGGGCGCCACATGCGACGACATTCCCGCCCTTACGCTGCTGGAGCCGCGCAAGGGTACGGCCAACGGCTCGGCGGTGATCATCTTTCCCGGCGGCGCCTATTCGCACCTGGCAGGCGATCTCGAGGGGCGCGAGGTGGCCGACTGGTTCACCGCGAGGGGCTTCCGCGCCTTTATTCTCAGCTACCGGCTCACCTCGCATGGATACGTGCTGCCGGTGCCACTGCTCGACGCGCGGCGCGCCATCCAGACGGTGCGCGCGCGGGCGGCGGATTACCACATCGATCCCAACCGAATCGTGGTGATCGGATTCTCGGCCGGCGGGCACCTGGCGGCGCTGGCGGGAACGCAGTTTGTAGCGGGCAAACCCGACGCGGACGACCCGATTGAGCGCGCGTCCAGCCGCCCCGACTTCCTGGTTCTGGGCTACCCGTGGATCGGCGCGGTCGGGACAGACTTCGCGCACCTGAACTACTGCAAGCTCTTCAACCTGATGGACCAATGCGAAGCGCTGCGTGCGGCGTACTCTCCCGACCTTTTCGTCACCAAAGACACGTCCCCGACGTTCATTTATCACACCTTCAACGATCAGACGGTGCCCGTGGAGCAGAGCCTGCGCTTCTTCGAGGCGCTGGTAAAGGCCGGCGTGCCGTCGGAATATCACGTTTTTTCGAACGGAGCGCATGGCAGCGGCCTGGGCAAGGGCGATCCGTCGCTCGACCAGTGGCCGGGACTGCTGGAAAACTGGCTGCGGGCGCAGGGCTTGCTGATAGTGGACAAGACGGCGGTTGCGCCCTGATCGGCAGCTTCCAGCTTTTAGCTCCTGGCCTCTAGCTCATTGCGCGGGGGCGATGCCGCGCTGCACACGAAAAGGCTAAAAGCTGGCGGCTAGAAACCAGGAGCTGAAATTAAGAAGCGGGCCTCCGGCATCGGGAGTGGAAGAACTTCCCGAAACCGGATGCCCGCTGGACCCTGGACCGGGTCTAGGTGGTAGCTTAAGTGTAGGACTGTTTCAGGCAAAATCAAGCCCTTTTTTGCATAAAAATTCCCAATTCGTGACAGGAGTCACATCAAGTCATATTGTGGACTCCTGTACGTTGACTTGGGGGTTTTCCCTTGGTAAAAAAGAGGGTTCCACTTGCTAAAAATCTTATCTGAGTAGCCGCAGTAGTCCCATACCGCCATGCAGGACATCTTTCAACAACTCGGAGAGCTTCTGGTGGGCTCGATCCCAACAGCTCTGCTCTTCATCGTGCTGGTCATTGCGTATCAGTTTCTGGTGCAGGGCCCGCTGACAGCGGTGCTGGCCAAGCGGCGCGCCCTGACGGAAGGCGCCATCGAAGATGCCCGCAAAGCCGTCGCCGAGGCAGAGGCCAAAGCCCAGGAATACGCCGAGCGTTTGCGGCAGGCGCGCGCCGGCGCCTACAAACTGCGCGAGCAGCGCACCAAGCAATGGGGCACGGAGCGCGACGCCGCGCTTGACGCCGCGCGCCAGGCAGCCGGCCAGAAGGTGCGTGAGGCCCAGGCGGAGCTCGAGGCCGAAGCCGCAGCCGCGAGGGCTACCCTTCAAGCTTCGGCTGCCGATCTCGCAGGCCGGGCCGTCCGCGCTGTTCTGCCAGCCACTGCCGGGGGTTCCCGTTGAATCATTCTGAATCGAAATTGAGTTTTTGCCTGCGCGCTTTCTGGCTTGCTACGGTGCTGGCAGTGGCGGCGCCGATGTTTGCGCCGAGCTACGCGGCCGCGCAGCAGAGTGCGACGGGTGCCCCGACGGCGAGCGGGGCGACCGACGGATCAGGAAGCGCGCAACCGGCTCCGGCGACATCGTCGACAACATCGGAGGACGATCAGGACACCGCGTTTCTGCATTCGTCCACGGTGAAATCATTAGCTCGAATATTGCACCTGAAGCTCGATACCACGGTCGATCTTCTGCTGGGGATCAACTTCGCGATCATTTTCTTTGCCGTAGCCATTCCGCTCAAGCGCATGATGCCGAAGATCATTCGCAAGCGCTCCGAAACCCTGAGTCAGGACCTGACGAGCGCACGCCAGGCCACGGCGGACGCCCAGGCGCGGCTGAGTGCCGTGGAGGCCCAACTGGCCGGGCTCGGCGAGGAGATCCAAAAACTTTCGGCACAAGTAGAGCAGGAGAGCGTGGAAGACGAAAAGCGCATCAAGGCCTCGCTGGGCGAAGAGAGCGCCCGCATTGTGGCCGCGGCCGAACAGGAAATCAACATGGCGGTGAACCAGGCCAAGCGCGGATTGCGGAGCTTTGCCGCCGATCTCGCGATCGGACAGGCGGAGAAGCAGATTACCCTGACTCCGGAGACCGACCGCGCCCTGATCGCCGAGTTTGTCGCCGGAGTTGCCGGCGACGCCCAAGCGAAGGGAGGCAGGAACTAGATGCCCGCATTCGTCGCCCGCTACGCCCAGGCCTTTGCCGATGTGGTTCAGGACCTGAAGCTCGATTCGGCAGCGCTGGACCGCCAGTTCGCGGATTTTCTGGCGACATGGGAAGGCAGCGCGGAGCTGCGCACGCTGTTCGTGAACCCGACTTTTCCGGCCACGCAGAAGGTGGCGATTCTGGACAAGCTGAATGCTGAAATGGGGCTCCAAAAGGAACTGCGCAACCTGCTTGCCGTGCTCATCAACAACAATCGCATCGCCCACGTGGCCGAAGTGGCCGCGGATTGGCGCAGAATTTTGCAGGAGCAGCAGGGCATTCGTCCCGCCGAGATTGTTACGGCGCGCGAGTTGAGCGAGGAAGAGCGCGACGCGCTTGCGGCCGATGTGGCCAAGCTGGCGGGCGCAAAAATTGATGCGAGCTTCAGGCTCGACAAGGGAATTTTGGGTGGCGCCGTGGTGCGCATCGGGTCGACAGTGTATGACGGTTCGGTCCGCGGGCGGCTGGAGCGGCTGAGAGAGGCGTTAACAAGTGGTCAGTGGTCAGTGATCGGATAGTGGCTTGGAAAGTGAAGTGCAAGGTGGAAAGTAAAGTGGCAGCGCGATCCTTTCGGGAACTGGTTGTTTGGCAAAGATCGATCGAATTGGCAACCGCAATTTACCGGTTGACTCGTGGATTCCCGAAGGAAGAAATTTATGGCCTCGCCAGCCAGATTCGACGTTCGGCCGTCTCGGTCCCTAGCAACATTGCTGAAGGGCAAGGAAGATTAAGCACCGGTGAGTTCCGGCAGTTTCTTGGTTTTGCGCGTGGATCGAATTTCGAATTGCAGACTCAGCTTGAAATCGCGCGGGCGTTGAATATGGGAGATTCCCAACTGGTTGACGAGGCAGAAGGTCTGTCGCACGAGGTGGGTAAGATGATTCACGCGATTCTGGAAAAGACCAGTAATCGCACTGCAGTCGCTGATCACTGACCACTGATCACTTGAAATATGTTTCTTAACGAATTTAGGGATGAAATGAGGGAGGCAGGAGATCGGCAAGAGCATGTGGGCGGAAAACTGACCACTGATCACTGATCACTGTTCACTGGAAAATGGCTCAGATCAAAGCAGACGAGATTACACAAATTCTTCGCGAACAGATCGCGAATTACGACGCTAAGGTCCAGGTGGATGAAGTCGGGACCATTACCTCGCTGGGCGATGGCATTGCCCGCCTGAACGGCCTGGATAAGGTGATGGCCGGCGAACTGCTCAGCTTCCCGCACGGCATTGCGGGCCTCGCGCTTTCGCTCGAGGAGGACCAGGTAGGCTGCGTCGTGCTGGGCGATTACACCGAGTTGAAGGAAGGCAACGAGGTCAAGCGCACCGGCAAGATTCTTTCGGTGCCCGTGGGCCCGGCCCTGATCGGCCGCGTGGTCGACGCGCTTGGCCAGCCCATCGACGACAAGGGCCCCATTGCCACTACTGAAACCTTGCCCGTCGAGCGTCTGGCTCCGGGCATCATCGATCGCCAGCCCGTGCGCGAACCGATGGCTACAGGTCTCAAGGCCATCGACGCCATGATTCCCATTGGCCGCGGGCAGCGCGAGCTGATCATCGGCGATCGGCAAACGGGCAAAACTGCCGTCCTGCTCGACACCATCATCAACAACGCCAAGAACGATCTGATCTGCATCTACTGCGCCATCGGCCAGAAGCGCTCGTCGATCGCGCAGGTGGTGCA
>JBEKGH010000031.1:0-36447 GCA_050012895.1 Occallatibacter sp.
AGATAACCGCCGCAATATTTGTCGGCGAGATCGGCATACTTGCGCAGAGTTTGAATGCTGAGCAGACGAGGCGTGCCTGCACGCACGGTGTAGAGCCGGTCGCCCGATTCGGCAACATGGCAAAGGACGCCGGGCGCCAGCGTCTCGTGATATTTCCACGCGCCGTAATTCTTGAGCACGATGGGCGGCAGATATTTGTCGTAGCGCGGAGGGCCGACATCGGTCAGTCGCGGCTGCAGGGTTGTGGTCGTCATGCCTCGTCCTCCTTCGCGGGTTGGTAGTAGATGTAGGGATTGTCGCGCGGCGCGGAAACCATCTCCGGCACGGGATCGAGCCCGATACCATCAAGAAATGGGGCAAGCCCGACGCGCTGGATCATTTCGCCGATGCGCTCGCGGTTGGTGCCGTACTCATCCCAGAAATCCCAGATGCGCTGGATGAGCTCCTTGAGCGTGTCGAGCAATTCATCCGCGGCGACAAAAGGAATCAACACCGAGGAAAGCAGCGCGCCCTGCAGGATGGGCGCCTTGGCGCCGATCAGGATCACGGCACCCTTCTCCACGCCGGGCCGCAGCGCCTTGGGCATGGCGTTGATGCAGTGCATGCAGCGCACGCAGTCGCGGTTGTTGATCGTGAGCTCTTTGCCATCCCAATCCATGCACTTGGTGGGACAGTTGCCGCAGATGTCCTTCTGGATGTCGGCTCCGGCAGCGGCGTAGTTCGCAACTTCGGCCTGGTCGATGCGAATGCCGTCCTTCCACGTACCGATGACGGAAAGATCGGCGCGGGCGATGGCGGCAACGCAGTCGTTGGGACAGGCGGCGCACTTGATCTTGAATTTGTAGGGCAGCGCCGGCCGGTGCAACTCGTCCTGGTAGGCCATGGTGAGGTCGTAGCAGAGCTTCATGGCGTCGAAGCAGGCCCACTCGCAGCGGGCCATGCCAACGCAGCAGGAGGGCGTTCGTACCGCCGAGCCTGAGCCGCCGAGATCGAATCCGGCGTGGGTCAGTTCCTGGAAGGTTGGTTCGAGATGCTCGGTTGTGGTGCCGAGCAGGATCATGTCGCCGGTTGAGCCGTGCATGTTGGTCAGGCCCGAGCCGTGGCGCTCCCAGATGTCGCTGATGGTGCGCAAGGCCTCGCTGGTATAGAACCATCCGGCCGGCTGATTCACGCGCAGGGTGTGAAAGTGCGCGACCTTGGGGAACTGCTCGCCCACATCGCTGTAACGGCCGATGACGCCTCCGCCATAACCCAGCACGCCCACGAGCCCGCCGTGTTTCCAATGGCTCACCTTGTCTTTGTAGGAGAGCTCCAATTGGCCAAGCAGATCTTCGGCACCCCCGGTAGCTCCGTTGGCCGACTTGATCTCGGTGACGAAGCTCGGCCATGGGCCATTTTCCAGTTCGTCGAGCAGCTTGGTTTCGGGTTTACCGTTGGAGGGTTTTACGCCCTTGTCAACATCTGCCATGGCCTTGCTCCTTTCGCCATAAAACGCCGGTTTCTTGCGCCGCGCCTACCATTCCTCTCGAGGAACTGCTCGGTCAGCCAAGCGGGCCGGAGAGTGGCGGATTTGCCCGATTGCATGCCTGCCGACCCGCACAGTTCTCCTGACCACGGAGAAAATCAATCACTATAGATTGAACGCGTCGCGTAGTGGCCTTCGCCGTGATGCGTGTCACAACGAGCGGCGATTGGGTGTGGGAATTTAATTCAAGCTGCATTGGAGTGGCGGTGAAATTGACATCGACAAGCCGCAACGTGGCGTTCTTCCCGATGCTCGTGAACCTGGCGGGGCGGAAGTGCGTCGTGGTGGGAGCGGGAACGGTTGCCGCTGCGAAGGTTGAGGGTTTGTTGCTCTGTGGCGCCGATGTGGTGGTTGTGAGCCCGCGCGCGGTGACGGCGATTCAACGTCTTGCACGGAGAGGGAGGCTGGTCTGGCGACGCAGGGACTTCTCTCGTAGAGATGTGCAGAGAAAGTTTTTAGCCATTGCGGCTACGAACTCGAACACGATCAATGACGCCGTGTTTCGCGCCTGCGCGGCGCAGGACGTTTTGTGCAACTCTGTGGACGATCCGGAGCACTGCGACTTTATTTATCCCGCGGTGGCGCGGCGAGGGCCGTTGCAGATTGCGATTTCAACCGGCGGACGCAGTCCCGCGCTTGCCTCGAGACTGCGGCGGGAGCTGGAACGGCAGTTCGGACCGGAGTGGGGTGCGTGGGTGGAAGATCTCGGCAGACGCCGCGATGAGCTGCTGCGCGGAAAGCCGCCCGAGAAGAGCCGCCGGCGCCGCCTGCAACAAATGGCAACGCCGAAAGCGTTTCGTGATTTCCTGCGCGATGGAGGTCGAGCGCCGGTGCAGAAGAAGCGCACATGAATTAGACGATTAAGCTGGTTCCAGGATCAATGTACCCAGGGTTTTGCTTTCCCACCCTTTTCGCAAACTGCGCGAAAAGGATGGGGCACGGACGCGATGGGTATAGCTAATGTGGAGTCACTCTAGCGCCACTCCCAGTCGATGAATCCCGGCTTCACGTCGGCGATGGCGTTCGCCACCAGCTCGACAAGCCCGCCATAGAAAATGCGGTTCTTTTGCCAGAGGCCGTAGTACGCGATCATGTCGCGGAACTGCCCTTTGCAGTTGCTGCATGGTGCGCACAGATACTTCGGCGTCTCCGGGCCGGGGCAATCGGCGAATGCGTTCAGGATCTGCTCGAGCTTTTTGCGCCCGGAGACATGGAATCGCCAATCGGGAAAGTTATTGCCGCTCATGATGGCGAAGCCGCTGCCGCCGCCGCAGCAATAGTTGTTCACGCCATGCGGCTCCATCTCGCGAAACTGCGGGCAGAGCGCGCGAAGAATTTCCCGCTGCGGCTCGACCACGCCCATCAGCCGTACCATGTTGCAGGGATCGTGGAGAGTGACAGGAAAATCGTTGCGCGTGGGATCGAATTTGATTTTGCCGCTGAGAACGATGTCGCGCAGCAAGGGTAAATAACTTTCCCGTGGGATGTTGAGGTCGCCGGTCACAATTCGGTCGGCAATCACGCAGAGGGCCTTGTGCGCATGGCCGCATTCGCCAATAACGATGCGCTTCACGCCGAGTTTCCTGGCCGCTTCCATGTGCTTCAGCGCCACGCGAGCAAACTGGGCGTCGTCGTACCAGAGGCCGTAGTTGATCGCGTCATAGGCTGCCAACTCGGAGGACATCGTCCAATTGATGCCCGCCAGGGTGAGAATGAGCGCAAATGCGCCGGGGTTCTCAGGCCAGGCCATGATCTCGCCGGCGTTGTGGATGAGAAGAACGTCGGCGCCCTCGACATCCCACGGGGTATGGACTTCAATGCCGGTGCGCTCGTTGATGTCCTCGTCGATGAAAGCGACATTGTCTTTCACGATCTCGGCAGTCATGCCTGTTGACGAGCCGGCCTTGAGTTGCAGCACGGAGCCATTCTCGTGGATCTCGCGCGGCGCAATGCCCATCTCCTGACTGAAGAGCTTGCGCAGTTCGCGCGCGACCAGGCCGTTGTCGCAGCCGATAGGGCAGGACTGCGCGCAGCGCCGGCAGAGATTGCAGCGGTACGAGAGCTCGATGAGCCGCGCCACGAGCGGCCAGTTCAATTCGATATTTCCGTGTTGCCAGGCCGAGAGAAGTCCGCCACCTTTTACATGCTTAAAGTAGAGGCGGCGCAGAATCTCGGAGCGGAAGGTTGGCCGGTAGAGCTCATTGCGACCGCTGGCTTCGAAGATGTGGCAGGATTCGGCGCAGGTCTGGCAACCGGTGCAGTGCTCCATGGTGAGCAGCAGCGGCTCGAGAAAGGTCCAGTTGTTTTCCTTGTCAAAGAGTTTGTCCAGGCCCGAGAGAAACCGGGCGACAAGCTGCTCCTCTTCTTCGCGCGACTTCGGCTTGGGGATGTTGACGGCGCAGGTATCGTCGAGGCCGCATTCATAGCGGCTTTGGCATTGCTCTGACAACGCAGCCCAGGCGCGGTCCTTTTCCGGGCTTTCGAGCGGCGCGGGCAACGGCATTAGTTCTTCATTCTCGACGTGGATCAGGGGCTCGCTGTCGGGCCGCGAGACATCGCGCAGATTGATCCTGCCGCTCATTTCTGCGCCTCCCTGGTGGGGTTGGTAGTGGCAATCTCTGCCCACGTGCGCTGGCCGTCAGCGCCCACGTGCGGCGCAGACCAGGTGGGTTTGTAGCCGAGAGAGGCGGTCACTTTGCCTTCGATGGCGCTTCCGCGCTCGTTGCGCCGGTCGTCCCATCGCACCGCATGCCAGGTAAAGTATTTGGCGATGAAGTGCGCCATGTGAGTGAACGGAATATAAGCCACGAGCATTGAGGCCAGAATCAAGCCTGCGCCGAATGCGGATCCGATTCTTATGCTGCGATCGAAGTGAACGACACCGCGCGCGAATTCACCGAGTGATACCGTGCCGGGCGCGCGCAACAGGTACCCGCCGATGAGGAGCGCACATACCGCAATGAAGAAGAGCAGGTTGAAGATTTCTCCCGCGTGCGTGGAATTCTTCAGAGCCGGATCGGTGGTGCGGCGCATCAGCAGCCAGCAGGCTCCGGCAACAATGAGAGCGGCTCCGGCAGCGCCGGCGAATGTGGCGATCGGAGCCAGCACGTGCACAAATTCTGAGAATCGGGTCCCGAAGGAAAAGAGCCCGCATGCCATTGCCAGAGCTGCGCAGGTAACTGCGGCAATGGCCAAATAGAGCCCGAAATGAAAGAGGAAGGATGGGAGCCACAATCGGCGATTGAACTCGCGCAGGCTTTTGAGGAAGAGAATTTCCTCGATCATTACACGCCATTCGCCGCGCCGGTTGGCTACTTGCGGCTGACGCCACCATTCCTGAGTCTCGAAATACGATCCGCCATACGCCGCGCGATACGGATGCTCATGGGGCAGAGGATAGATTTCCCAGCGCAGGTGCAATGGAGTCCGCGAGTAAACGAGAATTCGCCTGAGAGAGCCGGCGAGAAAAATCAAAAGGCCGGCATAAATCGCAAGATAAATCGCGGCGGTCAACTTTTTCCTCCGTGCAGCCGCTTCGCGTGCGACAAGCTGACGAGTGAATGCTACGGGGATTGTACACCGAAGTCGAAAATCCCGAAGTGTTTCAGATCATGCCAGGCCACGATCGGGAAACGGGCCTGGCGGCCGCCAGCTTGAGCTTGCAGAAGATGAAGGGAGCGAAAAACATGCCTGCAAAACTGGCCGCTGTATAGCGAAGATAGTCAAGTGCCGAGCCAACGATGGACGTGTTGGAGGCAAGCGGAGCAAAGGCGGCATTGAGGACAAGCGCGACGGCCATCATGGTGCCGATCGACAAGATGTAGCGAAGAAGTTTGGCTGCGAGTCTTCCGCTGCGCGGATCGAAGTTCACGATGCGCAACTCGAGCGGGCAGGCGATCACAACACCGGTCAGCCAGGCGCAGTAGATCGTCATCTCCCGCACCTGACTGTCGATTTGCCAACCATTGAATGCGAACGCAAGCAGCCAGAGCGCGGCGCTCACAGCAACTGTGATAGCGATTTGCAAGCCATGCGGCACTTCGCGCCAACGGCTGGCCAGCAGCTCGGTGTAGCGGGATGCAATGAGGCCGAAGAGAAGGCCGATTGCCCAACCGAGCAAGACATCTTCAACGTAGTGCACCCCGAGATAAGGTCGCGAGACACCGATGAGGACGACGAGAACCACGACGGCCACGCGCAGGAAGCGGTTCCTGGTGAAAGCGAACAGGTAGGAGTAGAAAGCGGCGGAGCCCATGGCGTGGCCCGACGGCGTGGAATATTCAAGAGCCAACGCCTTGGCTTCGGCCGGAGGGACTGCCCATTTTTTCTCATAGGTTCCGTCGGCCACGAAGGGCCGTGGATTCTTGATGAGAAGTTTCAGCAGATCGTTGAAGGCCATGGTGAGCAAAACCACTACGGTAAGGCGCACGGCGAGGCGCTTGTCCCACATCACGTAGAGAAGGATGGTGAAAAAGACGTAGAAAGTGGCAGAACCGAAAAAGCTTGCGGCGTGAAAGAAGTGAGTGAGGTAGATGTTTCTGTGGTCGGCCAGAAACTCGACCAGAGCCAGGTGAAAGTGAAGAGGTATCATCGCGCTGTCTTGATTCCCTCCGCGGGGCCGGGCTGGTTGCCGTTACAGTCATTCGCAACGCCCCAATTAACGTAAATGGGGTTGCCGATGAGCCATAGTTTGCCATCGGGTCCGGCGACTTCAGCACGGAACCAATGGCGCTTGCCGTCGCTGGGCCAGGCAATGGCGAGGCCGTAGTGGGCGAAGGTGACAGAGAAATCTGGCGGAAGCGGGAGCGCGACCGGTTCGCCATCTTCAATCCAGAGAATCTTGCCCGTGATGACGGCGTCGGCGTGAATGTTGAAGCCGACCATCTTGCCTTGGGGAACCGTGATCGCATCGCCGGCGTGCACGGTTGTGCTCTCGACATGCGCCGTCACGTCGAGGAACCGATCGTGAGTTCCAGTCACATCGATAAAGACATGGCCGGCGCGGATACCGTCGAGGATCGCGGGCGTGGAGAGCTCCGCTGCATACACAACGGTCGTGGGGCTGCCGATGGAACCGGTTTGATCGAGCGGCTGCATGGGGCGATGATTATCGCTGCCGCCGATTCCTGAGAGGCGACAGCCGCGATTGAGTTGCTGATTCCAGAAGGGAAGGTCGGAAAGGCCGTGCTGCTCGCTGCCGCCGTTGACGGCCTCAACACCAGTGAGCAGATGCATGTCGACCGGCGTGGAAGGCGTCCATCCGCAGCCGAGGCAGATTTCGCCGCTCGGAGACAGAGGATGGTTGATCGAGGTGATGGCTCCAACCCGCGCGGCGCTCTCGAGCAAAGTATTCACATCGGGAACCGTGTGGCCGTCCAGACGGAAGTCAATGAAATCCGTGCTGCCGAGGAAATTGATGTGGCCCTGAAAGGTGGTGATTTCGCGGCCGGGAATCAGGAGCAGCTTGTCGAAGTACGGTTGCAGCTCGCGCATTTCGTCATATTGCGAGCTGGCGTTGTGATCGGTAATGGCGATGAAGTCGAGTCCGCGGCGGGCGGCGGCATCGACGGTGAAGAAGAGCGGGCAGGGAACCATTTCCCCGGTCTGGCTGGGGCATTGGCCGTCGCTGTGCGCGGTGTGCATATGCAGATCGCCGCGAAACCAGGCGGGTCCGGGGCGTAGCGGTTCGCGGAGGAGCGATGGCAGAGCGGCCACTGCACCGGTGCGTGTGAGGTAGACATGAACGGTGTACTGCGACTCGACGCCGGCGCGGATGTTGGGCACGCCGATGAGAACGTTCCAGGTGCCGGGTGGAATCGCGCCGGGCAAACAGGACGGGGTGGCGTCCATCAATCCGACGGTCAGCGTGGATTTGTTGCCGCCGCTCCAGCAGCGCAGCCCAGCAGGATCGAGCAGTCCGAGATCGAGAGCGGTGTGCTGCTCCTTTTCGGTGTAGCTGAAGGTGATGGTCACGCGCTCCGTGCCGACGGGCACCGCAAAAGGAACCTGCACATAGCTCTGGTTCTGGGAGCCGCGCACGACGCCCTGGAGGACGAAATCAGACCCGGAAGAATCCGCGACGGGAGGTGCTTGCTGCGCGAAGGCGGCAGCGCCGAGAGAAGAAAACAGAAGAAGGAGAAATCGTGCTCCAAATCGGAGGGGCAGTCTTGCGTGGCGTGGCAGGCTTTTCTTCATAAACCACATTTAGGCAGTCGCTTCGCCTCAGTGCGTGCTTCGGGAAGGGCATCGATCATTATAGCCAGCCTTGCCGGCGACCGATGCTTGGCCGTGGGCCGGTTCAAAGAGATCATCCCTCAGGGGCTAAAGCCCACGTTTACTTTGCGGTCATTACGGCACGAGTGAACTCGTGCCCTTTCAAAACCGTTCCAAACCGACCCACTACCCGCGCTTCGCAAAGAAAGACCCGCATCCGGAGCGGTGTTCTGCGCCGGATGCGGGATGAAACCAAGACACGTTTGGGAGGCCCTGTGCCTTAGAAGGCTAGTTTGAGCGCGAGCTGCAGCGTGCGGGCGCCATTGTTCTGGTTGCTGTTCTTCGTGACCGAGATGTTGCTGAAATTCGATGTCGTGAAGTTCAACTGTCCCGGCTGAGCGAAGGGCGGCGTGTTGGTGGTGTTGAAGGCTTCGGCGCGGAACTGCAAATACGTCGATTCCGTGAAGTTGAAATTCTTCAGGATTGACGAATCCAGGTTGGCGAAATGCGGTCCGCGTACCTGCTGGATGCCGCTCGTGCCAAGCGGTGAGTAGTCGGTTTGCCCGATGGTGGTGGCTAGCGGTGGCTGTGCAAACGCAGTGGGGTTCAACCATTGCGTGTAATTATGCGGACCGGCGTAGACGTTCTGGCCCGACACCACGTTGGCGGAGCAGCCGAAATCGGCGGTGGTGGCATTCGGGCAAGTGATTGTGGTTGGCTGTCCGCCTTGGAATGTGTAGAAGCCGTTGACGACCCACCCGCCCACGATGAGATCCGCGGCCCTGTTCATTGAGCCTCCGAATTGGCGTCCACGGCCAACGGGCAGGTCGTACGTTCCGGCCACGTGGACGAGGTTGGTGGCATCGGTGTCGCACAGGCCCCAGTCGCCCTTGAGGCCGAAGCCAGCGAGCCACTGGGCGCGGTAACCTGCGGTGAATTGCCCATTCTGCGGCGCGTGCTGGTCGCCATAGCACCGGGACAAGGTGTAGTTGGCCAGCATGGAGAGCCCAAAGCTCATCCGGTGCTCATACGTTACCTGCATGGAGTTGAAGCTGCTGTCGGTGTTGGTGGTGTTGTAGGTGCTGTTCCGGCTGAAGTACGGGTACGGAATATAGAGTTGAGTGTTGGTGCCGTTGGGCAAGATCTGGGAGTTGGCGTTCGTGACCCCCAGAATGTCCAGGTGACGGCCTTGGGTGGCAACATATCCCACCTGGATCGCGTCGTGGCTCGTGAACTGATCCTCTACGGTCAGGTTCTCCGTCTGTACCATTGGCGTCTGGTAGTTGATCTGGCGGCCATCGAAGGGAAGGCCCAGGTAGTCCGCACCGACGTATTGACCGTTTATGCAAGAGCTACCGGCCGGGCAAGTAACTGTTGCTGCGTACGGGGTCGGGCTTTGCAGCACGGCCGGACTCTGGAAGTTGAATTGGGTGAAGGAGGTTTCCATGGTTGCCGGCGTGCCGCCGGTGCCAGCGGCGTTGGGAGAGAACGCTTGATAGGAATCGGCAGCAGGGACGGTCTGGACATAGACGAACGGGTAGTTGAATCCCAGCGTGCCACCGTAACCGAGATTGCCCAGCGCTCCATAGGCCGTGCCGAATCCTCCGCGCACCACCAGCGTGGGCCGGAACTTGTACGCGAACCCGACACGGGGCGCGAAGTTGTCCTTTTGTGCGTTGCCAGTAGCGAGGTTGGAGACGCAGGAAATGTTGACATTGCTGAGAGCGGCCACGGTATTGAAGATCGCGGCCCGCGGGGCCTGGCATCCCTGATTGGGGATTTCGTAGGTGGCGGTGTTCCCATTGCCGCCCGCAGCGATAAAGTTGGCCTGGAAGCCGCGGGTTTCGGCGTAAGGCGTGAAGAGATCCCAGCGCAGGCCGAGGTTCAGCGTCAACTTGGGATTCACCTTCCAGTCGTCCTGGAAGTAAGCGCCAATGTACCAGCGATGGTCGTCGGTAGCGGCGATATTGGAGCCGGAGAAGCCGTTCATGCCGCCGACGTTATCCTGTCCTGCCGCGCCATTCGGCGTGACCAGCGAAGCCATCGGCGCCACCAGAAGATCGCCGATGCCGTTCAGGCCGCTGCCGGAGACGGAGACGCGGTTGGGAACGTCGGTGTACATACCGTTGAAGCTGAGGTCGCCGCGGCCTTGCGGCGGCTGCGAGATATTGGCTGTCAAATCGTCGACTTGAATACCGGTTTTGAAGGTGTGGTTGCGCCAGACCTTGGTGACTGCATCCACGCCCTCAAGGCTGTAGACGGTTTGAATGGTGGGCGTGTAGTTGCCGACGCCGATACCACGAAGACCGGCGATGTTCATATATGGGAATCCGCCGTTGTTGGCCACCTGCGGAATTCCCTGGATGCCGAACTGCGCCGGAATCCCAAAGGTGTTGCCATAGAGGGACTGTTGAAACTTGTCAGCATGCACCATGCCCACGTGCATGTCGTTGGTGAGTGTGGGAGTCAGGATGCGCGTATAGCCGACGGCCCAGGCGTAGGCCGGCAGGCTGTCGTTGCGCGCGTCGGTCTGGCCCACGGCATACCCGGGAAGGTACCCGGGCAGGTGGGCGCTCAGAAGGCTGCGGTCATAGACGCCGAACAGGATGTTCCTGGGGCTAATGTTGGCATCGATGCGGATGTCCCAGGAATTGGTGTTCTTGTCCTCGATGGGAAAGTAGGCTCCCAAGTCGTTGACGAGTGTCGTGGTTGACGTGGGCAGCGGATAAAGGTTAAGGACTTTGACTGCGTTGGGATCGACTCTGGAGGTGGGCAGTACGTTCAGAGACGATTTCAGAGTGGTAAAGTTCGTGATTCCGGCGAGCGATCCGCCGGTCTTGTAGTTGTTCGGGTTGCAACCGCCAGCCGCGGTGCAGTTGAAGAACGGGTCGCGGACATAGATCGTGCCGGACGTAGTGTTGATCAGGTTGGTGATGGGGTCCATTCCTCCGGCAGGGATGGAACGAGTGGTGGCTGGATCGAGGATGGTGCCATTGGGAAATGTGCGGCCGAGAAGATCGGAATACGAGCCGCTGTTGAAATTGATGTTGTCCTGCAGATTGGTGAAGCTGCTGCCGAACTCACTGGTGGACGTGCAGGCAGTGGGAGATGTTGCGCCGGCCACGTCGCAGGTGGGCACGGTTTGGGCGCCCGGCGTCTCGGGCACCACGTAGCGACCGCCCTGATAGTCAGTGAACCAGAAGAGCCGGTTCTTGCCGTGGACGACGGGCGGGATCAGGACCGGGCCCCCGGCCGTGAAGCCGAACAGGTTCTGGTGGTAGTCGGCAATCGGACCGGCGGTGCAGACGCCGCCACTGCAGGTTCTGTTAAAGAAGTTATTGGCGTTCAGGTCATCATTGCGCACGTACTCCCAGAGGTCGCCGTGCACTCCATTGGTGCCTGATTTAATGGACGCGTTGATAACGCCGCCGGTGGAATGTCCGAATTCGGCGTTGAAGTCGCCGCTCTGCAGCGTGAATTCCTGAATCGCGTCGGGCGGCGGGACGATGGCGGCGTTGGTCAGGGTATAGTTGCCGCCATAGATCTCGATATTGTCGTTAATGCCGTCCAGGCGGAAATCGTTCTGCCATTCGTCGACGCCATTCACCGAGAAATAAGCAGAGTCAGAGCTGCCTGCATCGGGGGTGACGCCTCCGCCGCCGGATGAGGTCGCTGTGGTCATGACGCCGGCGGACATTTGCGCCAGCGAGCCCCAATCGCGGGTGGCAAGGGGCAGATCATTTACGGACTCGTTGGTGATGGTTTGGCCGACTTGGGCGCTCTCTGCTTCAAGAAGCGGCTGGGCAGCGGTCACAGTGACGCTTTGCTGCACGTTGCCGGTGGCAAAGTGAATATCGATGGTTTCGACCTGCTGTACCTGCACAATGACTCCGTGCACGACATACTTCTGGAACCCGGGGGCCTCAGCCTCAACCGTGTAGTTGCCTGGAAGCACGTCGTCGAAAACATAGGTACCGGTCGCTGTGGACTTGCTTGTGATTCTTGCGGTGGTGTCGTTGTTGATGAGGTCGATCATGGCCTTTTGCACGACCGCGCCGGTCGGATCCTCTACCGTTCCGGTGATCTCTCCTCGGTCTAGCTGGGCCGCCAGGCGGCCCGGAAGGCACAGAGCAAGGAGCGTGACCACGAGGGTAAGCCATGGTCCTGCAATTCTGAATTGCTGTTTGATGTTCATGATGCTTTGTTACCTCCAATTTGAAGATGCTTTTACACGTTTGCACTCACCCACACCTCGGCGAGCAGCGCAACAATATTGCACAAAGAATGCGAGCGGGAGTGTTTACCCAGAGTGTACGAACGTGTATACACTAGTGTTCAAAGCACTTAATTATTTGATTGAAAAGGACTTGTTGACTATTTTAAATGTTGGTAAACTGTGGAAATTGTTTAGTTGGAAGACCGTTCTCGGGGTAGTATTTGAGAACACCGTGCGCGGACGATGGGGCGGCGCATGAAACAGCGTGTCTGCTTCGGTTGCAATCGGTTTACAAGCCCGAGCGTGAATGCTGCTGCGATGCGTTGCAAAGTCGCCCAAGAGAAACTGGCTTCATGCCAGCGGCTTGCTCTGGTTCTTCTGGCGTTAACGGAATTGAAATGGTATTCAACCCTGCGCAGTATGCAGACGTATTTGTGGGAAAACCGAGAGTTGGGTCAAGCCGTGCGTCATTCCTTAACCGTTGAACCGGAGACCGCTCTCCGTCCCTGGATGGCAGCCTGGAGATAAGGCTCATGGATCAAATTACAGCCGTCCAATCCAAGCCCAAGATGCTTCCTCTCGAGGAGGCATGGCCAGCGAGTCTGCTGGAAGACCCGCATTGGGGCCTGGCGCAGCGTGTGATCGCCGGGCCGAACTTCGCTCGCTCCCCCTTGCTTACCAAGTTTCTGTTGTTTGTGGTGGCAGAAACCGTGGAAGGGCGGGGACACGAGATCACGGAGCACCAGATTGGCGTGCATGTCTTCGACCGGCCGGCGGATTATCGCACGCTTGAGGACAATATCGTTCGCAGCTATGCACGCCAATTGCGCAAGCGGCTGGCAGAGCACTTTGCGGACCAGGGCAACTCGGAACCGGTGCGCATCGACATTCCGGTGGGCGGTTATATGCCGGTGTTTTTTCCGGCTACTCAGGATGTCAACAAAGAAGAAACGCCGGGTTCGCCGGCGGCGGCTCCCGGCCAGATACAGCTTCATGTGCTGCCCGCACGCACGGCGGACGCAGCGGCGGCGGTTCAGGCTACGGGTCAGGATTCGGTTCGGGCAAAGGCAAGCCGCTGGGCGCTGGGCGCAGTGCTGGTTGTGGCCTATAGCGCGGCATTGATCGCCGTGACCTGGTATGCCGCCAGGCGATCGTTGGCGCCGGCGCCGCCCGTTTCGCAAGAGCCATCGCATTTGCTGTGGGCCGAACTGTTCAGCGGTCCTGAAAACAGCTATATCGTTCCGTCCGATGCGGGGTTCAATCTTTTGGAAGACATTTCGCGCCGGCCGGTGCCGTTGGCGGAGTACATTTCAGGCAGCTACCAGGGACTGCCACTGTCCGGAGTGGATGCGCATAGCGCCTCGGATCTGCGCTCCCAGCGGTTGACGCCCTTTGTAGATCTGCAGATCGCGGCGGCATTCGCCCACCTGACAGAGGACGATCCGCAGCGGGTTTTCATCCGGTTTCCGCGAGATCTGCGACTGGATGACCTCAAAAACGCCAACGCCGTCATCATCGGATCGGTGGGCAGCAATCCCTGGGCCGCGATTGCTGAGAGCAACGCGAATTTCCGCATTGTCGACCGGCCGGGTATGAATGGAGCGCAGATTATCAATCTCAAGCCGCAGCCGGGAGAATCTGCGACGTATTCCAGCCACTGGAACGAGCCGGCGCACGAGACCTTCGCGCTCATCGATTTCCTTCCCAATTTGAGCGGCAGCGGACATTTGCTCGTCCTGGAGGGACTGGATGTGGCAGGAACGCAGGCCGCGGCCGAGATGCTGTTGTATCCATCGGCCATCGATCCGATTCTGAAGCGAGCCACGCGTCCGGATAAATCCCTGCGCAATTTCGAAGTGCTGCTGCGTTCGACGAGCATCGAGTCAAACGCCACCGGGACGCAGGTGATTGCCAGCCGGATTTACTAGCAAATCTTGCCTGGCGCAGTTGCCGGAGTTTCACCGTTCGCCCCACCCCCCCCAGGGCACGGGACGGCATTGCCAGCCGCATCAGCTATAGTTTCCAAGGAACATCATCGCGACGGTTGAGGCTTCTGAAACGCGAAGCGGTGAAACAGGCCGAGACCGGCTGGCGGCGAGATCGGCGCAGGCCGGAAGGCAGAGGGGTAAACCGTGAGACGAGCAGCTGGAGTGGTCGCAACTTTGATGGCAATGGCAATGGCAATGGCGCTTGCGCCCATTGCACAGGGAGAGACGAAGATGTCGATATGGGGTCATACCGCGGATGGAACCGCCGTGCCGATTTATACGTTGACGGGCGGGCAGATTGAAGTGAAAGTGACGGCGTTCGGAGCGCACATTGTTAGCGTGAAAGCTCCGGATCGCACCGGCAAGATGGCGGATGTGGTGCTGGGCTTCAGCGGACTGGAAGGTTACACCACCGTTCCGAATGGCTACCTGGGAGCCGTGGTGGGGCGCTATGGCAATCGCATTGCGCTGGGCAAGTTTACGCTGGACGGCAAGACGTACCAGCTTCCCGTCAATAACGGTCCCAACTCGCTGCATGGCGGTACGAAGGGATTCGACCAGTACGTGTGGCAGGCGAAAGAAGTGCCGGACGGCGTCGAATTTACGCATGTGAGCCCCGATGGCGACATGGGATATCCGGGGACAATGACCGCAACGGTGCGCTACACGCTGATGGGGAATACGCTGCGCATCGATTACACCGCAACCACCGACAAGGATACGGTGGTGAACCTGACCAACCACTCGTATTTCAACCTGCATGGCGACGACAAGGGCAACATTCTCGACATGAAGGTTGAACTCAACGCCGACCGTTATACCCCTGTCGACGCGGGGCTGATTCCGACCGGAGAATTAGCGCCGGTTGCGGGCACGCCGATGGATTTTCGCAAGCCGATGGCGATTGGCGCGCGGATCGATGCAGACAACGAACAACTGAAGTGCGCGGGCGGGTACGATTTCAACTGGGTGGTGAACGGCAAGCCGGGAACGCTGCGCCTGGCGGCAATCGTTACCGATCCCGTGAGCGGACGCAAGCTCACGGTGGAAACAACCGAGCCGGGCGTGCAGTTCTATTCAGGAAATTTCCTGGACGGGACTTTGACGGGTTGGAGCGGCGTGAAATACGAGAAGCACTCCGGATTCTGCCTGGAAACGCAGCATTTTCCGGATTCGCCGAACCATCCGGATTTTCCGAGCACGGAGCTGAAGCCCGGCGAGAAGATGCACTCGACGACGACGTTTACGTTTGGCGTGGAGAAGTAGAGGCGATCATGTAGCGCCGGCCGGGAGACCGGCTGTAGTGCGGGCCTCCCGGCCCGCACTATCTGGATTTCTACTTCGAATCGCTGGCGGCGTGGACGCCGCCAATACAGCCGGTCTGGAGAGGTTGCGGAAAAAGGCCAACCTTGCGGTCGAATCGTGAAAAATACTCCGCAGGGGCTGAAGCCCATCACTCATTTTGTGCTGCTTACGGCACGACTGAAGTCGTGCCCTGACACTTCTTGCGGCCATGAAAGGGTTTTTCCGCAGCCTGTCGAGACCGGCGCTACGTAGTTTTCCATTTGCTGAACCAGCCGAGGCCCGCTGACGTGGCGGCGGCGGGAATGTATTCGCAGCCGATCCAGCCTTCGTAGCCGAGCCCATCGATGACATCGAAGAGATAGCTGTAGTTCACTTCGCCGGTGTCGGGTTCGTGGCGCTCGGGCACGCCCGCGATTTGGATGTGTCCTACGCGCGTCGTCTTCGGGTCGACGAGATATTTGCGGATCCTGATGGCCAGATCGCCCTCCTCCACCTGGCAATGGAAAAGGTCCATGAGGATTTTGAGATTGGATGCGCCGATCTCCGCGATGATAGCGTGCGCTTCTTCCTGGCGATTGAGGAAGAAGCCGGGTATGTTGCGCATGGCGATGGGCTCGATGAGCAATTGGACGCCGGCAACCCGCGCCTGATCCGCGGCCCAGGCAAGATTTTCAGTGTAGACGCGGAGCAGGTGCGCGCGATCCACTCCCGGCGGAGAAATTCCGGCCATGGCGTGGACGCGGGAGCATGGCATGACGAGCGCGTACTCCATGGCCTGCAGGAACCCATCGCGAAATTCCTTTTCGCGGCCGGGCAGCGCCGCGATGCCGCGTTCGCCGGCTTTCCAGTCGCCGGGAGGCGAGTTGAAGAGGACCTGGCGCAGTCCGTGCTCCTTGAGCAGAGCGGCCAGCGTGGCGGCCGGATGCTCGTAGGGGAACAGGTACTCGACAGCCGTGAAGCCGTCGCGCGCAGCCGCGGCAAAGCGGTCGAGGAACTTGTGTTCCTGGTACATCATGGTCAGGTTGGCGGCAAAACGAGGCATGGCATGGACTCCGTCATCAAATTGAATGATTGGTGAGCATGAAAAATGCAAACGCTCGGCTTGTCATCCTGAGCGAGCGCAGCGAGCCGAAGGATCTGCGGTTGCTCCTTCGGTGCGAGATGAATACACCGCATAAGATCCATTCTTTGCGCCATTATCTTTAACAGTCTGTGGTGAAAGTCGAAATCGCTGCGAAAGACATCCCTCAGGGGCTGAAGCCCCGTCGATATTGCTGGTCTTACGGCACGACTAAAGTCGCGCCCTTTCAAAACCGCGGCCCGAAGCTGTGGGCATTTCAACTGATCTCCAAATTTCCCGCGAGAATCACTTCGCATGAGTGCTGAGTTGGTCGAGCACGCGCTTCAGGTCGTCGAGTTTCTGGCCGGCCTCGGCAAGTTTACCCTCCGAAGTCAGGCGCTGATAATCGGCGAAGTCTTGACTGGCTTGCGAAATCAGCGAGTTGACATTGGCCGCAGGCTGGGGCGTGCCTGAGGGCGTTGCCGCAGGCGCTGGTTGCTGCGATTCCGCACCGGTAAGCGATGGAGTCTGCGATCCGAAGAGCGAAGCGAGCGCGGCCTCAAAGGTCGGCCCATAGGCGAGGCGATCCTGCAGAGCTAACACGACGAGCCGCAGTTCCGGCATGGGGCTCTGGTTGGCCTGCAGGTAAATCGGTTCCGCATAGAGCAGCGCCTGCCCGCAGGGAATCACCAGCAGGCTGCCGCGGATCACCTTCGAGCCATTCTGATTCCAGAGCGTAAGCTGTCCGGAGAGCTGCGCGTTCTGGTCGATGCGCGCTTCAATTTGCTGCGGCCCGTCGACCAGCCGCGTCTTCGGGAAGTTGAACACCACGGCGGTTCCGTAATGCGCGCCGTCGCTGCGCGCCGCGATCCAGCCGATCATGTTGTTGCGGCTGATGGGCGTGAAGGGCAGGATCTCGACGAACTCGAGGCCGCCCGATTCGCCGGGGAGCGTCATCAGCACGAAGTTGGGTTGCATGGCCACGCTCTGGTCGCCGCCCTGGCTCGAACCATTCTCGGAAGCCACGCTCCACTGATCTTCGCGGTTGTAAAAGACCTCGGGATCGGTCATGTGATAGAGACCGTACACATCGGCCTGCAGGCTCAGCAGCGCTTCAGGATAGCGCACGTGGGCGCGCAGCCAGGCGGGCATGGTGGAGGCGTCTTTGAACAGTCCCGGATAGATGCCGCGCCATGCAGCGAGGATGGGATCGGAAGCATCGAAAACGTAGAACGTGACGGTGCCATCGTAGGTGTCCACCACCGCTTTTACGCTGTTGCGAATGTAGTTGACCGATTGCCCGTTGAGATCGGCCGCCGCGGAGTAAGGATAGGTGGACGAGGAAGTGTAGGCATCAATGATCCAGGAGAGACGACCATCGTCGCCGACGACGATGTAGGGATCGTGATCAAAGGTGAGGAACGGCGCCAGGGTGTTAACGCGCTCGATCACGTTGCGCCGCATCAGCAGGCGGCTCTGGGCTGTGATGTCGTCGCTGAAGGGGACCTTGGTGAGGTCGCCGCGATCGAAGGCCAGCAGCGCGCGGCGCATAAAGCCGCCCATCACTATGCCGCCCGTGCCTTCGTAAGTGGAGAGATTGTTGCTCTGGCCCTGGGGATAGTTGAACTCCTGCTGGCCGGTCTTGACGTAGACATCGGTGTCGGTCATTTCGCCAAAGTAAATCTCGGGGCGCGTGACTTTGAGGCTGGGTACGGTGCTTTGCACGGGCATATTCGAGAGATAAAGCGTGGGCAGGCCCTCGGTTGAAAACCCGTTGACGGGATTCATGGTGATGCCGTAGCCGTGGGTGTAGATGAGCTTGTCGTTGATCCAGTTGCGGCTGCTCTCGGGCAGTTTGTCTACGTTCAGCTCGCGAACCGCGAGCATCACCTGCCGCAAGGAGCCGTTGATCTGGTAACGATCGATATCGATGCCGGGAAAGTCGTAATAAGTCCGGATCTCCTGCACCTGGCGCAACGTGTCCTGCAGCGCGCCCACATCCCAGAGGCGAATGTTTTCAAGCGTCGCCTGGTTGTGTTCCGGATCGGCCGCGGCGACGGTGGTCTCGGCGGGAAATTCTTGCTGTGCGAAGCGGTCCAGGCCATAGGCTTGACGCGTGAGTGCGATGTTGTAAGCAATGTAAGGCCGCTCGCGGTCGAGTTGGTTGGGCTTGACGATGAACGTGCTCATGTACCATCCGGCCAAACTGGCCACGACGAAACAAACCACCGCGGGAACCAGGCTCAAGAGCAGCCAGCGCACGCGTAGCTTAAGCAGACCGCAAGCGAAGGCAACGACCGCGCCGATAGCGAGCGCCACACTGATAAAAAACATTCCGACGAGCGTGACGTGTGCGTCCGTGTACGAGACGCCGGAGAATACGGTGTGCTGGTCGAAGAGGAGATCGAAACGGCCGACATACTCGCGGATGGCCAGTGTGAAAAGCAAAAAGCCTGCGGCGATGGAAACGCCACGCCAGATCGACGAAGTGGAACTCTCGAAGTGGCCGCCACGCAAACGTCCGCCGCCTGCAGCGATCAGGAAGAGCACGGCGAGAATCGAGATCAAGACTGCCAGCGTAAGCAACCATCCGGCGATGAGTTCCCAGGCGGGCAAGGTAAAGAGGTAGAAGCCAAGCGGACGGCCCAGGATGGGGTCGACAGGATTCGTGGCAGTGGCAGGCGCGTACCAATAAAGGGCCAGCGTGGGCCACTGCGATTCCATGGCGAAGCCGGTGACGATGGAGATGAGCAGCGCGACGATGACGCCGACGGAGCGCAGGAACTTTGCCACCGGCAGCTCGACGGGGCGGCCGGCGAAAAAGATGGTCTGCGTCTCAGGCAAATCGCCGGCGTGGCCATGGCGGAAAGCGAGGAAGGCGCCGAAGAGGACGAGGAAGGTAAGCACAGCAAAGGCTGCGAACGTCCCCCACTGCAGGCCAAAGGTCTTCCAGAAGACGGGAACAAAGCCGAGCGAGTCGAACCAGAGAAGGTCAACCCAATAGGAAATGGCGGCGCGGCCGCCAATAATGACAAGGACGACGATAGCAATGGGAAGATAGATGGCAAGGCGAAGGCGCCGCGGCTTTGGCTGCGGAGGCCAATGAATGGTTTCGGGCATTTCCTGCTCCACTCAGGCGATTTGTGCGCACTGAGATACGCAAGAATTGTACAGCGGTGAACTGTCCGGTCCGCATTATTCCCAGTTGGGTATAATGGAAACGTGCCAGACGCCCTCAGGCCGCTGCGCTGGATCGGATCGACGAAGAAGGATCTGCTGGCGATGCCGGAGGAGGTGCAGCAGGCCTTCGGGTTTGCGCTCTTTCAGGCGTAGATCGGCCAGATGCACCCGGCGGCAAAACCGCTGAAGGGGTTTGGCTCGGCCGGAGTTGTGGAGGTTGTCGAGGATTGGCGCGGCAATGCCTACCGTGCCGTTTATACGGTGCGATTCGCTGGGGCGGTGTATATCCTGCACTGTTTTGAAAAGAAATCGAAACGTGGAATCGAGACACCGAAGCGGGAGATGGATCTGATCCGTATACGGCTCAAAGAAGCAGAGGCACAAGCATTGGGGGCTGTGCGATGAGCAAAGTGAAGGCAGCAAAGAGCGCATATGAAGAGCTGGGCTTTCGAGACGCTGATGAGATGCTCTTGAAGGCGCAATTGGCAATGAAGATTGCTGAGACTCTGCGCAAGCGAGGATGGAGCCAGCAACAGGCGGCGAAGGTGCTGGGAATGACACAGCCGAAGCTCTCCGAGATGCTGCGCGGGCAATTCCGCGGCATCAGCGAGGTAAAAATGATGGATTGCCTGGTGCGACTTGGGCGTGGCGTGAAGATCGTTGTTGGGCCGGAGGGCAAAAGGGCTGCGGGGCGCGTGGAAGTGGTGGCGGCGTAGGGCGCGTTTCGCTTTCGCCTTGAATTTTTCGCCTACTCAGCGTCAGATCAGCTCGGAGTGGCCGGTGACGCCCAGCTCCTTCACGATCTTGCCCACATCCTGCGAGTGGTTGCGATGAGCAATCAGCAGCGCGTCTTCGGTGTCGACGACGACCAGGTTCTTCACGCCCACCAGAGCCACGAACTTCTTGGGGCTGAAGATGTAGTTGTCGTTGGCCTCGATGGCCATGTGGCCTCCGGTGTCGGTCACATTGCCTTCGGCGTCGCCGCGCATGCGCGTCTCCAACTGGTACTCGTAGAGGGAGGACCATGAGCCGAGATCGTTCCAGCTGAACTCGGCGGGAATGCAGTAGAGGTTCGAGAGGTGCTCGCCCTTGGCGGAGCGCGGCTCGAGGACCGCGTAGTCGACAGAGATGTTTTCGCACTTGGGATACGTGGTGCGGAAGATCTCGTCGAACTCCGACGTGCCCCAGGCGGCGGCGATGGACTCGAGCAGCGGTGCGGTTTCAGGCAGGTGCTCGCGGACGGCATTGGCCAGCGTGCGGGCCGACCACAGGAAAATGCCGGAATTCCAGTAGTAGTTGCCGGCCGCCACGAATTCGTCAGCGCGATTTTGATTGGGTTTTTCGATGAAGCGGCGCACGTGGAGAGCGGCGTCGTCGTTGGTCAGGTCGCCGGTCTCGATATAGCCGTAGCCGGTTTCCGCGCGGGAGGGCTCGATGCCCAGCACCACGATGTTTTCGCCGGCCGCGGCCGCGGCAATGCCTTTTTGCAGGGCCTTGAGGAAACGCGGCTCGTCGCTGATGACATGGTCTGACGGAAAAACGCCGAGCACGGCGTCCGGATTGTCGCGCTCAATGAGGAAGGCGGCCAAGCCGCATGCAGGCGCGGTGTTGCGGGCCACCGGCTCCTGTACGATCTGCGCGGCGGGCATGCCGGGCAACTGGTCGGCAATCTCCTGGGCCAGATACTCGTTGGTGATAATCCAGGTTTTTTCGAGCGTGGTGAGCGGCTTGAGACGCTCCACGGTTTGCTGAATCATGGAGCGCTCGCCGTCGAGGGCGAGCACCTGCTTGGCGCGAGCGCGCCGGGAACGGGGCCAGAAGCGGGTGCCGCTGCCCCCGGCCAGTATCACGGGACGGAAATCGATAGCGTTCAACATTGAAGAAACATCCTACTTGACAAAGACAACGTTTGCACAGGGCAAAGCGAATTATTTTCAATGAGAAAACCCACCGGCCGAGACAGCCCGCCCAACATGCAACAACTGTCGCTGCATCGGGCATTTGGTTGCCACCAACGGCGGGAGATCGACACAGATCGGAGCTACTTCAAGCTGGTCAGGAACTCGCCCATGCGGCGCGTGCCCTCGTCGATGTTCTGCTTGGTTACCGGGTAGGAAATCCGGATATGCTCGCCGGTTCCGAAGGCCTCGCCGGGCACGGTGACTACGTGCGCCTCGTGGAGCAGGCGCGTGGCCAGCTCAGTGGCCGTGCGAATGCCGCCTTTGCCCAGGTACGCCGAAATGTTGGGGTACACGTAGAACGCCCCTTCCGGCTTGGTGCAGGTGACGCCGGGGATCTTTGCCAGTGCGGCCAGCATGTAGTCGCGCAGGTCGATGAACTCGGCGCGAAACTCGGCTACGCACTGCTGCGAGCTGGTCAGCGCCGCGATGGCTGCCTTCTGCACGATGCTGGTGGCATTCGAGGTGGATTGAGACTGCAGCTTGCTCAGGTTGGCGACCACGGGCTTCGAAGCCAGCGCAAAGCCCGCGCGCCAGCCAGTCATCGCGTAAGTTTTCGAGAGTGACCCGAGAATGACCAGGTGCTCCTTGGCCCAGGTGAAGGAGCCGCCGGAGACAGGCTTTCCGGCGTAGTTGAGGTACACGTAGCACTCGTCCAGCAGCAGGAAAATCCCGCGCTCGTGGGCGAGGTGGACGATGCGCTCCAGGTCCTCGGCTGTGACCACGGAACCCGCCGGATTCGACGGCGAGTTCAGGATGATGGCTTTGGTGCGCGGCGTGATGGCGTGCTCGATCGCGTCCGCGGTGATGCGGAAGCTCTCTGCCTCGCTGGTTTCGAGATAAACCACTTTGCCGCCCGCGTACTGAATGATGTCCTTGAAGCTGACCCAGTAGGGAACGGGCAGGATCACCTCGTCGCCGTGGTCGACAAGGATCTGCAGGGTGTTGAACAGCGCCAGCTTACCGCCGGCCGTGAAAATGGCCTCGTCGATCGAATAGTCCGAGCCGAAGTCGCAGGCGTGGCGCTCGACGATGGCTTTACGCACGTCGGGAATGCCCGGAACCACGGTGTAACGGGTGAAATTAGCCTCGATGGCGGCAATGGCGGCGTCCTTGATGTGCCGCGGAGTGGGGAAATGAGGCTCGCCGGCCCCGAAATCCACCAGGTTGGCGCCCTGAGCGCGCAGTTTAGCCGCCTCGGCGGCCACAGCCATGGTCGCGGATACTTCGATGCGGCCAATGCGATCGGTAAAGACTTTTGCGGGAGCTGTAACGGTCATGACACTTCTATCTTGACAGATTTCCGGATGAGAGCAAAATGCTCATCTAATAAGCGTCCGGTTGTCGCCTCCTGCGCGTGCGCCGGAAGCCATGGCCTTGACGCGTGAGGCGCTACGCGCTACAGTACTGGTATGATTCAGTCGTTCCGGCACGCGGGGCTGGAGAGGTTCTATCTGACGGGAAGCAAGGCGGGCATTCAACCGGCGCACGCCATCAAGCTCCGCAGGCAGCTTACGCTGCTCAATACAGCCAAGAACGCGAATCGCATGGATATTCCAGGCTGGGATTTACACCCGCTCAAGGGGTCTCTCGCAGATCATTGGTCGATCAAGGTCAATGGGAACTGGCGCGTGACCTTCGCATTTGAGAACGAGAATGCAATCCTGGTGGATTACCAGGACTACCACTAACGGCTGAGGAGAATCATTATGGCGATGACGATGTATAACCCCGCCCATCCCGGCGAAATCCTTCGTGAATACCTGGGTACGATTCAGGTTGGCGTGGCGGCAAAAAAGCTGCGCGTGGCGCGATCGACGCTTTCTCGGCTGTTGAACGGACGGGCGTCATTTACGGCAGCGATGGCGTTACGGCTATCTGACGCCTTTGGAACCGAACCGGCCATGTGGCTCGACTTGCAGCAGCAGTACGATCTGTGGCACGCCTCGCAACGCAAGCGGCCCAAGGTGGAGAAGTTCTCACGGGCGGCATGAGGTTCGCAGGTATCGATGTGGGCGCTGGAGCAACAGCGCAGAAGGACTAGAAGCATGAGCCCGGTGCCGCGCTAGTCCGCGCCGTTTTTGATGCGCGCCCGCAGCCGCTTGAGCACATTCGGCGGCACGAGCCCGCTCACGTCGCCGCCGAAACTGAAGACTTCCTTGACCATCCTCGAGCTGACAAAGGAGTAGCGTCCTGCCGGTTGCAGAAAGACGGTCTCGATTTCGGGGGCGAGGCGGCGATTCATGAGAGCCATCTGGAACTCGTGCTCGTAGTCGGAGATGGCGCGAATGCCGCGCAGCACCGCCGAGGCGCCCTGCTGGCGCGCGAAATCAACCATCATGCCGTCGAACGTGGCCACAGAAACATTGCCGATTCCGGCTGTAGCTTCTTTGAGCATCTCCACGCGCTCCTCGACCGTGAAGAGAGGATTCTTGACCGGATTCACGAGAATGGCGACGGTCAAATGGTCGAAGAGTTTTGCCCCGCGCTGAATCAGGTCAACATGACCGTTGGTGGGCGGATCGAAGGTTCCGGGATAGAGGGCTGTCACGGGCATGGGTTCACTACAAATTCTAGCAGCGAGTAAAGGAGAAGATGAGCCGGCTACGCGGGATTGTTCTTCAAGTCGCTCAGAACATCCTGCCATCGAGGTCTGCAAAGAACTTGATTCCCGGAATCGTCAACTTGCGAAGGTCGCCGTCGTTTGTCACGAAAACATCGACGCCGGCTTCTGCCGCCGTCGCAAGATGAATTCCGTCTGCTTGACTTACCTTGTTCGCGCCTCGAATGACGCTATAGCGGTCGGCCGTTGCCTCGGTAAACGGAAGAATTTCGACCGCCCCGCTGAGAAGGTACGTCTTCACTGCGTCGGCACCGGAGATCGAGCCTCGACGGCGCGGTCCAGTCAGGATTTCGCCGATGGAAAATACGCTTGTGCTCAAGGCATCTCCCCGGCTCACGATTCGATTGAGGATCTTGTGAACCTTCGGGCCGAAAATTGGGTTCCCTTCCAACATATAGATAAACAGCATCGAGTCCCAGTAAATCCGGGTCACTCCTGGTTCTCCTTCCTCGCTCTCTCTTCCTGTTCATATTTTTCCCACGCATCCGGGCCCCAGTTTCTCTCGGCTTTCAGGAATGCTTCTCCGCCGCCGAGCTCCTTGAATTCATCTGCGAGGATGCCATAAAGCTTTTCCAGACCAGCTCCGTTGGGAATAATTCTGAATTCCCGTGATGAGGGCTTCTCAGATGTACTGCCGTCAAGAATGCGGTAAACAAACTGCACCGTGGTGCTGGGACCGCCTGACGGAGGCCCGCCTCTCTTTTCAATCAATTCAACGCCCGCTTCCCGCTGGAATTCCTTTGAGGACAAGGTGGAGAAGACCGACGGCGTTCGATTTGTCCAGCCGAGTTCCTTTTGAACAGCACCTACTCGTACTTGAACGACATTCGCACCCTTCAGCCGCGCAGGCCTTACGTAGGTTGCAATCACGTGTTCCTTGGTTTGATCTGTAGGTTTCATGCTTCGATCCGCATACATAACCATACATACATTATTTTTGGCCGTCAAACCTATCTCTTGGGCTGAACAACGTCCATTTTGAGCTGCCTGCAAATTTCAACGCCTGGCTTTGACGAAGCCTGGCCATGGGCAAGGTTAGCCCGTGCTTACCGCTCGGCGCGATGCAAAACCATCGCTACGGGTCCTGGCGGACGGTACAACGGGCTGCGGGACGGATCCGATCCATCGGGCGGTGGACCGACAGCGGGGCGCTCAGCTTCAGGCTGAATTGCTGGCCGTGGCGGACGCGTGCCGGAATTCGGGGCACGTTCGAGCTCGATCGTGTTTCCGTTGATACGGCCGGAAAACGCGCTGTTTCCGGCCTTGAAGCTGACGTTGGTCCCATCCACCTGACCGTCTGTAATCGGAGTGGGCGCGTCGTATCCGCCCGCCCAGCCTCCGCTGATGCCTTCCACGGTTCCTGTGAGCTTGCTCCCGTCCTGAAAGAGAGTAAAGATCTGCGTTCCGTCCTGGGCGGGCCTCCAGAGGCCGTTGATGCCTGAGCCCTTCGGCGCTTCGCGTTCCCACGCAGCCACCTGCGGACGCAGCGGGACCGCGCCTGCCCAGATGGTTACCTGCGCCGGAGTGAGACCCGGCGACGTGGCTTCGACCGTGATGTTATCTGCCAGCCTGGTGGACTGAACGATAGCCATACACCTGCCACTGAAGGCCTTGCGCGACGTGCCCTTGTCGGATTCCTGGTCGGTGGGATCGCCATTGCCCACGCCAATCAGTTTTCCCGCACCGATGACTTTGAACGTGACCAGATTGTCGGTAATGGGCACAATGCGGCCCCGGGCATCGCGCACTTCCACGGCGAACATGGCCACATCTTCGCCATCGGCGGCGATTTCTGCTCGGTCCGCGTAGATGGCGAGCGCGGCTGGAGCGCCCGTAGTCTCGCGCCGGGCCGCCATTACGAGTTCGCCATCCTTAAAGCCGCGTGCTTCGAGGACTCCGGGCACGTAGGCCACGTTCCAGACAAGGTGCGAGTCCTTCTTCACCTCCCCCGCACCGAGGCTCTCGTCGTTCAGAAAAAGTTCCACCTTCTCGATGTTCGAATGCACCCAGACCGCAATCTCCTTGCCTTCCATGCCCGGCCAGTTCCAGTGCGGGAAGAGATGCAGGACGGGCTTCGCGGTCCACCACGCCTGGTAGTAGTAGAAGGTGTCCTTGGGAAATCCGCAGGTGTCGATGATGCCATATTGTGAGCTGATGTTGGGCCAGCCGTTCGGCGATGGCTCGCCGCGATAGTCGAAGCCCGTCCATACAAAGCCGCCGGCCAGCCATGGACGCGCGTTGCAAAAACTCCACCAGCCTTCGGCCGAGGCGCGGCCGGTTGTGGTGTAGGGATCGTAGGAGCCGACGTAGCCTTTGTCGTAGTCGGTCACGTAGATGCCGCGCGTGCACACGGCGCTCACGGTTTCCGTGCCGATGACGGGCTTGTCGGGATGCGCCTTGTGATAGGCCTCTGCGCCGGGATCCGCGTAGTTGTAGCCGATAACGTCGCAGACCGCGAGGCCGCCGGTTCCGATTGCGCCCGTAGGCGCGATGGAGACAGGACGCGATCCGTCGTGCCGCTTTGCGACTTCTTTCATCGCCGTGAGAATGAGCACGCCTCTCTCGGTGTTGGCGGTGCCCTCCTCGTTGCCCATTGACCACATGAAGACGCTGGGATGGTTACGATCGCGGCGCACGAGATTCTCAAACTGGCTCAGGCCCTCGGGATTCGACGACATCATCCGCGTCTCGTCAAACACCAGCATGCCCAGATCGTCGCAAGCATCGAGCAGCGCCGGCGTAGGCGGATTGTGCGAGGTCCTCAATCCATTGCAGCCCATCTCCTGGAGCTTGCGCACACGGTAGTACTGCACTGAGTCGGGAAGCGCCGCGCCCAGGCCAGCATGGTCCTGGTGATTGCAGGTGCCCTTGACTTTCACCGGCTTGCCGTTGAGGAAAAGCCCTTTCTGCGCATCGAACTTGATGGAGCGAATGCCAAAAATCGTTTCGTAGCGATCGACCACATCGCCGCCCACGCGCACTTCCGTGACCAGCAAGTACAGGTTCCGGTCTTCGAGCGACCAGAGCTTCGGTTGGCTGAAGGTCATCTTCTGTTCGTAGGTCTGCTCCGAGCCGGCGGGAATGGCAACCGTAGCCGTCACCATTTTGCCCACAGGCTTGCTCCTGGGATCGAGAACAGTAGAAACCACGCGTGCGTTGGCGCTGGACTGGCCGTCCCGTTTGCCGTCATTGACCACTTCCGTGCGGAGGGAAAGCGTGGCCGCGCCCGGCTCAATTTCCGACGCGACCAACGTTCCCCATTGCTTCACGTGGACGGGGTGGGTCTTCACGAGCCACACGTGGCGATAGATTCCCGCACCCTCGTAAAACCATCCGTCGCTCTCAGTTGCATCGACGCGAACCAGCAGAACATTTCTTCCACCGGGATTGGCGAAGTCGGTGACATCGAAACGGAAAGGATCGTAGCCGCCGCTGTGCTGGCCGATGTAGAAACCGTTGAAGACCACCGTGGTTTCGCGATAGGCGCCGTCGAACTCGAGAGAAATCCGCTTGCCTGTGTCCGAGGCAGGCATTTCGAAAACGCGCCTGTACCAGCCGATGCTCGTGGTGGGGTAATTACGGCCGAGAGGATAGAAACCCTTGCTGAGGAGTGCGGGATCGTTCGTGAAAGGCAGCTCGATGGCCCAATCGTGCGGCAGATCGACGGGCTTCCAGTCGCTGTCGTCGAAGGCGAGGGAACTGGCGGGAAGAAAGTTGCCGGTTTTTTGAAAGTTGCCGGCTCTGCCGCTGCCGAATCCGAAGTCCTTGGCCGCATCGCACGCGTCGCCGAGGTGGAAGCGCCATCCAAAATCGAGCAACAGGCGCTCGCGCGCCGTATTGCGCTGCGCCGGTTTTTGCGCTGCGCCCGATGAAGCAGGCTTGTATGCAGGGAGGGGACCGGAAGTCTCCCCGGCAGCTTGCATCGCGGCTGCAACAGGGCTCATGCCGCTGGCTGCGGCGGCAATGGCCGGCGCCAGCAGACTGCCTTTGAGCATTTCTCGGCGTGAAAGGGATTTCATCCCCACCCTCCTGAACTCTGCAGTGGACATGGAAATCGTTCGACGGAAATCTATGAATTATCCCTTGCGGCCGCGCACGGCTTCCTTGGCCTGGACTTCGCCGCCTGCTGGCACCTCGGGCACTTCGGCCTTGGCGACGCCGATGCCAAGGTGCTTGCGCAACTGAGCGTCCATCTTGGCGAAGACTTCCTTGTTTTCTTTGAGGAACGTGCGGGTGTTTTCGCGCCCTTGTCCGATGCGCTCGCCGCCGTAGCTGTACCACGCGCCCGACTTCTCAACGATATTGTGGGTCACGGCCAGGTCCAGCACGTCGCCCTCCTTGCTGATGCCCTCGCCGTAGAGAATGTCGAACTCGGCTTCGCGGAAGGGCGCGGCCACCTTGTTCTTGACGATCTTGACTTTGGTGTGCGAACCGACCACGACGTCGCCTTCTTTGACGGCGGCAATGCGCCGGATATCGATGCGCACCGAGGAATAGAACTTGAGCGCGCGGCCGCCAGTGGTGGTCTCGGGGTTGCCGAACATCACGCCGATCTTTTCGCGGATCTGATTGATGAAAATCAGCGCGGTGCGGGATTTCGAAACCGTTCCGGTGAGCTTGCGCAGCGCCTGCGACATGAGGCGCGCCTGCAGTCCCATGTGCGAGTCACCCATCTCGCCATCGAGCTCGGCCTTGGGAACCAACGCGGCGACGGAATCGACGACCAGCACGTCAATCGCTCCCGACCGGACCAGGGCCTCCGTGATTTCCAATGCCTGTTCGCCGGAGTCGGGTTGCGAAACCAGCAGGTTGTCGACATCGACCCCCAGCTTCTTGGCGTACCCGGGATCGAGGGCATGCTCCGCATCCACGAACGCCGCCAGACCACCCGCCTTTTGTGCTTCGGCAATGATCTGCAGAGTAATCGTTGTTTTACCTGACGATTCGGGGCCAAAGATCTCTGAAACCCGGCCTCTCGGAACGCCGCCGACGCCCAGCGCCGCGTCAAAACTGATGGAACCGGTGGAGATCACGGCAATCGGCAGCAGCGCCTCGCGGGAGCCGAGCCGGACAATCGACCCCTTTCCAAACTGCTTCTCAATCTGTGCCAGGGCTAGTTCTACGGCTTTGGCGCGGTCGTCAACGATGGCCATTGGGAGGGCTCCTCAAAAATGCTCGCCCTGCGCATCTCGTGCTTTCCTTGCAGGAAACGGCGAGGGGCTTAATTTGGATTTCGAAGGGATTGTAGCAGGACGAGATACAGAAGAATAGGAGAAAATGGAGAATAAAGAGCGAAAGTTGGGAAGTCGTTCAAAACAAGACGAATCCTCGAAAATGCGTCGATCCTAACATTAGGCAGCGGAAGAGTATTCGATGGCAGTTGATTCGACCAACGCGAGCCTCAGGGGCGGTCAAGGAATCACGCAGATAGCTGTGGCTGGCTTTAAGTCCCTCGCAGCGGGGGCTGATGTCGAAATCCGCCCTCTGACCATCTTGGCGGGGGCGAACAGTTCTGGAAAGTCAAGCTTGATGCAGCCTCTCCTGCTGATGAAGCAGACACTGGAGAGCGATTTCAATGCGGCAGGCCCATTTTTTTTGTCCGGCCCCTATTTGCAATACACCGGAACGAAGCAATTCCTTACACGAACCGGCGGACGCAATGGCTCTTCGCAGCCCTTAACACTTGAATTCAGCTTCAACGCCGGATTGACTGCGGGGATGGCCTATTCGGTGGAACCGGAAGCCGGCCTGAGCATCGTCGAAACCTGGGGATCGAATGCTGTTAAGAACACGAAGTGGAAGATCGCTAAGGATTCAACCCCGGAAGAGTTGAGAGCGATGCTTCTTGAGCTCGGTTCGATTTCCCTGTTGATGGAGCAGGTCGGATTTACGCAAATATCGGCTCAAGATTCCGGTTTTTACCAGAGCATCCTTTATTCCGCACCAGAACCTCCAGGGAGGAGGCGCGGCGAAACCTATTTCATGCAGGAAAACCTCGAACTGAATTCACAGATACGCAGACTGATCTATGTTCCCGGTGTTCGAGGAGATCAGAGGCGGAAGAGGTTGTTTGCAGAAATTGCAGGGCCTGGCTTTTTCCCAGGGTCATTTGAGGATTACACGCCAACTCTAATTGATTCGTGGGTCGTGCCCGTGCACGGCGATAGCAGGAATATACACGATCTCGTCGGGGCGTTGCGTACATTGGAGCTGGCTTCCGGGATTGGCTCGCGGAGGTTGAGCGAATCGGAGATAGAGGTTTCGATTCCCAGAACACGCAACTCTACCGACGACGATCCTGTCAATATCGCTGATGTCGGGCTCGCGGTCCCTACAGTTCTCCCGGTTCTGGTTGCATTGATTCAGGCCGATCCCGGCCAACTTGTCTACATCGAGCAGCCCGAATTGCACCTGCACCCGCGCGCGCAGTGGAACCTTGCGCGGCTTCTAGCGCGTGCGGCCAATCGCGGCGTGAAACTCGTCATCGAGACCCACAGTTCTCTTCTGCTGCGTGGAATCCTGACCGAGATTGCTGAAAACAGGGTTGCAAATGACAAGGTGATCCTGCATTGGTTCGAACGTGATAAGGAAACGGGTCTTTCTACCGTTCATCCTGCTATTCCGGATTCCGCGGGTCGTATCGGCGACTGGCCGGAAGATTTCAGCGATGTGGAACTGAAATCCGATAATCAATACCTCGATGCAGTTGAAAAGAAGCTATATGCGGAAGCGAAATGAGCCGGTTGAACCGCAAGAAACTGGTTCTCGATGCCAGCATCGCCTTGGGCAGCTACGATTCGATGTTCAATCCCGCCAGTAGTCTTCCCGGCGATGCGAACCGACGAACTCTAGAGGCAGTTTGGGAGGAAGAACACGTAGCCGTCTTTAATCGTCAGCTTGAGCGAGAGTGGAGGGACCACGAAAGCCCTTTTGCAACCGCATGGCGGGGAAGGATGGTCTTGAAGAATCGCACGGTCACCGACGAGGGCAGCGATTTTTCGCCGCTGCTCCAAGTGGCCTGTGATTGTCTGCCGAATCCCGAAGAGAAAGCGAGTCTAGCCAAAGACTTTCATCTGATTCAGTCGGCGCTTGCGACCGGACAGCTAATTCTTTCAAACGAAATGCGATTTCCTCGCCAGGTAACGCAAGCCTGTACCGCGATTCCCGAGCTTGCCCAGTTGCATTACGGCAATCCGAGCATTGAGGGCGAGGATTGTCGGTTATGGATCAAGGCTGGCGCGGAAAAGGAGCCCAATCGGCGCATTGACAAGTGGCTCGCAAACCACCTTCTGTAGGATCATGCAATTGAGGCATAATCAGGATATGAAGGTCAGGCTCACACTCGACAAGGACGCCCACGAATTCGCCGCGCATTGCGCTCGGGTTCGGGGTATTTCTTTAGGTGCAGCCATCAGCGAGCTCGTCCGCAAAGCGCAAACAGCGCCAGCGCCCAAGCTCGATATTCGATTCAGCCAGGACGGCTTTCCAATGTTTCCTCCGACCGGCCGAAAAATCACGTCGGAAATGGTGAACAAGATCGAGGCTGAAGAATACGATCCGAAGCGATATCGTTAATTCGCACGCTTCGGATTTGAGCCAAATGCTGTTTACACGGTATACGCCCCCACCCGCGTTTCCCGGCTGGTCAGGGCGTCGCACTGGCGGTCCAGTACCTCATATTCGCTGTCGTGGTCCTTGCGGAAGGCGCGAAAGGCCTCCTCGCTGGTCCAGCGATCGATGGTGAGGTAACTGCCTGGAATGTAAGCATCCCGGAGCAGTTCGGTGCCCTTGTAGTCGGGCGATGTGCGGAAAAGCTGCGCCCAGGCGCCTTCGGGCCCGTACGCGGCCTCAAAGCCGGCCACTTTATCCTCAGCAATCTCAAACTGCCAGACCACCACAAACATGAGGAACCTCAATCTTGTCTTTATCGTAGCGCAACGGCGGAGCTCCGCGAGGACATGCGTCGTTCCCAGATACGGACGGGGCTGGAATCTGGTACCAAATAGTGGAACACCGTCTCTATACTAGGCGCATACTAAGGGTGGCTGTATCTGGTGTGGAGTAACCTTCCCCTTAGGTCTCCTGATTGCCGCTCCGGCCGTTCTGCTTGCAATTCTTTGATAAGTGCTATTGATCGGCTGCTGACTCACAGGCAGACGCACACGCACCGCACATCTTTCGGCCTGGAAACCGGATGGGGACGCTGGTCAGTTCCCGCCTCCGCGCTCCGATGTACACAACGTGGTCTGTCCAACTTGAAAATCACGGTTCATTGTGAGGGATCTATGAAGTCTGCTCGCTATCCTGGCATCCGCGTTACCGCCAACGGAAATCAACTGGTTTCGTACCACACCGAAACCCGCATTGCCGACGCCGGTGTGTTTTATCCCATCACGCCTTCCACCGAAGGCGGCGAGCTGTTCCAGCAGGCCTATGCTGAAGGCAAACTGAACGTGTTCGGCGGCAACACCATCGCCATTGAAACCGAAGGTGAGCACGCGGCCCAGGGCGGCGCCATTGCGCACTCAGTGTGCGGCAAGCGCGTGGTCAACTTCACTTCCGGTCAAGGCGTGGTCTACGGTGTGGAGCAGTACTACCACGCGCCGGGCAAGGCATCGACCATGGTGCTCGAGGTAGGCGCGCGCGCCCTCACCAAGCACGCGCTGAATGTGCACTGCGGCCACGACGATATTTATGGAGCCCTCGATACCGGCTGGATCATGTTGTTCGGCAAAGATGCGCAGCAAGCCGCCGACCAGGCGCTGATTCTGCGCCACGTGACGGAACTTTCGCTCACGCCCGGCATGAACATCATGGACGGGTTCCTGACGACGCACCTGGAGCGCACCTTCTATAAACATGAATCCGAGCTGATGCGCGAGTATCTTGGCGCGCCGGACGACATCATTGACTGCCCCACCGAGGCGCAGCGCGTTCTGTTCGGGGCCACGCGCCGCCGCGTACCCAAGATGATGGATCTGACCAATCCCGTCCTGCTGGGCCCGGTGCAGAACCAGGAACACTACATGCAGGGCATCGTGGCGCGGCGCAATAACTTTGCCGAGCCGATTTTGCAGTTCCTTGAAGAAGCTTACGAGAAATTCGCCGAGCTCACGGGCCGGCGTTACGGGCTCATCAGCGAATACAAGGCCGCGGACGCCGACACCGTCTTCGTTTCGCTTGGCTCGGCGGCCGAAAATATCGAGGCTGCAGTCGATTATCTGCGCCAGACCCGCAACTCGAGTGTGGGATCGATTCACGTGAATGTGATCAGGCCGTTCCCCGAGGCTGCGCTGGTTGCTGCCCTCAAGGGCAAGAAGAACGTCATCATATTGGAGCGCACCGACGAGGCGCTGGCCGGCGACAATCCACTGGGTCGCGACATTCGTACTGCATTTTCGAAAGCGGTGCAGGGAACCGAGGGCTTGCCCAAGGTTGAGCTGGCCGAAGTTCCGCGGTTCATTGGCGGCAGCTACGGTCTCGGATCGCGCGACTTCCGCCCCGAGCACATCATCGGCGCTTTTGAATACGCGACCGCTGGCCGCAGGCGCAAGGATGGCAAGAGCGTCGCAGATGGCGCGAACTTCGTTGTTCTCGGCATCGACCATCCCTACGCGGTGATTGCCGACGAAATGCCGTCGCTGCTGCCCGAAGGCGCAGTGGCCGTGCGCTTCCACTCCATCGGCGGATGGGGCGCGATTACCACCGGCAAAAACCTGGGCGCGATTCTCGGCGACCTGAACGATCTGCTCTACGAGCGCGACCACGAAGTGGACGCGCTGGGCAATCCAAAAGAAGTGATTCACGTCAGCGCCAATCCCAAGTACGGTTCGGAGAAGAAGGGCGCGCCGACGAGCTACTTCATGGTCGCGGCCAAGGAGCGTATTCGCGTCAACTGCGACTTGCGCCACGTGACGGTCGTGCTTTGCTGCGATCCCAAGGCCTTTACGCACACCAACCCGCTCGACGGCATGCAGGAAGGCGGCTCCCTGGTGTGGGAGTCGGACGTGGACGGCGAGAGTGCCTGGCAGAATTTACCGATCTGGGCGCGCAAGCAGATTATCGAAAAGAAGATTCGCGTCTTCACGCTGCCGGGCTTCGAAATCGCGCGCAAGGCCACGGATCGCGCCGATCTGCAGTTGCGCATGCAGGGCAACGCGTTTCTCGGTGCGTTCTTCGCCGTCAGCCCCATGTTGCAGGAGTTCGGCATCACGCAGGAACAGTACCGCGACGTTGTCTTCAAGCAGTACGTGAAAAAGTTCGGCAAGCTGGGCGAAGCCGTCGTGCAGTCGAACATGGAAGTGATGAGGCAGGGCTTCGATCTCGTGAAGGAGATCGCAATCGGTGCAATTACCGATGCCGATCACTCCAGCTTGCGCGGTCAGGCGCTGCTGCCGATCTTCGAGGCGGTAGACATTCCTGAATTTGCTGAAGCGGCTTGCACCACGGGCGCGGGTTGCCGTTCGCATGCTGCTCCCGAAGGTCAGGGCCCCCGCACTCCGGTTTCGAGCGTCGCCACATTCGATGCGGAGTTCCGCTCGCACTTCGGCTATAACCAACCGGCCACGCCGCTCTCGGCAATGGGCGTGATTGCCGCGGCCACTGGCGACACCGCATCCAAGTACGTCGCGCGCCGCGAGACTCCGCTCTTCATTCCGGAGAATTGCACGCAGTGCATGGAGTGCATTTCGGTGTGTCCGGACACGGCGCTGCCCAACTGCTCGCAGGATTTGGGCACGCTTCTTGGTACGGCGGTGACGCGCTACGTCGCCGATCCGGCGGAGCGCCGCAAGATGATCTCGAAACTGCCGGAAATTGAAAAGCTCGCGCGGCAGCGCATGTTGGCGGACATCAAGCAGGGCACGCCGCTGCCGCAGATCATTCGCGAAGTGACCGAGAGCGTCGACGGATTCTCGGCTCAGGCCAAGGCGCAGTTCTTCAACATTGTGGACAAGGTGCCGATGGCTTACCAGAAGGTGAATGCCATCTTCTCGTCGCCGGAGCGCAAGGCCCCGGGGTCGGGCGGCATCTTCTCAATTTTTGTGAGCGATCTGTGCAAAGGATGCGCGGCCTGCGTCACGGCTTGCGGCGATCATCAGGCGCTGAAGATGGTGCAGGAAACTACAGAGGTGAATGCCGAGCACACCACCGGCACGGCTTTCCTCGATCTGCTGCCCGATACATCGCAAAAATTCCTGGGTCTCTACAACGGCGCGAATCCGGCGGACTCAAAGACCGCGACTCTGCGCAACATGCTCATGGTGCGCACCAACTACGACGCGCTGGTTTCAGGCGACGGCGCTTGCGCGGGTTGCGGCGAGAAGAGCGTGCTGCGCTCCATTGCCGCAGTCACCGAGGCGTATATGCGCCCGCTCTACCACGCCAAGAGCGAGCGCTTCGTGGCTAAAGCGGGCGAACTCGAAAAGAACGGCGCCGCCAGATTAGCTGCGCTGAAAGCGGCGGACGAAGAGGACTACACGCGCCTGCGTCAGGCTATCGCTCACCTGATCATGGGACTTGGCGGCGAAACTACAGCTGACACGAAATCGCGCATCGCCGCATACGAGGGCGAGCACGGCGAGATCACCGACGCGCAACTCGTCGAAGCGATCGCCGCGGTGCTTCTGACCGAAGCTTTCAATCACAAGAACCTGCAGCCCATCGATGGAAGGCTTGCGAACGGCATGAGCGTGATGGCCATGGCTGCGCATACCGGTTGCAACACTGTGTACGGCTCGACTGCACCGAACAATCCGCATCCTTATCCGTGGATGAACTCGCTCTTCCAGGACGGCGTAACCGTTGGCTGGCTGATGGGCGAGAGCTTCATCGTGGATCACGCGCGCCGCTCGGTCATTCCCGAGCGCCTTGCGGACATCGTGCTCATGCGCGAAGGCAAGTGCCTGAGTGAGGAAGAGTACTACCGCTTCACGCACTTTACCGACGCGCTGATGACCGACAAGGAGATCGTGGAACTGCCCAAGGTTTGGGTCGTGGGCGGCGACGGCGGCATCGGCGACATCGGCTATCAAAACACGTCGAAGGTGATGCTGCAGAACCGGCCCAACGTGAAGGTGCTCATGCTCGACACGCAGGTCTACTCCAACACCGGCGGCCAGAACTCCGACTCGACTCCGATGCTGGGCGGCGGCGATATGAACACATTCGGCGCTGCTACGCAGGGCAAGAACACAGAGAAGAAGACCGTGGCTGAGACCTTCCTCGCCGGACACGGATCGCCGTTCGTGGCGCAGGTTTCGATGGCCAACGCGCCCAAGCTCTACCGGGCGATTCTCGACGGGCTCGAGTATCGCGGCACCATGTTCCTGCAGGCCTTTACCACCTGCCAGCCGGAGCACGGCGTGGCCGACGACATGGC
>JBEKGH010000032.1:0-50308 GCA_050012895.1 Occallatibacter sp.
TACGCCCCCGCCATCGTAAAATACCGCGACGACAAAACCGACCTCAGCACCACCCTCGAAGAGCTGTTGCGGTAAGGCTGGCACGCTAGCCTCGTTGACTCGCTCCTCTCTTTCACTCCTTCACTTCCTCACTCGCTCCAACCCCAGCTCCGCTAACCCCGCCAACTCCGCTAACTCCGCTGCCCCGCAGTGCTATCCTTCTCCTGCAACAAAACCATTACAATGAAACCCTCTCTCCGCATTCTTCTTTCGCTGCCCCTCCTTCTACTGCCTTGCGTCTCAGTCCACGCCCAATTCGCACACTTCGTCGATCCCTTTCTCGGCGCATCGGGCGGCGGCAACGTCTTTCCCGGCCCCGTCGTGCCCTTCGGCGAGATCAAACCAGGCCCCGATATGGCAGCGCCGGCGGGCTACGATCCCAACGCTGGCTGGAATTCGACTGACAACATTCGCGGCTTCAGCCAGACTCACGTCAGCGGCACCGGTGGCGGCGCAAAATACGGAAACATTCTCGTCATGCCCACTACTGGCGCGCCCGCGCCGCTCGACGCCTCGTCGCCTCGCGCTGGCGAACGTGCCTCTGCCGGCCTCTACTCGGTCACGCTCGCCCGTTACAACATTGGTGTCGACATCGCCGCCGCGCGCCGCAGCGCCATCTACCGCTTTCATTACCCCAAAGGCGCACCCGTCAATCTCCTCTTCGACGTTAGCCACTGCCTCATCTCCGGCGCCAAGCAGGGCGAAGATCAACTTTTCACCGCCTCCGACGTGAAAATTCTCTCTCCCACTGAAATCGCCGGATCATCGAGCGTCACCCGGGGATGGAACAAGCAGCCCACTTCCTACACCGTCTATTTCTACGCGCGCTTGAGCGCGCCGGCCGCATCCTGGGGCACATGGCTCAATGACAAGCTCACCCCGGGGAGCAAAAGCGCGCACGCTGAATCCGGCTCCAACTCGGGCGCGTGGCTCACCTTCGCCGTCGCCGGCAATCGTCCGGTCCTCATGAAGATCGGCATTTCCTTCGTCAGCATCGCCCAGGCGCGGCAGAATCTCGCCGCCGAAATTCCCGGCTTCGACTTCGAATCCGTTCACGTCGCGGCCCTCGCCCAATGGGACAAGGCGCTCCGCACTGTCGAGCTGGGGGGCGAAACATCCGAGCAGGCGCAGATCTTTTACACCGCGCTCTACCACACCATGCTCATGCCCACCGATCGCACCGGCGAGAACCCGCTCTGGAAATCGAGCGAGCCGTATTACGACGACTACTACGCCATCTGGGATATCTTCCGCACCTCCAGTCCCCTGCTGCTGCTCATCGCGCCCGAGCGCGAAACGCAAATCGTGCGTGCCCTCGTCGATCTCTACCGGCACGAGGGCTGGCTCCCCGATGCGCGCAGCGGCAACTACAACGGGCGCACGCAGGGCGGCAGCAACGCTGAGTTCATCCTCTCCGACGCGTTCGTCAAAGGCCTCAAGGGCGTCGATTGGAAGACCGCGCTGGCCGCCGAGATGCACGATGCCGAGGTTTCGCCCGCCGATCATTTCAAGGAGGGCCGCGGCGGCCTCGACGACTGGCACAACCTCGGCTACGTGTCGATTGAGGGGTCGGATCGTCCCGCGTCGGCCGACATGGAGTACGCTGCCGACGACTTCGAGATTGCCCTGCTCGCCAAAGGCCTGGGCGACAAGGCTGCATACGAAAAATACCTGCAGCGCTCTGCAAACTGGACGAAGCTTTGGGACCCGGACTTCAGCGAAGGCGGCTTCACCGGCTTCATTCGCTCGCGCCATCGCGACGGAAGCTGGCTCACGCCGTTTACTGCCATGGATCATTGCACCTGGGGCGGCCAAACCTTCTACGAAGGCAACTCCTGGACCTACTCCACCTTCGTTCCTCAGGATGTCGCGGGAATGATCGAGAAATCCGGCGGCCCGGAAACCTTCGTGCGCCGGCTCGACGCGTTTTTCGACGTCCCCGGCCGATACGACGTGGGTAACGAGCCCGGATTTCTCGCACCCTACCTCTACATCTGGGCCGGCCGTCCCGACAAGACCGACGCGCGCGTGCGCCAAATCATCGCGGCCAGCTATCACGCCGGTCCAGACGGCCTGCCCGGCAATGACGACTCGGGCGCAATGTCTTCCTGGTACGCCTTCGGGCAAATGGGCATCTTTCCCAATGCCGGCCAGGATGTGTACCTCATCGGCAGCCCCGCTTATTCCCAGACCACGCTGCATCTCGCCGGGGGCAAGGACTTCGTGATTGAAGCCAGAAATCTTTCCCCCGATAACATCTACGTGACCTCGGCCACGCTGAACGGCCGAGTTCTCGACCGGGCCTGGCTCCGTCACCGCGAGATCGCCGCCGGGGGCCGTCTGGTCCTCACCATGGCCAACACTCCCAGCCACTGGGCCCAGCACAATCCGCCGCCTTCTACGCCCGCCCCATAGGGTCCGTGATTGCTGTAGGCCAGAACTCCGTGCCCCATCCTTTTCGCGCTCTTTGCGAAAAGGGTGGGAAAGCAACACTGCATCCGTGCCCCATCCTTGCGACTTTTTCTTCTCGTATGGGTGGGAGACCATCATCGCCGGAGATAGTATCCCTGGTTCCGTTCTAATGAACCCGTGAATAAAGTCAACGAAAACCCCCATTCGTGCGTCTAATCGGTTGAATCAGTAGGTTCCACGACTTTCTATGAAAACCAAGCCAACCCTTTGCCTTGTTGTTTCTCTGGCGGCCGTTTCTATCCTCGCACTTTACTTTCTGCGCTCATCCCGCGCGGCACAGCAGCCCTCCCCGCCCCCCTCAACCCAACAGCCCATCGCCAACCTCAAAGTGCAGGCACGCGAGGTTCTGCTGCCCGTGGTGGTTGAAGACAAGCACGGTGCATTGGTCACCAACTTGACGGCCAAAGACTTCACCCTCACCGAAGACGGCCGCCCGCAAGTCATCAAGAGCTTTACCTCCCAGAGCAATCTGCCCTTCCGTTTGGGCCTTCTGGTCGACACCAGCCGCAGCGTCAACTCGGCCCTGGACGCGGAGCGCAAGGCCGCGGGAAAGTTCATTGACCTCATGCTCCCCGCCGATCCAAAAACTGGCGTCCAGGGCGACGAAGCTTTCCTCATTCACTTTGACCGCGAAGTCGAGCTGCTCGAAGACTTCACCAACTCGCGTGACAAGCTGCACCACGAGCTCGACGGCATGGGGCCAACCGCGCAGGAGCGCAACAACCAGGGCCCTGAAACCAGTGGCGGCGACAGCAACGGAAATGGCGGAAATGGGCAGCACGGCAGCGGACGCAGCGGCGGTGGCACCCAGCTTTACGACGCCATCTACCTCGCCTCCGACGAGCTCATGAAGCCCAAGTCGGGGCGCAAGGCGCTCATCGTCTTTTCTGACGGCGGGGACCGCGGCAGCAAGGAGACGCTCAACGACGCCATCGATGCCGCCGACCGCGCCAACGTGCAGGTCTTCACCATTTACTTCAAAGGCGAGGAAGAACATTCCTCGAACGGCTTTCCCGGCAGCGGCGGGCACCATGGCGGCGGTGGCGGCGGAGGCTACCCCGGTGGCGGCGGCGGGGGCTACCCCGGCGGTGGCGGCGGTGGCTATCCCGGCGGTGGCGGCGGACACCGCGGCGGCAACCCTCGGAGCGAAGCCGGAGTCGACGGCAAAAAGATTATGCAGCAGATCGCCTCACGCACCGGCGGCCAGTTCTTCGAAGCCAAGAAGAAGGACAATCTCGACGAGATTTACAACCAGATCGCCGCATCCCTGCGCCAGCAATATCTGCTCACCTACACGCCCGACAAGGTGGACACCGACGGCGAGTTCCACAAAATCGTCCTCAAGACCGACAAGAGCGACCTCAACGTGATCACCCGCGAAGGCTACTACGCCCCCACCCCGGATAAGTGAAACAGGGAGCAAGCGAGCAAGGGGGCGCGTTGCCCCATCCTTTCCGCGTTCTTTGCGGAAAGGGTGGGAGACCGCGAACGCAGATTCCGGGGTTCAGCAATTCTGGAACCGCAGTAACTCCGCTAACCCCGCGCCGTGCCCCATCCTTTCCGCCTTCTTTGCGGAAAGGTTCTCTCTTAAAAAGCAACCCCTTTCCCGCTAAAGAAGAACGGGAAGGGGGGGAACATCGGACGCAAGCGCCCCATCGACGAAGAGGAAGAACAACGACTGCACCGGGCAGAGCAGGCCGATGTAGCGCCGGCCTCCCGGCCGGCTGTAATGCGGACGTCCCCGTCCGCGTTCGAGCGTGCCCCATCCTTTTCGCGCTTCTTTGCGGAAAGGGTGGGAGACCGCCAACGCAGATTCCGGGGTTCAGCAATTCTGGAACCGCAGTAACTCCGCTAACCCCGCGATTTCCGCTATCTCCGCTGCAATAAAAAGGCCCACGGTTTCCCGTAGGCCTTCTTCATGCAAACAATAGTTTCCGCTTAGCGGTGCCCGTGCTCCTCTTGCCGTGGCGGCGGTGCCTGGTGCGCCTGGTGCTGCGGCGCCGGCTGGTGCGTTGCCTGCCCGCCTGATGGATGCGACGGGGCAGCGTTCGTATTCGAGTGCGAGGCGTTGTACGACTTCGCCGCCGGAGCATTGTTCGTATTCGGGTGCGAAGTGTTATTTGTCTTCGGAGGATTGCCCGTATTCGAGTGCGAGGCGTTGTACGACTTCGCCGCCGTAGCATTTCCCGTATTCGACTTCGAGGAGTTGTAGTTAACGGCCCGGCTCGTATTGGTATTGCCGCCCGCCGGCCGTGCCGTGGCCACGTTCTGCGGATGCCCGCCGTTATGGCTGGCGTAGTTGTTCGTGTTGCTCTTGGCTGCGGTCTCATGCTGCGTCTGCATCGCGGTCGGCGCCATGTGCTGTTCGTGCGAGTAGCTGTTCTCCTGCGCAGTCGGCGGATGATTGACGCCGCCCGGCCCGCCGCTGTAGGCCACGTGGTTATTGTTTACGACGGTGTTGTTGCGCACGATGGTGTTGTCCACATAAGTGTTGTGGATGACGGTCGTGTTCACGCGTACCACCGCTGTGTTATACGCGAACGTGTTTCCGCGCCACGCACCGCCCGCAAAGCCGATGCCCATGTACCCGAATCCATAATTCACGCCGCCGTAGTAGCCCACGTGCTGTCCCCAGTAGCCGGGATGCCACGCATACAGGCCCGCTCCCCAGCCCCAATAGCCGGGCGTCCAGAGGAAACCTGCCTGCGGCGCGGCCACCCAGGTGCCTGGCACCCAGAAATAGCCGTCAGCGCCGTAAGCCCAGTAGCCCGGCGTCCACATCAAGCCAGCTTCCGGGCATGGTGGTTGATCGGCCAAAACCAGGACCGGCAGGGCCGGCGGGGCAAACCCCACGCTGATGAAAACTCCCGCCCACGAAGATGCGGGAATCACACAAAGAAACACCGCCAGCAAAATTACGCGCATGGATTTCACGCGCATCGCCTGGAGAATTCGCATGAAAAACCTCCTCTTTTCTGCGTTCTGCTTTCCGTTTTTCTCGCCAGCCGGAGTCTACCGTGCGCCGGCGCAACCAGTCTATGCAAAATTGGAACCCCTCCCGAGCCGAGAAGTTGCCCGGGAGGGGCGCGTTTTCCACAATTCGCATTGAATCGAATAGATTTAGCGTTCGCCCCGGCCTCGTTGCCTCTTCAATGTGACAGAGCGCGAGAACCGCGCCGACCTGCCCGCACACTGGCTAACGCCTCGCCTCTAGGTCCGCTAACTCCGCCAACCCCGCTAGTACCGGTAACTAAACCCCATTCCGAACACGGTACGCGCCTGCAGGTTCACCGGCAGGGTGGCAACGGGTGGCCCGTATGCGGGGATGGAAGGGGTGTAGAAGGGGTTTCCAACATAGATGTATCCGATGTTCCCCGCCACCTGGCCGATGCCAATGTCAATCGCGAAGTGCGGCTTGTCCTTCTGCGTCACGCGCACCGCGTAGTCCAGCGTTGTGGGTATATGCGCGCTCATCGGCGGGTACGAAGCAGGATTGCAGACGCCCGCAAGCTCGCACTGAAAGAGCGCCGCGTTCAGCAGAGTGTTCAGATTCACTGAGGTCTTGGGCTCCTGCGTGAATCCCGCCGAGGGTACCGCTACGATCCCATGGCCAATGGGCAGCGGTATGCCCAAACCGCCGAAGAACCGTCCGCCAAAGCGAGTGCTCTGGCCGCCGATGCCGAAGATGGTGGCGTTGGTGGCCTTCCAGCCCAGGTTCAGCAGAAACGGCACGGGAGGTTTCGCCCAGGTCTTCGTCACGGCAACGTACGCGTCGCCGTTGGTGTATGACTTGTCCGTTCCCGTCAGCGTCTTGTTGGCCGCGCCCGATACAAAGTGGTCGTTGGTGCGTATCACCCCACCGATCGCAATGCCCGGCATCCACGCGCCGAACTGCCCGTCCCTGAAAGCCACGACCTTGCCGTGGAAGACGTTCATGCCCCAGTAGTTCCACAGGTTGCTGAGACCGAGCGGCGAGCCTGGACCAATGGGCTGCTCTCCAAACTCATGGACACTGCGCGTGTAGCCGGCCTCTGCCCGGTTGCGAAAGCCCTCGGTGATGCTGAAGGTTTCAATATCGCCGATGACCGCCCTCGCATCGATGAAATGGAAGCCGATGGCCGGATGCGAGAACGTTTGCCCCTTATCGGCGTAGACCACATAAGCAGTCGGCGTCAGAAATCCGCCGGTCTGGCCCTCCAGCGTCAAGTGTTGGGCAGTGAGCCGGCCGGCCGGCAAAGCGCCCAGCAAAAGGACGCAAAGAATTAACTTGAACCTGACGGACAAACGCATCTTTCACTCCATCAAAACACAGGCCCGTAAGGGCCCGAATCCCGAAAAGTTTTGGGGAATTCACTCCCTTGTAACACAACTCGAACTGGCTTGTCTCCTGCGCGGGCGCACCACTCTCGCGAGGTTCTCGTTTTGGTCGCTGGGGTCGAGTCGAAACCAAAACCGCACCGCCGCTCTCCTTCCGTGCGTAGCGCCGGACTCACACCCCGCAATCCCGTAGCTACCCGTCTCTATTTTCCTGCTCCCTATTCCCTACTCCCTATTCCCTGAATTATCCTCACCCCATGCCGCGCGGTGTCTTCATCACGCTCGAAGGCCTCGATGGGTCGGGCAAAACCACGCAGATCAAGCGTTTGGCGGCATGGCTCACGCGCCGCGGCCAGGAACCCGTGTTGCTGCGCCAGCCCGGCGGCACCGCAACCGGCGACCGCATCCGCGAGATCCTGCTCAGCTCCCGCTCCGTCGCCATCGCGCCCATGGCCGAGATGGCCCTCATGTTTGCCGACCGCGCCCAGGCTATCGCCGAGGTCATTCAGCCGGCTCTCGACGCGGGCCGCATCGTGGTCTGCGACCGCTTCACCGATTCCACTGAGGCCTATCAAGGCGGCGGCCGCGAGCTCGGCTCGCAGGTTGTCCTCGACATGCATCGCCTTATCTGCGGCGGACTTCAGCCCGACCTCACGCTCCTGCTCCTGCCCGGCTTTGCAGCGTCATTGGCCCGCGCGCGCCGCCGCAACGATCGCGTCGAGTCCGAAACCGGCTCCAGCGAAAACCGCTTCGAGTCGGAGAAAAATGCCTTCTTCCGCCGCGTCTGGGAGAAGTACCGCGAAATCGCCGCCCGCGAGCCCGACCGCGTCGTCCTCATCGAGGGCGACCTCTCGATCGACGAGGTCCACGAGCAGATCCTCGATGCCGTCTCCGAGCGCATCGGCACGAACAGTGGTCAGTGATCAGCGATCAGTGATCAGTGCGAAGTGTGAGTGTGAAGTGTGCGACGGGCGGCCGTCGCTGAGGATGACCTGCATTTTTCTCTTCTCCCGGCGTTGATCTTGGAAGTCCCGTGGAATCAATGCGAATGTTGGTTTAGCTGGTGCGTTCACCCGGCCAAATGTTCGCTTCAGTGGTACGGCGCGCCCCGCGAATGTTCGCCTGGGAGGTTGCGATTCTTTGAGACAAATACCGTGAAATTGGCCTTCTCGAGGGTGAGTGGAACCGTGAAATTGACCAAGTAAGAGCAAAGGTTCACAGAGAATTTCCCATAAACGCGCCAAGAAGGGCTTGGCGACGTGTTTTTGCCCGTGTTTGGCGCCGTTTTGCACGCAAGAACGCGTCTTCTGCTGCGAGTTTGGGCGCAGGTGTCGGGTGTCAGAAAGGCGAAGACCAGGCACGCGTGGGTCGTGGGTCATGGTCAGTATCCAGGCAGGGTGTCCTACAGCCAGCCTCCTCGCGGCTGTGGGTGCCCCACATCTCGATTTTGAGCAAGGAACCGGCTTTGGCCGGTGGAGATTCTAAACAACTTAAAGGCAAGTTGCTTAGGAGATGTGGGAAAGCACGAACCTCACCCCTCCGCGTCGCCGGTTCAAGTCCGCGGCGAAACCGCGCTCCGAAACGCAAGCTCACCCGCAGTCGACCATCCTCCGGAGCCCTCATTGGGCAAAGATCACCACAAGCCGACTTGGCGATCAAGCGCTCATTGACTCGCGGCAGATTGCGGGATTGCGGCCCGTTTACCGGCAGCAATCTCCAAGGCGCGGTTCGCCTACTGATGCATGCGTGTGAGGAGAGCGGCGTAGCGGAAGTCGTGGCGGACGGATTCGAATAGTGGATCCACGCGGATGAGTGTCATGTAGAAGCAGTGGCTGTCGAGCGCGTGTTGGAACGAGTCGAACGCATGGTCGAGTTCGTTGACGCGAAGATCATCGATGCCGATCTCGTAAGCGGTGCAGGGGCTGGCTGAGGTGGTGAGGAGAGCGCGGGTGCGCGCGCGCCAATAGGGCTGCCATCCGTACTGCTGATATACGCCAAGAAGAGCGGCAATGTTGAGTTGTGGTTGGTCCTCGTGCAGCGCCATCAGATCGTGCCGCGCGGCCTCGTCGTGTTCGCCCTTCTGCTCATAGATGAGACTCATGTAGTTGTCGATGGAGCCGGGCGATCGCTCCATCTCGGCGGCGCGCTGCAGTTGAGCAAGTGCGGCATCGTATTGGCGGTCATAGTAAAGAGTAACGCCCAGCCGGCGGGTAACGAGGAAGGATAGCGGATCGAGCTGAAGTGCGCGGCGCATGTGAGTGACGGCATCCTGCGGGCGGCCCGTGGCGTCGAGGTAAACGGCATACTTGAACTCGGCTATAGAGTCGTTGGGATTCAGAGAGATGCCGCGGGTGAGGTTTTGCTCGGCTGCATTCCAGTCCCACTCGTAGATGGTTTGGACGCTACCGAGCGCGGTGTGGGCTTCGCCGTTCTGGGGGTCGAGCTGGATGGCGCGCTGGGCAGCGGCAATAGCTTTGGGCATGAGCTGTTCGGGCGGCCCGATGCCGAAGGTACTGGCGGCATCGAGCGCCGAGGCATAGCCGGCGTAGGCGGAAGCGTAGGTGGGATCAAGGGCGATGGCCTGCTGGAAGCACTCGAGACTGTGCGGCAGGTCCTGCTTATTAAGAAAGTAGCGGCCGCGCAGATAGGCGTCGTGCGCGGCGGGGTTGACAGGCGGACGCGGCGAGGGAGGGGCGAGGACGAGGCGCGCCTGGGTGGCGATCTGCTGGGCGACGCTGTCCTGAAGGGTGAGGACATCGGAGGCGGAGCCTTCAAAGGATTGGGCCCAGAGGTGACGGTCGGTGCGAGCGTCGATGAGCTGGGCGGTGACGCGGATGCGGTCGCCTGAGCGGACGATGGAGCCTTCGACGATGGCATCGACATCGAGCTGGCGGGCGATGTCGGGGAGTGGGAGGCGAGAGCCCTTTTCTGCCATGACGGAGGTGCGTGAGACGACACGAAGGTTGGGGATACGGGCGAGCTCAGTGATGAGCTCGTCGGTCATGCCGTCGGCGAAGTACTCCTGCGAGGGGTCGCCGGAGAGATTGACGAGAGGAAGAACGGCGAGGGAGCGGATGGGCGCGGAGTGGTGACGAGCGACGAGCAACCAGGCGATCGCAAGGGAGGCGAAGCAGGCGACGACGATCGCGGCGAGGCGGAAGTATGAGCGGGGCGTGAGAGAGGTTTGTGTTCGGGGGCTTGGGGCGGCTGGTGTGAAAGATTGGATGGTTGTGGGTTCATCGTTGGCGGCGGTGTCAACCTGGGCGATGAAGCGGTAGCCGGCGGTGGGGACGGTTTCGATGAAGCGGGGTTCACGGGAATCGTCGTCGAGGGCTTTGCGGAGCAGGCCGACGCAGCGGGTCAGGGCGTTTTCGGTGACGGCGGCATCGCCCCAGACGGCGTCGAGCAGTTCCTGCTTGCGGACGAGGCGGCCGCGGTTCTGAATGAGGTAGAGCAGCAGGCGGAGGGCCTTGGGCTCGAGGGAGACGGGCGCGCCGTCCGCAATGAGGCGGAAGGCGGTGTCGTCGGCCTGGAAGCGATCGAAGCGGAAAATCACTGTGGAACTCCTTGCGCTGTCCGGTGAGGGGAGTTTCTCTGGCTTCCATTATGGGCGGAGCGGGCAGATTTGAGAAAAATCATGGTTTCATGCGAGTTCCATCAGGACAGCGCAGCGTTCCTTTAGAGATGATCGCCTCGGTTTTCAAAAATGAGGAGGATCAATGAAAACTCTGTTCAGCAAGCGCTTTCCCTTATTCGCCCGCCTGAAAGCCGGAACACACGTTGCCGGCCCACACAAATCGCGCCACCTAACTCTTCTCGCAATCCCGCTGCTCATGTCGGGCATGCTTTGTGTCACCTCCTCGGCCAGGGCGGATGACTATAGCTTCTCGGTAAGCGGAAGCGGAATCGTGGCCTCCGGCACTTTCCAGGTCTCGAACACTGGACCGTTCGGAGCGTCCACAGTCACCGGAATCAGCGGTAACTTTACAGACTCCATCGACAGTTTCTCCGGGGCGATCACAGGCCTAAACCCCGCTCCCGCGCCGGTAACCGATGGTTCGGATACATATTTCTCGGCGCCGGCGTTCACGGCGGCCGGCTTCTCCTATGACAACCTTTTTTGGTCCGGCGGCAACTCGCCGGCGGTCTGTGTGGACGCTCCGATTTTCTTCGGCGGCGACTTCGATATCTACGGTCTCTCATTCAACGTCGATGGTGGATACACAGTCGACCTCTGGAGCAACGGGCCCGACCTGGGCGGATATCAGTTGAACGACTCGCTGAACGGCGCGCCGTTTGTACCCCCCAGCATGGACGGACTCGCGTACGGTGTGGACTTCGCAGCTTCCCCGACGCCAGAGCCGAGCTCGCTGCTGCTGTTGGGCAGCGGGATGACGGGTTTGCTCACCTTGCTGAGGCGCAAGCGAACTGCCTGAAACAAAGTGGAACGGGACTCCAACGAGAGCGGGCGCGCAATACATCCGCTCTCACCGAGTTTGAGCGCGCCTTCGCCCGACGTCCTCCAGGCGAAGGCGCTTCTTCCAGCGAGCTGGCCACTGCAGTTCTGGCGGGACCGGGCGTTTGGGCCGGATGGCGCGCTGTATGTATCGAACTGGGGCGCAGCGCCCACTCCCGTAGGCCAGATCCTGCGGTGCAAGGTGTACTAATACTACAGTTGGAGTTAAGGATTTCGGAGGGAGCAGGGGCCTTCAGGCCCCTGAAAACAGGTCAAAAGGAAACGGCCTTTAGGCCCGGGCCTCTATCGTCCGGCCAAATACAACTGTGCAAACTTCGCTGCACCTATTCGCTCGAACGGCGATTCGAGTCTGAGCACGCCATCGTCACGCAGGTCTGGCGGGTGGCCTCGGTCTCGACGCCCCAAAAACCACGTCTAGGGTGCCCCCGGTCCCTCGCTCTTGGGGACCGGGAGACTCCGGACCTCAATTGGCAGGAAGAAGCCCATGGTCTAGCAGGATCGGTCCCGAGAAACGCCCATCCCCTTCCCCCAACAACCGACCCCGCCACTCCCGCTCCCAAAATTTCCCCTCGCCGTTTTGCAGATGATTTCCCCGAATCAGCGCACAATAAAAACATCAGCCAGCAGAAAACAGCCAATAGCCGGTAGCCGACTGCATAAAAACGTTGACCAATGAGTAAAATCTGGGCCAAAATCGCCCCGCAACTCGTTTAGATGGAAGATTTTGCGGAATAACGCCTTGATTTTCAGCGGGTTAGAGCGAATGATCGAGGATCAAACCGCTCGAGGGAAAGCACTTAACCCCAAAAGGGGTATGGGGGGGACTGAATAGTATAGAGCGGACACAGGCCGCTCCCGGGCCCGTGTTCTCGACCTTCCCCGGTCCCCAAAAGCGAGGGACCGGGGGCACCCTCGACGGGATGAAATTCCTCTTGAGATTAGGGCCACCTGCCGGATTGCGGCTTGGCTGGAGCCAAGCCCCGATACAAAAAAACAGTGAATAGTGAGTAGAGAATTGGGAATAGGGAATAGAAAAGTAGGTCCCGTTCGAGTGCGGTCGTGCGAAAGGCAAAAGCAAAGACAACCGCAGGTCCTTCGACTCGTCCGCCTGCGGCGGACTCGCTCAGGATGACAGCCGATTTTTGCGCTCGGGATTACAGCCAATTTTCACCGCGCAGGATGACGGGGGTTTTGGACCGCGAAGGGGAAATAGCCGGATCTCTAACGCTTCGTCCCGGCGAAGGTTTGGCACTGCTGACCTCTTAAACGGGTTGGGCCGAGCAGGGATGATTCCCCTGGACGGCATGCGAGATCAATAAAGAACCGCACGTCAAATCGTATGCCCCTCGACCCACAAATCCGAACCAACGACCGCCGCGAGCCAGACCGCACCTACAAAGTACCCGCCCGCCACATCGCTCGGATAATGCACCCCGAGGTATACCCGGCTAACTCCGATCCCCACCACCATCAGGAACGCCCCCGCCGTCAACGCCGCCTTGGCCCACTTGCCAGGCAGCTTGTCCTGCGTCTTGTAGACGATGACCCCGCACAATACCATTGCCAGCACTGAGTGCCCGCTTGGAAACGAGAAGCTGTGCTCATGCACAAACGCCCACGGCAAATCAGGCCGCAACCGCTTGAAGTGCAGCTTCATCACCTCGTCCAGAGCCAACCCGCCCAGCGCCGCTGCGGCCAAAAGCACCGCGTCGTCTTTGCGCCCCCGCCACCACATCCATACCGCAGCTAAAGTCACCGCGGGTGTCAGCACAACGGGCGACCCAATCCAGCTCAGTACACTCATCACTTCCGTCAGCCACGGTCGTACAAACCCATGCACCCAACTCTGAAGGGCCTGATCCCGCTGCTCAAACGACGCCTTCAGAATCTCGTCGTGGAGCTCGACCAGGCCAGAGGTCGTTACCAGCGCGACCCCGAGCCCGACCAGAAGCAACACCCCAAATAACTTCCGTTTCCGTAAAGAACGCATCAGCCGCAAGGTATCACAAATCTACCCCGCGGTTGGCAGCGGAACTCCAGATGGGTATCGATAGGGAACGGTTTGCGGCTTGGCTAGAGCCAGGACCCGATGCAGACCGCGCGCGGCTTCGCCGCGTACTTTTTTTTCGAGATGTGGGTGGGCAGATTGCGGCTTGGCTGAAGCCAAGCCCTGATACAAGACTACGAAGATGCAACCGCAGGGCCCTCGGCTCCGCTGAAGAACGCTTCGCTCGGGATGACAACTTCATTTTGATGCGAACTTCTGACTCGGCACACTAGACTGAGAAATATGAGGCTTTTCGCACCCTTCGCTCTCGTAGCGCCGCTCGGCCTGTCTAAACCTCTGAGAGGCGAATCATGGTAACTTCCACGGTGCTTGCGCCCACTTCCAGGCGCCCCAGATTTAAAACCGTTCTCTGGATTTCTCTTGGTCTCACTGCGCTCTTTGTCTTCATCGCTTCTGAAGTTCTTCTCGTGACCGATTACCCCATGTACCATGCCTACCGTCTGCAGGTGATCGCCGACCGCCATCTCCTCATCCCGCATACACTGGCCGGAATCTTCGCTCTCTTCATCGGCCCCATCAATTTCTCCTCGCGGATCCGCCAGCGGCACCTCAAGTTGCATCGCGTCCTCGGCCGCATCTACGTCCTCTGTGTATTTGTCGGCGCTTTCACGGGGATCGCTCTCGCCGCCGGCCGCCCCGGTTTGCCAGGAACCTCCATGCAGGCCGCCGCCTGGATCGTCTGCACCACCGCGGCCTTCATCACCGCGCGTAACCGGCAAATCACGCAGCATCGGCAGTGGATGGCCCGGTCCTACGCCGTCACGTTCACCTTCGTCTCCAGCCGCGTGCTCAACCTGTGGCCTCCTTACTGGAGCCACCTCGGCGATGCTCTCGCCGGCTTCGGCGTTGTCGCCTTTACTCTCGCCTCGCTGCTTATCGTCGACCTTGGCCTGAACTGGCGCGAGCTCACCACCCGCCGTGCCTGATGGCCGGCTGGGAGGTCATGAGAATTTCAGGGCTCGGCCTCAACGCGGGTGATGCTCATCTCGCCTTTGCGATGTGGGTTTCAAAAAGTGTCCTATTTCCCGAAGCTGGTCCCCTCCAGCTCCGAGCTGACAACTGGCCCGAAGCCACCCATCTGTCCAACGACCCTCATCACCGCAGGCTGCTCACCCTCCAGGACCCACACCATCACATCTTTCGGCTGAAGGCCGAGCAGCTGCGCAAGCCAGCCCAGGATGCCACCCAACTCCGGATGGATGCGAAACACCGTCGCCTTAAGGGTCTGTCCTGCCTTCTGAAACGGTTGCTCGCCCTCCGGCGAGATCAGGATGCGAATCAATCGCCCGCCGAAGACTGGCGCCAGTATCCCCACTCGAAACGGCGTCGTATTGGGCGGCACATTCAGCAGCAACGTGCCAACGAACCCATTCGCCAGGTCATCCGGCAGGTCGATGTGCTCGCTCTCGACGTGTGTCCTGCCATTCTTGTCCGTGGTGCGGCTGGTCGCTGTGCCGGTCGCGGCTTCCACCGCTAAGTCGACGGGCTTCGCAAAGAACGGCCCCTGCTGTATGTGATGGTTGCGTATTAACCGAAACGTGCCCTGCTGCCTGTACGTCGTCGTCTCATCATCAATCGACCCATCCGCAAAGTGATAGGTCAGGCGCATCGTCACTTCATCGCCCTGCACGGTCTCCGTAAACTCAGCACGGGCGATAATCTCTCCAGTCTCGGAGCGCGCCTCCATAAACTCATGCCTCGGGAGTTGGATATGTTTCACTGAAATTTGTTCTGCCGGCGCTGCGGTGGCCAACGTGATTGGCAAAAACGCGGCTACAAGGAGTTTGATGGTCGCCTCCAACACCCGCCTCACTTCCACCGCCCCACACACAACCGTGCTGGCCGCCAATGCTCCACCGTCACCGCCTGCCGCGGAACCTCAGCCGCCGCGAGCAACCGCGCCCAGTCGTCTTCCCGAAAGGCCCGCCGGAAGGACGCCGGCCCATCATGCCGTACAAACCGGTGCCACCTCGCCATCCTCTCCACCAACTCAAACATCCGGCAACTCCACTGCGACCGCTCCAAATCATTGATGAACCAGCCTGCCTGCGCAGTCGCTTCCATCCACCGCAGCAGCACGATGATTTCACAATCCTCCAGATGATGCGCCACGAGCGAACTCACGACGATGTCGACAGGTTTTTGAGGCCGATACTCCAGAACATTGCCGGTCACCCACGTGATTCCGAGCTCCTTCGGCGTGGACTCCGCCGCCGCACGCGCCGCATAAGGATTCAGGTCGATCCCGGTTAACTCGACAGCAATGCCGCGCCTCCGTGCCCAGCCTGCAATCTGCCGCAGCAGATCGCCGCCGCCACTGCCCACATCGACAATGTGCACCGGATCATGTAATCCATGCGGTAGCCGCTTCAGCCAATGCAGCGTCGGCCGATATCCCAGCAGCCAGCGATTGATCTGTTCCAGGCTGCGCAGGCAGCCACGGAAATCTTCATAGCTGCAGTCGCCATCCATCAGCTCCGGCAGATCGCGCGGAGAGGCCCGTAGTCTGAATTCGATCTCCGCATTAGATCCCATGGAAGCGAATTGTCTCTGCAATGCGGTTCAGGGAAGCCGTAGTCACGCGCAACAGGCCCTCAACTCGGATTATAGGGTTAGACGCCGCATGTGTGACCTGGCGCTGGCGGCTTGGAAATGCTGCCACCCGGTGCAAACCTATGCTGCGGCCGGGGCTGACCGGTGGCACTTAAATCCTGCCACCGGGCGCAGTGAGGTTCTATTGCTTCAAGTCTGTTAACTGCTGCGTCTGACGAGTAGACGACAACGCAACCCGAAAGTATACTTCTTGCTCCCAAATTGGGAGCATGGTATCCTCTGAGAGGTGCGAATCATTGCCAGATCGACCCTCAACGGATTCGTGAACAACCGTGTGAATAGCCAGTTCAGAACCGGTGTGAAGAAGCATTTGGATGCATGGTATGCCGAAGTCGAAAAGGCTCTCTGGAAGGATCCTGCAGAACTAAAGGCGCAGTTCCACTCAGCCAGCATCGTTTCCGGGGAGAGAGTGGTCTTTAACATCAAAGACAATGACTATCGCCTGATAGTAGCCATCAACTACTACTATCGGATCTTGCTGATTATCTGGCTCGGTACGCACAAAGAGTACGACAAGATTGACGCCAAGAAGGTCGCCTACGAAAAGGAGCGATATGCGGATTCATCCAATTCGAACTGAAGCCGATCACGATTCTGCAGTTGCTCGAATTGCCAAACTGATCGGAGCCAGGCCCGACACAGCCGAAGGGGACGAACTGGATATCCTTGCCACTTTGGTTGACGCATACGAAGCCAAGCATCATGCCATCGATGCACCGGACCCGATTGCCGCAATTCAGTTTCGCATGGAGCAGCAAGGGCTCACGAGAAAGAACCTGGAGCCGCTTATTGGAAGCCGCGCACGCGTCTCGGAGATCATGACGGGGCGGCGTCCGCTGACATTGGCGATGATCCGTCGCGTTCGAGATGAGCTTGGCATTTCGGCCGATCTGCTGCTAGGCCATGCGGAGAAGAAGCGGCCCAAACGCGCGCACCGGGGCAAGTTCAAGCGCGGCCCTATCCATTCAAATTCGATCAATTCAAGAAGGCAAACCGAGGCCGGTTGAATCGCGTCAGCAATCGACTCCGGTCGATGTGCGCTGCATACGCGGCTTGTTGTCGTATGACCGGCAATCCGTCAGACCAGTTGATAAAGATTCCCGCACGCTTTCGGCGCGGATGATACTTTGTTGTTCGGTTACCGCCGATGGCAGTGCAACGGCGCACTCCCTGGCAGCATATCTTTGCAATGGGTGGCAGCATCAACCTGCACTGAGTGGCAGAATGGCGTGCCGCCAGCTTCCTGGGGAAAGTGGACCACGAAGAGGGGATGTTACAGGCCAGTCAACTATCGGTTTGGCCAATTTGGCGAAGTTTCCAGTGCTCCGTTAACAATCTTGCCGGTGCTGGTTGCATAAATCCTCGGAGCGGATGAAAAAGTCCCTCAGAGGCTAAAGCCCCGATGTTTATGCGCCTTTCATGGCACGGCTAAAGCCGTGCCCTTTCAAAACAGCGGCTGCAAGTGTAAACAACGTGTTGAAATTTCACGGCTAAAGCCGTGCCCTTTCAAAACGGAATTTATGCAACCAGTTCTAGTGCGAGCGATCGGGCACGGCAGGCCGAGGCTCACCAACTTCGCCTACGCCGCGTCAAACCCTTGCGCCGGTCGTGCGCGGCGCAAACTGCACCACTTACCAATTGCAGCATTGGTCATGCAATACCCATCAGGAGCGGTACAATTTTAAGTATCGGATCCGAATAAGGAGTTTCAAGTTACAACGTCCAAGCTGAATCAGATTCCTTTACAAGACGAAGTTCTCATCCTTGGTGGTGGAGTGGCGGGCTGTGCGGCTTCGATCGCGCTGGCCCGCAAGGGACGAAGCGTCACGCTGATCGAACGCGAGCCCACCCCGCGCCATAAGGTCTGCGGAGAGTTCCTGAGCGGTGAGGCCCTCGAGGACCTGCATGCGCTCGGCATCGACGTGGCCTCGCTTGGCGCCGTGCCTATCAACTACGTTCGGCTGGCCGCTGCCAGGCGCGCCGCTGAGGCTCCGTTGCCTTTTCCCGCAGCCTCGCTCACGCGCAAGGCGCTTGACACAGCGCTCATCGCCGAAGCCGTCGCCGCAGGGGTTCGCGTAGAGCGCGGTCGCAGTGTGCAGGCGCTGGGTCGTACCGCAAGCGGCATGTGGCAGGCTACGCTCGACGACGGCGTCACCTTTGAAGCTGCAACGGCATTTCTCGCCACAGGCAAGCACGATCTCCGCGGCTATCCACGTCCTGAGGACCCTGAGCGATGGGTCGCCTTCAAAATGTATTTTCGCTTGGGCTCGGCGCAGGCCGCGGAGCTGGCGCGCGCCTCTGAGCTGATGCTCTACCCCGGAGGCTATGGCGGTATCCAGCCGGTGGAGGGCGGCATTGCGAACCTCTGCTGGGTAGTGCAACAACGGGTTCTCGCGCGCGTAGGTCATCGCTGGGAGAACCTCCTCGCGAAGATGCAGCAGGACTGTCCACACCTCGCGATGAGGCTTGCCGGTGCGGAGCCGTTACTCGCCAAGCCGATCTCCGTCACACATATCCCGTATGGTTACATCCGCCCCACAACGGAGGATGGGCTCTATTGCATTGGCGATCAGGCAGCCGTCATCCCCTCGTTCACCGGCGATGGCATATCCATCGCGCTGCATACGGCACGCTGCGCTGTCGCGGCCTGTCTTCGAGCCGAACCGGCGCCGCTCTTCCAGACTAAGCTGCGGTCCGCACTGCTGGCCCAGATGCGCCTTGCCGAGTTTGCCGCCGATGGCTTGAACAACTCCCTGGCACGCGCTGTATTGCCGTTCTGCCTCAGGGTCTGGCCAGGCGTGATGCGCGTGACGGCAAAGCTGACACGCGTCGTCCAACACGCCGCTGTTGTCCCTATGCAGGCGCCAGCTGAAATCTAGAGCGGTGCCACAGTTGGTGTATCCCGACAGGGGCTAAAGCCCAGGACACTGATTGATGCATTTTCGGCACGACTGAAGTCGTGCCCTGTTACAAAGCTTCGACCGGGATACAACAACCCGAATTCTGCTCTGGCCACACTAAAAACAATTCTCAGTAGTCAAAACACCATAGGAGAGATGCAATGAAATCCTTCACGGTCTTCGCCCTCGTTGCCGTGCTCGCTCCAGCCGCTCTCGCCCAGCATCAGACCTTCGCCGTCAACCCCGATGCCAGCCAGATCAAGATGACGCTCAACACCACCCACGAGGTCGTCAGCGGCGCGTTTCACGTTCAATCCGGATGGATTGAATTTGACCGCGGCGCCACCAAGATTTCGGGGTCGGTGGTCGTCTTCGCCGGCAGCTGCAAGACCGGTAATGACAGTCGCGACAAAAAGATGAACAAGGACATCCTCAAGGTCGAACAGTACGCAACTGTTTCCTTTGAGCCGAAGACCTATACCGGCGTCATCGCTCCATCAGGCGACTCAAACCTGCAGGTAACTGGTATCTTCACACTCCTGGGCACGCCTCACGAGATCACCATCCCCATGCTTGTCCATGTTGAAGGCACAGCCGCAACGGCCAAGGCTCACTTTGTCGTACCGTACGTCCAATGGGGACTGAAGAATCCAAGCTTCCTGGTTTGGAAAGCGGACAACGACGTCGCGATCGACCTCTTTCTTTCTGGCCGGCTTTCACAATAGAGAACCGCCTTCTTCCTTCCTATTGCGCTCTCCGGTTGCGTGCCGGAATGTGACGCGCCAGCTGAGTCTCGAACACAAGCGCTGGAGCGTCTCTGCCCTGCATTGCCCACAAAAAAAGCTCCCGTCGACGGGAGCTTTTTTGCTGCACAGCAGTTTCTTTATTGACCGGGGAGCGTAACCGGTTCCAGGTTCGAGGCCTGTTCGTAGGTCACGCGCAGGTACTTGTGCGGATTTACGGGCACGTTGTGCAGGCGCACCTCGTAGTGGAGGTGAGGCCCGGTGGCCCGGCCCGACTGGCCCACATAACCAATGACCTGGCCGCGCGTTACATGCTGCCCGGGAACCACCGCAATCGCAGAGAGATGCCCATACAGCGTCAGCACGTCGTGACCGTGGTTCAGTACCACCGCGCGTCCGTATCCCGCGCCCATGTCGGCGCCGGTCACTTCGCCATCGCCTGCGGCGCGCACCGGCGTTCCGTAGGGCGCGTCAATGTCCACGCCGGAGTGGAAGGCGCCTTCGCCGTTGATCGGATCCTCACGCTCGCCGAAGCTCGAGGCCACGCGGCCTTCCACCGGCCACATCGATGGCGCGTCGGCCAGCTCTGTCCAGTCGCCGGTAAAGTTCGATGACAGTCCGCTCTCCAGGGCGCGCGAAATCTGCCCGGAAAGAGCCTCGTTGCGCAGCGCGTAAAACTGGTCGATGGAGTTGGCAACCTGCTGCTGGCTCATGTCGTCAGATGGCGAGATGCTGGCGGGAGCCCGAGCCGAAGCATTGCCGCTGGCCGGAGCCGCAGGCTTGGCCGCGTCGAGTCGGTTCTCGAGCCGGTTCTCGCGCAATCCGTAGAGCGCCGTCACTTCGTTCGCCAGAGCGCCCAGTGACGCGACCTGTATGCTGCGATTGTGCGCGATCTCTTCCATGCGCTGGTAATTCAGGCGCAGGGTTTCGCGTTCCGCGCGAACCTGGTTGTAACTTTCGGTTTTGAGCAGCATGCGGGTGTAGGACCCGGCCAGGCCCACAATGGTGAAGGCGCCGATGATCGCGGCTACCAGGAATCCATAGGCATACTTCAGCGGAAGCGGAATCTTCCGTAGCTGGCCATCCTCATCCCTGGCAACAAAAACTATGTAATAGCGTTTACGTAACATGGTGCCTGCGATCCCCCGACCGCATTGCAATCGAACACGGGGGAAAGTTGATCGCGTGCGGGCATTGACCCCAAAGCGAAGCCGTACAGCCCAAAGGGCAAAGTCGAGAACGTAACCCAAGATTAACAGACGATTTCAAGCGGGGTCAATCGAAAGTATCGCCATTTAATGCCTTAAGTTTCAAGTTGCAGGCAGACCTGGTCAGACGCCCCTTTATTGGGTAATTCCTTTCGCATCAGCGGGGCGCGCCCTTGGGAGGGCCCGTAAGCCGCGCCATTTCGCCGCACGGACCCCTCCGGAGCCCCAATACCCTATCCTGAAGAACATGCAATCTGGTCCGAAGCAGCCCCATGCCGGCAAGCCGGGCGAGTTGGCCCTGCTGAAGCAGATCCGCGCACGGGCAGCGCAGCTCTCCCCCGGTACCGCCCACGCCGGGTTGCGTCTCGGCATCGGCGACGACTGCGCGTTGCTTCGAGTCGGCGCCGGCGAGGAGCTTGCCGTGACGACCGATCTTTCCATTTCCGGCCGCCACTTTCGGCTCGAGTGGCAGACTCCCGAGTCCATTGGGCATCGCACCCTGGCACGCGGCTTGAGCGACCTGGCCGCCATGGGCGCGCGGCCCGTCGCGGCTTTCCTGTCTCTTGGCCTTCCCAAAGAACTGATCCAAAGCGCAAAAGGGCGTGAGCCCTGGCCCGGAAAGAAGTCCTGGCTTGGCCGGTTTTTCGACGGATTCTTCGCGCTGGCCAGCGCCTTTCAAACGCCATTGGCTGGAGGCGACCTCGCGGAATCGCCGCTTGCGATCGCCGACATTGTTCTCGTGGGTGCAGTGAGGCGCGGCAAAGCATTGCTGCGCTCCGGCGCCCGGCCCGGCGACCTGCTTTACGTGACCGGCACACTGGGCGGCGCCGCTGCGGGCCTCGCCCGGCTCGCTCAATTAGCCGAGACGGCGCACGCGGCGCGGCCTGGCTCCAAAAGAAACTCCAGGAGAATTGCCCCGCTGCGCATTCCCGGCAGTCTGCAATTGCTGCTCGCACCGCATCTCTTTCCGCAGCCGCGCATCGCGCAGGGATTGTGGCTGGCGCCACGCGGCCTGGCGAGCGCGGCTATCGATTTGAGCGACGGGCTATCGACAGACCTTGCTCACCTGTGCGAGGAGTCCCGTACCGCCGCAGAGGTCGATGCTGCGGCGTTGCCGGTTCATCCGGGCGCAACGCTGGCTCAGGCCCTTCACGGCGGCGAAGATTACGAACTGCTGTTCACCGCTTCGCCGGAGGCACGCGTGCCGCGCAGCATCGCCGGCGTTCCCGTCACGCGCATCGGCCGCATCCTGCGCCCGCGCAAAGGCAGCCCGGCGGTCGCGCTTGTTACTGTGAACGGCGCGCGACCCCTCACTCCCCAGGGCTGGGAGCATTTTTCCTGGAATTGACCGCGAAGGTGGCGGCGCGAAAGTGCCCGAGTTCAGGCTCCATCTTCGAAGACTCTTGGAACATCGACGCCGAGCGCGGTGGCGAGGTCGTGCTGATGCTCCTGCTCCTGTGCGAGGATTTTGCGGAGCTGCTCAGCGAGCGCGTAGTGGCCAATGGCCTCGGCCTGTTTAATGCGCCGACGATAGTTCTTGATAGTCTCGGTTTCGTTGTCGAGGTCGAAGCGGATCATTTCTTCTGCTTTATCCGAGAGCTTTACGGGCTTGGGCACGGCCGTTGGCTTGCCACCTAGATAGTCGATCTGGTCCGCGATGATCATTGCATGCTGCAGTTCTTCGGAGGCGTGCAGCTTCAATTCAGCTGCAATCTTCATCCACTGCGCCCCAGTGAGTGTGTTGCTATAAATTATGTAGGCGATAATGGCCTGATATTCCCGGGCCAAATCCTCGTTGAGGGCATCTATAAGCTCATTGATCTGGCTTTTGCTTGACTTCCCGCGTTCATTCGGGGTTGCGCCGGTTTTCTTCGTTTTGGCCATGATTTTCTCTCTTTCTTTGTCAGTTGGGGGGGAGACAGATTGAGGGGGAAACGCTAACAACGAGTTGGATGCATAACCTACCCTGCCGGTTGCGCAAACGCATTAAGAAAAACAACAGGGGTTGCAACCAGGCCCCGCTTTGAGAGTGCGATGCGCCAAATCTGGTGCAGCCCGCGATGGAGGATTTTGTCGCGTCGATCATCAACGTTGCCAAAGCCTGTGGAACGTCGCCAAAACCTGCAGTCTCGCCCTCTCAGTCCCCGGGAGAGCTTTATTCCCCGTTGCGCTGCGCCCGAGCTTCCTTCACCATGATCAGGAAGCGGCGCGCCAGCTCATGAATGCGATCGGCCTGCCGCTGCTGCAAAGCCTCATGCGGCAAAAGCTCGCTGCCCACGCCAATGGCGCGCGCTCCGGCAAGGATGTAATCGAACGCCGTCAGCTGATTCACGCCGCCGGTCACGATCAAGGGAATCTGCGGCAGAGGCACTTCGAGCGCGCGGATATAGTTCGGGCCGCCCGCCGTGGCCGCCGGAAAGATCTTCACAAAGTCCGCGCCCGCCTTCCATGCGGCAATCACCTCCGACGGCGTGAGCGCTCCCGGGTAAACACATACGTCGGCCCGCTTGGCGCAGGCCACCACTTCAAGAACCAGTCCCGGACTGGTGATAAAACGGGCTCCGGCATCAAGGCACCGCTGCGCCGCGGTTTCATCCAAAACGGTTCCTGCTCCGATGATCAAATCGGGAAAACGCTTGGCCAGCTCCTCGATCACTTCCGCAGCCTTGGGCACGGTCAGCGGGACCTCGAGCACCGGAATTCCCGCCGCGCACAAAGTCTCCGCGGCAAATCGCACGTGATCCGGGTTCCTGACGCGCGCACACGGGACAATACCAATATCGTTTATCCGCTTGCTGACTTCCTTGCTGTGCATCACCCCTCCGTGCGTGATGTTCCTCGATACCTTCCATTCAACACGATCCCGCCCCATCGAGGCGTAAACATTTCGTCAAGAGGGACCACGGCGCCTTTCAAGGATGGTTGCGCAGATTCCAGTTGTCATCCCTCGGGGGCTAAAGCCCGGACGTTTTCGATGCTAGCTTTCGGCCCGGCTAAAGCCGCGTCCTTATTACAAAACCGATTTTTAAACACGCTTTTCCAAATCTCATTTTTTGCGCGCGATGCAGGCAGTTTACGCGCGGCGCATCGCGAGAACAATTGCCTCCACCACCTGCTCCGGCGTCAGCGCATCCACTGCGACGGACACGTGCGCCGTTCGGTAAAGCGGCAAACGCCGCTGGTAGCGGCTGGCCAGGTTCGCCTGGTCGGCCAGAATGGGCCGCAAATGCTCGGTGCCGCGGCAACGCTCGAGCGTCGTGGCCAGCTCAACTTCAAGGTGCACCAGCAGTGTCTCCGGTGCGTTGCGCAGTAGCGAGCGCGTGGCCGCATCTTCAATCGCCCCACCGCCCAGCGCCAATACCAGCGCTTCTTCGCCGGCCAGCCGCGCAATGGTGGCGCGTTCCCGCTCGCGGAACGCGGCCTCTCCCTCCCGCGTGAAGATCTCCGCGATGGTTGAGCCGGCCTCGGCTGCGATCACGTCGTCGGCATCCACGAATTTCCAGCCCAGCCGCCGCGCCAGCAGCGGCCCCACGGTGCTCTTCCCCGAGCCCATAAAGCCGGTGAGCGCAATGCGCCGCGCGCGCATGCCCGTCCCGGGTCCGCCTTGAGTGTTCGCGTTCGCAGAACTGGCTGTCATGGGTTCCAGTATAGGAGCGGGGTCTCGGGAGTGAAAAAGTGAAGGAAGTGAAACAAGTGAAAGAAGTGAAACGAGTGAAGAAGTGAACGAGAACTGGCTAAGCGACGGGGCTCATGGATTCACTCTTTCGCCCACTTCACTCATTTCACTTCCTTCACTCTCCTCACTCTCTTCACTCACTTCACTCATTCGTCATCCAAGCACCATCACCATCGCCCCGGCAGTAATCAGTACGCCGCCCACGATGGCTGCGGCATTCAGCTTTTCGCCCAGCAGAAGCCACGCAAAGATCATCACCAGCGGAACGCTGAGCTTGTCGAGCGGCGCAACCCGCGAGGCCGGCCCCAACTGCAGGGCGCGGAAGTAGCAGAACCACGACAGTCCCGTGGCAATTCCCGAGAGCGCGAGAAAAAGCACGGTGCGGCGGTCGAGCGACCGCATCTCGCCGTGTTTGCCTAGAGCGAGTGCGATGCCCCAGGCGAAGACAACGACCACGGTGGTGCGCAGCGCTGTGGCCAGATTTGAGTCAACGTGCGCGACACCCACCTTGGCCAGCAGAGCCGTGGCCGCGGCGAACACGGCGGAAAGCAATGCCCAGAAAATCCAACTCCCGGTCCAACTCATGGTCCAGCTCATGGCAATCAGCATACGCGCCCGGTCTTGACGTCGGAGCAAATTTCGTTACACAACAAGAACCCTCTTTCAGTCTAAGAATCCCGTGCTATCATCCCCTCATTCCCCCAGAGCCCGGGAGGTCTCTATGAAAAATTTCCTCATCCCCACGGGGACCAGCGACGCGGTTTTGCACGCGGCCCGATGGGTTTTTCCGGCGATTCTCGCAGTTAGCATGGCGACAGGTTGCGGGCCACAAGCGGCTCCAGGAGGACAGGCGCCCCAGGGGCCACTCGGTTCACAAGGGCCACAAGGGACGCCAGTGCCGCAAGGGACACAAGGGCCACAAGCGGCTCCGGCCTCGCAAAGCGGCCTGGTCGGTCAATGGCGCACGGTGCTTCAGGGCAATACCGTGACCATTACGATTCAGGCGAACGGTCAATACACGCAAGTGGGAGTGCCGCAAAATGGCGGCACGCAGACGGCGCAAGGTGGCCCCTACCAGCTCGCCGCACCCAACACCATCCACTTTACGGTCACGGACTGGTCGCCCAAGACCAAGTGGATGTTTGTTCCAAATCCAAGATGCGGTGTCCCGGGTGTTCCGAATCCAACCAATCCCCAAAGAGACAGTTGCCGTCAATGGCAGGAGTGGACGGAGCCACAGCCGCCCGGATCCACGTACGCGTACACGCTCAACGGAACCAATAGCATGACACTGAACAATGAGAACGCGCAGGAGCAAATCACCTTTACGCGCGTTGCGGCGCAATGACCTTGTGGGTGCAACGGCCCGAGCGCATCTCGCGAGATAGAATGGCCTCATGCGTTCATTCGCAGGCTTCGCCGTCGTCGCCCTGGCCGCGCTCACTTCGCTGGGCCTGAGCGGCTGCGGCTATCACACGCTGGGCGCGGCCACGCACTTGCCTCCCGATGTGAACACGCTTGCGGTGCCGGTGTTTGCCACGCGCACCGACTCGAACGGTACTGAAACGGCATTGACTGAGGCGGTGGTTCGCGAGTTCATCACGCGCACGCGCTTCCGTGTGGAGACGAATTCAGGCTCCGATGCCGACGCGGTGCTGCACGGCACCATCCTCAAGCAGTCCGTTATGCCGCTCACTTACAATGCGGCCACGCAGCAGTCGTCCAGCTTCGTCATTACCATCGTGGCTTCCGTTACGCTTACGGCACATGACGGCCACGTGCTCTACGAGAACAAGAATTACATCTACCGCGAGCAGTACCAGTCCTCCACAGACCTGCCCACATTCATCCAGGAAGACCCTGCGGCCATTCAGCGCCTCTCGCGCGAGTTTGCGCGGCAGTTGGTGGCCGATATCCTCGAAGGCCTCTGACAGGCCGTCGGCGACGAAGCGATAACAAGGCGAAGAGTGGCTCAATTCTTGATTCCTGCCGGGTTTTCCGCGCTGGTGTGTTCGCTCGCCGGGCGGTATTCTGGAGCCGCATGTACATTGGACTGCACGGCCGGAGGCGAAGCCTGTGAGCGGCGCGCGCTGGTGCGCGGGATTTGCCGCGGCCACCCGCTTCGTCGCGGAGATCGAGGCCGCCCAGGCAGGCACGGGGACGCTGCGGCCCGCTTATGTGCTCGCCGGCGACGAGGTGTTCCTGCTCGACCGCTGCCGCGCCGCCGTTCTCAAGGCCTTCGTTCCCGCCGATCTGCGCGACTTTTGCCTCTCGGATCTCGACCTCTCTTCGACTTCGATTTTCGAGCTACTGGATCGTGCCCAGACTCCGTCGCTGATGGCTCCGTTCCAGGTGATTTTTGTGCGCAACGTGCGCCAGCTTTACACGCGCGGCGCAAAGAAAGATGAGTTTGCCGCGCTCGCACGCTATTTCCAGTCGCCGAATCCCCAGGCTCTGCTTCTGTTCGTCGCGGATTTTCTGCGCATCCCCTCGGATGCGCGCCGCATGGAACTCGACGACAAGAACCGCTACGAGCGGCTGACTGAAACCCTGGGCGAACACTGCGGCATGGTGGAACTGGCGCGCGTGAGCGAAGAAGACGCCATGCGCTGGGCAATTGCGACGGCACAGGAAGCCGGTGCGCGACTGGAACCCGATGCGGCGCGCGAGCTGGTCGACGCGCTGGGCGCGGACATGATGCTGGTGGCATCGGAACTCGAAAAACTTCTGCTCTACACGTCGGGCCGTGCCGGGATCCCCACGGACAGGTCCTCGTCCGTGGGGTGGAGTAGCCGCATCACGCTGGGCGACGTGGAGACCATGGTGCTGAGCGCCAAGCAGCGCACCCTGTATGAGCTGACCGATGCCATCAGCGCTCGCGATCGTGTGCGGGCTCTCGCTCTGCTGCACGGGCTGCTCAACAGCTCCGACGCGGGCGAGGACTCTGCCATTGGTCACCTCTACATGCTGGCCAAAACCTTCCGCCAGATGCTGGTGATCCTCGAGAAAAACGTGCGCGATTCGCGCGCCATCTGGCAGGCGCTGTGGCAGGGTTTCCGCATGCCGCCGTTTGCCGCCGACGATCTGATTCGCCAGGCGCGGCGCTACAAAAGCCGCCGCGAGCTCACCCGTGCGCTACGCCTTGTGGCCCGCGCAGATCTGGAGTTGCGCTCTTCGCCACCGGACAAACGGCTGGTGCTGGAGCGGCTGGTCTACGAACTGGCTTCGGAGCCCAAGCCCGCGGCGGCCGCGTGGGCCTCGGCGCAGTTGTCGTTCGAATCGTAGGGTCCGCGAACAGGTAGATCGAGGGGAGTTGGGGTTCGTGCTTTCCCACATCTCAGAATCGAGATGTGGGGCACCCACCCTTCGTGGTGAGTTGAAGGTGACAATGCGGAAGATCCTGGTTTCCCACCCTTTCGCAAAAGACGCGAAAGGACGGGACACAGGCAGTTTTCTCTTATTGCGGATTGTGCTCCTTCAACCAGCCGCCCAACCGCTCGTCGTCGTTCTCGATGTGATGCAGGAGCCAATCGCGGAGAAATTTCAACGAATGTTGATTTACTGCGACGCCGCCCTGGCCGTGGCGGGCGGCAAATGCCTGCACCTTCTCCATCAACCGCTGGTGGTTCGCAGCATGCAGCGCAAGGCCCGGATACTTCGCTGCGCGCATCATCGCCTCTTCGTTCGCGAAGTGCTTCGCGGTGGCGCTGACCAGCTTCTTCAGCGGCACGCCCGTTTCCGCATTGAGCGCCATCGCCGACTCGAGCTCCCGCACCGCTTCGAAGAGCTCCCGGTGCTCGTCGTCGATCGCTCGAAAGCCGACGGCGTATTTGTCTCTCCAATTCAGTTCGGTCAGTTCGGCCACGCAGCTGCTCCTTTCGAGGACGCACCGGTCACCTGTTCATAGAGCGGAGGAGTTCATCGAATCGCAAACCCGATCGCGCTCCCTCTCGCTGCACGGTCCGTTCAGCCAAAGACCGTATGTCCGGTCTTCGCTCTCCAGATGCGCGACGTGCGACTCCCACAAGAGCCCTATCGGTTCTCGCGTCAGCGCATTCTTCTCCTTGCCCCAATAGGTGGCCAATTGCCAGATCTGCTGCAGCATCCATCGGTGCCGCAGCCGGTGCAGGGTCAGGCCGGGGAATTTTGTCGCGGCCATCATCGCCTCTTCCAAAAGGAAGTGCGACCGGGTGGCGCGCGCCAGCTCCCGCAGGTTGCGAATCCTCCGGCCCGCATCGCCGTCCCGTGCCACATTGAAGTTGATCTCCACCAGCAGGTCGGAGATCTCGCGGTGATCGCGATCGATCACCTTAATGCTTAGATCGTGTTTGTGATTCGACATGTCCATTTCGCGCTTCCTCCTTCCGGCTTTTGCCGATGGAATGAATTGACTGCGAGAAGAAATCATTACGGTGGAAGGAGAAGCGCTGGTGTGCCCGGCCACGGAGTCGCGGAGAATTCATTGCACGCCGTGGCGGTTGACCCAGGGGCCGTATTCCTTGTCCTCATGCTGAATATGCTTGGTGAGCCAGTCGCTCAAAAAGCGTAGCAACTGAATATTGATCGTGCCGTCCCCGCGCTTGTAGCGGGCCATGAAATCCCCCACCTGCTTCGTGAGATCGGCGTGGTGCGCGCGGTGGGTCACAAACCCCGGATAATGCGCCGCGTCCATCATGCGCTCCTCGTAGGCGAAATGTTCGAGCGTGTATTTCACCAGCTTGTCCAGCAGCGGCCCGACCACGCCTTGCGCCTGGCCCTTCATCATGGCGGCGTGAAGCTCGTTTACAATTCCGAACAAATTAGAGTGTTGTTGATCGATGGTCTTCACGCCCACCGAGTAACTGTCGTTCCAGGCTATGAGAGGCATGACAATTCTCCGGCCGGCAACTGCCGACAAAAGCATTATCGGAAGGAATTTGGCAAACTTGAGGAGCGTGCGGACTCTGTTTGTAAGAACAACCAGCCCTCAGAGACCAGGCATTGTTTGGTGAATCGAAACGCGGATATTACGGGATGGCAAACATCGAACAGGGGTTAAAACCGGGCCGTGTTTTGCACCTTTTCGGTACATCTAAAGCCGTGCTTGATACAAAACTCCAAAGCGAGTTTTTTCGGCCTGCGGCGTCAGGAAATGCCGTGCTCATGAAGCCACGGTACATATTTCTGATCCATGGTTTCGATGTGATCCAGGAATCCGTGGTGCAAACCGCAGAGCAAGGGCCGCAGTTGCACTCCCTCTCCGTATTGCAGGCGATGGGCGGATTGCAGAATGCCGGCCAGCATGCGATGGTGCTCGGCGCGGTGCTCCTCAAGGCCTGCAAAACCGGTCCGCTCCATGAGCTGCTCCTCGCTCCAGAAATGCATGCGCGCAAACTCGATGAACTCATCCAGCAGCTCGCTGATCCTCTCGCGCCCGGCCCCGCGCACCAGCGCCAGGCGCAGCGCGTTGATGGCGTCCATCAGGATGCCATGCTGGTCGTCCATGGCGCGCACGCCCAGGCTGCAGGCATGGTTCCAGGTAAGAAGAGTCACATGAGCCTCCACAAATGACTAAAGAAAGTATCGGACAACCGTCATGATTCTCTACTTGCAAATCGCGCCTGTCGGTGACTAAAGTTTGCCTGCAGGCGCCGCCGCCGCATGGCGCACAATGAAGGAAATGGCCTTGATCACTCCTGCCAATGTTATTGCCGCGCTGCTCACGCTGGTTCCGTACCTGGTCGTGGCGTTCTTTTCGGATTTTGCGGCCGCGCGCGTGCGCGCATTACCCATTTGGGCGCGGTTGGTGTGCCCGGCGGCGCTGGCGATTCCCTATCTGCTGGTGGCCTGTGGGGCGGGCGCGTTCCGTTGGGGATGGTTCGCGCTGTATGTGCTGCTGCCCGTCGCCATCGCACTGCTTCTGGGTCAGGCGGCACGCGTGGATGCTGAGCAGCGCGGAAACTGGCGCGATTTTCTGGTGCTGGTTGTGTTGGGCCTGGCCGTCGATCTGCGCTGGTTTGAGGGGGCGTGGCCGGCGCATCTCGCAGTGTTCAATAAAATCCTCCTGCTCGACGCCGGTATCTACGGCTTCGTGCTGATTCGGCAACTCGACGGCACCGGCTTCGACCTGCGCCTGCGCTTGAAAGACCTGGGAATCGGATTGCGCGAAGCCTCCATCTACACGCCGCTTGCGCTGGCACTGGGCCTGAGCCTGGGCTTTCTGCATCTGCACGGCGGTTGGCCGGGAATCGCGCCAATCGCCGGTACGTGGGTATTCACTTTTTTGTTTATCGCGGTCCCAGAGGAGCTGTTTTTTCGCGGCTGGCTGCAGAATCTGCTGGAAAAACGTCTGGGCCGGTACGGGGCTCTGTTGGTAACGGCGTGTCTGTTCGGATTGGCGCACTTCAACAAACGGGCTGCGCACTTCAACTGGCGCTACGTTTTGCTGGCCGCGCTCGCTGGAATTTTTTACGGGCGGGCGTGGCGCGACGAGCGACGCGTGGGCGCATCGGCCGTCACGCATGCCACGGTGGACGCCATCTGGTCGCTATGGTTGCGATAAACGGCTCTTGAAGGGTGTACCCAGTATTTTGCTCTCCCACCCTTTTCGCAAAAGCGCGAAAAGGATGGGGCACGGAAGTTTGGTTTAGTCCGCGCAGAATTGCTATTGCCGGTGCGTCCTGTGCACGTGTTGGTGCGGGTCATACCTCAGATAGCCCAGGCCAACGCGCATGTTGTGGTCTACCGGCCCGGGAATCGTCATGGCCACGGTGATGCCGAGGATGGCGTGGGCAATCATCAGGGGAAAGATATTGCGGTAGCGCAAAAACAACAGGCAGGCCGCGAAGCCCCAGATGAACGTAATGGGCGTGAGTACGGGATTGGGCAGGTGCGCCGTCGAGAAGAGCACGGACGCCGCGAGCGCCGCACCCGCGGGCCGGGCAATGAGGCGCAGAAAGCGCAACAGAAAGACGCCCTGCAACAGGAACTGCTGCACGCCAGCCCAGACGGCGTAGGCGCAATAATTGGCAAAAAAGGCGAGCGCGCCGCCGGGTGCGAGGACTGTGTGCATTCTGACGGCGACCACGATGGCGACCGCAGCCAGCACCAGCGCTGCGGCGGCGATCCACAGCGAGCGTCCAAAGTTGGCCGCGCGAAAGCCCATCGCCTGCCAGCCGTCGAACGATCTCCACACAATGAGCGCCAAACCCAGCGCGGCGACCATCCACAGCACGCGCTGCAGCGGCCGCGGCGTCCATTCCACCATTATGATGAGCGCGTAGGCCACGGCGATCTCGATTGCGGCGCGCCGCTTGCTGCGGCGGAAGACGGGCTGGGCAACAAGCTGCTCTGACGCATGCGGCAAAGCTGCGGGCGGTTCCATGACCCCGATGCTAGCCGAGGGAGTAGGCGATAGGGAATAGCCAATAGCCAGTAGCCCGTAGCGTGCGATCCCGGGTCTCAAAATCGAAACCCAGGGCACCCCAGATCGTGGATGGGTGAGGTTGGCGAAAGGCAAAAGCAACCGCAGATCCTTCGACTGCGTTTGCCGCAAAAAGCGCGGCGAACTCCGCTCAGGATGACATTTTCATTATGATGCGAACTTCTGCCTCAGGACACTTGCTTCCGGCTTCGACCTCGGCCTACTCACTATTGGCTACTGGCTACTGGCTGCTGGCTACTGGCCACTCCCTATTCGAGAATCATCTCCGGCTCGGGCTCGTGACCGCGCGTCGTGAGCGTGATGGCGGCGGCCAGGATGAGCGCTCCACCCAGCCACGCGTACGGGCCCAGCCGTTCACTCAGAAGTTCTACGCCCAGCACCGAACCGAGCACCGGCTCGATGTTCAGAAAGACCCCGGCGCGCGATGCCGGCACATGATGAATGCCCCAGTTCCATAAAAGCGTAGTCGTGGCCGTGCACAGCAGGCCGCTGATGGCCAACGCAATCCAGGCTGTGAGGCTGATGTGGGCAAATGGTATGGGCTCGACCTTGTGATGCATGAGCGGACCCAGCAGCCACCAGCCCAGATTGCAGATCACCAGCATCGACGTGCCCGAATAGATGGTGTACGCGGTGACCACCGGAGCACTTTGCGTCTGCAGCAGCTTCTTGCAGAGCAGAATCCAGACCAGGGCGACCATAAGCGATGCAATCACCAGCAGGTCGCCTGCAAGCGTGGGCGTTTCGCGCCCCGTGGTTGCGTGGTCGCCGCCCAGAACCACCATGGCGGCGCCGGCCGTGGATGCGCAGAGAGCCACCCAGCCGATCCAGTCCAGCCGCTCACCGGCAAAAAGCACGGCTGCCACCGCCAGCAGCACCGGCATGGCGCCCACCATGAGCGAGGCATGGCTCACCGTGGTCAACGCCAGGCCGTGAAATTGCAGCAGAAACTGAACGGGAATGCCGAAGAACGCTGCCAGCAGCATGATCCGCAATTCCCTGGGTGTAAGGCGCACGCGGCGGTGCAGCATCACGGGCGCCATGCCCAGGCAGGCAAACAGAAAACGATAGAGCACCATGTGCTCCACGTTCATCTCGTTCAGCGCGAGCCGTCCCCAGTAGAAGCCCGTGCCCCACAGGGTTCCGGCCAGGGCGCATGCGCCGTAACCAAGAAATCTGATGCGCCCGTTTGCCGAAGCCCGCGCTGCCATTCTTTTTCTACTGTCGCATACGCAGGCGTAAACCGGCCCCGCAATCAAGCGGGCGCTTTCGACAGTGGGCAGTCGGGAGCTGTTTTGAAAGGGCACGAGTTTACTCGTGCCAAGATGAGCGCAGGGATGGCCCGGCCTTTAGGCCCGGAGGGATGGTTCTTTGTTTCGGAAGGTTCCCTCAGGGGCTAAAGCCCGCACTGATTTTGGCGCCTTTTCGGCATGACTGAAGTCGTGCCCTTTCAAAACAAGCTCAACTTGAATCTCTCAACCTGAACCTATTGCTCCATGCGGCTGCCCCGCTGAGGCGCGCGCTTTTGAGTGCCGGGGCTCAATCGGCGAGAATACTCTTCGATGGTCAAGCGGCGGAAAACGGGGCAGGCGGGTACGGTGCGGGGAATGGCAACGGCTTTGGCCGCGGCGGTCGCGCTGGGCCTTGCAACGGCCGTCGCGGCAGCGCAGCACGGCAGCGCTCCCAAGTCTCACGCAGCGCCGCCGGTGAAGCCGCGATTCCTCACCAATCGTTTTCCCGAGCAACCGTCGCTTGCGCCCATCGCGAGCATTCCAGTCGTTCCGCTCGGTTTCACGGCGCCGAGCAGCAACTATCTGGGCACGCGCAACACCTTCGTGTCTCTCGATTTTTTAGATGAAGACCGGGTCCTGTTCACGTTTCGCGTGCCCGGGCTCATCCACCGCGATCTGAAGACCGGCCAGGAAAGCAGCGAGCGCCAGATTCGCGCCGTAATACTAACGCTGCCGCAGGGCACGGTGCAGGCCGAAGGGTTATGGACGGTGCACGACCGCGTGCGCTACCTGTGGCCGCTCAAAGACGGTCATTTTCTATTGCGCGATCGCAGAAGTCTCTTCCAGGGTGACGCCACACTTACGTTGAAGCCGTTCCTCGACTTCCCCGGTTCCCTGCTCTGGGTCGAACTAGATCCCGCGCAGCAGTTTCTGGTTACGAACTCGCGCGAGCCCCTCGCCGCGGCTGTGAAACCCGAGGCCGCCGCCGCAGACGGGCCTTCGCCCACGGGGTCAATATCCGGCCAGCTGTCGAGCCCGGCGACGGCCCAGGCCACAGTTACCACAGATCAGGACGATACGGCGGCCGAGGAAGGGCGTCCCGAACTGGTGGTGCGCATCCTGCGGCGTGAGACCGGCGAAGTGATGCTGGTCAGCCGTGTCCGTTCCGCCGTGCATCTGCCTATCAATAATATTGGGTATGTCGAGAACCTGCGCAGCCGGGGCACGGAGTGGACGCTGAACCTGAGCTACTTCACAGGCGGCACCAGGATGCTGGGCAGCGTGGACACGGCCTGCGACCCCGACGACGAATTTCTTTCGCAGGACGAGATTTTGATTACCGGGTGTAGCCCGGATGGGGCGAGCAAGCTGGTGGCCATGACGATGGAAGGCAAAACCCTGTGGATCGCGCAGGCGCCTGAGACCGAGATGTGGCCGCATCTGACCGTGGCGCCCAATGGCTCGCGACTGGCCTGGACGACGCTCGACACCAGCCATCTGGTCAGCATGTTTGCGCCCATGGACTCTGAAGACGTGAAGGAGCAGTCGGTTACGGTCTTCGATGCGGCCACCGGCGACGTCGCGTTCGTCTCCCCGCTCAGCCCCATTCTCGATGCCGGCGGCAACGTAGCCCTCTCCCCATCGGGGCGGCGTGTAGCGCTGCTCAACGCCGGCGCCATCCAGATTTTTGATTTGCCTCCGCCGCCGGCGCTGCCAGGTAGGCAGTGATCAGGGGTCAGCGGCCGTGACCAATGGCCGGCGAGCAGCGAACAGCTAACAGCCCACAATTAATAACTAAAGTCTAAAGACTGACCACCGATCACTGATCACTGACCACTGTTTTTATGTACACTGAGCGACGGGGGTTATTTCTTGACCACGGCTGTTGCGCATTATGCGGCCGCGGCGGTCACCGATCGTGGCCGCAAGCGCGAATCCAACGAGGATGCATTCGGCTTCTCCGTCGAGCACGGCGTCTATGTTGTGTGCGACGGAATGGGCGGCGCGGCTGCGGGCGAAATTGCCAGTTCCCTGGCCGTAGAAGAAATGATGCGGCTGCTCACCGGCCGTGACGGCGCCCACCGACTGCTGGAGGACGCCGAAGCGGCCGTCGCCAGCGCCAATGCGGCCATCTTCATGCGCGCGTCAAGCAGCGAAAACCTGAACGGCATGGGCACCACGCTGGTGACGCTGCTGGCGGAAGACCAGCGCGGCTGGATGATCAACGTGGGCGACAGCCGCGGTTACCGCTTGCGCAATTCCCATCTTGAGCAGATCACTCTCGACCACTCGCTTGTCGAGGAGCAGGTGCGCATGGGCCGCATGGATCCGGTGGAAGCGCAACGCTCGCCCTTCAAGAACGTGATTACGCGCGCCCTGGGCACGCAAGGCTCGGTCACTCAGGACATCTTTGAGCTCGAAGCCGAGCCCGGCGACCTTTTTATGCTCTGTTCCGACGGGCTCACGCGCGAACTCTCCGACTCGACCGTCGAATGGATCCTGAAGCTCGACCTTCCCCTGCAGGATCTGTGCGCGCGGCTGGTGGCGGCGGCTAACGATGCCGGCGGGCATGACAATATTACGTGCCTGTTGGTGCGGGCGGAGGCGTAGGGCCGCCGCAGCGGTTGCCGTTCCCCGAGCTCAAGGCGGACATTGTCATCCTGACCGTGGATTTTGGTCCGATTTTAGTTGACGGGATTCTCGTGGGCATCAGCCCGCTACTCGGCCGCCACTTCGTGACCGCCCTGCGCTGCACTGCGTGGGCGCGCCATCATGAGCACCAACGGAATGCAACCCAGCGCGAGATAGCCGAGCAGACGGAAATTGTCCGCGTAGGCCAGGACCGCGGCTTGTTGCTGCAGGCTGCCGTACATGGCGCCCAGCGCCTCACGATGCGCCAGAACCGCATTCGCGCCTCCGGCCTGGAACCGGGCTGCGAACCCCTGAATGGCATTTAGGACAACCGGGTTGTTCGCGGTCAGGTTGGCGCCCATGTAGCTCTGGTGGATCTGTGCGCCGCGCACCAGGTTGGCGGTGAGCCCGGCGATGCCGATGCTGCCGCCGATATTGCGCACCAGATTGTAGATGCCGGCCGCATTGCCCATCTCCTGCCTGCGCAGGCGGCCCATAGCGAGCGTGGTGAGCGGCACAAAAACAAAACCTCCTCCAAAACCATTAAAAAAGTTCGGCCAAATCACGGCGCCCATTGAGATGCCCAGGTTGATGCGGCTCAACATGAGCGTGGAGACAGCGAAGATGACCAGCCCCGTAGCCAGCAGGGCGCGGCTGTCGATGCGGTTCATGAGGACACCCACAACCGCCATCGCCGCCATGGCGCCCAGTCCGCGCGGGCTTACCGCCAGGCCGCTGTCCATGGCCGAGTAACCCAGCAGGGTTTGCAGAAACAGCGGCAGAAATGCCGTGACGCCATAGAGCAGGACGCCGAAGAGCCCGGTGATGAGCGTTCCCGTGCGGAAGTTGCGATCAAGGAGGACGTGCAACTGCACAATGGGATCGCGGCATAGCAGCTCGCGGGCGACGAAACCGAGAAACGCGGCCACGGAAAGCACGGCTACCCAGCAGATCCAGGTGGCTTCGAACCAATCCGCTTCCTGGCCTTTGTCGAGCACCAGTTGCAACGAGCCCAGCCAGACCGCCATCAGGGCAAAGCCCATCGCATCGATGGCCACGCGGCGCGCGTGCCGCAGGTAAGGCGGGTCCTCGATGTACAGGTTGGCCATGAACAGCGCCAGCAGGCCGACGGGAAGATTGATGTAGAAGATCCAGCGCCAGGAATAGCTGTCGGTAATCCATCCGCCCAGCGTGGGACCGATGACCGGCGCCACCACGATGCCGACTCCATATGCAGCCATCGCCTTGCCGTGTTTTTCCGGCGGAAAGCTTTCGAGCAGGATGGATTGCGCCAGGGGCTGCATGCCGCCGCCGCCCGCGCCCTGCAGGATCCGCGCAAAGATCAGCATGGGCATATTGAGCGCCATGCCGCAGAGCATCGACGCGCCGGTGAAGGCCAGGATCGAGAGCATCAGCAGCCGCTTGCGGCCGATGCGCCGCGCGATCCAGCCCGAAGCGGGCAGCATGATCGCATTCGAGACCAGGTAGCTGGTTAGCACCCAGGTGGATTCGTCGGTGGACGCGGACAGGCTGCCGGCAATATGCGGAAGCGCCACGTTGGCGATGGAGGAGTCGAGCACCACCATGAATGTGGCCAGCATCACGGAGACGGCGACCATCCACGGGTTCACCGTGGGGCGCCACTCTGCGTGCGCGCTGGAGTGCGCTGGATTGATGGCTGTGCTCATTCGCCAGTTTACTTGAATGGCTGTGATTATCGTTCGCAGAGCCGGTTTTGCAAATGAAATTGCAGGCCCGGCTTGATGGGAAAAGCGGCCTCGGCAGTGGCCGATCATCTTTTATATAGGAATTGCAAGATCGAAGTTGACACCTGCTACGGGAAAAGGTATTCTCCTTGAAGTTAGCGTTAACTCTTGTTCGTGCAAGGTAAATCAGGCATGGCACATCCAGCCCCGGCCGCTTCTCCACCCGCTCCCCCGGCCGCTCCTATCGATGCGGCGGCGATTCCGCAACGCAAACTCTCGACAGGCGCCACGATGCCGGCCATCGGGCTGGGCACGTTCGGCTCAGACCACGTCTCCGCGAACGAGATTGCCACGGCCGTGCGCGGCGCCGCAGCGGTGGGCTACCGGCATTTCGACTGCGCTTCGGTCTACGGCAACGAGGCCGAAATCGGTGCTGCGTTTGAGGCGATTCTGCGCAGCGGCATCAAGCGAGAAGAACTATGGATCACCTCAAAACTGTGGAATGACAAGCACGGTGAAAACGATGTGATCGCCGCAGCCCGCAAGTCGCTCGCCGACCTGCGGCTCGAATATCTCGATCTCTACCTGGTGCACTGGCCGTTCCCCAACTTCCATCCGCCGGGATGCGACGTAAGTTCGCGCTCGCCCGAGGCCAAGCCTTATATCCACGAAAACTACATGAAGACGTGGCGCAAGATGGAAGAGCTGGTGGACCTCGGCCTGGTGCGGCACATCGGCACATCCAACATGACCGTGCCAAAACTCAAACTCCTGCTACGCGACGCGCGTATCAAGCCGGCGGTGAATGAAATGGAGCTGCATCCTCATTTCCAGCAGCCGGAATTATTCAAGTTTGTCGTGGAAAACGGCATCGAGGCCGTCGGCTATTGCCCCATCGGCTCGCCGGGACGGCCGGAGCGCGACCGCACCCCCGAAGACACCGCGCCCACCGAGGATCCGGTAATTCTGGAGATCGCACGCCGCCACGGAACTCATCCCGCGGCCGTGTGCATTCAATGGGCGGTCGAGCGCGGGCAAACGCCGATTCCCTTTTCTGTGCATCACTATCGCGAAAATCTTGCCGCCGCAGCCGGCGAGCCTTTAACAAATGAAGAAATGCGCGCTATCGCCGCCATCGACCGCAACTGCCGCATGATCAAAGGTCAGGTCTTCCTGTGGAAGGACGGGCAGACCTGGGAAGATCTCTGGGACGTAAACGGAGAGATTACGGCGCCGTGAAAAAACAGCTCTTAGGTTTCAGGTGTCAGGAATCGGCAGGACTCGAGGCACCCCCACACCGCTGTCATCCTGAGCGACCGAAGTCCGGCGCGACGGACGGAGGGAGTCGAAGGATCTGCGGTTGTTTTTCGACCGACTGCGGGTTCATCATGCTGGCTCTCTCGGGCTAGACATGATGAAATTTGCAGTCGCAGGAATCAGCTGAAAGCTGAAGGCCAGCCTCGAGGAGGCTGGAACGCTGGAGATTGAAATGTCGCAACCAACAATGACCGCCGCCTTTCTGCCCGGCAATTCCACCGTCGAGATGCGCACGGTGCCGGTGCCCCAGCCGGGTCATGGGGAAGTTCTTTTGCGAGTGAAAGCGTCGACCATCTGCGGGTCCGACATTCGCTGCATTTATCACGAACATCTTGGCAAGGGCCCCGAGGGCTACCAGGGCGTGATCGCCGGGCACGAGCCATGCGGCCAGATCGTGACCCTGGGCGAGGGCTGCCGCCGCTTCAAGGCGGGCGATCGCGTGATCGTCTATCACATCTCCGGATGCGGCGTGTGCAACGACTGCCGGCGCGGCTACATGATCTCCTGCACCAGTGAAAAGTATCGTCGTGCCTACGGCTGGCAACGCGACGGGGGCATGGCCGAGTACATGATCGCCGAGGAAAAAGATTTGATTGCACTGCCCGGCGAGCTTTCCTACGCCGATGGCGCGCAGGTGGCCTGCGGATTCGGTACCGTGTACGAGGGCCTGGAAAAAATCGGCATCAATGGCAATCACGCCGTGCTGATTACGGGCCTGGGGCCGGTCGGTTTGGCCACTGGAGCGCTGTGCCGCAAGCTGGGCGCGCAAAAGATTATCGGCATTGACGTGGTGCCGGAACGGATGAAGATCGCGATGGATCTCAGCCTCTGCGACGAGGTTCTGCCGTCGGGCCCTGACAATGTGGCCGAAGTGAAGCGGCTGACGGCAGGCATGGGCGTGGAGCGCGCCGTCGACTGCTCCGCAAACGATGCCGCGCGCGCCACGGCGATTCGCGCCACGCGCAAGTGGGGCAAAATTGTTTTTCTCGGCGAAGGCGGGCGCGTCGAGATCAACCCCTCGCCCGACATGATTCACGACCAGAAGACCTTGTACGGCTCGTGGGTCACGTCGACCTGGTTGATGGAAGAACTGGTGGAGCGGCTGGTACGCTGGAACCTGCATCCGGCCGACATCATCACGCATCGCTTCACTCTTTACCGCGCCGGCGATGCGTATGCCCTGATGGCTTCAGGCAAATGCGGCAAAGTGGCCGTGTGCGCCGACGAGGAATTGAAATAGTAGCGCCGGCCTCCTGACCGGGGTCCCCAAGAAATGGTCTTTGTTTCTTGGGGTGGGTGACCGGCTGTCGCGTGGGCGTCCACGCCCACGCGCGAAGTGAGGGACAATGGCCGATGCGCCGAGACTGACGAGACCCGATTGGGAACGTGAACTGCACGCACTGCTGCCGCTTTTCGGGCACCGTAACTGGATCGTGGTGGCGGATTCCGCCTATCCCGCGCAATCCAAACCCGGCATTGAGACCATCGTCTCCGGCGCAGGCCAGCTTGAGGTGGCGCGGAAAGTGCTCGACGCCGTTAACGCCAGCCGGCACGTGCGCGCCAATATTTACCTCGACCGGGAACTCGCCTTTGTGCCCGAGAAAGATTCGCCCGGCGTTACCGCGTACCGCAAGCAGCTCGATCAAATGTTTGGCTCCTCTGCAAAGGAACTGCCTCACGAGGAGATCATCGCCAAACTCGACCAGGTTTCACAGGTCTTTCGCGTGCTCATCATCAAGACTGAGCTGACTATTCCCTACACCACCGTCTTTTTCGAGCTCGGCTGTGCATACTGGCCCGGAGATGCGGAAGAGCGCATGCGCCAGGCGATCGCGGCCGCCGGCGCAAAGTAAGTCGAGCAATCCTCCGGCGCGCGAGTTGTGATGCCGCGCGCACGGGCCACCACACGAAAGGAAAACTCCGTGATCAAGATGAACCGCCGAAACTTGCTGAAAACTGTGGGCTGCGCGTGCTCAGCCCTGGCTCTTTCAAAGTATGCGAGGGCACAGGTCAATGGCTTCGTTGGCACCCGGGAGTCTCTGCAGGCTTACCAGATTCCGAACTGGTTCCGCGATGCGAAGTTCGGCATCTGGTCGCACTGGGGCCCGCAGTCGGCTATCGAAGACGGTGACTGGTACGCGCGCAACATGTACATACAGGACTCGCCGCAATACCTCTACCACTGCGAAACATACGGCCATCCCTCCAAAGTCGGTTACAAGGACCTGGTGAACGACTGGAAGGCCGCGAAGTGGGATCCAGACCACCTGATGAGCCTCTACAAGAAGGCGGGCGCGAAATACTTTTTCTCGATGGGCGTGCACCACGATAACTTCGATCTTTGGAACTCGAAGTACACACGCTGGAACGCCGTAAACATGGGGCCGAAAAAAGATGTTGTGGGCATGTGGCAAAAGGCGGCTCATAAGTACGGCCTCAGGTTTGGAGTTAGCGAGCACTTATGGATCAGTTATAAGTGGTTCTCCGTGAGCCACACCTCTGACAGCACCGGCCCGCTGGCCGGCATTCCTTATGACGGCGTCGATCCGCAATTCGCCGATCTCTATCACGACGCGAACTGCGTGAAATTTGCCGGCCCCAACGTCGATTGGAGCGATACTGGCATTCCCGATTCCTGGCGCAAGCACTATCTCGACCGCATGACCGACCTAATCGATAAGTATCAGCCGGACCTGCTTTACACCGACGGCCACCTGCCCTTCGAGGAATACGGCCTGAAGATGGTCGCGCATCTCTACAACACGAGCGCGCAAATGCACGGCGGGACGACGGAAGCAATTTACACCAGCAAGCTGGCTTCGGACTGCGCCGTTGGCACTTGCGTGCTCGATCACGAACGCGGCGTTGCAGACGGCATCGCGGAGAATCCGTGGCAGACTGACACCTGCATCGGCGGCTGGCACTACAAGCGCGGCGTGAAGTACAAGACGCCCAAGAAAGTGATCGATCTGCTGACCGATATCGTGAGCAAAAACGGGAACCTGCTGCTGAATTTTCCGCTGCCCAACTCCGGCGAGCTGGACTTTGAGGAGATGGGGGTGCTGGAAGGCATCACCGCGTGGATGCAGGTCAACAGCGAAGGCATCTACTCGACGCGCCCCTGGAAGATCTACGGCGAAGGCCCCTCCACAAAAGTCAAAGTCGCTGGCGGAAACTTCAACGAAGACAAGCAGAGCGATCTCACGGCCAACGATGTCCGCTTCACCGCGAAGGGCAGCACCGTGTACGCGTTTGTCATGGGCTGGCCTGACAAGGAAGCGGTGGTCGAGGCGCTGGGCCTGAAGAGCCCGCAGCAGCCAGGCAAAATCCTGAGAGTGGAACTGCTCGGACACCAGGGCGCGCTCGATTGGAAGCAGGACGATGCCGCTTTGAAGGTCCAGATGCCCGCAGAGAGGCTCTCCGACATCGGGATCGCACTGAAAGTGGAGTTGGCGTAGCTTTTGGTGCTCTGAGATTTCGTGTTCAGTTTACGACAAGCGCGGGCGAGGACGCCCACGCTACAGCCGGTCAGGAGACCGGCGCTACGTCCTGGTTCCTGCTTTCTTGCTCGCTGCCTTTACGGCGTATTCGACAGAACCACGTCGAGATCTGTGTCGAAGGAGAGCTTGGCAATGATGCTGTCGAGCTGCGCCTGGGCTGCGTCGCGCTGCTTTTCGAGATCGGTCTGCTCCTTGCGCGCGGCTTCGATCGCATCTTCGGCCTGGTTCAGCTCATCCACAAAACGCTTGGCCGTGGCGCCGTCTTTCAACGCTTTCAGATTCTCGCGGTAGCGATTCTCGTCGTCGGCCAGCGTCTTTTGCTTTTCCGTGATCTCCTCGATTTTGCTATTCAGATCGGCGAGCGCGGTCTGGGCATCGATGGCCGGCTTCAACGCCTGGGCAAGCGCAGGCGAGAAATTGCCTGTGGTGATCAGGACGTCACCGTTGTCGGATTGCTCTGCAATTTGTATCTTTTCTGAGATGTCGGCGTGCTCGCGCACGTGCAGATCGGCGGTCTTGTGCGGCTCAACGGCCATGCGGAAACGATACGCAGTGGCCGTGGTCTCGACCGGCTTCTCATCGGAAACGAGCTCAGCGCGCGGTTGGCGCGTGTGCTCCACCATCACCGCCCGCGTTTCATCGCCGGCATTGGTCACGGTATAGGTGGTATCCGTCACGGAGCTCGTCGTCTCAACCAGCACACCCTCGTGCATGGCCACGTGATGCAGCGTGCGAGTCTGCGAAAAGTCGCCGCGACGCACCTTCACCGCCTGATCGACGGCGTAGGAGAGCAGGCGCTTTTCCCCGGGGTGGACGGGATCGAGCAGACCCTCGCCGGCGAATTCGCCGCTCTCGAAGATGGAAAAGCTGCCGGAATCGAGCGTGAGCTTTGACGTGTTTTCAAGCCAGATGGCGCGCAGCGGCGTGGGATGGCTGTCGCTCCACACGGTGACGTGGGTCGCGGGAAGTTCCTGCTCCAGGATGGGCACCATGGCCGACTCGTTCTTGTGGATGGTGACCGGCTGGGTGAGCGCGTATTCGAAGAAGTCGTCAAAGGCGTTGGTGGAGACGTCGCCTGCCTGGATTGCATCCGAAGCGCGGTAGACTCCGCCGCCGGCGTTGCCGCCAGAGCCTGGGCCGTATCCCGCCCCAGAGCCCGAGCCCATTCCGCCGCCTGAGCCGCTGCCCATGCCTTCCATTCCCGCTACGCCAAAGCCTTCTTGCGGAGCTGCTTTCCTGGCAAACATCTGCATGTTGCGCGGAATCGTAGCGGGTGCCGCGAGCTGGTTGTTCATCATCTCCGACTGCACAGTGACGGTTTCCGCCGCCTCGTGCGTGATGGGCGCATATTGCGCGGCGGTCGCAATGGGAATCGTCAGGCGCTGCGTGTAGAGCGGCTGCGAGAGCGGCTGGATGAAACTCTGAGGCGCACCGGCCACGAGCGACAACTGCACATTGTTCCAGTCCACGCCCACGGTGTTATCGACCACGGCCCACCCCTGCACAGTGGCGTTGCCGTTGGGGTCGCGCGGAAAGACGATGCGGTAGGTGGACTTCCACACCGGCACCTCGCTGATGTAACTGACCTGTAGCTGGCGCTCGCCCTGGCCGCGGTCTTCGAGTGTGAGGTGGCGCAACTGCTGGTCCTGAGCCGAGGCGACAATTTCAAGGTAGGAAGCAAACTGCTTCTGCAGCGAGGGATCGACCATGCGCACGGAAACGGCGTCAGTGAGCTCGGCGGTGCGCAATGCGCCCGTGTCGGTTTCGACAATCAGGAAGTAGTGATCCTCTGAAGTGGCTCCGTTCTTGTCGGTCTCCTTGCGAAATTCGATGTTGACGAGGCGGCCCACAATCGGACCGCCCGGAGCGCCCGCGCCTGTCACTTCAACGCGCTGCCCGCGGATGGCGTGGTAGACCTCAAGCGTCGCCGGTAGGTCCGTGAGTCCGAGCGCGAGCGTCGTCAACTGCTGCGCGATGGGCATGGTGGAGTTATAGCCGACGGCGCCAATCATGCCGCCTTTGCTGTCGAGCGCGGTGAGCGATTGCAGCACATCGTTCAACTGCGCGGAGGTGAAGTCGACCGTGACGCGCTGGTTGCCGTTCACCGTGCCGGCGTGCTCGAAGTAACCCACGCCGTTCTTGTAGAGCACTACCTTGCGCACCGGCAGGTCGATAGCGGCCGGCGCAGCGGGCGCGGCGGAGGTTTTCGCAGCGGGAGCGTTGGAATTTTGGGCGGGCAAGGTGAGCGGGAGAACCAGGACCAGAAAAGCAAGAAAGGAACGGCGCATAACTCCTCCTGAAGGCGGCGTTCACGGCAGCCCTCGACCGTGGAACGGACGTGCCTGCGATTCTTGCACGAAGAATCTTCGGCTTGTGTGTGGAAGCAGGCGCTATTCTCTTTGACCGCGCGACGGCCGAAAAGGTTCCCGGAGGGTTGCGATATTTCGTCCGTCACAGACAGGCCGGCCCACCGGGAGCACAATGGAGGGTTCGAGCAAGTCAGCGAGTTGGCGGGAAACCAAGAGAAACGGGAGACTGAGCGATGGATGGAACTCGATTGAAGGTTGTGGCACTGAATGGCAGCGCGCGCAAGGGCGGAAATACGGCGATTCTGCTGCGCTACGTGCTGAAGGAGTTGGAAAAGGAAGGGATCGACACCGAACTCATCGAAATGAGCGGGGCAACGATTCACGGGTGCCTGGCGTGCCGCGAGTGTTCGAGGAAAAAAGACCACCGCTGCGCGCAGAAGAACGACATGGGCAACGCGTACATCGAGAAGATGGAGCAGGCGGACGGAGTCTTACTGGGGTCGCCGACCTATGTGGCCGACGTGTCGCCGGAGATGAAGGCGCTGATGGACCGCGCCTGCCTGGTGTCGAAGGCCAACGGCGGCATGTTCCGCCGCAAGGTTGGGGCTGCCGTGGTTGCGGTGCGCCGCGCCGGCGGTATGCACGCCTTCGACACGCTCAATCACTTCTTTTTGATCAGCGAGATGATCGTCCCCGGTTCGTCGTATTGGAACATCGCGATCGGCCGCGAGATCGGCGACGTGGAGAAGGATGAAGAAGGCATCCAGACCATGAAGACGCTGGGGCAAAACATGGCCTGGCTGCTGAAGAAGACGGCGGGTTAGCAAGTCAGCAAATCAGCGAGTCAGCAAGTCAGACCTCAGGCGGTCAGCTCGGTGATGCGGCGCAACTGCGCGAGGTGATTCAGGTCGTGGCCCGCCATGGTTTGCACGATGGTTTGAAAGGTCATGGCGCCGCGCTCGGGATGAGTCATGATTCTGCCCGCAGCGGAGGGCGATGCGGATTGAATCAGCAGCAGGTTCCACTTTCGCAGGGCGCTGAAGCATTCGAGCGCGACTGCGGCCGGAATGCCGGGATATTGCGCCGCCCATTTGTCCTGATCGAAGGGTTGAATGGTGGGGTTGTCCTCGGCGAGAGTCTGGCGCATGCGGAAGGCGAAGACGATTTCGCAATCGGCCAGGTGGCTGACGATCTCGGCCGCGCTCCATTTGCCGGGGGCGGGGTTTGTTGATTGCTTTGGGCCGAGGATTTCAAGATATTCGGCAATGGCATTCGGCGTCGCGGCCAGGATGGTTTCCAGCGGCCGGCCGTCGAGAAATTCTTCGTACGGATTGATTTGGCTCATGGCGATGACTCCGTGAAAACAATGTCGGCTGTCAGTCTGGCAGCCCTCGGTCCCTTAGCCCCGAGTCCCTTAGTCCCTTAGTCCCTGCCTTAAAGATACTGCTGCACCATGCGTTGCCATGTCGGCCAATCGTGCGAGTTCGGCTCATCCCACACGTGGAACTGATGCGGAATTGCCTTCTCGCTCAGGATGCGATCGAGTTGCTGATTCTGCGCCAGGCACTGGTCATCCCAACCGGTGGCCAGCACATACGAATTCGCGCGAATGTGATCGAGAAACCACAAATCTTCGAGACGCGGCAGGTAGTACGCGGGCAGATGGAAATAGCAATCCTCGTCGTAGTAGCCATCGAGAAAGCCGGTGAGATCGAAAGTGCCGGACATAGAAAAAAAACCGCTGAACAGTTCGGGATGGCGCAGGGCGATGTTCACTGCGTGGTAGCCGCCGAAACTGCAGCCCATCGCCAGCAGGCGCGGGTCGCGATTTTTCTCGCGGATGAAAGGCACGACTTCGTGGAGAAGGTAGCCCTCGTATTCCATGTGGCGGGCGAGGCGGCGGCGCGGAGAAATCTGGCGGTTGTACCAGCTCTCGCGATCCACGGAATCCACGCAGAAAAGCTGCAGCTCGCCGCCATCGATCCTGCCGGCAAGAGCGGCGACCATGCCGCGGTCTACAAAGTCGAAGAATCGGCCGCCGGAAGTGGGGAAAACCAGAACTGGCATGCCGGCGTGGCCAAAGACCAGCAGCTCCATGGAGCGGCCGAGGCGGCTGGATTGACCTTCATAGTATTCGCGGTTCATGCTTCGCGTCCCTGGGGTTTCGAGCAGTGCCGGCTGCCTTGGAAAGAGGCAAGCTCGCTCTGTCAGGATAAGCGAGTGCGGCGCGGGAAGGGATGGCGGAAAGTGGACCGGCTGGAACAAGACCGTCCCTCAGGGGCTAAAGCCCCATTGAATTTGGGGGGTGCATCGGCACGACTGAAGTCGTGCCCATTCAAAACCGACACCCGATTGGCGGTGCTAAGACCGGGGTAGGATTTGCCTCGAAGGCCCTGCTTCGGCGATACTTAGATGTTGTGATGTGTGCGGCTGGGCGCATCTGTCCGGCCGTTACTGTGCCGGAAACCTGTGCTCTTTAGCGCAGGTACGCATCCGGCCGGGAAAACTCCCGAAAAACACACAGAAAAGATCGGCAACCCGAAAGGAACCATATCACCGTGGTTATGATTCGTTTGGCGCGTATTGGCGCCCCCAAGCAGCCCTATTACCGCATCGTTGTGATCGAGAAGGATCGCGCCCGCAACGGCCGTTCGATTGAGGTGGTCGGCACCTACAATCCGCGCACCAACCCGGCCACGGTCACCCTGAAGCACGACCGCATCGCCTACTGGCGCGGCGTGGGCGCCCAGCTCTCGCCCATCATGCAAAAGCTGGTCACCAAGAATCCTGCAGTTCCAACCACGCCCGCGCCGGTGGATTCAGTTCCAACGCCCGCGCCGCGGCACGCAAGTCTTTGCTCCAAACGGGAATGCGTGATATTCTTCGCGCACGGTTTCAGAGTGTCCAATCTCAGAATTGTAGAAGGTCAGGGGCAAGATCATGACCCAAGCTGAAATGGTGCAAGTCGACGAGTTGGTCCGCGAAATCGCGCGGGCTCTGGTAGATGAACCGCAAGCCGTTGAAGTGGAAGCCGTGAACCGCGAAGAGAATACGGTGCTCCGGCTCCGCGTGGCGGCGCAGGACGTGGGCAAGGTCATCGGCAAGCAGGGGCGTACCGCGCGCTCGGTACGGACCATCCTGGGCGCAGTCAGCATGAAGCTGCACCACCGCTACACGCTCGACATCCTGGAAGAGGACGACGAGGTTTAGCTTCGTCCAAGCCCGCGCCGGCCTCAAGGTATGTGTGGTGCCGGACTCTATGTAGCGCAGGTCATTGTGTAGCGCCGGTCATTCTGTAGCGCCGGTCTTTCTGTAGCGCCGGGTATTGTGTTGCGCCGGTCATTGTGTAGCGCCGGTCTCCTGACCGGCTGTAGCGCGGGCGTCCTCGTCCGCGCCGTTGAATTCTTTCGGTACAGAGGTCGCCGTGCCAGCAGCGCCGGAAAACTGGGTTTGGCTGGCGCGGATTCGCCGCCCGCAGGGCCGCAAAGGCGAGGTCCTCGCCGAAATTCTCACCGATTTCCCTCAAAAATTTGCTGAACGAAAGCAGTTGTGGCTGCTCCCGGGCGCCCCTGCGAGTGCGAGTGTGGTTGCCCCGGCGAGTGCGAGCGTGGGTGCCCCGGGTCCCTCGCATCTGGGGACCCGGGAGACCAAGCCCACACCACCGCAGGCCCGTCCAATCGAGCTCACCAATCATTGGCTGCACAAGGGCGGCATCGTGCTGCACTTTGCGGGCGTGGACTCGATCAGCGCAGCAGAAGAGCTGAAGGGACTGTTTGTGGCCATTCCGCAAACCGAGCGAGCGCAGCTCGCCGCGGACGAAACCTACATTGGCGACCTGATCGGGTGCGTTCTGGTGGACGTGGCCGGCGCGAACGCGGTGACCGTGGGCGAAATTGAGAACGTGGACCGCGCGGGCGGAGCCGCACCGCTGCTGGTGGTGCGCGGGGCGCGCGGCGAGGTGCTGATTCCGTTTGCGAAAACCTACCTGCGCCGAATCGACCTTGACGGCAAGCGCGTGGAAATGGCGCTGCCGGAGGGACTGGTGGATTTGAACGCGCCGGGTGCGTGAGGGCGCGTGGCGTTCGGGCACGACGCGGCTACTTCAGATCCAGCGGCTTCCACGCACCGTTGTCTTTGAGCGCGAGTTGTATCGGGCGTGGCGGGCCTTTCGGCGGAACCGTAACTTCGATCCAGAGTTCCTGGCCGGGTTTGAGCGGTAACGGGCTTTGCGCCGTGTCGGAGATGAAGAAGGCGGTGGACGATGCGAGCTGCATCTGATTGCAGGCGGAGCCGGCAGTGCCAACCACTTCTTCTCCCGCGCTGGAGTCTTCCGTGCTCCCGATTTCCTGGCCTTCGGGGCGCACGGCGACGAGCGTGTTGTTCACGACTTTCAGATTGGCGCGGAACTCGACGGCATTCGGGCGCAGAACATACGGCCCGGGTTTGACGGCGCCATTCACGTCGCGCGGGAAATTGGCGTTTTTGGCTGAGGGCAGCGTGCTTTGGCAGCCATCGACGGTGAGTTCGAGAGCCAGGTAGCGGCCGCGCATGGGCAATTGGGGATCGATGGCCGCGGCACGGGTCCAAACGCGCGGGCAACTCCAGCGCTGGTACAAATACTTGGCGGCGATGGTGGACACCAGCGCCAATTGAACGATGAGCAGCGCGAGCGAAGCAGCGGAGACGGTGAAACGGCCGATCTTCATTGCGCGCCTCCTTTTCCAGAGAAGGTCCCGGCTGCAGCGGCAACTTGAGGGGTCGGAGCCATGCGCGCCAGAATGCGGCGTCGCATCTTTTCGAGCGCCCATCCGCCGGCCAGGAAGAGAACGCCGAGGCCGATCAGTCCCAGAGCGCGCTCGTGGTCGTTATAAATGTCGCTGAAGTAGAACCAGAGCACGGCGGCGGCGAATCCCACAATGCCCAGATTGACCAGCGCGCGCGAAAGCAACCGCACGCCCCACCAGCAGAGAAAGACGGCAAAGGCCGCCACGAGCGCGTGGGCGAACAGGTTGGGACTGGTGCCACCAGCAGAGAAAGACGGCAAAGGCCGCCACGAGCGCGTGGGCGAACAGGTTGGGACTGGTGGTGGTGTAGGTCATTTTCGGTCCTGCGCCATTGCTATAAGTCTGGGTCGTGGAGGAGTAGCACCAGGGCAGCGCAATCACGAACGCGATGGCGGCGGCGATGGGAACCAGACCCTTGTGGCCGTGAAATGCGGCGATGATCAGCGGCACGGCGGCGATGGCGATCCAGGCCCAGACGCGCGTGTCGAAAGGGATGAAGGCTTGGCCGGAGGGGTACGAGGACCAGCCGAAGATCATGTAAAGGATGCCGTCGATTGCGCCAATGGCGCTCACGATGAAGAGAATCCCCTGCACGACCCTCCGCCGCGAGTGGGCAAAGAAGGTGAGGTAAAGGATGGCCCAGACAAAGCTGAGCCGGCCCATGTAGACGGAATCGCCGATGTGGCCGCTGATGCGGAAGGCGAATTCCGAAAGGATCCAGGAAGGCAGGAGCAGGAGCGCCAACGTCTGCTGCGCCTGGTCGCGCAACAGCGCCCAGCCGGCGAAGGCGGCCAGCGCCCACAGCAGCACCGCGGCCGGCCAGTGTTCCTGGATGTTGAAGATCTGGCCGACGAGCGCGATGGCCGCGCCGGTAGAGATGGTTCCCACGGCGT
>JBEKGH010000033.1:0-73395 GCA_050012895.1 Occallatibacter sp.
GGAAGAAACACACGATCACGTGCAGGACAATCACAAAGTAGAAGAGAATCTGCATTCTTGGCTGCTTTCCAAACGGCTCCGGCTCTGAGGGTATAGGTTGCGCCGGTCCGGGTGCGAGAATCGTTGGTGCGGAAGACGGGACTTGAACCCGTACGCCTTTTGGGCGCCGCCCCCTCAAGACGGTGCGTCTGCCAATTTCGCCACTTCCGCAGTTCCCTCAAGTATATCAAACGCAGAATTCGAGATAAACGGATGCGGGACCACAGTCAGGACGGCAGGTTTAAATCAAGCAGGCGCCCCATCCAGTGGGCGAGAGCCTGCTCGTCGGGAGAGCCCACAGACTGGGCTGCGTGCACATTTCTGCGCTCCTCAAGAGCGCGATTCTGGCTGAGTTTGAACTTCCCTTCGATGCGCGCGATGGCAATACGAAAGCCCATGATGCCGGCGAGCATGGTGCGGCGAAAACCTCCAGGCAGCCCGCGCCAGTGATTCAAATAGGCAGGATCATGCGTGGTAATGAGATCGGCGAGCAAGGCTTCCTTGCCCGGATCGTCCTCCACGAGCGCGAGCGTGCCGCAGGCATGCACCGCAATGTAATTCCACGTAGGCACGGAGAGAGGCTCTGAATAGAGCGTTGGCGAAACATAACTGTGCGGCCCCGCAAAGACGACGAGGGTTTCACGTCCGGCGAGCGCCTGCCAATGGGGATTGGCCCTGGCGAAATGGCCTTCCAGAATGCCGTGCTCGCCCTCGTCTTTCACGATCAGCGGAAGGTGGGTTGCCATGGCGCTCACGCCCGGCTGCTGGCCCGATGCCGGGCCGAAAAGCGTCGCGAACGAATAAGCTCGCATGGCCTCAAGCAGGAGTGTTCGATCGTGAACCTGGTTGAATTTGGGTGAATACATTTCGGACCGGCTTCCGCTTGAAGTGCGTTCTCCTAGCCAGCATACCAACCGCCGTTGGCGCGTATCGGCAGCCGACTGCGAGTCAGTTTCACGAACACCGTCCCTCAGGGGCTCACGCCCGCGTGCATCTTGCGGCTTTACGGCACGAGTGAACTCGTGCCCTTTTAAAGCATTTTCAAAATGAATCACTACAGGCAAGCTACGCGTCCAGGCTTTTGCGCTGCTGGTATACACTCATCGCAAGACTATGCGCGCCAATGTGTCGATTTCCTTGTTTTTCGCTGCTGTTTCGACCCTGGCCCTGAGCCAGATTTGCCGCCAGTGCTGGAGCCAGAGCGCCGTCCACCCAACTTCTTCCATGACCAAATCGAAATCACCCACTCCTCAGGAAGTGCACCGCTCCGCGATCGTGATCGACACGCACGCGGACACGCCCCAACGATTTGTGGACGAGCACTTCGACCTCGGCGATCCGCTGAAGGGCGGCAACTTCAACCTCGAAACGGCGCGCAAGGGAAACCTGGGCGCGGAGTTCTTCTCCATCTGGGTCGACCCGAACGTGTACAAGGACCACGAAGCGCGACGCACGCTGGTGCTGATCGATGCCGTGAAGCAGCAGGTGGCCAAACATTCCGATCAGATGGAGTTTGTGACCTCGGCCGAGGGCATTGAGCAGGCGCATCGCGATCACAAACTGGCGGCGTTGATGGGCATCGAAGGCGGGCACTCCATCGAGGACTCGCTGGCCCTGCTGCGACAGTTCTACGCACTGGGCGTGCGTTACATGACGCTGACGTGGAGCAATTCGAACGGCTGGGCCGACAGCTCGGGAGATGCCGACGACGCGAGTGTTCCACACACCGAGCAGGGACTGAGCGAGTTCGGCAAGGACGTGGTCTACGAGATGAACCGCCTGGGCATGATGGTGGATGTCTCGCATGTCTCCGACAAGACGTTCTACCGGACTCTGAATATTTCGCGGGCGCCGGTTATCGCCTCGCACTCCTCGGCGCGAGCGCTGTGCGATGCGCCGCGCAACATGACCGACGACATGATACGCGCAGTTGCGCTCTATGGCGGCCCGAATTCGAAAGGCGGAGTGGTGATGGTGAACTTCTACTCCGCGTTTCTGTCGCAGAAGTACCGCGACGCGCAGAAGGCGATGCAGCCCGAAGTCGACAAGGTCGTCGCCGAATTGAAGGCGAAGGCCAAGGCCGCGGGACGCGACGAGACGCCAGAGGGGCGCGCTGCCTTGCAGGACGAAATTGACAAGCTGCAGCGGTCGTATGCAGACCGTATTCCGCGGCCGCCGCTTTCCGTGCTGATCGACCACATTGACCACATTGCCAAGGTGGCGGGCGTGGATCACGTGGGGCTGGGATCGGATTTCGACGGCATTCAGGGGCAATTGCCGGAGGGCATCGATTCTCCCGCCGATTTGCCCAAGATCACGGCGGCGCTGATGGCGCGCGGCTACTCGCCCGAGGACTGCCGCAAGATTCTAGGCGGCAATCTGCTGCGCGTCTTCCGCGAGGTGGAGGCGGTCTCAAAACAGTTGCAGGCGGAGAACCGGCCCAGGATTACGATGAAGCAGCCGTTCGAGAAACAGTGATCGGTGGTCAGTGGCGAGTGACCAAGGATCAGGGGCGCGGATCGACATCCGAGCGTGCACCCCAGCCACGCACTTTATACTGATTCTTCGCACAGTTCCCTTCCCGGAGAATGAAGAATGAATCTTTTTTACCGGCGATTTGCCGTTTTGACGGCAGCGGCATCGTTGCTTTTTGTGGGGTCAGCCTGCGCGCAGGATGATAAGTCCACGGCGAAGTCTGCGACGACGGAAAAAGCCACCGAACCGGCGTTGCCGGCCGACTCGACCACGCAAGGCGCGATCGACGTGGGCGGGCAGCACATTGCCTACACCGCCATTGCCGGGACCATCACGGTGGGCTCGACCGACGAGCAGGATGCGCAGCTGGGGCCGGACGGAAAACCGCAGCCGGGAAGCGAACTGTTGCTGGACGCGCCGGACAAGGCGAAGGATGCACCGCCGGTGGCGCGGATGTTCTACGTGGCGTACTTCAAGACAGGCGCCAAGGCCGAGGACCGGCCGGTTACGTTTTTTTATAATGGCGGACCCGGCAGTTCCACAGTGTGGCTGCACATGGGATCGCTGGGACCGAAGCACGTGATGACGGCCGGCGACACGCACCTTCCCGCCGCGCCCTACACCATGGTGGACAATCCCAACAGTCTGCTCGATGTGAGCGACCTGGTGTTTATCGACATGCCCGGAACCGGGTTCGGGCGGGTGATGGGCAAGGACGCGGACAAGACTTTCTGGGGGATCGACGGCGACGCCGGCGCGTTTGCGCGTTTCATTGAGCGCTTCATCACCAAGTACAGCCGGTGGAATTCGCCCAAGTTCATCTTCGGCGAGAGCTACGGAACCACACGCTCGGCGGTGCTGGCCGATCTGCTGGAAAACAAATACAACACCGATCTGAACGGCGTGATCCTGCTTTCGCAGATCTTCAACTTCACGGCAGACATCGATGCCCCGGGCGCGAATCCCGGCGTGGACCTGCCCTATGTGCTGGGCCTGCCGACGTACGCAGCCACGGCCTTTTATCACAAGAAACTTCCCACGCAGCCTGCCGCGCTGGAGCCGTTTTTGACTGAAGTCGAGCAGTTTGCCACGGGCCCCTACGCGCATGCGCTGGCGCTGGGCACGGATGTGGGAGGTGACGAAAAGCAGCAGGTGGCGGAGAAGCTGCATGAGTACACGGGATTGCCGGTGGCCTACTTGCTCAAGGCGAATCTGCGCGTGACCGGCCCCGAGTTCGAGAAGACACTGCAGGACGATTCCGACGTGACCACGGGACGCCTGGATACGCGATTCTCCGGGCCGAACCTGAATCCACTGAGCGAAAATGCTGAGTACGATCCGCAGAGCTCGGCCATTTCTTCGGCGTATGTGTCGCTGTTCAACGACTACGTGCGCCGCGACCTGAAATATGGCGACGGGCAGACGTATGTGCCGGAGGTCTACGGCGAGGAGCACTGGGACTTTAAACACAATGGCAACGAAACCAGCGTGAATGTGGCTCCGGACCTGGCCGAGGCGATGAAGACGAATCCGCGGCTGAAGGTAATGGTGAACGGCGGCTACTACGACCTGGCAACGCCGTTTTTTGCCGCGCAATACGAAGACAAGCACCTGCCGATTCCGCAGTCGCTGGCCAGGAATATCGAGTACGACTGGTACGAATCCGGACATATGGTCTATGTGCGCGATGAGTGCGTGAAGCAGTTGCACGATCGCGTGGCGGCGTTCATCACGAGCACCGATGCCGCGGCGAAGTAAGAGGAACAGGGAATAGGGAGTAGCCAATAGGGAGTAGGGACCGGGCATTCGACGGCGATCGTGGACTTTGAAAGGGCACGGCTTTAGCCGTGCCGCCCGCTTGTTCAAACACACTCTCTGGGCTTTAGCCCCCGAGATGTTTTGAGAACAACAACCGTTCCCTCAGCGGCTAAAGCCGCATGTTCCCCAGACATTCTTTCGCCACGGCTAAAGCCGTGCCCTTTCAAAACATCGGGCTATTCAACGGGTTCTGAGAGCGGCTTTGTGTAGACAAAGGCTGCGCGGTGCCGCGCATAGTAGTGCTCTTCCCTGCCCTGGCGTGCGTAGCCACGGCTTTCGTACAAACGGATGGCCGCGGCGTTCTCGATATCCACATGCAGACCGATGATGTGCGCTCCGGCCGAGCGGCCGGATTCTTCTGCGCGGACGAGCAGCTCACCGCCGATGCCGCGGCCGCGGAACGCTGGATGCACTTCGAGAGTCTGGATGTACGCGACTGATTCACGCTGCCCCGCGGGCCATTCGACGATGGAAAACCCGATTAGCTCGACCTTCGGTTCCGCGCCGTTTTCCGCGATCCAGGTTGCCGAATTGGCGCTCTCGATCAACTCGCGCATGTACGAGCGGCTGAAGCGGAATGGCGGCTCGAAGCAGAGCTCCTCAACCGCGTAGAGCGCAGGAAAGTCGGCCGACGTGTAGACGCGATACTGCACAAGGAGACTTTACAGGATGGCGGAAGGATGGATGGGTTCGTGCATTCCCACCCTTTCCGCGATGAGGCCGCGGAAAGGATGGGGCAACGAGTTAAATGCAGGTCCTTCGACTCGTCCCGGCGCGCCGTGACTCGCTCAGGATGACCGTAGTTAATCTTTCAATCTAACGACCGCTACACCTTGGCTTCGAGGTCGGCGATCACGTCGAAGAAGCGCTGATCGAGACGGCGGTTGCTGGCGATGGCTTCCTTGATGGGAATGTCGGTGATGTCCAAGCCGCGCAGCACGGCGATGCGGCCCCACTTCTGTTCGTGCACCATGTCGATGGCGTGCAATCCATAGCGCTGGCCGAGCACGCGGTCATAGGCCGTGGGAACACCGCCGCGCTGCGTGTGGCCGAGGTTGACGGAGCGAGTTTCATAGCCGGTTTTCTTTTCGATGAGTTCGGCGAGAGCTTCGGCGATGCCCGAGAGCCGCGCGTGGCCGAACGAGTCGACCTGGGAGGAACCGATGACCTGGCCGACTTCAGGAAGCTGACAGCCTTCGGCAACCACCACGACGCCGTAGTGCTTGCCGTGGTCGTAGTTGTACTTGAGCAAAGCGCAGACGTGGTCGATGTCGATGTCCTTCTCAGGAACGAGAACCACGTGTGCGCCGCCGGCGGTACCCGACGCGTAGGCGATCCAGCCGGCATCGCGGCCCATCACTTCAATCACGACCACGCGATTGTGCGAGTCGGCAGTGGTGTGGATGCGGTCGACAGCCTCTGTCGCAATGGAAACAGCCGTGTCGTAGCCGAAGGTGGCGTCGGTGCCGCTGATGTCATTGTCGATGGTCTTGGGAACGCCCACAGCCTTGACGCCGTGTTCGGCGAGGAAGAGCGTGACGGATTGCGTGTCGTCGCCGCCGAGAGCGATGAGGGCGTCGATCTTGTTGGCCTTGAGGACCTCCTGCGCCTTCTCGATGCCGCCGGGAATCTTCTTCACGTTGGTGCGCGAGGAGTGCAGGATGGTGCCGCCCTTGAGCTGAATGCCGTCGATGTTTTCCAGAGTGAGCGGGATGAAATTGTTATCGAGAACGCCCTTCCAGCCATTCAAAAAGCCGATAAATTCGTCGCCGTAGTGGTTGATGCCTTTCCGGACCGCCGCATAAATAACCGCATTCAATCCGGGGCAATCGCCGCCGCCGGTCAACAAAGCAACTCGCATCGTGAAATCTCCTCACAGGTCTTTACGTCGTATCCAGTGTATCGCGAGGCTGTCAATGGCATTCGGTGACGGAGAACACGAGAAGTAGGGAGCAGACGAGCAAAAGCGCCTCAGTCTTTCAGCTTGTTCATCAAAGCAATCAACAGTCGGCTTCATCCCTCCCAACTTGGGTAAGTGGCTTCGGCAAAGGATAGACCAACCTTCAGGCGGCCACGTGATCCGCAACACGGGAGGTTGATGGGCCCGTTGTTCTGCTCCCTTGCTCCGTCGCTCCCGTGCTCCCTTATTCGTGCTTCAATAAGGTATGCCTGCAAACGGGGCCCCGTTTCTGCTTGCGTTCATCGGTCTGGTCGTCATCGTGCTGTTGGTGTTGTTGCAGCTGACGCGACTGGGATACCTGATTCGCGCCACCATTCCTGACCGGCCGCGGCAGCGCATGTTCATTGCTTCGGTTTCGTTCCTGATTACGTTCGCGGGCGTGCGCATTCTGGTGCACCGGATCGCGAGCCACGAGGGGCGAATGCAGTGGGTGACAGTGCATGGGATGCATATTCACCACCTGGTGTGGGGCATCCTGATCCTGCTGTTGGTGGGTTACGGTTGGCTGCTCGAAGTCGGAATGTCGAATTCGCCGGAATCGATTTTTTTCGGGCGGTTGATGGCGGTGAGTTACGGTGTGGGCGCGGCGTTGACGCTGGATGAGTTTGCGCTCTGGCTCAGCCTGTCGCCCGACGCGTATTGGACGCGCGAAGGCCGGCTGAGCATCGACGCCGTGATCATCTTCGGCTCTTTGCTGGCTGTAGGAATGTGGGGCGCGCCATTTTTCCGCGCACTGCAGAGGATGTGGCGCGGCAGGACGATGGTGGGCGAAGGCGTCGACCGGCTCAGTTCGCCGCCCCGCCGTGGGCGGTTGCTTCGTCGGCGTAAAGTTCGGCGATCACCGCCGCATATCGCGCAGTAAGAACGCGGCGCTTGATCTTCATCGAGGGCGTTAGCTCGCCGGAGTCCTGGGTCCACTCGTCGGCCACGATGCGGAAGCGCTTGAGGGTCTCAAAGTTGGCCAGAGTTCCGTTCACTTCGCGGATCACCTCACCATAGATCTCGACGATGCGCGGGTCGGCCACAAGGGCGGAGCGCGAATCGACGTGGATGCCGTGCTGCTGCGCCCACTCTTCCAGAGCGGCGAAGTTCGGCGCGATCAGCGCGCAGATGAACTTGTGGCGATCGCCGACCAGCGCGGCGTTGGCGATGAGCAAGTTGTTCTTCAGCTTGTTCTCGATGGGCTGCGGCGCGACCATTTTGCCGCCCGAAGTTTTCAACAACTCCTTTTTGCGATCGGTGATAAACAGAAATCCGTCGGCATCCAGGTGACCGATGTCGCCGGTGTGGAACCATCCCTGGCTGTCGAAACATTCGGCTGTGGCGGACGGTTTGTGCCAGTAACCGCCGAAGACCGATGGGCCACGGACCAGCAGTTCGCCGTCCTCGGCGAGTTTGAGTTCGACGTTAGCCAGGGGCATGCCGGCCGCGCCCATGCGGTGCCGGATGGGCGTGTTGAGCGCAATCACAGGCGAGGTTTCCGTAAGGCCGTAACCCTCCCACAACGCAATGCCTGCCGACGCGAACCAGCGCGCGGTGTCGATGCCGAGCGGCGCGCCGCCGGAGACGAAGATGCGCACGCGGCCCCCGAATGCCTCGCGCACCTTGGAGTAGACCAATTTACTGGCCAGTTTCCAAAGCAGCGAGTCGGGCTGGCGGCCGTCGTAGACGATATCGGCATAGCGCGAACCGAGACGCACGGCCCATGCGAGCAGCCGCTTCTTGATAGGCGATTGCGCCGCACGGCGCTCCACTTCCTGATGGATTTTCTCGAAGACGCGCGGTACGCCGACGATGACCGTGGGCCGTATTTCGCGCATGGCCTGCGGCAGTTTGTCGAAGTGCGAACAGTAGGCAACCTGTGCGCCGTGGTTGTACATCACGTAATCCAGGGCGCGGGCGGTGACGTGAGAGAGCGGCAGGAACGAGATGCAGGCGTCGGTCGCATCGAAATTGAAATCGACCGGAGCGAAATTCTGATTGACGGCGAAGTTACCGTGGGTAAGGGAGACGCCTTTGGGCTCGCCTGTGGTGCCGGATGTATAGATCAGGGTGGCCAGATCGCGCGGTTCGACGGAGTGCGCAAGGGCATCGAAGACAGGATCGCGCTCCGGGCCGCGAGCGTCGGCATTGCCGAGCAGCTCGCCGAAGGCGATGGCGCCCTCGGGAGCCGGAGCATCCATTAGGACGATGCGCTCAAGGTGGGTCTGGTCGCGCACGGAGAGTAGCTTGTCGAATTGCAGGCGCGTGGAGACGACTGCGATGCGGCAGCCGGCGTCGCGAATCTGCTCCGCGATTTGTTCGCCGGTGAGCGTGGGATAGAGGGGCACATCGGCCGCGCCAATGGCCAGCGTAGCAAAATCGGTGACCAACCACTCCCAGCGGTTCTCGCTGATGAGAGCGATGCGGTCGCCTTTTTTCGCGCCCAACCGGAGAAATGCCGTGGCCAGAGCGCGAACCCGTTGGTAGATCTGATCGGAAGAGAGCGGGTGCCACTGATTGAACTCGTCCTGCCAAAGAACCGCGCGCGGATTGGCGGCCGAGGCAACGCGAAAGAAAAGGTCATTGAGCGTCGTGATCTGGGGAACGGGCATCATTCGAATGTCATCAGGGACGGGGATCATCCTAACATGATGACCATGCGAGTGTATCGCTTTAGTCCCACGCGTCGGGCTATCTGCTGCAGGGTGCAGGAGCGCAGCACAATTGCATTTGGAATTGGAATCATAAACTGCGGTGGCTTTGAAAGGGCGCGGCTTTAGCCCCTGGGAGATGTATTCCGCTGCTTTCTAAAACCATCCCTCCGGGGCTGAAGCCCGAATCTTTCTCTTTCGACTGCTTCGGCACGGCTAAAGCCGTGCCCTTTCAAAGCATAATCTTTCCGCATCTTGAAATGCGATTGCCCTGTGCAGGAGCCCAAGCGCCGTAAGAAGCGTCTGGCAGGGGAAGCCGCGAAGTCGTGACAACAGGATGAGCAGTCCGGCGGGCGCCGGACCCCTCGTGAAGCGTTACGGCAGGGAGTAAACGGTCTTGAGCACTTTGGCGGCCAGGGCTTGCGGCAGCGGTGCATAAGAGAGACTCGAAGCTTCGCTTTCGCCCGCAGTGATGATCCAGTTCAGCATGTCCTTGATGACCTTTTCCTTGTTCATGTCGGCAGGATGCGCGGGAATCAGCAGGTAGGTGAAGCTGGAAATCGGGTACGCGTTGGGGCCGGGAGCGTCGGTGATGGAGACGCGATAATCGTCTGGCATCTTGGCGGTGGCTGCCGCGTCGGTGACGCCTTCGATCGAACCCTTCACCCAATTTCCAGCTTTGTTCCGGATGGCCCCGAAGTCGATGTGATTCTGCAGAGCGTAGATGAGCTCGACATAGCCGATTGCGCCTGGGAACTGGCGCACTTGCGAGGCGACGCCCTCATTGTGGCTGCCGCCAACGCCGGTGGGCCAGTTGACTGCGGTGCCCGCGCCGGGGCCGTTCTTCCATTCACTGCTCACCTTGCTGAGATAGTCGGTGAAGATGAACGTGGTCCCGCTGCCATCCGAACGATGCACGATGATAATTTTGTCGCCGGGCAGATGGGCGCCGGGGTTGTCCCTGGCGATGCGGGGGTCATTCCACGTAGTGATCTTGGCGAGATAAATGTCGGCCAGCACGTCGGGGCTGAAACGAAGATCGGAGACGCCGGGCACGTTGAAGATAGGCACGACCGCGCCCAGCACGGTGGGAATATGGATGAGTTTGACCTTGGAGGCGGCCAGGGCCTGGTCGGTCATGGGCATGTCGGAGGCGCCAAAGTCCACAATGCCATTTGTCACTTGCTGGATGCCGCCGCCGGATCCGATGGCCTGATAGTTAACCTGGACGCCGGCATGTGCGGCGCTGTATTGGGTGAACCACTTGGAGTAGATGGGCAGCGGGAAGGTAGCGCCCGCCCCGGTGATCTTCTGGGCCTGAGCCACGCTCAGCGCCATGACGAAAAATAGAACGGCAAGTAGCGTCTTTTTCACAATTTGCTCCCGTGCAGTTTGTCTGCCGCAGACCATTGTCTACGGGGATTGTTAAGGGGAGTTGAAAAGAAGCGCGATTTCTGAATTACTCGTTCAAACGCCGGTTGCAGCAGGCGATTGCTGCGCGGCGGTCTGCGCAGCCGGCGCCAACGGCAGCGTGAAATGGAAGCTGGCGCCGTTGCCTAGCTCGCTTTCAGCCCAGATGCGGCCGCCGTGAGCCTGCACAATGTGCTTGACGATGGCGAGGCCCAGGCCAGTGCCGCCGGATTCGCGCGAGCGCGCCTTGTCGATGCGGTAGAAGCGCTCAAAGATGCGCTCCAGGTGCTCGGAAGCGATGCCAGGGCCGAAGTCCTGAATGGTGAACTGCACCTCGGAGGTAAGCAGGCGCGCGGAAGCCCGAATGCTCTTGCCGGTATTGGCGTACTTGAGGGCGTTTTCCAGCAGGTTGCCGAAGACCTGATGCATGGCGTCGGGATCGGCCATGATCGGAGCGTCGGGCGCGCTCGTGGAATCAAGCTTGACGCCCGAGTCGACGAATTTTCCGCCGATCGAGTCGATGGCGTCGCGAAGCAGAACGCTGGCGCGGACTGGCTGCAGATTGACCCTGTAGTCGGGGCTTTCGACGCTGGCCAGGGCGAGCAGATCCTCAGTGAGACGGTTCATGCGGCTGGCGTTTTTGAGAATGACGCCGAGGAATTCCAGGGTCATCTCCGGGCTGGGGTTGGGATCTTCAATGAGAGTTTCCACGTAGCCCTGGATGGAGGTAAGCGGCGTGCGCAGTTCGTGGCTGACGTTGGCGACGAACTCGCGGCGGGATTTTTGCGCGGCCTCGATGCTGGTGACGTCGTGGAGTACGACCAGCGCGCCACCCGCAGGCAGCGGCGCGGCATTGACTTCGAAGACGCGGCCGGGAGCGAGCAGGCTGGCGCGGCCCACGCAGAGTTCGTGCCGCTCGAGGACGCCGCGCACACAGGCCAGCAGCTCGGGGTCGCGAACGGAATGGACGAGAGGACGGCCGGGAATCAGCTGCGATCCGGCGATGCGTTGCATGACTGCGTTAGACCAGCGCACGAAGCCACTGGAGGTGATGGCAACCACGCCCTCCTGCATGGAGTCGAGCATGACGGCCAGCTCGGCGCGGCCGCTTTCGAGCTCGGCAAAGTCCCGGCCAAGGCGCTCGGCGGTTTGATTCAGGGCGGTTTCGACAGAGGAGAGCTCGGCGAATCCGTGCGTGTCGCCGGGGCCCTGGGTTTCAATGCGGGCGCCGAGATCGCCGTCGGCGATGCGGCGGGCAAAGGTGACGACGCGGCGAAGACGGGCCGAGACGCGGCCGGAGAGCCAGGCTGCCAGAGGTAGAGCGATGACGAGCGCGATGAGCGCGGACCATAGCGCGTCGCGGCCAAGCAAACTCAGGGCGTCCTCCGGCGTGCGCTCCCCAATGCGGTGAAAGACAAATTCCACCACCAGCATCTGGACGGCGAGCAGAAGGAGAAACACTCCGAGTAGCTTGGTGAAGACGTTGGAGGTCATGAATAGACAGCTCTCAGCTTTTAGCTTTTAGCTATTAGCTCGATTGCGGGAGGACCGGCGTCTTTGGTCGCTCCGATGAGAAGACCTCAAGCTAAAGGCTAATAGCTAAAAGCTAACGGCTCGTTCTTACTCGCCCTTGGGCAGTTCGAAGCGATAACCGGCGCCGCGCACGGTTTTGAGGTAACGCGGATTCTCCGGGTCGATCTCGATTTTCTCACGGATGCGGCGCACATAGACATCGACGGAGCGGGGCGTGACGAAGCGCGCCCCAGACCGCATCGAGGAGGTGGTCGCGACTGAAGACGCGGCCGGGATGGCGCGCAAGGTAATCGAGCAAACGGAATTCGGTAGCCGTGGTGGTGGTGAGCTCGCCGCGGACCTTCAACTGCATGGCGCTGGCGTCGATGATGATCTCTTCAAAGCTGATGATGGAGGGCGAAGTGGGCCGCTCGAAACGGCGCAGAACGGCCTTCACGCGGGCTATCAGCTCGCGCGTGGAAAAGGGTTTGGTGATGTAGTCGTCGGCGCCCAACTCGAGGCCGAGAACGCGATCGTTTTCACCGGCGCGCGCGGTGAGGAAGATGATGGGAACGGTGGAAAGCCCGGCGTGGTTGCGCAGGCGGCGGCAGACATCGAGGCCATCGCCGCCGGGAACCATGATGTCGAGCAGGAAAAGCGCAGGCGGCTTGTGCTCGGCGTCGGGAATGAGATTGGTGGGGGTATGAAACAGGCGTGCTTCAAAACCCGCCGCTTCAAGGTGATGTTGCACCAGTCGTGCGATGTCGGCGTCGTCTTCCAGAACAAATACGCATTGGCTCAAACCGTCAGTCCTCGTCCGGCGGCCGGTTGAGTGGTTGAAGCAGATGCGGGCCGCTGGAACCAAGATCAGAGTAATGCAACCAGGCAAATGGATTGCAAACGTTTGATGAATTTGGCAAACGGTAGATGAATGCCGTGTGAATGGGCGGTGATTTGGAGAGCCGGACGCAAATTGCGGAGAGCCGGGCGTTCGGGTGGAGATTTACAAGTCAGCTACATGGACCTGATGAGCCGGGCCGCGGCATCGGGTTTATCAGCTTGGCAGAAGTGAAAATCCCGGGAAGACCACCCCTCAGCGGCTAAAGCCGCGGTGACTCTTGAGGCTTTATGGCACGACTGCAGTCGTGCCCTTTCAAGACCGGACTTTCACCAGAGGCTGTTAACGCTTCTTGGCGCCTTTGGGAACCGGCTTCTTCGCCGCTGGCTTGGCGGCCTTCTTCGCTGCCGGCTTGGGTTTGGGCGCAGGCTTCGAGGGCTTCTTCGGAGCTGCCTTTGCGGGCGCCTTCGCCTTGGCCGGCGCGGGCTTTTTTGCGGCAGGTTTGGCAGGCGCTACCACTTTGGCCGCGGCCGGCTTCGCTTTTGCCGCAGGAGCCGGATGGGCCTTTGCGGGCGCAGGCTTTACCGGAGCAGGCGCAGCCTTTACCGGGGCGGGCGCAGCCTTTGCCGGAGCGGGGGCTACGGCGGGATTCCCTTTTGCGGCAGGTTGCGGAGGCGCGGGCTTGGCGGACACGGCCGGCGTTTCAGCTTTGCCCGGTCCTTTTTTCGCTGGAGGAGCTGCCTGAGACTTTTTCTTGCCGGACGGGGCTGCCGGTTTCTCGCCGGCTTCTTCCTCGTCTTCGTCGGAGTCGGCCTCGTCTCCTGCCAGGGCGCCCTTGGGCAGAACGCTCAGGTCGAGTTCCTCGTCGTCGCCGATCGGCTCCCTGTCTTCGTCGGACAGCAGACCCTCTTCGCCATCCTCATCTTCATCGAAGACTTGCTCCTTGATTTTTGCCTCGGCACGCTTGGCGCGCGACCGCTTGATGGTGACCTGCGGCGGCGGCGCGGGCGGTGAGTGCGGCTCAAGGTAGGCGCGCATCTCCTCCGGGGTGGTCAGATGGCCGTCGATCAGCTCCAGAAAGATGTTCTGCAACAGTTCTGCATAGCCGGGCAACTCGGGCGTGATGCGCATCTCCTGCATCAGCAGGTAGGGGATACGCTGGCGCGCTTCAGGCCAGACCTTGAGGAAGAGATTGAAGCGCTCCTGGACGGCCTTGTCCTTGCTGATAAATCCAAGCCAGAGAACCGCTTCTGGATCATAGCTCATGAAAAGCATGTAACTTGCCGAGGCCTTGGCATTTTGCTTGGAGAGCAGCACTTTGGCAAAACCGCTGGCCTGGGAATCGAGGTGGTTCCACTCCTCCACGAAGCCGGGCCGCAGCATCGCCTTCTTGAGCGCCGAGAGATCTTTCGACGGCAGATTGGCGGTAAGCAAGTGCATCTGGGCCGCGGACATGTCGGGATGAACACCCTGCACAAGTAGCTGGACCGCCAGATCGTGGAGAGCCGTCAGCTTGGCTTCGTCGGCTTTAGCCGAAGTCCAGGCTGGGAACAGGACCTTCATCCAGCCCTCGGCCTCGAGAGCGTGGAGCACTTTAAGCCCATCCTCCTCGTGGCCAATCTGTTCCAGTTCCTCACTGCGCGCATGGGAGGACAGGTGCTCAATGACGCCTTCGTTCTTGGCGTTTTCGTAACGGGTCTGGGTTCTTGGATCCATGTCCCAGCCCAGGCGCGCGCGATAACGGATGGCGCGAATCATCAGCGAGGGTTCTTCGAGGAACCCGTAATTGGAAACCAGGCGAAGGGCTCGAGCTTCGATGTCGGCGGCCCCGTTGAGGGGGTCCATCAAAAGGCCAAAGGAGCCTTCATTGAGGGAAATGGCCATGGAGTTGACCGTAAAGTCGCGGCGGCGCAGGTCATCCTGGATGGAGGCATGATGAAAGACCGGCTTGCCGGGTTTGGGGTACTCCACACGATGGGTGCTGACGACATCGACCCGGACGGTGCCGGGGAAACACAGGTAAAGACTGCGGGAAAGCTCATCCTCGCCCCAGAGCTTGCCACCGAGTTTCTCCAATGGCTTCTTGAGTTTAAGGGCGTTTCCGTGGACTGCGACCTCGAGCTCGCGAACCGCGTGGCCACTGGTGAGGTCTCGGACGGCGTCTCCGGTGAGGAAAAGGATGGTGCCAGCCTCGCGTGCCACGTTGCGCAACTGCGTGAGCGCGTGCCGTTGATCAGCGGAAAGCCGCTTTTCCAGGAGGTAGATGTAGTCGGGCATGGGCTATCCTATGTCTGCCATCCTCATCTTCAGCCAAGTACCTGATGTTGTTGCCCTTACAGGGCGAATCTTGGAAGCTGGCAAAGCAAAACATTAACACAAGTTGAGCAGAATGACCAGTTTTGCTGCTCGGCTGGGCTAATTCTTAGATGTTATAGGGTTCAGCACGATTCCTCGAAGCGGCCCGGGGCTTGGGAGAGCCAGAAAGAGCAATAGATGCAGCGGCCGTTAAGGGCTTGACCGTGCGACAATCCAGAGCGATGGCTTCGGCGCGCAAACCCGTCATTGTGCGTAAGTTCTCGCGTGATTGGTGCGCGGGCTACGCCGGCGGGGAATTCGGGCAGCAGAAGGCGGAGCTGGAGTTTCTTGACCTGACCGGCAAGGTGGTCCGGATTGGTTGGGAGCAGGTGAAGTGGATCTGCTATGTGCGCGACTTCCCTGCCGGGTCTACGGACCAGGCAAACCCTGAGCGTCTGGTACGCAAGCGATTTTCGCTGCGGCCGCGCACTGCCGGGCTCTGGTTGCGCCTGACTCTCGGCGATGGCGACGAGTTGGAAGGCCTCGCGGCCAACGACCGTTCTCTGGTGGAAGGCGCCGGTCTGCTGTTGACTCCGCCCGATACGCGTTCGAATACGCAGCGGATTTACGTGCCTCGACAGGCGATACAGACTCTTGAGGTGGTGAGTTTGATTGGGGCCGCTGGGCGAAAACGGGCAGAGGCGGCGCGCCACGGCGAGGAGCAACCCGGGCTGTTTGGCGTGGAGGGAGAGACCGGCTGAATGCCGCCGGTTTTTTGTGCACAACGCGCCATGTCAGCAATACCCCCTGCGTTATGATCGACCGATGAGAAACACGCCGAAAGGCATAAAGCTCAGCCCCCTCCTGATCGCGGCCGTGATGCTGCTTCCCTGCACTTCCATAGCGAACGAAACGGCCAGCACACGCTTCGACGGGAAGTGGAATACCGCCCTGAATTGCACTCCCTTTCAAGACGCACAGGGATTCACCTGGCACTTTGTGAGTGAAGTGAAAAACGGGCACCTGGTTGGACACTTCGGCACAGAAGGTCAGCCAGCGTCGATACGGGTCGAGGGGCAGCTTGCCGACAACGGAACCGGCACGCTGCATGCGACAGGGAGAACCGGTATGCCGCAGTATGTTACCGGGAACCCGCAGCGCGGCTCCAACATCGTGTATGACATTCGCGCGGAATTTCACGAAGATCACGGCAAGGGGACACGGCTGGAGGGCCGCCCCTGCACGTATGAGTTCGAGCGGCAATAATTGCGCGCCTATTTTGGCAAAAGCTCAGGCACTTTGCAAGGCTGTCACAAGCCGGGCATCGAGAAGGCTTTTGTAGTAGTCGACGGTCATGCCCACGACATGCGATTCCACGTAATGCTCCAGAATCCACGCGCGGGCCGACTGGCCCATGCACCCGCGGCGTTGAGGATCGCGAATGAGTTTCATCACCGCCTCATAAATCGCGTCTGGATGCCCCGGGGGAATAAGCAGTCCCGTGATTTCAGGAAGCACCGAGTCACGCGCGCCGGTACTCTCCGTTGTGATTACAGGAACTCCGGTAGCCGCCGCTTCCAGCACAGCATTCGGGAAACCCTCGCGCCAGGTGGGCAGAACGAACAGATCCATGGCGCGGTAATACGGCGCCGTGTCGGGGACAAATCCCGTGCAGTAGATCTGGGGATGATTCAGAATGCGCTCCCTGAGACCGGGATCGAGCGCATCCTCAGCGACGTCAAACCAACCCACCAGCAGCAGGCGTGTGGAAGGTTCGGCGCAAAGAATCAGGTCGAAGGCTCGGCTGAGCTCGGGCAGCCCTTTGTCGCGCGTCAAGCGGCCCGAGAATCCGATAACCGGGACGCCGCGCGGAATGCCCAGTTGCTCCCGTACCGGGCTTGACCCGGGAGAAAAGCGATCGATGTCAACACCGTTGCTGCTGCCCTCGCCTAACAAGCGCAGTTTCCTCAAGGGAGCGATGCGCAACGCAAGGGTTTCGGCGCGCAGGCTTTCGCTATTGCACAGCACCACGTGCGCACAGCGAGCAGCCAGACGTTCCGCGGCCAGCAAAATGCGACGCTTGAATCCCGAAGTGGCCTCGAGCTTGAGCCCGCGCAACATGTAGACGCGCCGCGGCACGCCACGCAGCCAGGCAGCCAGGGTGCCCAGCAATCCAGCTTTCGGAGTGCTGAACTCGACAAGGTCGGGGCGGTATTTTCCAATCAACCGCCAAAGCCGGTAGAGAGACACCAGATCGGCGAAGGGCGCGATGCTGCGCTGCATGGGGAGCTCTATGCGCTCCACGTGTTCCCGCGCGGCCGTGATATCGAGCAAGGGCCCGGGACTGGAAAGCAAGAGGACGTGGAATCCGGCATTGCGCAGGGCTCGCAGTCGCGCCCCAAGGACGAGACAGGTCTGTGCATGCGTGACTCCAATGAGAATGGTTGGCGGCTTATTCGCGCGCCACGAAGAAATGCAGAGATCAAAGAGCCCGGAATCTGCCATTGCGCGCCTGAGCCGGATAGATTTCCCCAAGAAATGGAGGCCGGCACGCAGATTTTGGAGAGAAGAATTACACAGGCAACGATTTGAGACGAAGAATTACAGATGTAGCGATTTGAGACATTGATAAGGGTAACACAAGAAAGAATCTGTGATTATGATCACGTAGTTTGAGAGGGGCACTGGTCGAGAATTGATTTCCTCTCAGGAAACCCATGGAACAACGCACAAGAATTCTTCTCCTGACTCCCAATCTCAGCGGCGGCGGCGCTCAACACATAATGGTGCTGGTGGCGCGTGGACTGTCGCGTGAAAGATTCGAGGTCCATCTGGCGCTGGTGCGGGCTGGCGACGCAAACTCTGGCGAGGCGCCGCCCGGGGTGACGATTCATGCTATGGGCGCCGGGCGCGCGCGCGCCGCGACGCTTCGTCTGCTTCTGCTGGTGTGGCGGCTGCGGCCGGATGTGATTTTGTCTGGTGCGCCGGAAATCAGTTTTCTGGCGCTCCTGCTGCGGCCGTTTTTCCCGGCAAGGACGCGCGTGCTGGTGCGGCAGAACGGGACGGTCTCTGCCGCTCTGGCTCATGGCGGCGTGCCACGCTACACACGCTTGCTTTATCGGTTCCTCTATCCGCGAGCCGATCGCGTGATCTGCCAATCACGCGCCATGGCCGAGGATCTGGCGCGCGAGACAGGAGTTCGGAATGAGCGGATTGTAGTGCTGCCGAATCCCGTCGATCTCGAGGGAATCCTGGCCGCACGGGACGCCCCATCGGAGTGGAACGGCCCCGGTCCCCACTTGCTGGCCGTGGGAAGACTGTCGCGGGAAAAGGGTTTCGATCTGCTGATTGAATCACTTGCTGCACTGCGCAAGCGGTTTCCGGTGGCCGACCTGATTCTGGTGGGGTCGGGCCAGGAAGAGATGGCGCTCAAAGCGCTTTGCCGTTCCCTGGAACTGGAGACGGCGGTCCGTTTTGCTGACCAGGTGGATCCTCCTTATGTATTTTTCCAGGGAGCCACACTATTCGTGCTGCCGTCGCGCTACGAAGGAATGCCCAACGCGTTGTTGGAGGCAGCCGCGGCAGGCCTGCCGTTGGTGTCCACACCGGCATCAGGCGGAGTAGTGGACCTGCTCACGGGCCGGCCGGGCGCGTGGCTGGCGACGGAGGTTTCTGCGAGCGCCCTCACCAGCGCCCTGGAGAAGGCTCTTGAAAATCTCCAACCGGGAGCCCGTTTTCGCCACGGATTCTTCCCGTCGACAGCCTAAGCAGATTCACAACGAGCCGGGAATATTCCGGCTGGCGATTCGTCATGTGGGATGGCGCGGTTCAGTCCAAAGTAATTAACTACCTGTTTTTCCAGAATGCATTTTATCTCTTGACATTTTTTTGAGACGGATGTTTCCTTACAGTGCAGTTTTCTACCCTAAAAAAACGACCTTCTACCAAGGTCACTCCTGTGTTGTTCACAGGGGGTTGGTATCGACAGCGATGGATCGGGCGTGCCGGGCCACTGATACACCGGCTTGGTTTCCATAGAGCATCGCCTCCCGCTGCCGAACCTGTCTCCCGGTAAATATTTTCACGGTGCATGTCCACTTGCGCGCCAATGAGGCGGCGCCCGCACAAGCGAGCGCCCAATCGATGGCGCAGCTCCCGGGCAAAATCGTGAAACTGTTCACCTCGCCGCCTGCGCCGGTTCCAGCATGCGGCGAACAAACGTGGTCGCTGGAGGGGTCTGTGTTTCGTGATTGCTTGCGCTTTGCAATTTCTTTTTTGCTGGTTGCCTTCTCGCTTCCGTTGCTCGCGGTTTCGTTTTTGATCGCCGCTCTGTGTACGGCGGTGGCCGCAATTCTTCCAGGTCCCCTGAAACGTAACGATCAGGATGTGATTGCCCTGCAAAAGCTGCGAACGGTGGATCAATTCAATTTCGAAGAGGCAATGAACGCGTACGAGGAACTGATCGGTGCGCACGTGAGGAGGCAGCGATGAGCCATGCAGCGGTGATGATTCCCGGCCTCGACCGGGTGGGCGGCGCCGAACAACAGGCCATATTGCTGGCCAAGGGGCTGCGGCGGCGCGGCTGGCGCGTGAGTGTGGTGGCGCTTTCAGGCTCAGGTGGTGATGCGGCGGCGGAACTTGAGGACGCCGGAGTTCCGTTCCTGAGCCTGCAGATGCGCAAAGGGCTTGCCGACCCACGGGGATGGATTCGCTTCAACCGCTGGCTTCGGCGCGAACAACCCGACGTGCTGCACGCGCACCTGCCGCACGCGGCCTGGCTGGCTCGCTGGTCGCGTCTGGCAGCGCCGGTTCCGCTGGTGGTGGACACCCTGCACAGTTCCTCAACGGGAGCCATGGGACGGCATTTCGGCTACGCCTGCAGCCTCTGGCTGACGGACCACGTGACGGCAGTGAGCGAGGCGACGGCAGCGTCGCATCTGGCCGCCGGAATGGTACGCGAATCCGAGCTCTCGGTGGTGTGGAACGGCATTGACGTGGATCGCTGGCAACCGGATGCGCGGGCGCGATGCGAGGCGCGGGAGGAACTTGGAGTCAAGGATGATTTCTTGTGGCTGGCAGTGGGCCGGCTGGAAGCGGTAAAGGATTACCCCAGCCTGCTGCGCGCGATGACACGCACGCCGGAGCGGGCGCGGCTGCTGGTCTTAGGCACGGGGCCACAGGAAGGCCGGCTGGCGGAACTCGCCGAATGGCTGGGCCTGAAGCAGCGCGTGCGTTTTGCGGGCTTCGAGCCAAACGTGCTGCGCTGGATGCGCGCTGCCGACGGATTTGTTCTCTCGTCGCGTTACGAAGGACTGCCCATGGTTCTGCTGGAGGCAGGCGCTTGCGTGGTACCGGTTGTGGCTACCGATGTACCAGGAACCCGCGAGGTGATTGTGGATGGGGAGACGGGCTGGCTCGCGCCTGCGGGCGATGCAGAGGAGTTGGCGAAGACGATGATGAAACTGATGCACACGCCTCCCGATGCGCGGCACGCGATGGGAGAGCGGGCGCGGAGGCACGTGGCCCGGAACTTTAGCCTGGAGGCCGCACTGGACCGCTGGGAACGGCTTTATGCCAATCTCCTGGAATGGAAGAGCGGCGCGCGACACCATCGTCTGCCGGCATGGGAAATTTTGAGGCGTCGCAGCGCACATACAGCCTGAATGCGCTGGGCGACGGTCAAGGCGGCGGGCTCAAAACGGAACAGTACACGATCGAGAGAGGTGAATTGCCCCGCGTGAACGGCGAGGAAACTACGCAGGGCCGCGATCTCTGCGTCGCGGGCGGTGTTCGGGTGCACGCAGACGGTCCAGAGGCCGCGGTCTTTCTCGACCGGAGCCCAGAGCTGCTGCGGAATCCAGGTGAAACCGCTCTGAAGGAAAGGAAGGCGCGCAAAGCCATCGGATAAATGGAGAATCCCCTCCTCACGCAGGGCGAAGAGCGTGTTGCGATCGAACCCGTGGCGCGGAGCGACCCAGATGTTGGGATCGAGTCCGTGGCCGCGCAGGATGCGCACGCCTTCACCGATCCACGCTTGTTGCGTTGCAGCCGGGACGCCGGCAAACTCCGAAATGCGATGCAGATCGACCAGGCTGCGGCCGCGGCTCACGCACAAATGTTGGTAGCCATGGAGACCAATGGCAGCTCCTGCGGCCTCCAGAGCACGCATGCAATCCCAAAAAGCCGGATCAGGCGCAGAAACCTGCAATTCCGGGTCCTGATTGTCGGGAACGACGGCCAGAATCGGATGCAGGCGGAACTCTTCAATCAGCGATTGAAACTGCCTCCAGCGCTGGGCAGAGACGGTGGGACAGAGATCGTCGATGCGGAGCAGGTATTGTGCTGGAGAAAGAATCATGCCGCTGCTTCCTGCGCGGAGGCGCGCGCCAGGAGCTTTCGGCTCCAGTACCAGAGATAAAAGAACGTGCTCACGGTCCAGAGCGAAGTGGCCAAGGCAATTCCCGCCACGCCGGGCCAGTGCATCAGGACAAACCAGTGCATGAGAACGAGATTGAGCACAATATCGAGGCCGAGGTTGAGGATGCCGCAGTAAAGAACCAGATCGGTGCGGCGCATGGCGACTATATAGCGGTAATAGACGCGGCTGGTGACGAAAAACGGAATCTGAACGGCGTACATTGCAAGCACCGTGGCCACGATGGCGGTGTCGTGCGCCCCGAAGCGACCGTGCTGGTAGGCGACGCGGACAAGCGGCCGCGCCCCGGCGATGAGGAGAACCGCGATGGGGATCGAGACCAGCGCGGTAAGCCCAACCCAGGTGCGGAGGGTGTGGCGGCATCCGGCCCAGTCGCGGTGAGCGATCATGCGCGAGAAGTGGGGCACCATGGCAGTGGAAATCGCGCCGGCCAGCAGCGTAAGCACGACACTGACGAAGCGATTGGCGTAGACCAGAGCGGAGACGCTTCCGGCGGGCAGCATGGCAGCCATCGACTGATCGACGAGCAGGCCGCCAGAGGCGACCACACTGCTGAGCAATACAGGGCCATATTGCCCGGCGACCTCGCGCGTGGCTTCCGTCATGCCGTGCCAGCGCAGGCGGAAGGTATAGCCGTGGGCTTCCATCATCCACGCGACGAGGCCAGCGTGAAGCAGCGAACCTGCCAGAGTGGCATAGACCATGGCCCAGATGCCGAAGCGGCTGGCGAGCAGCAATGCGCCGAGGAGAACGGAGATGGAGATGACTCCCGGCGCCAGGGCGGGAAGGGCAAAGCGATCGAGCGTGTTGAGAATTGCGGTGCAGTTGGTGGCGATCCCGGTGAGGAGGACGACGGGCAAGAGGCCGTAGAAGAGGTGGATGGAAAGCGCGAGCTTGGCGGGCGGGAAGTTCGAGGCAAGGAGCGGAAAGAAGCCGTGGGCGAGAAGCGCCATGAAGGCGGAAGCCAGGCCGAGAAGCAGGCACATCGACAGCATCGAATTCGAGAGCAGTTGCTGGGCGCGCTCGCGACCCTCCTGTTCCCTCACCCGGACCAGCGTGGGCACGAGAGCCTGATTCATGGATTCCGAAATGAGGTTGACGAGCAGGCTGGGAATGAGCGCCGCGGCAAGAAAGGCGTCCATGGCGTCGGAGCGGCCATAGACGGAGGCGACGCCGATCTCCTTCGCAGTGGCGATGAGCTTGACGATGACGCCCGCTGCGCCCACCGAGAGGGCGGCGCTGAGAACGCTGCGATGGATTGAGGAGTACGGGGTCGTCGCGACGATGGGCGTGGCTGGCGGCATGGCGGCGTGCTTTCAGGAAATCGGCTGCACTGCAAGCGCAGTTGCTGGAGCGGAGGACGGTCGCGGCGGCGCAGACCGGAAAATGCCTTCCAGACCGCCCGGGTCTTCCGCCGTCAGGCGCGCGGCAAGAAGGATGAGGCCAAAGAGCAGCCAGGTGGTGCGGTTCTCCTCGGCCGTGGCAATGAGCGAGGTGATGGCCCAGACCAGCAGGCATGTGGCCAGCGCGAGACGCAGAGGACCGCTGGTTTGGAGCGTGGCTCGAACGGCCAGGGCGACGAGTAGCGACGCGAGCAGCAAAGCGCAGAGCCCTCCGCCGACCAGGATGGACAGCACAGTGTTGTGCGCGGTGTCGCCGGGCGCCAGATGCGCGGCGGCAACAAAAGAGCCGGCTCCGGTACCGAAGAGCGGCGCATGCACGAAGGCGCGCCAGCCGGCCGACCAGATGTTGACGCGCTGGTTGAAGTCGCCGCCGTTCAACTGCTCGGGGATGGTCGCGAGGCGTTCGAAGGTACCGCTGGGGACAATGAACCAGAGGGCCGCGAGAAAAGGCGGCAGAGCAAAAGCCGCGGCGGCGACGCGGCGCCCGTGACCGTAGCCAAGAATGAGAATGGACCCGGCGAGAGCCACGAGAGCTGCAAGGAATCCGCTACGCGAAGCCGTGAGCAAAACAGCCACGACGCCGAGCGGCAAGAATCCGATGGCCATGAGGCGCAGCGGCCAGCGGCGCTCGCTGTTCACCAGGAGTGCGGCAAGCGGAAAGCCGAGATCGAGAAAACGCGCCACTTCGTTGGGGTCCTGGCCGTAGGCAGCAAAGCGGATCTGGCCGGTGGCGATGGCTTCTGGCGAGCGAAACGCGAGGAGGGTCAGCACGGCGAGAACCCACGAGCCGGCTACAGTGACGCGCAACAGGTCACGGAGATCCGCGGGCGTATCGGCGAACTCCCACACCAGCCAGACGATCATCATCTCCTGAAAGTAGGCGCGGAGTTTTTCCAGAGTGACCACGGAATCGATGGTCCAGAAACAGGTGCAGCAAAACCAGAGATACAGCGCAAGGGTGATCCAGCAGAAGGCGTTGAACGTGCGGAGGCGGCCGGCCTGAAGCACGGCAGGAACAGCCGCGAGCAGCACCAGCAGGCCGGCGATGCGGGCGACATTCCCCAGCGGCTCGCCGAGATCGAGGGAGTACTCCCAGGGGACGGCGAAGGCCAGGACGAGGAGCAGAATCCAGGTAGTCCGTCGCATCGCCTAATACCTTTGTGAATAGACAAGAGCGGAGTAGATGGTGACGCCGATGGCGGATTGAATGGCGGATTCCATGGTCCGGTTCACCAGGTTCTTGGCGAAGGAGTCCGGCACGTAAAGGATGTCGCGGTCCTGGACCGGCTGGTCGGGATCCTGGCCGTGCAACATGCGTCTGAGGTTGAGGGCAATCATGGTGCGGCCGCCTTTTTGTTCGCGGATCAGCAGGGCGTGGCCGACGGCGGCGTTAAGCGATGGCCCCCAGGCCAGCGAGAGCGCCTGCACAATGGTGAGGCCCTGCACGGGATCGACCGGAAAACCGCCGGGACGAATGACGTCGCCGACCACGTAGACCAGACCGGCGCGGCTCACCTGCACGGTGTCGCCGGGGGTGAGTTCGGGGTTGTGATCGGATGCCGTGTCCGTGCCGCTGGGATCGAGCACCACGGGATGCGGGGTTTTGGGGTCCCCGTAATGAAAGATGTTCACGAGGCGGCCGGCATTGGGCGAGAGACCGGAGGCGGCGGAGATCAAGTCGAGCAGGCGGTGATGGTAAGTGTAGGGATACACGCCGGGACGAGTCACTTCGCCGAGGACGCTCACGTCCTGACCGGCGTAGGCCGTGACCAGCACCGAGACCAGCGGATGCAACAACATGCCTTTGGCCAATAGAACAGCCTCAATGGCATGTGCAGCGGCCTGCTCGTCCATGCCGGAAATATTGATTTCGCCGATCATGGGCAACATCACCGTGCCTTCGGCGGAGACGCGCACCGCGGAATGAAATTCGGGTGTGTGGTATTCACTGATGTCGAGGAAGTCGCCCGAGCCGATGGGCGCAGGCATGGTTGAGGAGGACTGCGCGGCGGCGAGCAGCGGAACACCGGCGGTGCCGGCGTCGTTCCAAACCGTGGGAGCTTCCTTGGGATTCGGAAGGGTACGATTCTCCTGCGTTTGCGGGATGTTGACGACCCCGCTGGGCAGGCCCGACGTGCTGGGCGTCGGCGCCTGGGCGTGGAGACAGGCGCCGGCAACCAGCAATACAAGCAGGGCTGCGGCAGCGCGCCTGGCGGGATTTGCCAGCGATTCGCGCAGAAGCGCAGCTCCTACGGCGATCCAGAGGCCGGCAAAAAAGGTGATGGCGAGATACAGCGGCAGATCGGGTGCGACGGGCTTGAATGGCTGGCGGGCAGCGTCGACGACCGAAATGTTGGAGCTGTGCACGCCGGCGGCAAAGCCGGCTTCCTCGGATTTTTCCAGCACGCGCATGTAGAGTTCGTGGCTGGCATTCGCTTCCTGTCGCATGACGGCGTACTCCGTGGTGGCCTCGTTCAGCTTCATACCCTCGCTGGTGGCCTGATCCAGGCTCTTGCGCACTAATTGCTCCCGGTCGAGAGCAGTTTGCCAATTGCTGCGGAAGCGCTCGACGAGTTTCGCGTCTTCGGCCTGCTTCTGCCGGTCGAGATCCTGCAGTTGACGGCCGATTTCAACCACGCGCGGAAAGCTGGGGCCGTGTTCGGCACTGAGTTGGGCCTGTTCCTGCTCCAGATCGCTGCGGCGGGCGTGAATCTGCTCGAGGAGCGCGGTGGCAAAGTTGGCGTTTTGAGCCTGCAGGCGCGGGTCCGCAGCGATCACCATTTCAGGGTCGCCCTGCGAGGCGGCGCGATACTCGGCTTCGCTGAGGATGCGGTCGGTGGTGGCGGCAACAAGCTGGCGGCTGAGCTCGTCGATTTCCAGTAAAACCGCTGCGTGCTCCGTTTCCCCGGGCTGGCCGTTGGCCTGCACCTCGGGCGTGCTTACGATGCCGTGTTGCGCCTCGAAAACAGCGAGGCGTTGCTGGTCACGATCAACGCGGACCTTCAAGTCTGCAAGCTGGGCATTGAGCCAGCCGGATGCCTGTGCCGTGGCCTGAATCTGCGATTCGGTCTCCTGCTGCTGATAGGCGCGGATGAGCGCATTGACGACCGCAGCCGACAATGCGGCGTCGCGAGAGCGGAAACGAATCTCAACCAGAAGTGTGCGCGGCATGGTTTCCACGTGCAGGCGCCGTGCGAAGCGATCGAGAAGCCAGGCCTCTGCTTCGGGAGCGGGTTGGTCGGGATTGAAACCGGGAAAGCGCTGGGGGAAGCGGCCACAGAAGCCCGCCTGCTGGTAGAGCTTGAGCCCGGCGATTACGCGCCAGGCGAGTTGATCGCTGCGCAGGACGCTGGCCAGGGTTTCAAGCGACATGGGCGCGGAGAGGATGGAGGCCGCGGCAAAGGGCTGCTGCGCCTCAAGGCTGAGCGAAGAAACCGGAGCGGTGCGCAGCTCGACGCGCGCATCGGCCTCGTATTGATTGGGCGCGATGAGGCAATAAAGAAGGCAGAGGAGCAACAGCGCCGCTTCGATGACAGCAATGAAGCGGCGGCGGCGCCACACTGCTTCACCCAGCTCGCGCAACGAAGTGGATGCGGATCGCGGCGACTCGACTGGAGTATGCGGCGCGGATTCGTCCGGCAAAACCGTCTGAAAGGACAGAGAATCGGGCAAAGGACAAAGACCTCGCTCTCGAGCACTCACGCAGAGCAAAGCTTTCGCCCGATTCCTGCCAAATTGTGGCCGGAAGCGAATGCGTCCGCCGCGGCGTACCGCAGCCGACACCCGCCATAGGCCTCTTCTTTTCCCGCGCTTAACGGGGACAAAAGGGATGACCCTGGCGTTCAGAACGAAAAGTTGATTCTGAGGAAAACGCTGCCAGTTTCGTTCATAGAAAGCGTTTCGTCAATGCTATTCGTCACAATGGGGTCGCAGGAGGGGTTGGGATTGCTCGGGAGCGGCCTCTAAATGCTCTGCCTTGAGCCTCAATACAATCGACGGTACGGCGGAGCCCGATGGAGATTTAACGCGAATCGAGGCAGCCCCGAGGAGGCCTTACAATCGACTGCATGAACGTTGCTACTGCTAACCCCCTCCCTGACCTCAAGCAAACGATGGAAACCCGCGAGGCCCGCATCGGCATCGTCGGGATGGGCTATGTTGGACTGCCGCTGGCGCTGCTCTTTGCCGGGGAGCGCTTCCGCGTGACAGGTTTCGATATCGCGGCGGATAAGGTGGCCAAGCTCAACGCGGGCGGGTCGTATATTGTGCGCATCCTGCCTGAGGTCATTCTGGAGGCGCAACGCGCCGGCTTTCGTGCCACTGCGGACTACTCCGAGATTGCCGCGATGGACGCAGTCATCATTTGCGTGCCCACTCCGTTGAACGAACACCACGAGCCCGACATGAGCTTTGTGACAGACACGGTGAAGTCGATTGCGCCGCACATTCATGAAGGACAACTGATTGTGCTCGAAAGCACCACCTATCCCGGCACCACGGAGGAGGTGGTCGTGCCGCTGCTCGAAGGCGGCAATCCGCATGGCCTGAAGGTGGCGCGCGGCGCGGCGCAGAGCGGCGTGCACGTGGTATTTTCGCCGGAGCGCGAGGACCCCGGCAACGAAACCGTCGAAAGGCACGATATTCCCAAGGTGGTGGGCGGCTGCGGCACGGTGGCCGTGAAACTGGCTACGGCCATGTACGGCGCCATCTTCCGCAGAGTTGTGCCGGTAAGCAGCCCCGCGGTTGCGGAAATGACCAAGCTGCTCGAGAACATCTATCGCTGCGTGAACATTGCGCTGGTGAACGAGCTGAAGCAGTTGTGCATGCGCATGGGCATCGACATTCACGAAGTGATTGACGCGGCCAGGACCAAGCCCTTCGGCTTCCAGGCCTTTTATCCAGGGCCCGGGCTGGGCGGCCACTGCATTCCCATCGATCCTTTCTATCTTTCGTGGAAGGCGCGGGAGTTTGACTTCCGCACGCGCTTTATCGAGCTGGCCGGCGAAGTGAACATGGCCATGCCGTACTTTGTGCTGGATCAGATAGGCGAGGCGCTTAATCTGCACGCAAAACCTCTCAAGGATTCGAAGGTGCTGGTCCTGGGGCTGGCCTACAAGCGCGATATCGACGACCTGCGCGAGTCGCCTTCGCTGACGATCGTTGAATTGCTGCGCAAGCGCGGCGCGGTGGTCGCGTACAACGACCCGTACTTCCCCACCGTGGGCCGCGGACGCAAGTACGACCTGAACATGACCTGCGTGCCGCTGGATCATTTGGAGCAATACGACGCGGTGGTGATCGTGACCGACCACTCCAATTACAACTACGCCCAAATTGTGGAGCAGGCGCAGTTGGTGATCGATACGCGCAATGCAACACGTGGCATCGATTCACCCAAAATTGTGCGCTGTTAAAGTCTGTATGGATCGCGAGCTTCGAGGCTGGACGATGCGGCGCCAACGCCCCGAGCCCATCGTGTATTGTGACTTAGTGCAATGATGATGAATCTGCTGCCAACCTTGGCCGAGCCTCGGCACTTTGCGCTCTGGGAACGAAGTCTGTTCGTCGTGCTGGCGGCAGCCTCCATCTATGGATTCTGGCGGCGCTTCGGGCCCATCCTCGGAAAGATTCTGCAATCGAAAAAGGACTCCGATTTTCATCTCTTTCCGATCGGCAAACGGGTGTGGGACTTTGCCTGGGAAGTGCTGCTGCAGGCGAAGGTGATTCGCGAGCGCCCGCTTGCCGGCGTGGCGCATGCCCTTGTTTTCTGGGCGTTCTGCGCCTTTGCGCTGGTCACACTGAACCACTGCGCGGTGATTGTCGGCCTTGGCTTTCTCGATCCTGCCGGACGCATGGGGAGACTGTACTTTGATTTTGCGGCCGTCTTTGCCATCGCCTGCGCGGTGGGGATTCTCGGGCTGTTTGTACGGCGTTTTCTGGTGCGGCCCAAGTGGCTGGGCGAGGTTTCGTGGGGTTCGGGCCTCGTTGCGCTCTTGATTTTCGCACTGATGGCAACCTACCTGGCGACGTTTTTCGTGACGCGCCCGGCCGGCGCAGTGCAGGCGCTATGGTGGGCGCACACCCTCACCCTGCTCGCGTTTCTGCCGTTGATTCCGCATACCAAGCATCTACATCTTGTGCTGAGCCCGTTCACCGTGTTCTTCTCGCGCGGCGAGTTCGCGCACATTCCTCCGCTGAGTGGCGACGAGGATTTCGGGTTGGTCACGGGCAAAGACCTGACGCAGCTTGTCAGCCTGCAGGCTTACTCGTGCGTGGAATGCGGGCGGTGCATGGAGCACTGTCCGGCCAACGCCACCGGCAAAGAGCTGAACCCGAAGGAAATTATTCTGGGATTGCGCGGCTATCTGAACGAGTTCGGACCAAAGTCGGAGGAGCCGCTGCTCGGCAAGTACAACACGCAGGAGGCGGCGTTCGAGTGCACCACATGCGGCGCGTGCGAGTTCCAGTGCCCGGTGGGCATCGAGCATGTGCCGATCCTTGTGGGCCTCAGGCGCGGCGCGGTGAACACCGGCGCGTGGGGGAACGATTACGGTTCCAAGTTGTTTTTGGCCTTGGAGCGTGGCAGCAACGCGCTGGGCATGAGCACGACAGAGCGCGACAAGTTTGTGGAGAAGAACACGCTGCCCATCTTCGACGGGACACAAGAATACTGTTTGTGGCTGGGCTGCATGGGCGGGTACGATCCGCGGGGACGCGAGATTGTGCTGGCGCTCGTGCGGGTGATGCGGCACCTGGGCGCAAGCTTTGGCGTGCTGCGCAAAGAAAAGTGCACCGGCGATCCGGTCCGCCGGCTAGGCAACGATCTGGTTTTTCAGCAACTGGCAGAGGCCAACCTTGAGGCGTTGGCGCAGAATCGTGTAAAGAAGATCATTACGATCTGCCCGCATTGCGTGCGCACCATTCAGGAAGACTGGAAGGAGTTTGGCGCGCCGCCCGAAGTGGAGCATCACAGCGAGTTTCTCGCTCGCCACGTGGATGAATTGAAGTTTGTAGCAGAGCATAACTTCTCAGGCAGCGGAACAACCCTTCAAGGATCGCAAGAAGTGTCAGGGCACGACTTTAGTCGTGCCGAAAACAATGGAAAAAACGCTGGGGCTTTAGCCCCTGAGCCCTCTCGCGACATAAAGATCGTCTTTCACGACCCCTGCTATCTCGGCCGCTATCGCAACGTTTACGACGAGCCGCGGCAGGTGGCCGCGCTGGCCGGCGAGTTGGTGGAAGCGCCGCGCTCGAAAGAGCGCAGTTTTTGCTGCGGCGCCGGCGGCGGGTTGGCGTTTCTCGGTGAGGAAAAAGGCGACCGCGTGAGCCACGTGCGCGCGGCGGAGCTGGTTGCGACGGGCGCAAGCATTGTTGCCGCAGCCTGCCCCTTCTGCAATACCATGTTCCGGGATGCACTCGCGGCCCGCGGCGAAGATGCGCCGGAGCTGATGGACATTGCACAGATTGCGGCGCGAGGATTGCCGGAAACGGGGAATGCAGACAAGAGGAGGACACCCGATGTACCAGAAATTCTCTAAGGCGCCGGAAAGGTCGAGATTCCCCGACGAAGCTAAAGAGGTATCGAAAATCGCTGAGCATCTGAGAACACACATTGCCAGCGATGAGGTTAGCTCGGAGATTAAGAAGGTTCATCAGCTAAACGGGACCAGCCAGAAGATTCAGTCTCTGCTGCAAAAGGAGCTTGAAATACTCCATTTCGAATCCGAAAAGAGAAATCTTTTCTTGAATTGCGGGGTTCCTAGCCTCCGGCCCGATCTCTACCTGCAAATTGGGAATTCCGGTATCCTCGTCGAGGTCGAGCGGGGCAAGACAATCGCCAACAATATGGATCTCCTGGATGTTTGGAAATGTCATCTCTGTGCCAGGGCACATTTCTTGTTCTTAATTGTCCCTCGCGAGAGAGTCAGCCTCAATGAGCAAAGGATGCAAGTCTTTGACCGCGTTTCAAAGCGCATTGGAACCTTCTTTGATCTCGAAGAGAACTATGTAAACGTCGAAGAAGTCCACTTATTCGGGTACTAATCCGCTGTAGGCGGTCACCCCATCGCTGCGGAAGGAAGTCGAATGAAGATCGTAGTTGCCATCAAACAAGTGCCGGACCGCGATGCGCCTGTTCGCATTGCCGCGAACGCGAAATGGATTGAAGAGCGTGAGCTCCAGTGGGCCATGAACGAGCCAGATGCCTACGCGCTTGAAGAGGCATTGCAGCTCAAAGAAAAGCACGGCGGCGAAGTGATCGTTCTGAGCGCGGGACCGGAGCGCGTGGGCTCAACAATTCGCGAGGCCCTCGCCAAGGGCGCGGACCGGGCCATCCATATTGTGTGCGACGACCTGGGCGCGCGCGATGCGCTGGGCGTAGCGCGGTTGCTCGCCGAAGCGATCAAGCCGGAGACTCCCGACCTGGTGCTCACCGGATTGCAGTCGGAAGATCTGGGATTGGGCCAGACCGGCGTGATTCTGGCGGAACTGCTGGGGCTGCCGCACGCGACGCTCATTCTGCACGTGGAGAAGACCGATGCGGGCCTCAAAGTAAAGCGCGAACTCGAAGAGGGGTGGTTTCAGTCCATCGACATGCCGCTGCCCGCGGTGCTGACCATGCAATCGGGCGGCAACAAGCTGCGCTATGCGACGTTGATGGGCATCAAGCGCGCCAAATCCAAGGATCTGCGTGCGCTGAGCGCTGCGGAACTGGGTGTGGAGGCTGCGCCGGTGGCGACGCTCGAACAGATTGCGGCGCCGAAGAAGCAAAAATCGACGCAGATTCTGGGTGGTTCGACGAAAGAGGCCGCGGCAGCGCTGGTGGAGAAGCTGAAGACGGAGGCGCGGGTGCTATGAGCGTTCTTCTAGTTTTGGAAGAGGGCGGCGGCAAGATTAAACGCGCCAGTTGGGAAGCCCTCGCGGCTGCGCATCGCCTCGCGCCTGCGCAGGAGGTCACGGCAGTAGTCATCGGCGCTGAAACCGAGGCGCTTGCGGCCGAGGCCGCAGCCAAACCTGTTGGGAAAGTTGTGCGTGTGGAGCATCCGCTGCTCAACACGTATACGGCGGATGGGTTTTCCATTGCTCTGCACCAACTCCTCCAAAACCAGAACCGCACGAAGTCCGTGGTGTTTCCGCACACGTACCAGGTGCGCGACTACGTGCCGGCGCTTGCCTGTCGGATGGGCCAGGTGCTGATTGGCGATGTGACGAGCATTGAGGACGGTCCGATCTTCACGCGGCAACTATTGCAAGGGCGGCTGAACGGCAGCTACCGGCATAGCGGCAACGGGCCGTGTTTTGTGTCGGTGCAGGCGGGGGCGTTTCGTGCCGATTCGAATATTGCCGCGCCTGAGATGCAGGGCAACCCGCAGCCAGCCCCAATCGAACTCTTCACTCCAACGCTCGAGCCCGCGCAAATTCGCACCCAACCCGGCGAACCATTTCGCGAATCGGCGCAGACGGTCGACCTCGGTTCGGCGCAGCGCATCGTGAGCGTGGGCCGCGGAATCAAAAGCGCGGAAAATTTGCCGCTCGTCGAGGCACTCGCCGCAGCGCTGGGTGCGGAGCTGGCGGCTTCAAGGCCCATCTGCGACAACGGCTGGCTGCCCATGGAGCGACAGGTGGGCAGCTCCGGGCAGACGGTTGCGCCGAAGCTCTATCTGGCCGTCGGCATCTCGGGAGCCATTCAGCACCTTGTCGGCATGAAAGGCTCGCAGTGCATCGTGGCCATCAACAAGGACCCCGACGCGCCCATCTTCGAGGTAGCCGATTACGGCATCGTCGGCGACCTGTTCGAGGTGGTTCCGGCGCTGACGGAAGCGGTGAAGGCGGCTAGAAGCTGAACAGCTAATCGGATTAAGCTTTGCCCGGGTTTTCGTCGCCCTCAGAAGATACAATCCGCTCGATTTCATCGACGATCGCGTTGCGCAGCGGGGGCAATGCCAACAGGACTGTATCCCAAATGATCCTGGCGGCAACATCTTCATAGTCGTGACGGTAGACGTTGCCGGCCCCTGCAATATCCTTCCATGGGATCGCAGGATGACGCGTCTTCAAGTCATCTGGGAGACGCCGCGATGCTTCGGAGATAATTTCAAGGCAGCGTGTTACAGCATAGACTGTTCGCGTGTCGTCGCAGAATGCGGCATAATCAAGGTCCGCAGTGAACTGAACCGCGAGTTTGATGTGCTGCTCGATGTCGTCAAGTATGCCCAGAATTTCAAAAGGCATAAATTGCATCTGCTGCTGCGCGTTTCAAATATGGCTTTAATCCGTCACGGTTCACTACATCAACCGGCCCTTCGAACAGGGCTGCAATGTAGCGTTTCAAACCCGCATAATCGAAAACGGTAACGCGAGCCGTCGGATCGAACTCGATCAGAATGTCCGTGTCGCTGCCATGCCGCTGGTCGCCTCGCGCGCGCGAACCGAACAGGGCTGCGTGCAGAACCCCCTTTGCGCGGAGTGCCGCTTCGTTTTCTCGTAACCTGGTAATGATCTGATCGCGATTCAAAGAAATCAACTCCTCCTGACAGAATACGCCAAGTGCAGAATTCCCGTGCACCAAGCTAACCCATGAATCAGGCATTGCCTTCCGCAGGCTATATACATCCTCAGGACAAATGCGTTATGTTTCCTTGTTTGCCGCAAGTCGGCGTGTGAACGGAAGGAATTCACGATGCTAGCTCCCGAAACGTATCTGGCCGCATTGTGCCTCACGATTCTGACCATGCTGTGCTGGGGATCGTGGGCGAACACGCTGAAACTGTGCCCCGGCTATCGCTTCCAGCTTTTCTACTGGGACTACGCGATCGGCATGGCAGTGGGGGCGATCTTCTGGGGATTGACGGCAGGCAGCATGGGGCACGTCGGAACGCCGTTCCTGCAAGACGTGGCGCAGACGCCTGTCGCGCCCATGCTCTATGCCATGGCGGGCGGGGCGATTTTCAACGTGGCGAACCTGCTGCTGGTGGCCGCAATTGACGTGGCCGGCATGGCGGTGGCCTTCCCCGTCGGCATCGGCCTCGCGCTCGTGATCGGCGCAATTTCGAATTACGTGATCAAGCCGGTGGGCAATCCATTGCTGCTGTTTGGCGGCGTGGCCCTTGTGGTGGTGGCGATTGTGCTGGACGCAGCGGCCTATCGCAAGCGCGAAGCCACGGCCAAGGCAACGACGATGCGCGGCCTTGTCATCAGCCTGGCGTGCGGCGTGTTGATGGGCTGCTTTTATCCCTTTGTGGCGCGGGCGCTGAACGGCGAGCCGGGACAATCGGCGCCGGGCCCCTATGCTGTCACGTTGTTCTTCACCATCGGGCTGCTGATCTCGACCGTACCGGCCAACTGGCTGCTGATGAAGAAGCCGTTGGATGGCCGCAAACCGGTGGACGGCGGCGATTACTGGAAGGCCCCTTTCGGCTGGCACTTGGCGGGGGTGCTGGGCGGAGCCATCTGGTGCACGGGCGGTGTGGCAAATTTTCTAGCGTCGTGCGCGCACCTGGTGGGCCCGGCGGTTTCCTATAGCATTGGTCAGGGCGCGACCATGGTGTCGGCCTGCTGGGGCGTATTTGTGTGGCGCGAGTTTGCCGGCGCGCCACGCGCGGTCACGGTGCTTCTGGTCTTGATGTTTCTCTGCTTTTTGGTGGGGTTGGGATCTGTGGCGATCGCGCCGTTGTATCCATGATCCAGGTTTCTGACCGTTGAGTTTGCGCCTGAAGAGTTGCGGTATCCCAGGTCTCAAAATCGAGATCTCCACCCCACGGACCAAGACCTATCCGCGGGGGCCCCGGACCTGGGGCACCCAGGATTTTGAGGTTCAAAACATGAGCGACACACGCAAGCCGATTGTGATTGTCGGCAGTATCACGATGGATCTGGTGACGCGCGCGCCGCGGATTCCGGCCATCGGGCAAACGCTGATCGGAACGGGATTCGAGACCACTCCCGGAGGCAAGGGCGCGAATCAGGCGGTGGCCGCGGCGCGCCTCGGCTATCGCGTGGCGATGGTGGCCAAGGTGGGCGACGACGACTTCGGCCCTCAGCTCCTCGATAATCTGAAACGCGTAGGCGTCGACACGGGCGCTATGGCGCAGGCCCCCGGCTCCTCCGGACTGGCGCCCATGTTTGTCGCCGACGACGGACAGAATGCCATCGTGGTGGTTCCCGGCGCGAACGGCAAATTGGATCGCGCTGCGGTAGACAGCCATGCGGAGCTGATTCGCTCGGCCGGCATGGTGCTGTGCCAACTTGAGATTCCCATGGACACGCTGAGCTACACGCTGGACTTTTGCGCCAAAGCACAGGTGCCCGTGATGCTAGATCCCGCGCCGGCGGCCACTTTGCCCGATGCGGTGTGGAACCAGGTGGCATGGTTTACTCCCAATGAAACCGAGGCGGCGTTTTACGTGGGCGACGCGAAAAGCGTCGAGGACTCGGCGCAGCGGTTGCACACGAAAGGGCTACGTGGCGTAGTGCTGAAGCGCGGCGCCGAAGGGGCATTTGTTTCGGTTGCGGGCGAAAGGGCTGAGTGGGTCAAGCCGTTCAAGGTGGATGCCATCGACACCGTGGGCGCGGGTGACTGCTTCAACGGCGCATTCGCCGTAGCGCTCGAAGAGGGCAAGGATCCGTGGACGGCAGCGCGCTTCGCCAATGCCGCATCCGCCATCAGCGTGACGCGCAAAGGCGCACAGGCCTCGATGCCGTATCGCGCCGAAGTCGACGAGTTCCTGGCGCAACGCGGCGCATAGATTCTCCGCGCAGTTGAAACGCCGCCCACACTCAGGCATGGAATGGACTACACTCGATAGGCATGCCGCGCGTCATTTTTCCTGTAATTCTCGCCGTTGCATTAGCCGCTGCCGCAGCTGCACAGGACACGCAATACCCGGCCCGCGGGCAGCAGATTCCCGCATCCGACTGCATGAATCTGCATTTTGCGTGGCAGAACGTGCTCGAGCCGGCGTGCCCGCCGGGAGTGCACCTCCGCTGGCTCACGGATTTAGAGCACTGGCGCGCCGAGCGCCGCATTCGCGTCGCTTTCGATCCTTCGCGCTACGAGTCGCCGGCGCTGCAATGGACACAATCCAGCTTCATCCAGCCGCAAATGATGGTGCAGGATCGCTATATCTACGATCCTTTGGCGGCCCGCTACACGGTGGATCGTTATCTGGACGACCTCGAGCAACGCTACGGCGGAATCGACGCGGTGCTGGTGTGGGGAACGTATCCCAACATGGGGATCGATGACCGCAACCAGTTGCAGATGGTGGCGGACTTTCATCGCCGCGGCGTGCGCGTTCTCTTCCCAATGATGATGTGGGACGAAGGGACGCATGCGCCGGCGCAGCCGTGGCCGCAGGCCATTGCCGCGCTCATGAAAGAGATTGGCGCGGACGGCATCAACGGGGATACGCAAGACGGCGTGCCGCTGGGGTTTTCGCTGGCCGCCGAGGCCATCGGGCATCCGCTGGCGTTCGAGCCCGAGCAAAGTCCCAGCGACGAGGACTTGAGCTGGGACGTGATGAACTGGGGCCAGTACAACTTTCCCTTCATCCCCATGGTGGACCGGTACAAGTGGCTGGAGACGCGCCACATGGTGAACATCAGCGACCGCTGGGCGCGCGACAAGACCGACGACCTGCAGTACGCGTTCTTCAACGGCGTGGGATGGGAGAGCTGGGAGAACGTGTGGGGCCTCTGGAATGGCATCAATCCCCGCGACGCAGAAGCTACGCGGCGCATGGCGACTCTTGAGCGCGGCGTGGCGCAGTTTCTGGTCAGTCCCGACTGGGAGCCGCTGTATCCGATGCTCAACTACGGCGTGTACGCTAGCCGCTGGCCGCTGGGTCTGCAAACGGTGTGGACCATTGTGAACCGCGCTTCCTACGACACGAGCGGCGAGCAGATGACGGTTCCAGCGCTTGCCGGGATGCGCTACTTCGACCTCTACCATGGCGTGGAGTTGAAGCCGGCAGTCGATGGAGAGGATGCGGTGCTGAGCTTTTCCATCGAACCGAATGGATATGGATCGATTCTAGCCACGCCCGGCGAACCAAGCGCGGCCATCAAGGACCTGATGCAGGGCATGGCAGCGATGACGGCAAAACCGCTGACGGCTTTTGCGCATGAACCGGTCATTCTGCAGCAGCACATGGTCGACATTGCGCCCACCAAGCCCGCGGCCGAGGCGCCGGCTGGAATGCTGCGCATTCCCGGCGGCGCATTCGACTTCAGAGTGGATGGCGTGGAGATCGAGGGCGGCGCATATCCGGGACTCGATGTCGAATATCCGTGGGAGGATTCACCGCGACGCTTCCATGAGCACACCCTTCAAGTAGCGCCGTTTTACATCGACAAATACCCGGTGACGAATGCGCAGTTCAAGACATTTCTGGATGCGACGCATTACGCGCCCCGGGATGCGATTAATTTTTTACGCGACTGGAAGAGCGGAATGTTCCCCCAGGGCTGGGACAACCGGCCGGTGACGTGGGTTTCGCTGGAAGATGCGCGGGCCTATGCCGCGTGGGCAGGCAAGCGGCTGCCGCATGAATGGGAGTGGCAGATGGCGGCACAGGGCACGGATGGGCGCGCCTATCCCTGGGGCGATACGTGGCAGCCGCCAAACATGCCTACGCCCGACATCGGGCGCACCATGCGCGGACCTGATCCGGTGGACGCGCATCCGAAGGGCGCCAGCCCCTACGGCGTGATGGACATGACCGGCAACGTGTGGCAATGGACCGATGAGTTTGCTGACGATCACACGCGCGCGGCCATTGTTCGCGGCGGTGAATACTACTGGCCACAAGGCTCCATCTGGTATTTCCCTGCGGCCCTCAGGAATAGCGAGCACGGGAAGCTCTTGCTGATGGCGCCGGGATACGACCGCTCGGGTGGGGTGGGATTCCGCTGCGTTGTGGATGCACAGTGAGGGTTGCTGCTCCCGGGCCGGAATTGAGCGACAATACATAGCATCGATGAAGCCGACGATCCAGATAGGGCCGGAGGACGGCGTGTGTGGGCGCGCGACGAACCGGCGCGCGTTTTTGGCCACGGCGCCGCTGGCTGCCGGTGCGTTGTTGGCGCGCGGCCCGCTCGCATGGACGCAGACGATGCCGGGCGCTTCCCTGCCCCCAATTGTGCACGGCGTCAAGCCCGACTACACACTCGAGATTTCAGAAATCGAGTGGGAGCTTGCGCCCAAGAAAAACATCCGCACCACGGCGTACAACGGGCAGATTCCCGGGCCACTACTGCGCGTGACGGAGGGCAAGCCGGTGTCGATCGAGATTGTGAACCGGCTCGATCGCGAGGAGATCGTGCACTGGCACGGGCAATGGATTCCGGTGGACGTGGATGGCGCGATGGAAGAAGGCTCGCCGATGGTCCCCGCGGGAGGCAGAACGCTGATCCAGTTTTCGCCACGCCCGGCAGGCCTGCACTGGTATCACACGCACGCCATGGCACACTACGATTTGAAGCGCGGGCTATACAGCGGACAGTTTGGTGTGCTTCATGTGGATCCGGCGAGTGGCGATCCGGGCCGTTACGATCAGGAGCAGTTCATCGTGCTGCACGACTGGGAACCCTACTACACCGCCAGCGACGACGGCTCCATGATGGTGAGCTACGTGTGCGGATCGGTGAATGGCAAGATGCTGGGCCACGGCGAGCCGCTCCGCGTGCGCGAGGGTGAGCGGGTGCTGTTTCAGATTCTGAACGCCAGCGCAACGGAGCCGCACTGGCTGGCACTGCCGGGGCATAAGTTTCAGGTGCTGGCCATGGACGGAGCGCAGGTTGCAACACAGGCAACAGTAGAGACGCTGCGGCTGGGGCCTGCGGAGCGCATCACTGCTCTGGTCACGATGAATGCGCCAGGCGTGTGGGTGCTGGGCGAGGCGCAAAAATCCTTTCGCGACGCAGGTATGGGCACGGTGATTGAATACGTGGGACGCACGGGAAAACCGCAGGAGCCGGGCGCAGAAAAACTGGCGTGGGACTATCGGGTGTTTGGCGATGTGACCCCTGCGGTGCACACACCGGACGTGACGATTCCCATGGTCTTTACCTCGCGCTTCAAAGGCCATGGCGCGCTCGATGAGTGGATGATCAATGGCAGGTCCTGGCCCCATACCGATCCGATTGTGGTGCACGAGGGGTTGCGGCACCGGCTGGTTTTCGAAAATCGCAGCATGGACGACCATCCGATTCACCTGCACCGGCACAATTTCGAGCTGGTTTCGATTCGCGGAGCGGCAACCAGCGGCGTGCACAAGGACGTGGTGATCGTGGAGGCGGGAACCAGGGTTGAGGCCGATCTGGTGGCGTCGAACCCCGGCAACACACTCTTTCACTGCCACCAGCAGGACCACATGGACATGGGTTTTATGACGCTTTTTCGCTACGCGTAACAGTCATTTCAAGACGGCGAGGAATGATGGACGACAAATCCGAAAAGAACAGACCCATCAAGGAATTCGCAGGGGCGCTTGCCGTGGCGTTTTTCAACGAATTCAACAGGGCCCACCACGAATCAAGCATCACGCACCGGGTTCTTGTTGCGCTTCTTACTGCTCTGCCGCTGGCAGTCATCGCGCATCTCACGAGGGGCAAGAAGAACCAGATCCACTGGAAGTATGTCGGGCTCTTTGGCGCGTCGTTTGCGTTGGCTTTGCTGATCGAGTGGCAGAGAACAGGGCGCCATGCCGCATTCACTCAACTCTTATCCGGCTCTTTTACGATTGCGGTATGGATTGCTGCCGTTTCGATTCTGCTCACATACATGTGGCGGCAAGCGGAAGGACAAACCGAGTAAATTGACGATCTTGACCTGATGAAAACCTTGCATTTTGTCGACCTGAAATGCCTTTTCCTCGCCGGCATCGCGTTCGCAGCCGCTGCCGCGACGACGCACGCACAAGGCAATTACGAAATCCAGGTGTACGGCGCGGACACAGTGGCTCCGCACAGCACCATGGTGGAGCTGCACTCGAATTTCACCGCCGAAGGCCATCCGGTAATGGACGGCGTGGCGGCCACCAACCAGGCCGAGCACGAGACCGTGGAGGTCACGCAAGGGATCAACGATTGGTCCGAGTTGGGTTTTTATATTTTTACCAGCGAGCAGAGCGGACTGGGCATGCAGTGGGTGGGCGACCACATCCGGCCGCGCGTGCGCGTGCCGGAAAAATGGCGCTGGCCGGTGGGCGTGAGCCTGTCGACGGAGGTCGGTTATCAGCGCGCGCTCTTCTCACCCGATACGTGGACGTGGGAGATTCGTCCCATCATCGACAAGACGACGGGGCGATGGTACTTTGCCGTAAATCCCGCGCTGGAGCGCACCTGGCACGGGCCCGATGTGAATCTGGGAATCGACTTTTCGCCAGCCGTAAAAATCAGCTACGACTTTACGAAGCAGATTTCCGGCGGTCTCGAATACTACGCCGATTACGGTAGCATCACGAACATTGCCAGCCTGCATAACCAGCAGCAACAGTTCTTCCCTGCCATCGATCTGAATGTGTCGCCGAAGTGGGAGATCAACTTCGGCGTGGGCGTAGGCCCCACGTCGGCCACCGATCACTGGATCGTGAAAGGCATCGTGGGCCGGCACTTCGACTGGGGCAAACAGAAGCAATAACTAATCAAGTAGCGCCGGTCTCCTGACCGGCTGTCGTGTGGGCCTCCCGGCCCACACACGGGCACTTGCGGCTTCACCAGATGTGGCAGGCGTTCGCCGGCATCATGGGCTGGCCCACCTTGCAACCGAAGGCCTCGCCAAACGCGGGAACATTCTGCACCACGCCGTTGGCGCGGAACTGTTCTGGAGCATGGCCGTCGGTCTGCACCAGCAGCCGGATCATCTCAGGCCGACGACTGCCGCACCAGTTCTGTCCGAAGGCAAGGAAGAACTGCTGCGGCGGCGTGTACCCGTCCTGCTTGGCGTTCAAATCGATGTTCTTGCGCTTGGCATCGGCAAGAAATGCAAGATAGGCCAGACGCAAACCGCCGTTATCGGCCGTATTCTCTCCCAATTCCAGCTTGCCGTTGAGCTTCACGTCTCCCACTGCCGTAAAGTTGCCGTATTCCTGCACTTCGCAATCCGTCATGGCGTCAAACTTCTTGCGATCCTCGGCCGACCACCAGCCGGACAGATTGCCGTAGCCGTCGAACTGGCTACCTTGATCGTCGAAACCGTGCGTGAGTTCATGTCCCACAATGGCGCCGATGTGGCCGTATTTTTCCGCGTCTGTGGCGTCCGGATCGTAAAACGGCGCCTGCAGAATTCCGGCGGGAAAGTTGATGTCGTTCATCGTGGGATTGTAGAAGGCATTCACGGTTGCCGGAGTGGTGATCCATTCGCCCCGATCCACCGGCTTGCCAATCTTATTGAGCTCGCGCTTGTTCTCGAAGTCCGCCGCGCGCAGGGCGTTGCCGAGCGCGTCGCCGCGCGTGACCGTCAAGGTCGAATAATCGCGCCAATGATCGGGATAGCCGATCTTGTCCGCTACCAGATGCAGCTTGGCTTCGGCGGTGCGCTTGGTCGGATCGCTCATCCAGGTTTGCGCTTCCAGCTCCGTACCCATCGCGGCTTCGATGTCGTGAACCATCTGCAGCGTAAAGGCCTTGTTTGCGGCGGGAAAGTTTTCTGCCACGTAGACCTGGCCGACCGCCTCGCCCATGGCGGCGTCCGTGGCCGCGGCGCACCGCTTCCAGCGCGCTTGCTGCTCCGGCTGCCCCTCCAGCTCATGGTTGGTAAAGTTGAAATCCTCCTCGCTCAGCGCCTTGGGCAACGTATATTCCGGAATGGCGTTGATGAGCTGCCAGCGCAGGTAGGCTTTGATGGTGTCGAGATCGGCCGATTCCAGCACGGACTGCAAGCCCTTGAAGAAATCGGGAACGCTGACATTCAGCTCTGCAACTCCGGGCACGCCGGTGTCGGCAAAGAGTTTGGGCCAATCGATCGCCGGCGTCAGCTCGGTAAGTTTGGCCGCAGGCAACAGGTGATAGACGTTTTCGGGCTGGCGGCGCGATGTAACGTCCATCGACACCTTGGCCAGCGCGGTTTCCAGCGTCATGATCTTTTGCGCATCGGATGAAGCCTGAGCTGCAGGCTCGCCCAGCAACTCCAGCATCTTCGCCACATGCTCCACGTATTCCTTGCGCGTTTTCTCGGCCTCATCGCCCGCGCGGAAGTAATAGTCGCGCTCCGGAAGCCCGAGTCCGCCCTGATCGACGACGGCAATCTGTTTGCGCGCGTCCTTGAAATCCTGCTGCTCGCCGTAATTGAAGAAAGCGCCCACGTTGATCATCTGGTAGTGCGCAAGGAGGGCGGTCAACTCTTTCTTGCTGCTCAGTGCCGCAATGCGGTCGAGTTCGGGCTGCAACGCTTGCAGTCCCTTGGCATTCATCGCATCTTCATCCATGCAGCTGGCGTAGTAATCGCCGATCTTCTGCTCGTTGGCGGTATGTTGCGCGCTCTTTTGCGCTACCTGATCGAACAGACCGCGCAGGATGTCCTGCGTATAGTCGTGCACGATATCGAACTGGCCGAACCCGCGCTTGTCCGGTGGAATCGGGTAGAGCTTGCTGAAGTTTCCGCACGCGTACTGGTAAAAGTTCACGCAAGGGTCTGCGCTGGTATCCATCACCTGCTTGTCGAGACCCGGCAGAAGCTCAACCTTTTGGGGAGCGCTGCTTGCCGTGGAGTTCGCGGCCTGGGCATGAACCATCGCCACACGCGGCGCGAATACGACTGCGCCCATCAGCCCGAAGAGTGCAATACGACAAAATCGATTCATTCGATTGACCTCAACATTCAATGATTGAGTGTAATTGCCCGCGGCTATGCCCGGCCAGAGAAACAATACGACGCTGGAAGGGGAAAAAGTTCCCGTGGAAAAGTGGGGCCAATCGAGGGGGATTGGCGCGACAGGTCTTCGTCCGTGGAGTGGGGCCTCGCCGCGTCTTTGTCTTTGCGGCCAGGGTGGGATTCGGAATTCCCTACGCCACCAGCGCCATGGCGCGGATGGTTTCCTTGCGCACGGTCAGCTTTTCGATCAGGTCGGTTCGCGCCTCGTAGCCGCGGCCTGGCGTATCGGGAATAGCAATCTCACCTTCCGCCGAGACCGTAACCTCGGGCTCGATGATGTCATTCGTCCAATAGCGCGCCGAAGCAGACACGTCGCCGGGCAGCGTAAATCCCTCCAACGTAGAAAGCGCGATGTTGTGCGCCCTGCCAATGCCCGACTCCAGCATTCCCCCGCACCAAACGGGAATGCCGCGTTCCAGCGCGGCGTTGTGCACGGCGATAGCTTCAGAGAATCCGCCCACGCGGCCCAGCTTGATATTGATGATCTTGCACGACTCCATCTCAATAGCCGCCAGCGCATCGCGGCGGTTGCGGATCGATTCATCAAGACAGATGGGGGTGTTGAGGCGCTTCTGCAGTACGGAGTGAAAGTAGAAATCGTCGTACCAGAGCGGCTGCTCGATCATGAGCAGATCGAAGGCATCGAAGGACTCGAGGTGCTCCTGGTCGTGCAGACGGTAGGCGGAGTTGGCGTCGCAACTGAGCAGAATCCCTGGCCAGCGGCTACGCACGCGCTCGAAGACCTCCACGTCCCAGCCGGGTTTGCACTTGAGCTTGATGCGCTGATAGCCGGCAGACAACTCGCGCTCAACGATCGCGAGCAGCTCGGGAATCGAGGACTGAATGCCGAGAGACACGCCGCAGGAAATGCTTTCGCGAACGCCGCCAATGAGTTGGGAAATAGAAATGCCTTCGCGTTGCGCCTCGAGATCCCAAATAGCGTTTTCAAGAGCGGCCTTGGCCATGGGATTGCCGCGGACGGCGCGAAAGATGCGCGGACACTCGCCACCGTGCTCCGGCGATTCAGCGGCCAGCATGGGACCCAGTTCATTGATCAACACCTGCCAGGCGGTGTCGGTTGACTCGCCGGAGAAGAACGGCCGCTCGCCCGCAGTGCACTCGCCCCAGCCGATCAGCCCTTCGGACTGTATCTCGGCAAGCACGATCCTTCGATTGCGGGTGACGCCAAAGCTGGTTTCAAACGGGCGCACCAGCGGCATGTGCAGTTCGCGCAGGATAATTGCATCAATTCTCATTCGTTCCTCATGGTGAATCAGTCTTAAGAAAGAGGGCCCAGTTCGTAGACACCATTTCCTTCGGCATCGAGAAAGAAACCGAGTACCGCCAGACCCCTGGAAAAAGCCTTTTGAAACTTCTGTTGATTCTCTAACTGAACATCGAAAGCCCGTTGACGGGTTGCGTCGCCGGCCTTCCACCTCTCAATGGAGGCCGGAACCAGAATGCGTTCTTCGATGGTGCATGCGGCTGCCGGGCGGCGAGCAAAAAGGGCCTCAACTCGCGGGGAATCTAGCTCCCACTCGGCTAAAAGCCGGTCGGTTGGAAGACCACCCTGCAGTCGAGATGAGGATACACCATAGAAATTCGCGCGGTATTCGCGGCAGATAGCGCCCAGCCTGTGGATATTTATGAAAGCGTTTTTGATTTCCAGCGGATCAAAGGTCCACTCCATGTGCCGGATGCCGCGCGAAAGCGCCTCATGCCGTTGTTCCCATTTGAGTTGCGCGCCCAAGCCGCGATTGCGGTGCGACGGGCGAACCGCCAGCATGTGGGAGTGAATGTAGGGCTGTGGCCCATGCGGAGTTGATTTAAGCCCCGGCAAAGACATGGCGAAACCCACGAGGGTTTCGCGCATTTCGTTGCTCCCTTGCTCGCTTGCTCCTTCGCTCCCTGCCTTCCCGGCCGCTTCGTCCCTGCTTGCTTGTTCCCTTGTTCCCTCGGTCCCTTGGTCCCTGTCTTCAAACGCGCCGATCACCTGGCCGCCGATTTTCTGCGCTAACAGAAAGGTTTTGCGCGGAATGACGTCGCTCTCGTCGTATCCCCAGGTCTCAATCTGGAGATCCACACACGCCTGCATTTCATCCATCCCCGAGCAGGAGCGAATTCGTATCATGGCTTCGCCTGCTCTTGAAGCTTAGATGCCGCCGCATCGGCAGCGAGCTTCCTCTTGGCGTGCGCCCAAAGCGCTTCCAATTCGTTCGGCGACAGTTCCTCGAGCGATCGCGGCGCGGCCAGCTCCATCTCGCGGAAACGCTGGCGGAAGCGCAAATTGCAGTTGCGCAAAGCCATCTCCGCATCCACGCCGAGATGGCGGCCGAGGTTGACGACAGTAAATAGCAGATCGCCCAGCTCGGCTTCGACTGCCGGCTTGCGTGCAGGATCGGCGGAAGCGGCTTCGGCTTCCAGCTCGGCAGTCTCTTCGGCGATTTTGGGCAGCAATTCGCGCCAGGTCGGCCAGTCGAAGCCGGATCTCTGCGCCTTGGCGCCGAGCTTGGCGGCTTCAGCCAATGCCGGCACGGCGCGCATAACTGAATCCAGTCTCGACTTCGCGTGACTCTCTTCCGAAAGGGCTGCTCCATGCAATGCTTCGGCGGCCTTGATCTCCTCCCAGTTGCGCAGCACGGCATCCGCCGAGCCTCCAACATTGGCATCGACATTGGCGCGATTGCCTGCCTCGCGTGCAGCCTCGTCGCCAAAGACATGCGGGTGGCGGCGCACCAGCTTGCGATTCAGGGAGTCGAGCACGTCGGCGATGGTGAAATGGCCCTCGTTGGCCGCCATTTCCGCATAAAACAGCACCTGCAAAAGCAGATCGCCGAGTTCTTCCGTGAGATGCGCAAAGTCGCGGCGCTCGATGGCGTCAAAGACCTCGTAGGCCTCTTCAAGCGTGTATTTGCGGATGGAATCGAAGGATTGCTCGCGGTCCCAGGGGCAGCCGCCGGGAGCGCGAAGCCGCGCCATGATGGCTACAGACTGCTCAAATAACGCAGCCGCCCGCGCCGGGTCGGAGACGGTTTGCCCGGAAAAACTCTTTTTGCTGTAGCGCTCCGGCTGAATATCCATGCAGCTCCAGTTTAGCGCCCAATGTTTTGAATTGCCCTTCCTTCCTTGCGGTAGTATTCTGGCGCATCCTCCGAAACCTTGAATTCAAGGGAGCGAAAATGAAAAGAAGAAATCCGCTTGCTGTGCTCTTTCTGCCGTTCCTCACCTTCGGTATCTACAGCCTTGTCTGGTTCGTGAAGACCAAGAATGAAATGAATAGCCTCGGTGCACAGATACCCACTGGATGGCTGTTGATTATTCCCTTTGCGAACCTCTACTGGCTGTGGGTCTACGGTACGGGCGTCGCTCTCGTGACCAATGGGGCATACTCCGCGCTGGGAAGTTTTTTGCTCAAAGTTTTTCTGGGGCCAATCGGCTGCGCCATTCTGCAGAATGAGTTCAACAAGGTCGCTGCCGCATCCCAGCCGCCACTGGTTGCCCCTGGGAACTAGCGTTGCGACGGTATCTTGCTGGGACCGCATGTCGAGACCATGTGCCGGGCGTATATACTCGGTCTGCAATGATCCCAATAGTAGCGACGGTTTTTGCGGGGGTTTTGGGGCTCGCGTTCGGGAGTTTTTTGAACGTTTGCGCAACCCGGTGGCCCGAAGAAGAGAGCATCATGGGCCGCTCGCATTGCCGAAACTGCGGCCGCACCCTGGCATGGTGGGAAAACATACCGCTGGCAAGCTGGCTGGCATTACGCGGACATTGCCGGACCTGCCGCGCATCGATCGGCTGGCGCTATCCGCTTGTGGAACTGGCAGTGGGCGCCCTTTGGGCGTTTTCCGCCTGGCACACCTTCCTTGAGGCCCCGGAGCTCAGCACGGGGAATTTTACGTACGACGCGGCAATCTGCCTCGCCAACGGCATCGCCCGCATCATTTTTCTGTGGATTCTGGTGGCACTGGCGGTGATGGACGCGGAAAATCTGTGGCTGCCCGATCGCCTCACGTTTTTGGGCATCGCCCTGGGATTCGTGCTGGCGTGCGCGCGCGGCGGCATTTTCGCGTCAATGGACTTCGGCGGCGGTTTCGACGAATGGAGACACTATGTCTCCTTGTCCATCTTCTATTGGTTTATCGGTGCTGTCGCCTCCGGAGCAGGAATTCTGGTGATCCGCTGGATTTACATCGTGATCCGCGGCCAGGAGGGGATTGGCATGGGCGACGTCAAACTGGTCGCGATGATCGGCGGATGGCTCGGCGTCCACAGCACGGTGCTTGCCTTCGGAATCGCGGTTATTCTCGGCGCTCTCTTCGCGCTTGTGACCCTCCTTCTACCGTCGGCGCGCGCCAGCAATAATCCCTGGAGACTGAAGAAGCTGCCCTTCGGAATGTTCCTTTCGATCGGCGCGGCGGTGAGCGCCTTCTGGGGCGCGCCCCTGGTCGCTGCCTACCTGGGCTGGGCCGGGTTCTAGTGTCCTGTCTCCGAAGTTTGCACCATAATGATCGGTCATCCTGAGCGAGTTTTGGTGCGTTTTTCGCACCAAAACGAGTCGAAGGACCTGCGTTTCCGGGCTTGGACTAATGCAACGAATTTCTGGGACACTACACTAGTACTACAGTTGGAGTTAAGGATTTCGGAGGGAGCAGGGGCCTTCAGGCCCCTGAAAACAGGTCAAAAGGAAACGGCCTTTAGGCCCGGGCCTCTATCGTCCGGCCAAATACAACTGTCTTTTGCGAAAAGGGTGGGAAAGCAAAAAGCCTGGGTACATCGATCCTGGAGCCGGCTTAACGGGGTTCCGGCAGTCTATTGCGGAGACGCAGACGGCTGCGCGGATTGCGGCGGCTTGGCATTGGCGATATCAGGATCAGCGAGAGCCTTGCGCGCCTCTTTGGCGTGGCGGCTGCCCGGATCGTAGTCCATCACTTTCTGGTAATTTGCGCGGGCGTCGCCAAAGTTGCCCAGGTGACGCTCGGCCTCGGCCAGACCCCAATACACATCGGGATTATCGGGGTCGAGCACCATGGCGGACTGGAAACGCGACAGCGCCGCCTTCCAATCCTTACGGTCGATATAGTACTGGCCGACGCTCTCGTCCTCGGCCGCCGTCTCATGATGCTCGGGCACGGTTTGCTCGCCTTTGCGATGGCGCTTTCCCGGCTGCGCATCGTCATCGGCGGGGGGAAGCAGGCCGCTCATACCCGCCGTGCTTGAACTGGAACTCTGCTGCTGATTTTCGGCCGCAACTCCTGCGTCTTCAGGACTACGCACCGGATCAACGTCGTCGGCAGGCATAGGGATGCGGCCGGCCCGGCTCTCATCGCTGTCCCCGGGAATCGTGCCGGGCGAGTTTCGCGTCGGCATCACGGGAACATCGCTGGTGTCTTCAGGAAACGGATTCTGCTCGTTTTGCTTCCGCGTTTGCGCGGGCTGCTGGGCCGCGGGTGGATTGCCGCTGCCCGGCGCAGCCGGCGGGTTGGTTTGCTCACCCTGAGCACTGAACCCCGGCGCCGCCGCAAGACCGCAACCCAAGACCACCGCGATGGCAAACCACAATTTCATGAGATCTGTTCAATTCCTCCGCGCGCAACCCATCAATTTTATTAGACTCCGTCGGGGGCGTGAGGACAACTGCATCTCGCTAAAAGCCGGTTGCCCGCGGTTCCGGCCCTGCGGACGCGGCCCGAGCCAGCACCGCGCCAGGGCGAAATCCATTGCGCCAATCGCCGCGATCTTGCTAGCATCCAATCTATCCGGCCCCGGTCCCCACTTCGCAGGTCAAACAATGGCTACAGCTTCAGCACGCGCAAGCAGCCGCACCGTTCGGTCTTTGCCGGTTCGGCTCACCGAAAAGTACTTCTACCTCGCCTTCTCGATGTTGGTGGCGGCCATCGTGGTGTACGGTTTCAGCTTTACCATCGGCGACAACCTGATTCATCCCAAAATCCCCCCTCCAACGATCCTCTACTTCCACGCCGCGGCGTTTTCAGCCTGGGTTGTGTTCTACATTCTGCAATCGGTGCTTGTGCGGACCCACAACGTGCGGATACACCGCACGCTGGGCTGGTTCGGCGCCGGACTGGCCCTCGTGATGGTGGTGCTGGGCTACGCAACCGCCATCGCCATGGAGCGGTTTAACTGGCACCAGCTCGACCAACCCGACGCCGTTCCGTTCATCGCCGTTCCCTTCTGGGACATCACTGCCTTCGCCGTCGCCGCCGCGCTCGCCATTTCCTGGCGCCGCAAACCGGAACTGCACCGCCGCCTGATGCTGCTTGCCACCGCGGCGCTTACTTCCGCGGCCTGGGGGCGAATGCCCACCGGCTTCTTTCCGCCGGTCTATTTCTATTGGGGAGTCGACGCGCTCATCTTCCTGGGCGTCGTGCGCGACCTTGTGGTGAACCGCCGCGTGCATCGCGTGTACCTGTTCGGGTTGCCCGCATTTTTCGCCGGCCAATGGGCCGCCGTCTATCTGGCAAATCATAAGCCGGAAGCCTGGGTGAAGATCGCGCGCGGCATCGTCGGCTAAGCGCCCTCAGCCTGCCATGCGTGGTGCGCGGATCGGCGTTCGCCCACACAAATTCCACTGCAACTCCGGCCCGGCCGGAACCGATACAATCGCCTCTAGGCGTCCTGATTTTTGAGCCGCCTCTCGAGGAGTTCCCTTCCCATGGGTTATCAGGTTCTGGCTCGCAAATACCGGCCGCAGCGCTTTGGCGACGTGGCCGGCCAGGACCACGTTACGCGCACTCTCATGAACGCGTTGACCCAGAACCGTATCGCGCACGGGTACATCTTCTCAGGGCATCGCGGCATCGGGAAAACCACCATTGCGCGCATTCTGGCCATGGCTCTGAACTGCCGGACCACGATCGGCTCCGCCGAGCGGCCCACGCCGGAGCCTTGCGGCGTGTGCGACGCCTGCACCGAGATTCGCCAGGGCAACGCGGTGGACGTGATCGAGATTGACGCCGCCACCAATCGCGGCATCGACGAGATTCGCGAGTTACGCGAGGCGGCGCGCTACTCCCCGGCGCGCGACCGCTACAAGGTGTACATCCTCGACGAGGCGCACCAGATTACCGAAGCTGCGTTTAACGCGCTGCTGAAGACGCTGGAAGAACCACCGGCGCACGTCATCTTCATGATGGCGACGACGGAGCCTGAGAATATTCCGCAGACCATCCGCTCGCGTTGCCAGCACTTCAGCTTTCACGCGGTCAAATTCGACGACATCCTGGCGCAGTTGAAGATGATTGCAGCCGAGGAAAATGTCGCCGCCGAGGAAGAAGCGCTGGCTCTGCTGGCCGAGGCCGGCGACGGCTCGATGCGCGACGCGCTCTCCATCATGGACCAGGCGATTGCGTCGGCGCCGCTCGAAATGATCCAAGGGGAGAGCGGGGGGCAGGGCCGGCCGAAGCTTTCGAACGAGCAGATTCGCGAGCTGATGGGATCGGTGCCGAGCACTGTTTTTGAAAAACTGCTTGAAGCAGTGGCCGCTGCCGAGAGCGCTCCGCTGATGGAGCAACTGAATTTGCTGCTGAATGCCGGGCATAGTCCCTTGTCGCTGGCGCGGCAGATGGTGCGCTACCTGCGCAACACGCTCATGGCGAAACTGGGCGGCGAGCAGACGCAGTTGCTTGAGATCTCCGCCGACGAGCGGGCGCGCGCCGCGCGGACGGCGCTGCTTTTCAGCGAAGAAGAGTTGACGCGCAACTTGCAGATTGTGCTGCGCACCTTCGACGATTTGAATTACCGCCAGGAACAGCGTTTCCATCTGGAACTGGGACTGCTCAAGCTGATCCACGCCCAGCGGCTGCTGCCGATCGAGGAACTGCTGAGTGGAGTGGCCGGAGGCGCGGGTACGCGGACTGCAACGCCGGGCAGTGCGTCGCGCGCGAGCACCAGCGTGGCACGACCGGCAGTTGCGTCTTCGGTCTCAGCAGGCGCGCCGGCGCGAGAGCCGAGCGGCTGGAATCGAGCGCCGTCCCCGAAGCAGAGCGCCGGGCCGGAAAGCGGCGCTGTCATGAGCAGATCGGCCGCGGCAGTCGAGTCCGCGATGCCGGGGAGCACGATCGCGCGCGAACTTTCGCCCTTCCCTGTTGTCGCTGCACAAGCAACGGGGAGTGGATCGTCTGAAACGCTCACCGAGGGTGCGCTGGCCAAAGCGCCTGAAGCAGCCATAGCGACAGGCGAAGGCTTGAGCCCAGATATCGACTCGATCCGCCAGGACATTGTCGCCGCTCTGACCACCGCCGGGCACGGTTCAGCCGCGCAGTTACTGGGCAGCGGCACGTGGCGGCTGGAGAACACGAGCGTGCAGGTTGCCGTGCCGGGAATGGGCAAGAAGATGCTCAGCTTGACAGTGAATGCCGCCGCGGAGAAGATCGTTCGCCAGGAACTGCAGCGGCTGGGCGCGCCCACGCGTTTTCTTGTGTCCGCCGGCGAGGGATCGGCTCCGGCAGTGGTTGCGGCGCCCGTTGCGCTCGTGGGCAGCGTGCAGGAGGCGGCGCTGGCTAATCCGCTGGTCAAGCGCGCCCAGGAGATTTTCAAGGCGGAAGTCCGCAGTGTGGTCGATTTGCGGCAGAAGTGACAGGACAGCTTTTAGCTTTTAGCTTTTAGCTTTTAGCTTCTGGCTTTTTGGGGCTCGGGCGTATTTTGATGGCAAGGCGAAGACGGTCAGAAGTTAGAGCGTGTTTCATAAATGGTTTCGTGAAAGGGCACGACTTCAGTCGTGCCGAAAGCGGCGCAAGAATCCGCGGGGCTTTAGCCCCTGAGGAATGGTTTTCTGAAATCTGGAGTTTTGCCAAAGGCTGCTGAGGAGAACAAAACGAAGATGATCAATCCGCTCAAAATTTCGGAGATGCTTTCCAAGGCAGGCGAAATGCAGGAAGAGGTTCAGCGCAAGCTGGGAGAGACTATGGTGGAGGCCTCGAGCGGCGGGGGCGCTGTGACCGCGACCATGAACGGCAAGAAAGAACTGCTCAAGATCCACATCGATGCCTCCGCCGTGATGAGCCTGAGCGGCAGCCAGCCCGATGTGGAGATGCTGGAGGATTTGATTGTGGGCGCGGTGAACGAAGCCGGGCGAAAGGCGGATGAGGCCATCAAGTCAAGCCTGCAAGGTATGCTGGGCGGATTGAAGCTGCCGGGAATGAGCTGAAAGGATGCGTTCGACCTATGGGGCGTTTTTTCGCTCTTCTATCGTTGATCTCTGGCTTCGTTCTCAGCCCTTCGGCCTTCCCACAAGGGCATGCTCGGCCGGTGACTATTTGCTCTCTCGGGGAAGACGGCGCAAAGCTCTTAAACTCGAGCGTGGAGTTTCAAACAACTATTGTTCTGGGTTCCGGATATCCCCTCTTGAGAGAAGGAGATTGCGTTTTCGGCTTCGCTTTTGGCGATGACTATCAGACCTTTGGTGATCGATTTCCTGCAAGGCAAAATGCCCAGTGGCGATTGATGCGGAAAATTTTCGCCACACCGACCTGTGCTCCACATGCCCGAGCCGTCAAAGGTAAGTTTCGCGGCACAGTGATACGCACTCCGCCGACAGGGACGATACCCCCGGATGAGATGCCTTTGGAGGTCGTGATTCAATCTGTTTCTCGCGTTGAGAATGCCATAAAGCGCTGTGTAGGCAGCCCACCTAACGGCTGACGGAGAACAGGCAACTTAAAGGAGGCAGGAGACTTGTCACGCTATGCCGAGCCGATGGCCCGGCTCATTGAGGAACTGAAGAAACTGCCCGGCGTGGGCACCAAGAGCGCGCAGCGCTACGCGTTCCATTTGCTGCGCTCGAGCGACGAGGACGCGGCGGCCCTGGCCGATGCTGTGCGCGGATTGAAGGCCAGCCTGCGCCTCTGCTCCATCTGCAACAATGTCACCGACGTCGATCCCTGCGCCTACTGCGCGAGCCCCTCGCGCAACCAGCGCCTGGTCTGCGTAGTGGAAGAGCCCACGAACATCGCCTCTGTGGAGCGGACGCAAATGTATCAGGGTGTCTACCACGTCCTGCATGGAACGCTATCGCCCCTGCACGGCGTGGGGCCCGATCAGTTGCGCGCGAAAACTCTCATTGGCCGCGTGGAGCGCGGCGAGGTGGACGAAGTGATTCTTGCCACCAGCCCCACGCTCGAAGGCGAAGCCACGGCGAGTTGGCTGGCCGCGGCCTTGCGCAGTTTCTCTGTAAAGATCACGCGCATCGCGACAGGCGTTCCTGCCGGCAGCGACATCGAATATGCCGACGAGGTGACGATGGCGCGGGCCATGGAAGGCCGGCGCGAAGTTTAGCGCTTATCCCACAAACAGGTAGCGCCGGTCTCCTAACCGGCTGTCGTGCGGGTCTCCTGACCCGCAAATCGGTACCGGCGGCGTGGACGCCGCCAGTACAGCCGGCCTTGAGGCCGGCGCAACGTCACATCAGTACCAAAAGAAATGCGGGACAGCCGGTTAGCTCGTCCCGCATAAAAGTGGCTTGGGAAGCCGCTTCGCTAAAGACTATTTCGCTAACTCATCGAGCGCGAGATTCAGCTCCAGCACATTCACGCGTGGCTCACCCAGAAAGCCGAGCTGGCGCGAGGTGGTGTGGTCCGCGACGAGTTTCCGCAGCCGATCCTGATCGATGCCGCGCGCCTGGGCAACGCGTGGGATCTGGTAGTACGCATTGTCCGGCGTAATGTCGGGATCGAGGCCCGAGCCGGACGTGGTCACCATGTCGATAGGCACGGGCTGGCCATGGTTCTGCGCGGAAAGCTTGTCGATGTCACCCTGAATGCGCGTCACCAGCGCCTTGTTCGATTGGGCCAGGTTTGTGCCACCGGAGGCCGTGGCGTCGTAGCCGTTTCCTGCAGCCGAGGGACGCGGATGGAAGTACTTGTCCGACGTGAAACTCTGCGCGATCAGCTCGGAGCCAATCACCTGTCCATTTTGAAGAATCAGGCTTCCGTCGGCCTGATGGTGAAAGAGCACGCTGGCGAGCCCTGTCATCAGCAGCGGATATCCCAGGCCGAACAGGACCGCGGTAACGAGCGTAAAGAGAATGGATGTCTTCCAAACCGAATGCACTTTTCATCTCCTTGCAGCAGGGGCTAAAGCCCGATCCTTCTTTGCTGCTGATGCGGCACGACTAAAGTCGTGCCCTTTCAAAACTTGCTTCCACCACAGGCTGCTATGCCAAATGCAGTGCCACCAGGCACACATCGATGGCCTTGATGCCGACAAACGGAATCAGGATGCCGCCAACACCATAGATCAGCAGGTTGTTGCGCAGCAGAACGTCGGCCGGCTTGGGCGCGTACTTGACGCCCTTCAACGCCAGCGGAATCAGCGCCACAATAATGATTGCGTTGAAAATGACCGCCGAAAGAATCGCCGACTGTGGCGAATGCAGACGCATGATGTTCAACGCGCCCAGCACCGGAAACACACCCAGAAACATGGCCGGGATGATGGCGAAGTACTTGGCCACGTCGTTGGCGATCGAGAATGTCGTCAGAGCGCCGCGCGTCATCAGAAGCTGTTTGCCGATCTCCACAATTTCGATGAGCTTGGTGGGATTGGAGTCGAGATCGACCATGTTGCCGGCCTCTTTTGCAGCCTGGGTGCCGGAGTTCATGGCCACGCCCACGTCGGCCTGCGCCAGCGCGGGCGCGTCGTTGGTGCCGTCGCCGGTCATGGCTACCAGCTTGCCCTTGGCCTGCTCGCGCTTGATCAGATCCATTTTGTCCTTGGGCTTGGCCTCGGCAAGAAAGTCGTCGACGCCGGCTTCGCGCGCAATCACGGCCGCGGTCAGCGGATTGTCGCCGGTGATCATGATGGTGCGGATGCCCATGGCGCGGAGGCGCGCAAGCCGCTCCTTGAGGCCGCCCTTGACCACGTCCTTCAAATAAATGGTGCCGAGGGCAGAGGAGTTTTCAGCGACAACCAGAGGCGTACCGCCCATGCGCGCGATTTCTTCCACGCTCTCGCGGACCTTTTGCGGCAGCGACGAGCCCTGCTCTTCGAGGAAGCGTGCGATGGCATCCACCGAGCCCTTGCGAATGACCGTGCCCGGCAGATTGACGCCGCTCATGCGGGTTTGTGCGCTGAAGGGCACAAACTCGGCGTGGATGCCGCCCAGATCGCGGCCACGCAGGTTGTACCTTTCCTTGGCTAATACAACGATCGAGCGGCCTTCTGGAGTTTCGTCGGAAAGCGAGGCCAGTTGCGCCGCATTGGCAAGCCGCTCGGGGCTCACGTCGGGCGCGGTAATAAATTCCACAGCCTGGCGATTGCCCAGGGTGATGGTTCCAGTCTTGTCGAGCAGCAGCGTGTTCACGTCACCCGCGGCCTCCACGGCGCGTCCGCTCATGGCCAGCACGTTGTATTGCACCAGGCGGTCCATGCCCGCGATGCCGATGGCCGAGAGCAATCCGCCGATGGTGGTGGGAATGAGGCACACCAGCAGCGAAACCAGCACGAAGACAGTTTGCGGCGCGTGCGAGTAGATGGCGAACGGCTGCAGCGTGACCACCGCCAGCAGAAAGATGATGGTCAGCCCGGAGAGCAGAATGCTGAGAGCAATCTCATTGGGCGTCTTCTGGCGTGTCGCGCCTTCAACCAGCGCGATCATGCGATCGAGAAAAGTCTCGCCGGGATTGGAGGTGATCTTCACCTTGATCCAGTCCGACAGCACCTTGGTGCCGCCGGTGACGGCCGAGCGGTCGCCTCCGGCTTCGCGGATGACAGGCGCCGACTCGCCGGTAATTGCCGACTCATCCACCGACGCCACGCCTTCGATCACTTCGCCGTCGCCCGCGATGTAGTTGCCGGCCGCGACGTAAATCACGTCGCCGGCGCGGAGAGAACCGCTGACGACTTCTTCAAAGCTGCCATCGGCCTTGTAGCGTTTGGCGATGGTCTCGCCCTTGGCCTTGCGCAGCGTGTCGGCCTGCGCTTTGCCGCGGCCTTCGGCCATGGCTTCGGCAAAGTTGGCGAAGAGCACCGTGAACCACAGCCAGAGCGTGATCTGCAGGTTGAAGCCGAAGCGTCGAAAACCATGAAGAGCGTCGACAATCAACAATGCCGTGGTGAGCACGCTGCCCACTTCCACCACAAACATCACGGGGTTCTTGACCATGCCACGCGGATCGAGCTTGCGCACGCTGTCCAGCGCCGCCTGGGCCATAATCTGCGTATTCCAAAGACTCGTTTTCTCAACCATGTCAGTCCGTTTCGTAAAGCAGCTTTTAGCTGTTAGCTTCTAGCTCGTCTTGCCGGCGCGAGCTGTTTGAGAGGCTCCGTTGGCTATTAGCTAAGAGCTAAAAGCCGACGGCTAATAGCTCAAAAGAGCGTTCCGGGGTGCGTGTGCAGCAGCAGATGTTCCAGAATCGGTCCCAGGCTCAGCGCCGGGAAGAAAGTGAGCGCGCCGATGATCAAAACCACGCCGATGAGCAACACGGTAAACAACGGAGTGTTGACCGGGAATGTGCCGGACGACGGTGGCACGCTCTTCTTCAGCGCCAGATTGCCAGCCAGGGCCAGAGCCGGAATCATCATGAGGAATCTACCGATGAGCATGTCCCAACCCATCGCGATGTTGTACCACCAGTTGGTCCCCAGGCCCGCGAAGGCCGATCCGTTGTTCCCCGCGCCCGAAACAAACGAGTACAGGACCTCACTAAAGCCGTGCGGACCGGGGTTGGCCATCGCCGACTGACCGACCGGCAGCAGCACAAAAATAGCCGCAAAAGTGAGGATGATGAACGGGAAAATGAGTGCGTAAAGCATGGCCATCTTCACGTCGTAGGATTCGATCTTCTTGCCCAGGTACTCCGGCGTGCGGCCGACCATCAGTCCGGCAATGAAAACCGCGATCACGATGTAAATCAACATGCCGTACATACCAGCGCCCACGCCGCCAAAGACCACTTCGCCGAGCATGATGTTGGCGAGCGGGATCATGCCGCCCAGTGGGGTAAAGCTGTCGTGCATGCTGCTGACGGCGCCGCAACTGGCATCGGTGGTGACGGTGGCGAAGAGCGCGCTCTCGGCGATGCCGTTGCGCACTTCCTTACCCTCCATGTTGCCACCGGGCGCGGTTGCAGTGCGTGCCTGTGCAGCATCGTGAATCATGGGATGCGGTTGGGACTCAGCCCAATAGCACACGACGAAGCCAGCCGCGAAGAGCAGATACATTGCGGCGAAGACGGCCCAGCCGTGGCCTCGCGAGCCGGTCATCTGGCCCAGCGTGTAGGTGAGACCCGCGCCGATAACGAAAATCGAAAGGATCTGAAAGAAGTTCGACAGCGGAGTCGGGTTCTCGTAGGGGTGAGCGCTGTTGGCATTGAAGAAGCCGCCGCCGTTTGTGCCCAGCATCTTGATGGCTTCCTGCGAGGCGACCGGCCCCTGCCCGATGGTCTGCGTGCTGCCTTCGATGGTATGCACGACAGTGTAGGGATGGAGATTCTGAGGAACTCCCTGCCAGACCAGCAGCAGTGCGTAAACAATGCAAGCCGGCGAGAGGATATAGAGCAACGTCCGTGTCATATCCACCCAGAAGTTGCCGATAGTGCTCGACTGCGTACGCTTGATGCCGCGGATGAGCGCCACGGCAACCACGATACCTGCGGCAGCCGACCAGAAGTTGTGCGTCGCCAAGCCAGCCATCTCCGTGAGATAGCTCATCGTGCTTTCGGGCGCGTAGAACTGCCAGTTGGTGTTGGTCGTGAAGCTCGCCGCGGTATTCCAGGCAAGATCGGGTCCCACGGCGGCGAGATGCTGCGGATTGGCCCAACCCTGGACGAAACCTTGCAAGCGCTCGATCGCATAGGTGAGCACCAGTGTGGCTGCGGAAAAGCCGAGCATGGCGAAGGTGTACTCGCGCCAGTTCATCTCTTTGTCCGCGCGGACACCGCATAGCTTGTAGATGATCCGCTCGAAAGGTCGGAGCACCGGGTCAAGCCATGTGCGCTCGCCCTCAAGAACGCGCGTCAGGTATTTGCCGACGGGTCGAACGGTGGCAAGCAGAATGACAGAGTAGATGGCGAATTGCAGCCAGCCATTTACGGACATATCAGAATTTCTCCGGGAAAAGCAGCGCGATGGTGAGATACACCATGAGAAGAATTGAGAGAACCAGTCCGGTTGCCGAGATCCAATCCATGTGCATGGGCTACCTCAACTTTTCGCATGCCTTGACGTAGAGAAACGCCAAGACGAAGAAAACGGCGGTGAAAAGCAGCATGACTGCGTCCTGCATACGGGAACTCCAAATTCCGGCCGGCGCGGCGCCAGCGAAATTGCTAAAAAAAAGATTCCGTTCGTTGTGCATCGGTTCTGCCGGGGCAGGCAGGCACAGGGATTCGCATCGCGATCCTGCCCTGGTCTCGCCAAACGGCTGACTTGAGATTGATTCTGACTTCTTAGAGATTTGAGTACCGTAAAGAATTTCTAAATAAACCGTAAAGACTGGGGCCAAGCGGCCCTAAGCTCTGGAGAATCAGTGAGCGCAGAACGTTCTTTGGCCAGCCTCGTAATCATCCGCGCGGCGCGTGCCCGTCTACTCTTCGTTGCCGGCCCAGCCCTCGGGGATAAAGCGGTAACCCACCCAGGGCTCGGTCTGAATGTATTGGCGGCCGGTCTCGGTCTCAAGCTTTTTTCGTAATTGCCCTACAAAAACCCTCAGGTACTCGGGCTGATGGGCCGACTGCGCGCCCCAGACGGAGGTCAGAAGGGCGCGGTGCGTCATCACCTTGCCGGCGTTGCGCGCGAGATGCAGCAGCAGATCGAACTCCTTGGGCGTCAGGTGGATGGGCTTGCCCTGCGCGGTGATGGTGTGCGCCTGGGAGTCCACCACAAAGTCACCCACCTCAATCGCAGCCGTGGTACGCTCGGGAGCGCGCCGCAGATGCGCCCGCACCCGTGCCAGCAGCTCCTGAATGCTGAAGGGTTTGGTGACATAATCGTCGGCGCCTGCATCGAGCGCCTCTACCTTCGACCGTTCGTGCTCGCGGACCGACAGGACCAGTACCGGCGTGGAGCCCTTCGTGCGAATGATGCGGCAAACGTCGACCCCACTCATTCCCGGCATCATCAGGTCGGTAATCACGAGGTCGGGCGACCATTCGCGGAAGACGCGCAAGCCCTCATCGGGATCGTTGGCCGTGCGCACGTCGTAGCCCTGCGCAGAGAGCGCGGCGCGCAGTACCCGCGTAATCTGTGATTCGTCGTCGATTACCAGAATTCGTCCAGGCATCTTACCCTTCTTCCCACCGAAGCTTACATCATTTTCGCGCCGGAGATTACATCGCTGCGCGCGCCATTTCACAAACCGCGAAAGACGATTATGATTCCGATGGGGAAGTCGATGCGCGTCCGCGCCTATTCCGGGCACATTCTTCGCTGGTTCCTGGCCACCGCCGCAGCCATGTTCACCACCTTTCTGCTGGTGTGGCTGGGCGCCAATTCCACCACCGCGGGAATGGTCTTTCTGGTGCTGGTGGTGTGGTCGGCGAGCCAGGCGGGAATCGTCCTTTCGCTGTACATGGCGGTTCTGTGCGCAGTTTCCTTCGACTATTATTTCCTGCCTCCACTTCACACTTTCCGACTGGTCGGCGCGCAATCCTGGGTGGCAATGATCTCGTTCGCACTGGGTTGCATCGTCGTCAGCCGGTTGGCCGAGCGGGCGCGGAGAGAGGCCATGCAGGCCGTGCAGCGGCAGGCGGATGTGGGACGGCTCTACGCCCTCAGCCAGGAGATGATGCTCGTTGAGGATGCCGACCGGCTCATTCGCGACCTGCCCATGTTGATCGATCGCATCTTTGCGCTCGAAGGCGTCATTCTTTACGTCGGCGACCACGACCGCGTTTATTCTTCAACTGGCGACGCGCCAGCCAGCGTCCATGCGCATATGAAGGCTTTGACGAAAGGTTTGAGCCCTACGCTGGTTCCCTTGTCGGGCTACCATTCCACATCGCTGATGCTGGGATTGCGATCTGTGGGCGCGCTGGCCTGGCGGCCCCAGACGCTTTCGCGCGAAGTCTCCGCAGCAATCGGCGCCCAGGTCGCGATCGCGGTGGCGCGTTCCATTGCGATAGAGACTACGGCCCGCGTGGAGGCCGCCCGCGAAGGCGAGCGGCTGCGTACGGCGCTCATCGATTCCCTCACCCACGAACTGCGCACTCCACTAACCTCGATCCGCGCCGCTTCCACAACTCTGGTAAATAGCGCGGGCCTTGACGAGGCCACACGCTCCGATATGGCGCACATCATCGACGAGGAGGCGGCACGGCTCGACTTGCTGATCGGCGATGCCGTGGAAATGGCCGAGATCGACGCCAACGTGGTGAAGGTGAAGATGTCTCCGCAGAATCCCCGTGCGCTGCTCGACCAGGCTGTGGAGGAATCGCGCAAGATTCTGGCCTCGCACAAGGTGAGCATCGTGGTGGAGGAAGAAGATCGCCCCGGCGGTAATGAATCGGCCCAGGGCGAATCGGCCTGCGGAGAATCGGCCCAGGGTGGATCGGCCCAGGGTGAATCGGTATGGATCGATCCGCACCTGCTGGGCCGGGTTTTGCGCCACCTGCTCGAAAACGTGGCCGCCCACACGCCGCCCGGCAGTCGCGTGAAGTTGAGTTGCGTACGCAACGACGACCGGCTCGAGTTTTGCGTGGAGGATAACGGCCCCGGCATCGACGCCCTCGACATGCCACTGATCTTTGAGAAGTTCTACCGGGGCAAGCGCAACACTGGCCAGCGCAAAGGATCGGGCATGGGCCTGGCCATTATCCGCGCCATCGTGAACGTCCACGGCGGAGGCATCGAGGCTTCCAACGCTCCCGGCGGCGGCGCGCGTTTTCGCTTCTGGGTGCCGCTGATTGAAAAAGAGCCGAGCCGGCAGTGAAAGCGGCGCGTCGTGCTACTGATTGCTGCATGAATAATGTGCGCTGTCATCCTGAGCGACTGAACGCTTTCCATGCACGAAGTGCAGGAAAGCGCGAGGGAGTCGAAGGATCTGCGGTTGTTTTTAGGTCATTTTCCGTCAACCATCGTTTCTTGGTCTGTAACCGGCAATGGGGAAATTGCGCTTTTTTCAAATGCAGGCATCGCCAAAAGCAACCGCAGATCCATCGTCGCCGCGCTCCTCAGGATGACAACCGATGAATCATGGTGAGCGAATTGCCGGCCAACCGGAAACTGCGCGATCACGCCTATTTCGGCTCCTGGCTCCAGTCGCAAACAATCTCACGGCACTTTTCCGAACTTTCCGCAGCCCATTCCAGCAGCCGCGCCACGCGCCAGCCGTCCAGCCCCGTGACCGGAGCCGGGGCCTTGCCTAGCAGCGCTTCGCGAACGCCCGCATAGAACAGTCGGTAGTCGCCTGTGACTGCCTGAACGGGACGGCTGACCGAGCCGCCATCGACGTCCACATAGAGCACGCCCCACGCGGTAGACGGTTCCTGAACCCACGCCGGATCTTCAATGCGCGTGATCTTGTTCAGCGCGGCCTCCTGCGGATCCACGCCTTTCTTTATGTACCCGCCGCGTGTCCCGCGCAGGCGAAAGCGCGGTCCGGCCTTGAGTGAAAGCAAATTGGAGGCGACAGTGACGATCAGACCGGGGTAGCGCACGCGGATGGTGAACGAATCGTTTGGTCCTGCTCCATCTCTTTCGCGCAGCACTTCGGCGCTGACCGACTCGGGAAGACCGAAGAGGGCAAACGGCTGATCGACGAGGTGCGGCCCCAGGTCCTGCAGCATGCCGCCGGAATCAACGTCTTCTTTCCACAACCGCTCTGTCATGCGAGCCGGACGCCAGCGGTCAAAGCGCGATTCGAGGGCAACCAGACGGCCCAGCGCACCTTCATGCAATAGTTTCTGAACCGTCAGGAAGTCGCTGTCCCAGCGGCGGTTATGAAATGGCGCCAGCAGCACTTTGTGCTTTTGGGCTAAGCCGATCAATTCCGCGGCTTGGGCCGAGGTCAGGGTCATCGGCTTGTCCACGACGACGTTCTTACCGGCGCTCAGGATCTCTTTGGCGAGCGCGTAATGCGTATGGTTCGGAGTGGCGACAACGAAGAGTCCGAGAGACTTGTCGGCCAGCATCTCTTCGAGCGAGCGGTACACGGTGATCCCGGGATAGCGCTCGGCGGCCTTGTTGCTGCTGCGCTCCATCACTGCGGCCAGTTCCAGCCCCTCAACCGACGAAAGCAGCGGACCGTGAAACACCCGGCCCGCCATGCCAAAACCCACCAAACCTGCGCGAATCATCGGCTCTCCTGTCTCCTAGGATTTGAGTTTCCTTCAAAAGCGAAATCTATGACCACAGTGTCCGCGATTCATCGTTCGGGGGACCTTCAAGAGCCAATATCCACAAACGTGAAGTTCCCCGGCTTTGCCTCGTCAATCGCAATCGAAATGCGCAGAGCACCTTCAATCACCAGGCTTTGCTTATTGGAGCTCACAACCACAAGCGCCAGCTTGAACCCCACAAGATTTTGCTGATAGTTCAAGCCCTGGTCTGCCGTGACCAGTACGTCAAAGCCAGCCTTTTCAGCTGCTGCAAGCAGGACGCCATTCGACATTCCGGCCCACCCCTGATACGCGGTCGTCAAGACCGAATGGCCGCGCAATAAGTGTCGAAGTATTTGTGGCAGGTTTTCGTCGAGCAGAACACGCCTGGGCATCTTACGACCTCGGCGCTGCACTCCGCGCGAGAAAATCGAGGAATTCCGTGATCAGTTCAAGACGCACGGTCGGGAACTCCTCCGTAAGCTCCCGTACGCTCAATTCACTGAGATTGCGCAGAATGGCGGTAACCGGCACGCGCGTTCCGCGAAACACCCAGGCGCCGCCCTGCGTGTCCGGCTTGCTTTCGAGCGCCGGGCACAGGGACCAATCGATAAGTGTTTGTGATGTCGCCATTTCAATCCTCCGTCAATCGTAGCGAAATTCCGCTTCCACGCCAAGGGATTGGCTGGCAAGCGCCGGTTTCTAGCCATCGAGTTTATACCGAGTCTCAGCCAGATGATAAAGCCGCCGCCACACCAGCCGGTTCATGGTGACCACCATGAGCGAGATGAAGATGGTGGCCAGCAGCAGCATGGAGAAACGGCCGCTGTCGGTGGCAGCATCAATTTGTGCTCCCAGGCCGATGGTCGAAAGCGTCTGGCCCTTCACGTGCGAGTACTCGGCCATCACCGAAGCGTTCCACGCGCCTCCTGAGGCCGTGACCATGCCGGTGATGAGGTAAGGAAAGATGCCGGGAAGGATGAGCTTGATCCAGCGCTGCCAGCGTGTGAAGTGAAAGAGCGAGGCGACCTCGCGCAGGTCGGAGGGAATCGATATGGCGCCGGCGATCACGTTGAAGAGGATGTACCACTGCGTGCCGAGCAGCATGAGCGCAACTGATCCGATGCCCAGGCCGCCACCGATTCTCACCAGCCCCATCAACAGAATCGGGAAGAACGCTGTCGCCGGCACCGAGGCCAGGATCTGCGCGATGGGCTGCACGACGCGTGCCAGCCTGGGATTGAGGCCGATGGCCACGCCGACGGGAATCGTCCACGCGGCAGAGAGGAGTAGCGCGACGTTCACGCGCAAAAAGGTTGCACCCGCGCCCTCGAGCAGCAGGCGCAGATCGGCCAGCGTAACATCCCTGAGCATGAGCACAGCCTGTGCGGCGGCCCAGCAAACGGCCAGCGCGCCCGCCAATGCCACCGCCCATAGAAACGGAGAAACTTTGCCGGTCCTCGTCTCGTCGAGCGGTTTCACGACGCGGCACTCCTTGCTTTGCGCGAGACGCCGGCAGACCGGCTCCTCCACACGCTCCCAGATGCGGCCGGGCAGGGTTTGACAGATTTTGGAGCGGCGAATAAGTTCGAGGATCGGCGAAGTCACCTGGTCGGCGGATTCCACCTGCTCGAATTTGAACTTGTCGCTCCAGGCAATGAGCGGACGCCACACCAGCTGATCGGTGGCGACGACAATCAGAATCACGGTTGCGATGCCGGCCAGCAATGCGCGCACGTCGCCGGCGTAGGTTGCGGTTTGGATGTAGCTGCCCAGGCCGGGGAGCTGGAAGTTGCGATCGCCCATGGTGAAGGTTTCGCAAAAAATGAGCGCGAACCAGCCGCCGGCCACGGAGACGATCGAGTTCCACACCAGGCCGATCGTGGAAAAGGGCATTTCCAGTTGCCAGAAGCGTTGCCAGCCGGAGTAGCGAAAGATGCGCGACGCCTCCAGCATCTCGTGCGGTATGGTTTTGAGCGAGGAATAGAAGCTGAAGGCAAGATTCCACACCTGGCCGGTGAAGATGAGCAGGATGACGCCCATCTCAATGCCGAGTTGGTGGCCGGGAACAAGCGAGACCATCGCCAGCACCACGGGAGGCAGAAAACTGAGCACCGGAATCGACTGCAGAATATCGAGGACCGCGACCATCCACGGCTCAATGCGCGCGTTGTAGGCAGCAATGTATCCGTAGGCGACGGCGAAGGTAAGACTAAGAAAGTACGCGATGGTCATGCGCACGATGGAGTAGAAGGCGTAGACCGGCAGCGCGCTGATGGAGCTCGAAATGGGCACCATCGGAATCGGCTTCTGGAACCAATAGACGCCGGTGCTGACGACGGCGAAGAAAAGCGCCAGGGCGCAGGCTGCCACGCCCAGATCGATGATGAAGGGTGTGGTGCGAGCGGTGACGAGAGTGCGTGCGAGCGGGCGCTGGAAGTTCACTTCTTGTCCTCGCTCGGAGCAATCTCCTCTTCCAGCGCATCGGGCAGCACAAAGCGGCGGCGCGCGGCATCGAAATCGAACAGCTCCGCGTAACGGCCCCACGTGACGGCGGTTTCAATCTGTCGCTGGCCTTCCTCCTCGCTGAACTGCTCGCCGAGCATGTCGAGGAAGAAGTCTTCGCGCACGGTGTGGTCGCTTTTCGTGTCGAGAGCGCGGCGAATCTGGCGCAAAAGCAGCACATTTTCGATCGCCGCGTTGCGGAAGAGCTCTTTCTGGCGGAGAATTTCGGAGTTGGCAAACTCCTCGCCGCTGGGAGTGATGACGGCGTCCCCCTCCTCGACTTTCAGGAAGCCCAGCAGTTGTGCAGCGTCGACGATGGGCAGCAGGTCGTCGATCTCAAAAGCCAGATCGTTAGCCAGGCGGTAGATGTCGTCGCGCCCACCCTTGTCGAGAAGCAGCTCCAGCAGGCCGGCGATGCCGCCGGGGCGCGCGTGAGGCAGCATCTGGTAGTGCATCTGGCGCTGATCGCGCACCGCAGGCGTAATTTGCTGGCCGGGCGCTTCGGCCGGTTCCGTGTCGGGCCGCGTGAGGACCTTGTAAATGTAATCCACCAGTTGCGTAAAGGCCTCTGACTTGCGCTCGCGCGGCTGCGCGAGCTGCACGCGGAAATCGGTGCGGATGTGGCCGGGATTGCGCCCCAGCACGATAATGCGATCGGCCAGCAGCACGGCCTCTTCAATGTTGTGCGTGACCAGGAAAATCGCCTTGGTGGGCATGGTCTTCTTCGCCCACAGCTCCAGCAGTTCGCTGCGCAGGTTCTCGGCCGTCAGCACGTCGAGCGCGGAGAAAGGCTCGTCCATGAAGAGCACTTCAGGCTCGACCACCAGGGCGCGGGCAAAACCCACGCGTTGCCGCATGCCGCCGGAGAGCTCCTTGGGATAGGCCGCTTCAAAACCGTCGAGACCGACCATGTCGAGCATCTTCATGCTGCGTTCGCGGCGCGCCGCGGGCGTCACTCCGCGTGCCTGCAGCGGCGCTTCAACATTCTCGAGCACTGTGAGCCAGGGGAAGAGCGCAAAGCTCTGGAAAACGATAGAGACGTTGATTTCGGCCTCAGCGATAGGCCTGCCGTGCCAGTACACCTGCCCCGCCGACGGCGTGGAGAGCCCGGTCAACATCCTCAACATGGTTGATTTGCCCGATCCGGACGGTCCCAGCAAGGCAAGAATCTCTCCCGGCACGATGCTCAAATCGGTCGCCGAGATCACCTGAATGCGATTCTGGCTCGGCTGCGCGTAGTACTTCTCGATCTTCTCCGCGCGAATGATCGCGTCATCGTTCGCCTGGGGGTTCGCCTGAGGGGCCGCTTCAGGGGCCACAGGGGCGTCGAAGGCCGGGTTCGGGGTGACCGCGTCTTGCATCTCGGTTCTCCGGTGGGGAAGTTCTGGCCGGTTCGTGGCCGAATGCTGTCAGTATAAGGGTGACAAATTGATCCGAAGTGAATGCATCCCCTGCGGCCGGGGAAACTGCGGCCGTATGGCTCCCTCCATGGCGCTCGATGCACGGGAGCGCAGTGCATTACACTACGTAAGCGTACCATTCCTGCTGTAAGAAAAATCTACGGTTGGGAAGGCCGCAAGCTGGCGCGGTAGACCGTGACATGTGAGAACGGCGCGTCATGATTTCTCACCCCCGGCGCCAAGGAGAGTATGCCCACGACCACCCAAAAACCGAGGGTTATGGTGGCGGATGACGAGCGCGTCATCGCCGATACATTAGCCATGATCCTGAACCAAAGCGGCTTTGAGGCGCGCGCCGTTTATTCCGGCGAGGGAGCCCTGGAGCTTGCCGAATCGTTTCAGCCGGACATGCTGATCTCCGACGTGATCATGGCCGACCTGAACGGCATCGATGCGGCGATTCGCATTCGCGCAGTATTGCCGGGGATCAAGATTCTGCTGTTTTCCGGCCAGGCCGCCACGGCCGATCTGCTGGAAAAGGCGCGTAAAGAAGGCTACGAGTTCGACATCCTCGCGAAACCTGTCCATCCGCAGGACCTGCTTGCCCGTCTCCGGAAGTAGTTGCGGAAATAGCTCGAACTGCCGCCGCAGAATTTCGCGCGCGACAGCCCATGCAACACCACGCGCGCGGAGCGTAGCCGTGCGCACCGCCGCCATTTGCATTTTTCAGTTTTTAACTTGAGCGTAAGCCGGATCGCTGGATTCGACTGCAGCGCGACTCATCGCGGCCTTGTCCCAGGTGCTGACGCGCAGCCCATCTTCGGCAATCCGGTACGGAACCGCCGCGCCGCGCTGCGATGCTTCCTGACCGAGCGCCACGCGCAACTCCGCGGCCGCTTCAGGATCGCGTGCCAGCAGCATCAGAAACCCGCCGCCACCGGCTCCGGCCAGCTTGGCCCCATAAATAAACGGCCGCGCACGGTCCAGTAGCGCGTTGATCGGCGCATTCGCCGTATTGGGATCGAGCACCTGGTTCAACTGCCAGTGCCGATCGAGCAATTCGCCCAGGTGCTTCCAGTCGCCTTCAGCCGCGGCATACGACATCTCCACAGCCAGCGTCTTGATGCTGTGCAGCACCTGCACGGTAGCCGTCTCGCGCGCCAGGTAACGCGATACCACCTGGCGCAGCAGATCCTTTGCCATGCGCTGCAGGCCGGTGTTGTAAAGCACCATGTGGGCACAGAACTCATCGCGCCGCTCTTCGCTCCACGGCACCGGCTGCACGCGAATGCGCTGATGCAGGCCCGGCCCGGTGATGAGCAGTTTGGCGCCGGGAAAAATGCCGCCCGCCTGATCCTGCCATCCGCCGCCGGTGGTCATGTGCTGCTCCAGTTGGATGACCGTCTCAGAAAGCGCATGATTGTCGAGTTCCCTTCCCGAGAGGCCGGCGAGCGCGCGCACCACTGTTGCCGCAAGAATGCTGCTGGTTCCCAGGCCGGAGCCAATGGGCAACTGCACTCGGCAGCAGATTTCGAGACCGCCGCCCAGCCGGCGCAACGTGTCTTGGAGCGGCTCACCCGCAACCGGAATGCCGTGGAGATGCAAAGCCGCGCGCGGAATGGAATACACCGACCCGGGCTCGCAGGGCTCGCGCAGTTCCTCGGCGCGGCGATATTCAGCCGGCGTGTCCTCGCCGCCCGCAAAGCAACGAATGACGGGCTCATCGATGCGCCGGATCTCGGTTTCGATCGGATAGGTTCCGTCGATTTCAAGCGCGCAGTTGAGCACCGTGCCGCCCCAGTCAAAACAAAAGGGCGGAGTGTCGGACCAGCCGCCGCCGAGATCGATGCGCGGTGGCGCGGAGATTTGCACGCGTTCGAATTGCCACGGCGACGGCACGCGTTCGGCGGCAGCGGTTGAACCCGCGCGCACCGCATCCTGAATGCAGGTGAATGCTTCCGCCTCGGCTGAAGCGGCCTCCGCTTCGCGCCCTGCGCGGCTGAGCAAGCGCGCGGCCTGCATCAAATGGCTGGCGGCAAGCGTGAACTGATCGGCCGAGCCCGCGCGCAGTTCATCCGCATGCGCGCGCAGCGCGCGACCTGCAGCCGCGGCCGGACCCAGGCCAGGCAGATTTGCGAGCAGCGGGCGCAGATCCGATCCCGCCTTGGCCAGATCCACCGCCGTCTCCTGCCAAATGCCCTGCAAGCGGTGATTGCGCGCGTCGGCCAGCGCCTTTCCGTCGGCGCGGCGCGCACTCTCGGCCAGGGACGTGCGGGTTCGCTGCCGCCACTCGTCTGCGCCGAAACTGCTCGCGTATCCCATCATCCAGCGCGCACACGCCCAGGCTTCATCGGACGTGGTCACGGGAAAAAGCGCGGCGCTCCACAAGTTGTGCGACTCGGCCGCCTTCCAGATCTCCTCGCTGCGCAGCCCAAGCCTTTCGAGCGTCTCCGTCATCGGCCGGTTGAACCAGGTTGCGTTTTCGTATAGCTGTTTGGGATCGTCTTCCACGCCATAGGCGCGAATCACCCAGCCCGTGCCGCATTCCCCGTCTACCGGAAGCTGGTGGACTACCGTGTCCTCGGGAACTTCAATCGATCCGGCGAGACCGGTGAGCCCGTGCAGAATCGCTCCGCGGCTGGCGTAGACGGGCCCTTCGAGATCGCATTCGAGAACCACAGCCTCGTGCCCGACCTTGCACTCGCGCGTGATGATGCTGTCGAGAATTCCTCCCGAGCCCGCTGCCAATGCACGGAATGAACGCGTGGTGCCCGCATGAATGAACTCACCATCGACCACCGAGCAATGAAACTCCACGGGCTGCTCGGCGCCGCGCAAGATTCTTTCAAGCTCGCGCCAGAAGAGTCCTGCGCCCGGCTCGGGCCGCCACTGCCCCGTGAGCATGCGTGTCATCTGGTCGTAAAGATCGACTGCCGGCAGGCTCTTGAATCCAGCCAGCTCCGTCAGCGATGCCGTCAGGCCGGCATCGAAGCGCAATAGTCCGATATCGACGGCCACGCGGCCATCGTCCAGCAAGCCTCCTGCGGCTTTCACCTCCACGGGCGACGGTTTTTGCAGGAAGGTATACACCTGATCGTCGGCGCCTACCGCGTACACGCCGTGATGCACGGCCTGTTCCATGTCGAGCCGCATGGCAACGCCGGTAACGCCGGGACGATCCCATTGCATCTGGCTCGAGTCGAAGCGCAGCACCACGTCGCCTGAAGCCACCAGCAGCCCGCTGTGCATTTTCTCTGCCCACGCCGACGAAAGCAACATGGTTTCATCGAAGACCGTTGTGGTGGCGCGTGGCTGGGTGCGCGAGGGCAGGATGCCGAACAGCTTGCCGCCCGGAGAATATTGCGGCAGCCGTCGCGAATCGCCGCCGGAATGCACAAGGAGCGTGCGGTGCTCGCTCCACCACGCGCGGCCTTTGCCCAGAATGCCCAGCGCATTGATGGTCGCGCCGCCGCTGCCCACTCTTTGGCCGCCGGGATCGGGTACGACAAGAAATTTCGTTTCCCTTGGCAACAGCCCCGATGAGTTCCGCCGCTGAATCTCCTCGCCGTAAAGCTCCGCTTGCCGCTCCGACGAGGCCGTAATGATTACAACGTCCCAGAAACTCACCGAACTCCTCCCGCATACATATGAAGGCTCCCGCGACTTCTAAAGCGCGGGTCTCGCGGCCTCCGGAAATCATTGCGCTTGCTATCCGTATCCCTCAACGGCGAAAGTAATCAAAGTATGGCAAGAGCACTTCGTTCGACGCGCGTGTTGACACCGGAGGGCATCGCACCCGCCGCAGTGATTGTAGACCACGAGCGGATCACTTCGCTCGGCGGCTGGAATGAAGTGCCTGCAAACACAGAGCTCTTTGATTTCGGCGATCATGTGCTTCTCCCCGGCCTGGTGGATTCGCACGTGCACATCAATGAGCCCGGCCGCACCGAATGGGAAGGATTTGAGACCGCAACGCAAGCCGCGGCCGCAGGCGGCGTGACCACGCTGGTCGATATGCCGCTGAACTGCGTTCCGGAAACCATCGACGTGCAGGCGCTCGAGGCCAAGCGCGCTGCAGCGCAAGGCAAAGCTTGGGTGGACTGGGCGGCGTGGGGCGGAGTCGTGCACGGCAACGCCGAATCGTTGCCGTCGCTCGTACGCGCGGGCGTTCCCGGATTCAAGTGCTTTCTCATTCACTCCGGAATCGACGGCTTTCGATGGGTGGATGAAACCGATCTGCGCGCGGCGCTGGAGAAGTTGCGCGGCACCGGACTGCCCCTGCTGGCACACGCTGAAGTGGCCGGCCCGGTAGATGCGGCCACTCAGGTGCTGCACAGAATGAGTGCGGACTGGCGCAAGTATTCCACCTATCTACGTTCTCGCCCCGAAGCCGCCGAAATTGAGGCCATTGCATTGCTCATCCGCCTGGCCGAAGAGTTCCAGACTCCCATCCACATCGTGCATCTCTCCAGCGCCCAGGCGCTGCCGCTGCTTGAGAGTGCGCGTGAGCGCGGCGTGCCCGTCACCGTAGAAACCTGCGCACATTATCTCTGGTTCGAAGCAGCGGAGATTCCGGACGGCGCCACGCAATACAAATGTGCGCCGCCGATTCGCGACGCCGGAAATCGCGAGGCATTGTGGAATGCGCTCAACGAAGGACTGATTGAAATGGTGATCACCGACCACTCCCCTTGCCCGCCCGCGCTCAAGCTGCATGCGGAGATGCGGCTACCAGCGCAGCCCGGGTACGAAAACGTGGCGATGAAGACAGCCTCAGAGCTCGCCAAGCTGATGCATTTCCCTGACGAGCGGATCGAGGATTTAAAGGCCGCTTTGACCCAAGCCGTCCTCGATGCAATCGATCACGGTCAGTCGAACATCAACGTGTCATTGGGCGACGAAACAGGCCGCTGGGACAAGGCCTGGGGCGGCATCGCAAGCCTTGGGCTGGCCCTGCCGGTGCTGTGGACCGGGATGAAACAACGCGGCATCGGACTGGAGCGGATCGGTGAATGGATGGCGGCCGCGCCTGCCAGGCTGGCGGGGATGAGCGGGCGCAAAGGTGTGATTGCAGTGGGCGCCGATGCGGATTTTGCTGTCTTCGATCCCGAGGCCAATTGGACCGTCGCGCCTTCCGACCTGCATTTCCGGCATAAACTCTCTCCGTACCTCGGCGTCGAACTGCAGGGTCGCGTCCTCGAAACCTGGCTGCGCGGCGCGCCTGTCTTTCGCGCCGGAGCCCATGTTGGCGAGGCACGCGGCAAAGAGCAGGCGCGCTCATGAGCACCCGCGCAATGCCAGAGCGCGCTCAGCGTGCCATTGCCGAGTGCCGCCGTATCGCTGTCCTAAGTGAGGAGCCGGATCGCACGACACGCAGATTTTTAACGCCACCTGTGCGCGCGGTGCATGCGTTGCTGCGCGAGCGCATGGAAGCAATGGGCATGACGGTGAGCGTAGACGCTGCCGGCAACCTGCGCAGCCGATGGCAGCCGCCATACGCAATCGGCAAGCGCCTGATCATCGGCTCGCACATCGATACGGTGCCCAATGCCGGAGCCTTCGACGGCGTCCTCGGCGTCACTCTGGCGCTCGAATGCGCAGAGATCGCGCAGGAACTCAAGCTGCCGCTGCCCATCGAAATCATTGCCTTCAGCGAAGAAGAAGGCGTGCGCTTTGGCCTGCCGTTTATCGGTAGCCGCGCGGCCGCCGGGCGCTTCGATCCTGATCTACTCAAACTGAAGGACGCGGAGGGCATGACGCTGGCGGACGTCATCCGCAACTTCGAACTCGATCCCGGAGAAGTCGGCAATGCCGCTGTCGGCGAGGACGCGTTGGGCTTCTTCGAAGTGCACATCGAACAGGGGCCAGTTCTTGAGTCAGAGGACTTGCGCCTTGCGGCGGTGACTGCCATCGTGGGCCAGGCGCGGCACACACTGACGTGGACTGGACAAGCCAACCATGCCGGCACCACGCCCATGAATCTGCGCCGCGATGCGCTGGCCGGCGCGGCGCAGTGGATTATCGCGGTGGAGTCTCTCGCGCAGCGCACGGATGGGCTCGTGGCCACAGTGGGCCATGTAGATGTGGAGCCGAATGCCGGCAACGTGATCGCAGGCGCGGTGCGTGTGAGCCTCGACGTTCGCCATGCCGACGACGCCGCCCGCAAGTCTGCCGTGGAGGCACTGCTCGCGCAGGCCGAAGCCATCGCCGCGCGGCGCGGGCTGGCCTTGCAATGCACACGCCAGATGGACCAACCCGCCGTGCCCATGGATGAACGTCTCACCGCATTTCTTGCCGAAGCGATCGAGGCGACAGGGTTGCCCGCGAAGCGTATGCCGAGCGGCGCCGGTCACGACGCCATGGTGATGGCCGCGCGTGTGCCCACGGCGATGCTCTTTCTGCGCAGCCCCGGCGGCGTCAGCCACCACCCCGATGAAACCGTGCTGGAAGAGGACGTTGCGGCTGCTTTGGAAGTGTGCCGCAAATTTCTGCAGCGGCTGGCCGCCGAGGTCGGATAGAATCGAGCAGCGGATTTAGAGCGGTTCTCCAGTTCATGCGAGGCATTTCCAGAGCTGTGCAAGGTGGCTTTTTCTTGAGGAAAAATCCACTTAGGGGTTGCGGCTTCGTCTTACAGCAATTGGAGAACCGCTGTAGTTGGATTCAATTCTTTTGATTTCCCTTTGAAGAGGTCGCAAGTGCATCACTTAGGATCGACACGCAGCAGCCTGAAGGCTGACCATCTGCTGCAAACTCCAGACACATTTGTTCGTTCGCCGCTCCCCGGTGCGGAGGGCGTGGAGTTCATCATTCACGCCGCGCCGCAACTGGGCGCACGCTTTACGCAGATGACGGCGGAGTTTGTCGCCGGAGGATCGCTTGGGTCCCCGCCGGCGCAGCGCTTCCTCTACGTTCTCGACGGCAAGATCGAGATCAAAGCCGGTGGCAAGCGGCACGTCCTCAAGCCGGGCGGCTATGCGTACCTGCCACAAGGCGCTCCACACGCGGTGCGCGCGCCGGGCATTGCGCGCGTAGCAGTCATTGAGAAGCCCTACGAGCCGTTAGCCGGCACGGCTGCTCCGGAGATCCTCATCGGCGACGAAGGCGACGTGGCTCCCGTCGCGCTCATGGGCGACCATGCGCTGCGCGTGCGTGCGCTCATGCCCGACGGCCCACCCTACGACTTTGCCGTGAACACCATGACCTACGATCCCGGCGCGACGCTCAGCATGGTGGAGATTCACGTGATGGAACACGGCCTGCTGATGCTCGAGGGCAGCGGCATTTACCGTCTCAGCGACTCGTGGTATCCGGTGCACGCCGGCGACTTCATCTGGATGCGCGCCTATTGCCCGCAGTGGTTCGGCGCGCTGGGCAAGAAGCCCGCGAAATACCTGATCTACAAAGATTGGCGCCGGCATCCGCTGGGAGGACGCGACGCATGACCACGGACTCACCCAATCTTTCCATCGACGGCCTCATGGCGGAGTTGATGGCCCTCGCGCAGATCTCCGAAGCCGAGCCGCCGGT
>JBEKGH010000034.1:0-38092 GCA_050012895.1 Occallatibacter sp.
GCAGCAAGATTGTTCAGTGCCGAGGCAAGCGTCGTTGCATCAGACTGCAGTTCGCTGGTGCTTGCGGTGCATCCGGTGGTGGGCACGGTAGCGCTGAGGGTCAGCGCGATCAGCATCCACACACCGAACTTGGCTTGTGTGCGCCCTGAGCCGCTGCCACTCCCGCTGCCGCTCGTGGAGGCGGGATCTTTTGCCAGCAATCCCAGCAGCGCCGTGGCCAGCGCGCTTAGCAGCGTGACCACCGTTCCTGTTCCCGCTTTGCCAAGTGTCACGCCCTGCTGCGACAACACGCCGGCAATGCTCACCATCGCAATCAGCAGCCCCGCCGCTGACGTCTTCGGTTGATTCCAGATATTCGTCAAGAAATTCATAAGTCAACACTCCTTCGCGCCACGTCTCTGCGGCGAGCGCGCTTCATGGGTTTATGTGCGATTGCGTCGAAAACTTTCCCGCGCAGGCCGGCGCTACACTCGCCGCCGGCCCTGCGCAGGTTCAGGGGCGGCTCTCAAAGGCCGGATGTTGCCGTGGTTCCGGTCAGGTCATCCGTTGAAGAGCCGCCCAATAGAGACAACAGCGGTCCCGTGCTCGCGCGAAGCTGTTTTCGCTTCCCGCGCGAGCGTGCGCCGCGACGCCACTCAGGTCTGCGGTTCGATTCTGTTTCTGCCAAATCGTCTGCGTAGACAGACGAAATACAGGCGAATTCAGGAACCGCAGGGGGGAGGGCTTCTCTATCGCCCGGCGCTCTATTTCCGCTGTTTCTCTGGTTGTCTATAAGGTTAAGCAATTTGAGGGTAATTACTTGCAAAGTGCCTTAAGACGGGAACTGATTTATAAGTCATAGGTTTACGGAGGCCGGTCGGGCGCCCGGCGCTTGACAAGTACAGAATGAGTGAAGAAGTGAATGGAGTGAAATGAGTGAAGGAGTGAAAAAGTGAAGGGAGTGAAGATGTGAAGAGAGTGAAGTGAGTGAAGGAAGCGAATCGAGTGAAGGGAGCAATCGAACGTACTCCCTATTGGCTACTCCCTACTCCCTGTCTTTACGTACCGCCTTCCCCGGACTTCGTACTTGCCGCTCACCACGCGGGAAATCGCCTCGGTGTAGGCGATGTGCTCCTCGGCGAGAATGCGCGCGGCAAGCGAGTGCGCGTCGTCGTCGTCGAGCACTGGAATGGACCTTTGCAGAACAATGGCGCCGTGGTCCAGCTCGTCGTCGACAAAATGCACGGTGCATCCCGTCACTTTCACGCCGTAATCGAAGGCCTGCTGCTGCGCGTCGAGGCCGGGGAAGACCGGGAGCAGCGAGGGATGGATGTTGAGAATGCGATGCGGAAACGCGGCCACGAACTCCGGCGAGAGCAGCCGCATGTAGCCTGCGAGACAAACGAGGTCCACGCCGTGCGCCTCGAGCAATGCCGCGACATCGGCGTCGTGCTCCGCGCGTTTGCGGCCCTTTGAGACCAGTACCGCGCTTGGCAGACCCAGTTGCGCTGCTGCGGCGATGCCCGGAGCCTCGGCTACGTTGGAGATGACGATCGCAATCTCCACACGGGGGAGTTTGCCTGTGCGGATAGAGTCGGCGATGGCCAGAAAATTCGATCCGCGGCCGGAAAGCAGGATGCCGAGGCGGAAGGGGCTCTGTGCTAAGAGATCAATCTTCATCTACCCAGTCTTCGGTCGGGCAAAGTCACTAACACCGCTAGCCCCGCTGCTTACGTGTACTGTACCCGGCGCTCACCCTTGACCACGCGGCCGACCACATAAAACTTTTCCTCGGCCCGGTCCAGCAGGTTCTTGGTCCTCGTAAATTTCGCCGCGGGAATGACCGCGATGAGCCCTAAGCCCATGTTGAAGGTGCGCATCATCTCTTCCTGCGGCACGTTGCCCAGCTCGCGCAGGTGCTCGAAGATGGGCAGCACCGGCCATGAGCCGATCTCCACCTGCGCCGTGACGCCCTTGGGCAGAATGCGCGGCAGGTTCTCCGTAATGCCTCCGCCGGTGATGTGCGCCATGCCGTCGGTGAGCCCCGCCGTCACCAGCTTCTGGATCACGTGCAGATAGCTGCGGTGCGTCTTCATCAGCGCCGCGCCGGCCTTCTCTTTGATTGCCGTCACATACTGCGTGGCCTTGTAGCCGCCCACCTCGAACAGCAGCTTGCGCGCCAGTGAGTAGCCGTTGGTGTGCAGCCCGGTGGAAGGCAGCCCGATGAGCACGTCACCCGGCTTGATGCCTGCGCCCGTAATCATCTTGTCGCGGTCCACGGCGCCGACAATGAACCCGGCAAGATCGTATTCGCCGTCGGAATAAAAACCCGGCATCTGCGCGGTCTCGCCGCCGATCAGCACGCAGCCGTTGGCCTTGCAGCCATCGGCCAGCCCGCTCACCACGCTCTCAATCACGTCGGGGTCGAGCTTGCCCGTCGCCAGGTAATCGAGAAAGAAGAGGGGTATCGCTCCCTGCACGGCGATATCGTTCACGCAGTGGTTGACGAGGTCGACGCCCACGGTTTGGTGCAGTCCCAGCTCGAAGGCCACCTTCAGTTTGGTGCCCACCCCGTCGGCTGAGCTGACCAGGATGGGGTTTTTCCAGCGCTGCAGGTCCAGCCGGAAGAGCGCGCCAAAGCCGCCGATCGCGCTCAGCACATTGCGGTTAAAGGTCTTCTGCGCCAGGTACTTGATGCGCTCTTTGGCCTGGCCGCCGCCGCGAATGTCTACACCGGCATCGGCGTAAGTTACGGATTTGCTTGAGACTTCCTGAGGCACGGTCGAGGTCTTCTTTTCGTGGAAGTTGCGCGGCGCGGATGAGCCGGAAAGAGGAATTCTAGCAGCATTTGCAGGGTCCCAGCACGCCGCGTAGCTGTCCCTGTGATTGTCTCGCCGGTCTCTTGTATTGCGGGCCATACTGCGTCATACTAAGTCATCATGAGAACTACCAAGGTCGTTTCCATCACCCTTCCCCCTCCGCTCTTCAAGCAGGCCCAGGCTCTCGCCAAAGAGGAAAACCGCACCATGAGCGAGCTGATGCGCGAAGCCTTGCGCCGCTACCAGAGCGAGCGGTTTTTCGAAAGGGCAAGGGAGCGGATGAAACCGGCGGCGGATCGGCTCGGAATCAAAAGTGAGGAAGACATTGTCGAGTTGGTGCGCCAGGTCCGACGCGAAATGGCTGAGGAAGAGCGCAATGCGAATCTAGCCACAGGCACGGAATAATGCCGCGGATCGTGCTCGACACGAATGTTCTCATTTCGGCGCTACTCTATGGCGGCAAGCCGAAAACAAGTGCTCGAGCTTGCGCTCAATGGGCGAGCGCATTTGCTGGTTTCCCAGTCCTTGAACTCTGAACTCGCGCGAGTACTTCGAGAAAAGTTCGATCTCACGCCGCGCCAGATTACCGCGAATGCCGATACGCTCTGGAAGCACGCCGAGTGGATCGTTCCGCGCCGCCGCCTTAAACTTTGTCCCGATGAACCCGACAATCGCGTGCTGGAGTGCGCAATGGAAGGCCATGCCGATTTCATCGTCACCGGCGACCGGGATCTGCTGAACCTGCCGGCCATTGAAGGACTTGCCATTCTTACGCCCGCGGCTTTCCTGAGCCGATCGACCGAAAGCGAGCCACCCGAGTGATCTGGTGGCTTCGTCCCATGCGGCTTCTATACTGAATCCATGACGAGCGCCGAAATCCGCGCCCCGCAACATGCCCGCTCGCAGGCCCTGCAAGAGCGCGCCGAGCGCTACTTTCCCGGCGGCGTCAACTCGCCTGTTCGCGCTTTTCGCGCCGTGGGCGGCAATCCGCCGTTCGTCGACCATGCCGAGGGCGCTTATCTCTTCGACGCCGACGGCAATCGCTATATCGACAACTTCGGCTCCTGGGGCCCCATGATTCTGGGCCACGCCTTTCCGCCCGTGGTGGAAGCCATCGAACGTGCAGCGCGCAAATCCGCGAGCTTCGGTGCCTCCACGGCCGCTGAGGCCGATCTAGCCGAGCGCATCGTGGTCTCGTATCCCGTCATGGAAAAGATGCGCTTCGTCAGCTCCGGCACCGAGGCTACGATGTCGGCCATCCGCCTGGCGCGCGCCGCAACCGGCCGCAAGATCATCGTCAAATTCGAGGGCTGCTATCACGGCCACTCTGACGGACTGCTCGTCAAAGCCGGCTCCGGCGTGGCCACCTTCGGCATCCCCGGCTCGGCGGGCGTTCCCGAAGAGATCGCGCACCTTACGCTGGCGCTGCCGTATAACGATCTAGCCGCCGTCGAAGCCGCATTTGCGGCGCATCCCGACCAGATCGCCGCCATCATCGTGGAGCCCATCGTGGGCAACGCCGGCTGCATTCCGCCTGCCGAAGGTTATCTTGCCGGGCTGCGCAAGCTCACGTCCATCCACGGCGCACTGCTCATTGTCGACGAAGTCATGACCGGCTTCCGTGTTGCCCTCGGCGGCGCCTGCCAGTTATACGCTCTCGATCCCGACCTGATCACGCTCGGGAAAATCGTGGGCGGAGGACTGCCCGTCGGCGTTTTCGGCGGCAAGCGGCAGTTCATGGATCTACTCGCGCCGCTCGGCCCGGTGTATCAAGCTGGCACACTCAGCGGCAATCCACTGGCGATGGCTGCTGGACTCGCGACCATTGGCTATCTGCAGGAACACGCGTCAGAAGTTTACGCGAAGCTCGAAGCCAAATCCCGCGCCGTCGCTGAGGGCGTCGCCCAGGAAGCCGCGCGTGCCCGGATTCCCCTCACTACCAACCGCGTAGGTGCGATGTGGACCTGGTTCTTCACGGGCGGCCCCGTCACGGACTACGAACAGGCCGCGAAATCCGATACGGCTGCGTTCGGCCGCTTCCACCGCGACCTGCTCGAGCAGGGGATCTGGCTGCCGCCATCGCAGTTTGAAGCGGCGTTTCTCTCCATGGCGCACAGCGATGCCGACATCGAGGCAACGATCTCCGCGGCACGCGTCGCATTTGCCTCCGCTCAACCCTAAGGCAAGCGGCCTTCGTGGGCGGGCGCCCAATTCTGCGATAAAATCGTTCCCATGAGGCCCTCAGAGGTTCTACCCCAGCACCGTGATGCGATCCGCCGGATGGTACTGGATTCCGGTATGGCGAACCCGCGTCTATTCGGCTCCGTCATCCACGGCGACGATGCCGACGGTAGCGACCTTGACCTCCTCGTCGATCCCTCGCCCGAAACCAGCTTGCTCGACATCGCCAAGCTACAGGTGGCGATCGAAGCCACGGTAGGGATCAAGGTGGACCTGCGCACACCGAAGTTCCTCCCGGTGTCCTTCCGCGAAAAGGTTCTGGCCGAAGCCTTGCCGGTATGACACGCCACGCGCTCAGAGCGCGCGATTATCTGGGTCACATGCTCGATGCGGTTGGCCAGATACAGATCTATACGCGCAGGAAGAGGGCAGAGGATTTCCTCTCCGAACGGCAGCTGCAGGACAGTGTGATTCGCAATGTTGAGATTCTTGGCGAGGCTTCCAGAAATCTACTCAATTCCGTTCCCGATGCCGTCGCTAGGTTTCCCGGCATCCCCTTCACAGCGATTTACGCGATGCGCAATCAGCTTTCCCATGGATATTTCGTCATCGATCTGGATGTTGTCTGGAAGGTGATTGAACGCGACATCCCCGTGCTGCGGAAGGAACTGGAGATAGCTATCGCGGCCCTCGACAAACCGCCAACTGCATAGCCCGCATTCAACACCACGCATCCAAAGTCACAAACCGGTGGCTTTTTGCGTAGCGCTCAAGCAGCAGTCCCGCGGCGGTTATGCTCGGCTCGCGGTTCGCGGCCGCATCCAGATGCCCTCCGTCGTGGAGCACAATGCTCGCCGCGCGTCCGCGGCGCTCAAGCCCGTCGATCTTCTTCATCAATTCCTTTGCGATGCGTACTGCTGACGGTTCGCTCCAGTCGGAGGTCATCGCGTTCCACAGCACGGGCTCCATGCCCAATTCGCGCGCAATGCGGAAGACCACGGGCCGCCGCGCCCCAAAGGGCGGCCGGAAAAACTTCACCGGCGCACAGATGATCTGCTGCAAGGTTTCGCTGGTCTGCTTGAGCTCCTCGCGCACGCGGCTGGTGCGTGTATACGCCAGGTTGGGATGCGACCAGGAATGATTCCCGATGGTGTGTCCTGCTGTAGCGATGCGCCGCACCAGCTCCGGCTGCGCGGCGGCGCGGCTGCCCAGCAGAAAAAACGTCGCGCGGACTTCGTGCCGGGCAAGAATGTCGAGCAGCTGCGGGGTCCACATGGCATTCGGGCCGTCGTCGAAGGTGAGCGCCAGTTCGCCCGGCCGCGCCGGCGCCGTGATCGCCGTGCCGAAGATGCGCGAACCCGGCCACAGCGAGGCATACGCGTACGTGCCCACCGCCAGGCCCGCGCTTGCCGCAGCGCCGAGGCCCGCGTAAATCCCAGTCGCCAGGGTAGAGATCATTCTGCTTGGTAGTATGCGGTGGCACAGCTTGCCGAGGCAACAAAGGCACCGCGCAGCCAATGCCATCGAATGTTCGCGCGAATCCTGTTCCCTGTTCCCTAATCCCTGTTCCCCGCTTTTCTCAGGCAGTCTTGACCGGCGAATTTCCGTTGCCGTTCGTCCCGGCCTGCACCGCAGCCGCCGCGATGCGCCGCCGCGCGCTTTGTTCGCTGGAGCGCCGTTCCTGCCGCCACGTGGTCATCGAGGTCACGGCGAAGTTCCACACCGACGTAAACAGCAAACCGATGAGCGCAGCCAGCCACCACGGCACACCGTGATGAAACGCCTCATTGGCAATGGCGACGTTCGCCACTACGCCCAGACCGCACGCCAGGCAGAAGCTGACGAGCCCCCTCCAGAACCTCCAGCCACGCAGACGCCGGTCGCGATAGGTGACGGAGTTGTTCAGAACGAAGTTCAGGATCATCACGACGAACGTGGTGACGGCCTGGCCTTTGGCGAAGCTGATTCCGGCCACGTGCAATAGAACGCTCAGGATCAGCAGATGCACGCCCACGCCCACGGCGCCCACCATGGCGAAGAGCACAAAGCGCACATTCACCACGTTGCCCAGATGTTTATCGATCAGCAACTCGAAGTACTCGAGTCCCACCATCACATCGAGTTTGCTTTCGCCGTGCTCGCGCAAGCGGAAGCGATACGGCACCTCTCCGATGCGAAGGCCCGGCCCCGCCGAAAGCACGATGTCAAGGAGGATTTTGAAGCCGATGCCTGAGAGCCGGTGCGCGAATCGTTCAAACGTCGCCACGCGCACCATAAAGAATCCGCTCATCGGATCGCTGAGTTCGTGCTCCGCGCCCATCAGGCTCAACCGCCTGCCCAGCTGGCTCAGCTTCACCCGCCAGCTGGAGAATTCGCCCATGCTGCCGCCGGCAATGTTCCGTGAGCCCACCACCACGTCGAGATTTTCTTCGCGCATGCGCCGCAGCATCTCGGGCAGAATGCTCTCGTCGTGCTGCAGGTCTGCATCCATCACGGCGACAAATGGCGCCGACGCGGCCAGAATTCCCTCGATGCACGCGGAGGCCAGCCCGCGCCGTCCGATGCGGTGCAGCACGCGCAGATTCTCATGGTCGCGAGCCAGCTGCCGCACCACGTCCGCGGTGCCGTCGGGCGAGTCGTCATCCACAAAGATCACTTCGTAGTGAATGCCAGGGAGCGCTCTCGCCAGGCGATCGACCATCGGACCCACGTTTCCGCTCTCATTAAATGTGGGCAGCACGATCGCTAGATCGTAGGCCATGCTCTCCTCCGCCGCGCTCAAAGGTAGCCGGGTTCCGGCTGGGCGCCTGCGCGCGCCTGATTCCTCATCCGTTATAGCATTGTAGGAGTTCTACGCAAGCCGGGCGGTCGGCGGGCGGACCATTCCAGTCCCTGCCGCGCACATTCCTGATTCCCATTCCACAGCAGATGCATCTTATACTTGTAGTGTTCGGGTCGCATCCTGAGTTTGCGGAGCGGCACTGGAGCCCAATATGAGTCTCACCGAGTTTTCCGCCGGCGCATCTCTCGCGCAGCGCAGCCTTTCACTTCCAAAAGTCACCATGCCCGCACTGGTCGAGATGAAGCGCCAGGGCAAGCCAATCTCCGCACTTACCGCCTACGATTACGCGACGGCGCGTCTCGTCGACGAGACTGGCATCGATCTCATCCTTGTCGGAGACTCGCTTGCCATGGTGGTGCTCGGCCACGAAAACACGCTGGCAGTTACCGTGGACGAGATGCTGCATCACACGCGCGCTGTGCGTCGCGGCGTGCGCCGCGCCCTCGTGGTGGCGGACATGCCCTTCGGCAGCTATCACGGTACGATCAGCGAGGGCGTCGCCAACGCCGTCCGTTTCGTCAAGGAGGCGGGGGCTGAAGCCGTCAAAATCGAGGGTCCACGCGTGGAGTTAGTGCGGGCACTTGTTGAAGCCGAGGTTCCCGTGGTGGGCCATCTCGGCCTTACGCCGCAAAGCGTGCATCGCATGGGCGGCTATCGCGTGCAGGGGCGCACGGTAGATACTGCGCTGCAGCTCCAGGCCGATGCCTTCGCCCTGGCTCATGCGGGTGCCGGCGCCATCGTTCTCGAAGGCATTCCTCGCGAAGCCGCAGCCGCCATTACCGCAACCCTCCCCGTTCCCACCATCGGCATCGGCGCCGGTCCCGATTGCGACGGCCAGATTCTCGTCTTTCACGATCTGGTGAATCTTACCTTTGCGCCGGCAGCCAAATTCGTGCGCCGCTACGGCGACGCTGCCGCACTCTTCCGCTCCGCCGTCGAACATTACCGCGAGGACGTGGAGCATCACGCGTTCCCCTCGGACGCCGAAAGCTATCATCTGCCGGAATCCGCGCGGCGGCTGTTTGCGATCGATCCCGATGTTACGGACGCGCGCGACAACGCGGATGCGGTGGTCAACATCGATGCGCGTGACGAGATGAACGAAGAGATGAATCGGGCCTGATGCAGATCCTGCGCACCGTCGCCGAATTGCGCCGCTGGTCTCGCACGCTACGCGCGGCTGGCGGCAACGCTCTCGGCCTTGTGCCCACCATGGGTGCGTTGCACGCGGGCCACGCCTCGCTCATCCGCGCTGCGCGCGCGTCATGCACGCATGTCGCCGTCAGCCTCTTCGTCAACCCCACGCAGTTCGGACCCGGCGAGGACTATTCGCGCTACCCTCGCGCTTTTGAGGCCGATCGCGTGCTGGCCGAAGCGGAAGGCGTCGATGTTCTCTTCGCGCCCACGGTCCAAGAGCTTTATCCCAACGGCCACGATACGACGCTTATCGACTCGACATTTGTTGAAGTTCCCAGACTGAGCGAACGCCTCGATGGCCAGTCCCGCCCCGGTCACTTTCGCGGCGTGGCCACGGTGGTCGCGAAACTCTTGATTGCCGCCGAGCCCGACTGTGCCTACTTCGGCCAGAAGGACGCAGCGCAGGTTGCCGTGCTGCGGCGCATGACTGCCGATCTGCTGCTCGCCACCGAAATCGCCGTCTGCCCGATCGTGCGCGACGCCGACGGCCTTGCGCTCAGCTCGCGCAACGCTTACCTCGCACCGGGCCAACGCGGCCAGGCTCTCACGCTGAGCCGCGCGGTTCGCTACGTGGAGTCGCTTGTTGCGCAGGGAGAGCGCCGCGCGTCCATGCTTCTCGCCTCCGCGCACGGCGTGTTCGCCACCGAGCCCGATGTGCGCATCGATTTCATCGCTCTTGTTGACGCAGCCACGCTCGAACCGGTCGACACGGCCGTTCCCGGCACCCTCTTCGCCGTCGCGGCCAGGGTCGGTTCCACGCGCCTTATCGATAATGCGATTCTGCGCTGAGCAATGGAAAAATCCGTTGCGTACCTGTGCATTCGAGCCGCAATCTTAAAGTAATGCCGGAATTGCCCGACATCACCGCCTATCTCACCGCGCTCGAATCGCGCATTCTTGGGCGAACGCTGGAGCACGTGCGCCTGCAAAGCGTTTTTGTGCTGCGCACCGCGGATCCTCCCATCTCTGCCGTCGAGGGCCGCACCGTGCGCGAGCTGCGCCGCATCGGCAAACGCATCGCCATCGGTGTCGACGGCGAAACCAGCGCAGGTCCTGACAACCGGCTCTGGCTCGTGATTCATCTCATGATTGCCGGCCGTCTGCACTGGCGTCCGCCGCAAGCCAAACTTTCCGGCCGTCAGGCGCTTCTTGCCCTCGATTTTTCCGATGGGACTCTTGTCTTAACGGAGGCCGGTTCCAAGCGCCGCGCCTCGCTGCACGTTCTGCGCGGCGAGCAGGGGCTCCATGACATCGATCCCGGCGGCATCGAGGTTTTTTCTTCTGATTTGGGCGCATTTCGGGCCGCACTCACCGCAGAGAACCGCACCCTCAAGCGCGCCCTCACCGATCCGCGGCTCATCAGCGGCGTGGGCAACGCCTACTCCGACGAGATTCTTCACGCGGCCCAGCTTTCTCCCATCGCGCTCACGCACAAGCTCAAGCCGGAGGAGTGGGAGCGCCTTTTCACCGCCACGCGCTTCACGCTTTCTTCATGGATCGACCGCCTCGCGATCGAGGCCAGGGAAAAATTCCCGGAAGGCGTGACTGCATTCCGGCCCGAAATGGCGGTGCACGGCCGCTTCGGCCAGGCGTGCCCGCGTTGCGGCTCGCCCGTTCAACGTTTTCGATACGCCGACAACGAAACCAATTACTGCCCCGCCTGCCAGACCGGCGGCAAGGTCCTCGCCGACCGCAGCCTCTCGCGATTGCTCGGTTCCGACTGGCCGCGCACTCCCGATGAACTCGAAGCCCTCAAGCGCCGCTGATCGGCGCGCGATGATGTGACGATGATGTGAATGGTTGCGGATTACCTACAAGTAACACTTCCGCGCCATACCCCTTGTTTTACCTTGACATAGCGTTTGTCACTCGCGCACAGTGTTGTCGATGGCTCCCGTCAGAACTGCCGGCGGCGATCTCTGTCTGTGGGAATGCAGTGTGACGGAGCCGGACATCAATCCTGTTAATGGAGAGTGCTCGAATGCTCGTGGCAAATCTTTTCGCGATGCTATTGATGGCGCCAATCACCGGTCATATGCTGACCTTGATTGTCATTTCGGCCGCAGCGCAGTGTTTTCTTGGAGCTCTCTGGTATGGAGTGGTTTTCAAGAAATCCTGGAGGAAGCTCGTCGGGCTCGCCGAAGACCAAAAGCCGAAGAACCAACTCGCCGGAGTGGTGGCTTCCTTTATCGGCTGCTTCCTGCTCTCGTTCGTGCTGGCGCATATTTTGGGTTGGAAGATATCGATTTCCGCTACGGACGGAGCCGCAATCGGCGTTATTTGCTGGTTTGGCTTTATGGCGCCGCCGCTGTTTGTGCAGCACGTTTTCGAGAACCGGCCCGCCAATCTCTTCGCCATCAACGCCGGCTACTGGCTTCTGGCCATGGCTCTGGGCGGTGCGATCCTGGCGGCATTCCACTAGATCGGTGCTCGCGCAGGGTGCTGGCAATCCGGAACTCTCACGGGGCGATTCCCCCTCAATGGGAATTGCCCCTTCACGCCTTGCGCTGTTCGTAACGCCATTCGCCTGAGTGAGAAAAAGCAGGTGCTGAGCAGAAAGTAGCCTCTCGGGTGGATTCAGGGCATTGCAGCAAGTCTTTTCTCTACCGGCCGGGGCAGTCAAAAAAATGCCTTAGGCTCTCCGCGCCTGTCGCCATAGAATATTCCTATGGCACGATCAATCATCACAACGGATGGTGCGCCGGCCGCCATCGGCCCTTATGCGCAGGGCGTACGTGTCGGCAACCTTATCTTCACCGCTGGCCAGGGCGGGCTCGATCCCATCACGGGGCAGGTGGTTCCCGGCGGCATCAACGAACAGACCGCGCGAACCATCGAAAACCTGAAAGCCGTGCTTGAAGCCGGGGGCAGCAGTCTGGGCCAGGTCGTCAAAGCCACCGTCTTTCTAAAGGACATCAACGATTTCGCGGCCATGAATGCGGTGTACGGGTCGTTTTTTGAGGGTGACTCCGACACTCTGCCCGCGCGCACCACGGTTGAAGTAGCGCGGCTGCCTCGCAACCTGCTGGTCGAAATCGAAGTCGTTGCCGAGGTCTAGCTGAACCATCGGGCATAAACGCGGGCGCATCGAGTCAGGGAGTCTCTGCAGGAGGTTTGTCTTGAGCGATACTCAGGAAAAGGTTGTCCACAACGACGCCGAGTGGCGCGCCCTGCTGACGCCCGAGCAGTATCACGTGCTGCGCGAGAAGGGAACGGAGCGCCCCTTCACCGGCGCGCTGACGGAAAACCACGAGACCGGCAATTATCACTGTGCAGGATGCGGCGCAATGCTTTTCTTGAGCGGCGCCAAGTTCGACTCCGGGTGTGGCTGGCCCAGCTTCATGATCCCTGCCGACTCAAAATCCGTGGTGGAGCATGAGGACCAAAGCTTCGGCATGCGGCGCATTGAAGTCACATGCGCCCGTTGCGGCGGTCATCTGGGCCACGTCTTCCCCGACGGCCCGCGTCCCACCGGCCTGCGCTACTGCATCAACTCCGCGTCGTTGACCTTTGCCAAAGCAGACAAGTAAGTCCGCCTGGATTCTTGATTCGCTAAGGGGACAACAAACCCCCGTCCTTTCGGGACGGGGGTTCTGTGCAATGCCGAACCAAGGGCTCAAAAGCGCGCAGCGCCTACGCCTTGGCGACCTTTCCGCTCTTGATGCAGGATGCGCAGACGCGGATCCGTTTGGGCGCTCCGTTGACCAACGCTTTCACTGCCTGCAGGTTCACGTTCCAGCGCCGGCGTGTCACGTTGTGCGCGTGCGAAATGTTATTGCCAAATTGCGGCCCCTTGCCGCAGATATCGCAAACTTGTGCCATAGTTAAGCTCCAGATTTTTCAAGGACTTTCGGCGCCGCCCGAGCGGCTACGGCGCACAGCCGGAATCCCGCGTCCTCGCCTTGCCGAATCTTCAGTATAGCAGCGCGCGGCGCGCTCGGCGCTTCTCAAAACCATTCACAATCTCCACAGTTTCACAGTTTCTGTGGGGTTGAGCGGTTTTGGTTGGAAGTTGCTGATTTCTGTTGGCTTGCACGCTGCACAGTTTCACAGCCCGTTTTTGCGACTTTTTTGTCTTTATTTCATTTCCATTTTTATAGGGGGGTAGGGGGTAGGGGGAGGGGGACCGGGGACATGCCTGACATTTTGAACCGAGGAGTCCCCGACACTCCGATGGGGCGATGATTCGGGCCGGGGCGGAGATCGAATGCAACCAGCATGGAACCATTGTGCGCCGGATGCGCATAATTTTCTGCAAATGGGAGGGATGAATTTGCGGATCGTTTCAGTGGGTTGGGAATAAATGGGGCCTGATGGGCTTGGGGGGCGGCGCGGTCTTTGTGCGGACCGGGCAGAAGTTGGCGTCGGCTACGGCGTTTTTCGGGGACCTATACGGAAATTGACGCAGAAGCCGCTCTCAATCAGCGATCTGTCCCAATGGCGATAGGTGACGTTATGGTGACGAGCGACGTCGATTGTCATCCCCGCTGAAGGCGCGGGACGGCTGCTCGACGGGTAACCGCCGACTGGCCGGTGCCTTGGGATGAGTCGCATTTGAAACGCGGAAGAATGGCGCTATAATGGCGGCAACTTTTTCGCCACCGTCCTACGGGTACCGAAATCTCCGGCCACTATGCCTTTTCGGCGCGGCCCATTGGAGTGTGTTCAATTCCCGGACCGCTGAACATTGCATTGTGACCCCAAAAGGACGAGTCCGAAAAGAGGCGCCACCATGTTCGACGGTATGTATAGTTCCTGCTCCAGCCTTTCTTTGTTCTCCCGTATCTTCCCAACCTTCGCCAGCTTTAAGCCCGCCGCCGGCGTGACCGTGGTGGCCCATGAGGCTGCCCATGAAGTCGCTCCGGGGGAGAGGAGCGCGTCTTTCCGCAACCTGGTTCGCCTCCGGGCGAGCGCTGCGGCTATGGCGCTGGCAGCCGCGGCCGTGGTGTGCCTGGGAGCGGCCACGGCACGCGCCGCCACCTGGACGGTCGACACGCTCTCCGACAGCACGCACTCCCCCATTGACTGCATCACGGGCTCGGGGAGCAGTTGCTCGCTGCGCGACGCCATCGGCGCGGCCGGCTCCGGGGACACCATCGTCTTCAACAGCGGCCTCACGGGGACCATCACACTAGCCAGTGTTCTCGACATCGAGACCAGCATGACCATCAACGGCCCCGGCGCCAGCCTGTTGACCGTTTCGGGCAATAACGCCACCCAGGTGTTCATGGTCGGGCAAAGCAACCCAGCGACGGTGAGCATCTCCGGGCTGACCATCGCCAACGGGAACTCCGTGCAAGGCGGCGGCATCTTCAACTACCGCACGCTGACGGTGACCAACAGCGCCTTCTCCGGTAACTTCGCCTCCACCGACGGCGGCGGCATCTTCAACAGCGGCACGCTGACGGTGACCAACAGCACCTTCTCCGGCAATACCGCGGAAGGCGGCGGCGGCATCTTCAACACAGGCACGGGAACGGTGACCAACAGCACATTTCTCGGCAACTCCGCTCTCGGCCAAAACGGCTCCGGCGGTGCCATTTCCAACGCCAGCAGTACGCTGACGGTAACCAACAGCACTTTCTCCGGCAACTCCGCCACCTACGGCGGCGGCATCTCCAACTTCACCTTCTTATCCCCCGGCGTGCTGACGGCCAACAACAATATCTTCTCCGGCAACTCCGCCGACAACTTTCCCGGCGTCAGCGGCGGCGGCGCCGGCATCTACAACTACTACAAAGACGGCGCCGGCGCGGTCAGCGCCAGCTACAACGTCTTCTATAACAACCTCGATGCCGGCAGCTCCGAAGACGACTGCGAATACTGCTCTTCCGCCAACTCCAAATTAGGGGCCAACCCCAACCTGCTGCCGCTCGGCTATTACGGCGGACCCACCGAGACCATGGCTCTGCTGCCAGGCAGCGCGGCCATCTGCGTGGGGAACGCTGCGTATATTCCCTCCGGCGTGACCACCGACCAGCGCGGCTTTGCGCTGGATGCTACCTGCTCGTCCGGCTCGGTGGACGCGGGCGCCGTACAGACCAACCAATACGTGGTGACCACAGTCCAGGACAACGCGGACAGCGGCCCCGAGTGCGCCTACGGCACGGGCACAACCTGCTCGCTGCGCGATGCCATCGACCTGGCCGACAGCTTGCCCAGCACGGGTGGCGCCGACATCACCTTCCTGCCGAGCCTCACCAGCGCCGGCTCGCAGACCATCACGCTGGGCGCGGGAACCGCAGGAGACCAGGGGCTGCCGGAGATGACCGGCCAGGTAAACATCCTCGGCCCCGGCGCCAACCGGTTAACCATATCGGGGAACAACGATATCCACGTGGGCACCGTGCTAAGGTTCCAACCCGCCACGGCCAGCGTGACGGCGATGCTTTACGGGCTGGCCGTCGCGGGCGGGAACAACACCGGCGGCGTCGCGGCAGGCATCGATAGCGGGGGTTCGCTAACGGTGATCGCCAGCGCCATCTCGGGCAACTCCGCGAGCGGTATCGGCGCCGGCGGCGGCGGCATTCTCATCAACGGCGGCACGCTGGCGTTGACCGATAGCACCGTCTCCGGCAACTCTGTAACCTGCCCCGGCTCAGGCTGCACAGCCGAAGGCGGCGGCATTTCCACCTCCGGCGGTGCGGTCACGTTGACCAACAGCACCGTCTCCGGCAACTCCGCCAACGGTCCCGGCGCCGACGGTGGCGGCATTTTCATCAACGGCGGCACGCTGGCGTTGACCAACAGCACTGTCTCCGGCAACTCCGTAACCTGCGGCTCCGGCTGCGCCGTCGCGGGCGGCGGCATCTTCAACGACAGCGGCACGCTGGCGTTGACCAATAGCATCGTGGCCGGAAACGGCACAAGCACATCCGGCGGCGCTTCTGCCTCGAACGCCGACATCGACGGCACATACATCGACAACGGTGGCAATGCGGCCGACAACAGCTCCAGCGCCACCTCGCCGTACCAAAGCACGATTTTGCTCAGCGCGCTCCAGTACAACGGCATCGGCGCGACCCTCCAGACCATGATTCCGCTGCCCGGCAGCGTGGCCATCTGCGCGGGCAGGCAGAGCAATATTCCTGCAGGCGTCACCACCGACGAGCGCGGCTATCCCAACACCAACACCACGTACTCCGGCTACAACTCATCGACCCGCTGCGTGGACGCGGGCGCCGTCCAGACCGACTACACGTCAGTGGGTTTCGTGACGCAGCCGACGAATACGGTCGTGAATACGGCCATTACGCCCTCGCCGGCGGTCGAGGTGGAGGAGACCAACGCCAGCACCGGCGCAACCGACGGCGTGAGCGGGGTTCAGGTTGCGCTCACCTACAGCGGCGGCTCGAGCGAGATTGCCACTCCGGCGAACCTCACCGAGAACACCGCGCCCACAACCGTGGGAATGGCCACCGTGAATGAAGCCACCTTCAGCGGGCTCGACCCGAACACAGTGGGAACCGGCTTCACGCTCACCCCCAGTCCCATCACGGTGACCACTCTCGGCTCCGGAACCACGCTTGATGCGCTGCCGAGCAACACCTTCGGCGTGACCGCGAACCCGCCCACGGTGACTGGAATCGTTCCGAGCTCAGGCCCGGCGGCAGGCGGCACGAGTGTGACGATCACCGGAACCAACTTTACCGGTGCAACCGGCGTCACCATCGGCGGTACAGCGGCAGCCAGCGTTGTGGTGGTGAGCAGCACGTCGATCACGGCGGTCACCCCCGCAGGCACAGCGGGAACGGCTAGCGTTGTCGTCACCACTGCCGGCGGCAGCAACGCTGCCAACACGCTCTTCACCTACATCGGCTCGCAGAGCATCACCTTCGCCAACCCCGGAACGCAGACGGTGGGCACGCCTCTGATGCTCTCGGCAACGGCTAGTTCCGGACTGGCGGTCACCTTCACATCGACAACCACCGGCATCTGCACTGTCTCCGGCACCACGGCTACATTTATCGATTCGGGCACTTGCACCATCGACGCGAATCAGGCCGGCAACAGCACCTACACGGCAGCTCCGCAAGTTCAGCAGAGCTTCACGGTGAACGGCGAAGCACAGACCATTACTTTCCCGACGATCCCGGCGCAGACGGTGGGCACGCCGCTGACGCTCTCGGCAACGGCCAGTTCCGGATTGGCGGTTAGCTTCACATCGACGACCACCGGCATCTGCACGGTCTCCGGCACAACGGCTACGTTTATCGCCTCGGGTACCTGCACGATCGATACGAATCAGGCCGGCAACAGCACTTACGCGACGGCCACGATGGTGCCGCAGAGCTTCACCGTCAACCCGGCGCCGACCTTTACGGGGGGTGGTGGCGGAGGCACAATCAGCGTCGAACCAGGCGCGACAACAGGAAACGCTGTAACCATCTCCGTGACCCCCTCGAATGGGTTTACGGGAACAGTGAACTTGAGCTGCTCCATCAGCCCCACAGCAGCCAGCGATCCAGCAACGTGCAGCCTCGCACCACCTTCGGTGACGATCAGCGGAGGCGGAACACAAACTTCGACACTGACGATCTACACGACAGCAACAACAATCGGTGCAAATCAGATAAAGCACCTATTCTGGCCGACGACAGGCGGCACCACGTTAGCGGTGATACTGCTCTTCGGGATTCCGCGGAGGCGGCCGGGCTGGCTGGTCACGCTGGTGCTGCTTGTCTCGTTTGTCTTGATTGGCGCGATGGGTTGCGGCGGGAGCAGTGGCGGCGGAGGCGGTGGAAACGCCGGCACTACGCCGGGGACCTACACGGTTACCGTAACAGGCAATTCGGGCTCCTTGACGGTCACACTGGGTACGGTCACGCTGGTCGTACAGTAGCTAACACCTGCGGTGAGGGAGGGTAAGGGCACCGCTCTGGCGGAAACGCAAGTTCCTCCACAAACACCTGTTTATGGAAGGTGCGGCAAGGGCCCACGGGCCTGCTTCTGACCGGCAAACTGGAAATAGCTCCCGGCAAGTGCGAAGCGGTCGGTCGATGCGTTCGCGTGGAGCGTTGGCTGAGTCCTCAACGGGGATTCGCGGCGTGGATTTGGGCGCGGCTTCGCCGCGGACTTGATTTCTCGAAAATAGGCGGGCGGGTTGCGGCTGTCGGGGATGAATCCCCGACCTGCCGGCCGAGCCCCGATACGGGACAAAGGGGATCTGCGCGCAATTGTTCTTACGCTCGCGTTGCGGGCTTGCGGTTTGCCTCTATGTCGATAAGGCCTAATTCAGCGGCGGTGTAGCGCCTGCTGGGGGCGGGGGCGTTGCCTCACCTCCGCCGGGACCGCCGCGGCGCTCCTCGCGCGGAATCACGAACTCTTCAGGCATTTCGTGGCCGCGATGGCAGGTTCCGCAGGTCACGGGCGAGCCCATGCCATCCTTGTCGAGATCCATCGCCTTGCTGATGTAGTCCTTGTTCATCTGCTGGGTCATGGTGTACATGATGCGCGCAATCTGCTTGTCGGGCTTGGAGTCGTCGGCGAAGTTCAGGCGCGGACGCCCATTGGGACCCACATTTTTCGGGTCGGCCGTGTGGCAGAATTCGCACTTAACGCCCAGCGAGCCCTGCCACGTCTCCATGATGTCGCGCACCTGGCGGCCAGTCAGGTCCTTGGGCAGCACCTGCAGGTTGGTCGGGGGCGGAAAGTTGCGCATCGGCCGCCCGCCCTGTGCCGAACCCTGACCCGTGCCCGGCGGCGGAGGGCCCTGGGTGGCTCCTGGAGCGGCTTGATCGGATTGGGGTGGGCCTTGTGGCGCGCCTTGCGGCGCCTGTGCGCCCGTGGTTGCGGCAAGAACCGCCGCGGCGAGCAATGCTATTGCAGCAGCAGGAAAAAGCAGGGAAGTGATTTTCACGTGCAGAGAATCCTTTCAGGGTCTTTGAGCAGACTCAGGAAGACGGTTTGGTTTCAATTCGGTGACGGGATGGGAATAGGGGCCGATCCATGCGCGACCCATCGACTTCGGCCCGGAAACGCAGCCGTTCCCGGCAATGGCAAATCGCAGGGGCAGCTCCACGGCGTGACGGATGCCGATGCGAGCCGTGACCAGCACGCGGCCTGCGCGCATACCGTCGTCGCGCAGTTGCAGCGGCGATCTAGGATCGAGCAAATCCAGCCCATTGTCCGCGCTCCGTGTAATCCCCAGCGCCTGGCACAGCCGGCCCGGGCCGCTCGTCAGCTCCCGCAGGTTGCCCCATCCTTCTCGCGCTTTTTGCGAGAAGGGTGGGAAACCCCTCAAGCCGCGGTTCCGCGCCATCTGTTCGAGCCCAACCACCGGCTCCAGGGCGCGTATGAGCACGCCCCCCGCGCGGCCCTCGCGCTCGCAGGAGACATTCATGCAGGAGTACTTCCCATAAATGAAATAAACATAAGCATGCCCTGCCGGTCCGAAGAGCACCTGATTTCTCGGCGTGGGGCCGCGATGCGCATGCGCGGCGGGATCGGCCGGCTGACGGTGCGGTCCCAGGTAGGCTTCGACTTCAACGATGCGCCCCGCCAACCATCCGGCACGGGTGCGGCGCGCGAGCACCTTGCCCAGCAGCCGCCGCGCCACGCGCTCCGGCGGCGCCTCAAAGAAGGCGCGCTGCAGCAGCTTGCCCGCGATACCTTTTGTTTCTGTAGCAGTCAGCATCAGGCCCGGGCCAACTCCTTCAACATGCGCCTTGCCGCTGGATGATCGTTGTTTTTGTTTGCCCGTTCAAGGTGTTTCCGCGCCTTTTGGAGGGATTTCCTGACGCCTTTGCCCTCGAGGTATGCAATTCCGAGATAGAAGAAAGCGTCGTCCCGCTCGCACTCTGCCATATTCGATCCTCTGGCTGCCCTTCTGAAGCAATGAACGGCTGCTGCGTGATCGGCCGAGACCCCTTTTCCCCAGTAATAGTGAACGCCGAGCTGGACAAACGCGCCATCGTCTCCCAAAGCCGTCGCTTTTTTAAACCAGTGCGCGGCTTGATGGAGCTTTCCGGTCTCGCGGTAGGTAATGGCGATGTTGACCGGGGTGCCGCTGGTGTGTCCTCCACGGAAAGCCCGTTTCATCCAAACAAGCGCCTGACGTGGATCTTTCTTTACACCCGTGCCGTTGCTAAAAAGAACACCAAGATGACCCTGCGCCCATGCAAAGCCATGTTCCGCCGAACGCCGATTCCATGCGAGTGCTTTGGCAGCCGAGCACCTGACGAGGATCCTTCCCCGCCTGTCCTTGCAGCCGTAGTCGTAAAATATGGCGACCAGGTACTCTGACTCCGCATCGCCCTGCGTGGCTTTCGCTAGCAGCGCCTTCCACTCGGCGACAGACTTTTTGTAACGATATTTCTCGAATTCAAACCTCAGCCTGGGTAGACGCCAGGGGCACTCGGGGTTGATTACCGCCTCCGAGCTAATTGGCCGATCTTTCTCTTTCATGACCGACAAGTCTAGCAGAGTCAAAACTCTGCATGACCACGCATTATCCGCTAACCCCGCTAGCTCCGCTTCAACCCCTTGATCAGCGCCAGAACCTCTTCCGCGTGGCCCTCGGGCTTGACCTGGGGGAAGACGTGCAGCAGCTTCTGGTCTGGGCCGATGACGAAGGTTGTGCGCACAATTCCTATCACTTTCTTGCCGTACATGTTCTTTTCTTTCAACACATCAAACTGTTTGCACACTTTCTCGTCTACATCAGCAAGGAGTGTGTACGGGAGGTCGTACTTGGCGCGGAATTTGGCCTGTTCCTTCGGCGTGTCGCGGCTGATGCCAAGAACCACGGCTCCCGCTGCCTGCAGCTTCTTGAAGGTGTCGCGAAAGCCGCAGGCCTCAATGGTGCAGCCGGGGGTGTCGGCCTTAGGGTAAAAGAAGAGGATCACCGGCTTGCCGGCATAATCCGAAAGGCTTACCGTTTTGTCTTCGTCGGTCTGCAGCGTGAAGTTGGCGACTTTCTTGTTGAGCTCCATGGGGAATATCCTCGCTATGGATGGCAGGGGCCGATGCTTGGCCGCCCGGTTTGATCGTTCCAGGCTTGATCGTACAGGCTTGATTATTCCAGATTTGATGATTGTCGAAGGGTGGAAAGTGTCATTGCGTAGTACAAGTCGCTTGTGGATAACGGCAGCAGCGCTGGCCGTTGTGCTCCCTGCCGCCGCGCAGTATCCCGGCCAGATCACCAATGCCGAGAAAAACAACCTCACGCTGCGCGCCGTCGCAGTCTTCGAGTGGACCGGCGACGAGGCCCATCCCAAGACCAGCCGCCTCGTGCCCATCTGCATCTATGACGGACACGACCTTCAGGACGCGGACATCTATCTCGCCCGTCCGTTTCCGCTCTCCCTTACGAGCGACGTTGAGTACCAGTTGTTGCAGAACGGCAAACCTTCAGGCCTCTTCGACATTGAAACCGCCGCGCGCGAGCAGGGCTCCTGGGTCGGTTACGGCAAGCATCTGCCGCTGCCCGTGGCGAAATCCGCGCCCAGGCAGGTGGCCAAAATCGACCAGGAAGATGACTCCCAGAGCGACACGCCCGTCCTGCACCGCAAGCATCCTGCCGGTGACGCGAGTTCGGGAAGCGGGAGTTCTTCCGGCAGTTCAACAAACGGTTCGGGGAGCGATTCGGGCCCTGATCCCAATGCGCCGCCGCCCGATCCCGACCGCCCCACGCTCCACAAGGGCGGCGATGCCTCGGCCAGCAGCTCGGGTGACAGCTCGAACACGACTTCCAGTGGCAGCACCTCCGGAACGAATTCCACGCAAGCGTCCAACTCCGGTGGTTCGACGCAAGCGCCGAGCTCCGGTGGTCCCACGCTGCACCGCGCCGGCGATGCCTCGGGCTCCAGCACCGGCGACACCTCGAACTCCGGATCGGGTTCCAGCCCAGCGTCTGATCCCGGCCAACCCACCCTGCACCGCTTGCCCGATAGCTCGGCTCCGAGCAGCCCAGCTCCAGGCGATTCCAATCAACCCAAGCTCAAAAGGAAGAAGAACTCAGAAGACGACAGCTACGTCAATAGTGTCGACAAGTCGAGCGATCCGGACCGCCCGCATCTGTTTCGCGGTAAGTCAGCGGGCTTTGATGGGCCGGTCGCGCCCAGTCTGCTCGGCCTGCCGCCCGACATGCATCAGGAGGTCGCCGTTTCCGACCTGACCGACCGGCCTGAGCACGTGTGGGATTACACCTGGGCCAGCCCCGATGACGAAGCCAAAATGAAGGTCGCGATGGAAGACCTTGCGCGCACGGCGTTGGGACTCAATCCGCCACCCGCGCCCGCCAAGCCCGCGCACAAAACAACCTCCACGGTCCACAAACCCGTCCGGCCCACGCAGCCGCCGCAGCCAGCTTCGCTCGTCGACGAGCAATTCCGCGTCTTCGAGCTGGCCTATGGCTCTGGCGCCACCATGGTGCTCTCTGCGCATACCAGTGGCACAGGCGCGCAGGAGAAGTTTGTGACCCTGGTGGCGCAGCCCGATCTCTATGGGAACATTGCGGTTCTCATTAAAAATGTGACCGACGCCGCTCATCTCGACGACACGCCGCGCATGCGCCTGGTAGACGCGGTCGATGCGCTGGCCGACAACCGCGGCGACCTTCTCTTCGAACTGCGCGGCTCGACCCAGCGCCAGTTCGCCCTCTACCGCGTGCTGCGCGGCGATGCCACCCGCATCTTCCTCAGCAACGTCGACGCTATCGGCGTCCCGACTGGCGAATGAAACGCATAAAGAATTCCCCCAAAGTGGTCAATAATGCTCATTAATAATTGCCTCAAAAGAGTTATATCCTGGGGGTGTACTTGTCTGGCTTCTCCTATACAATAAGAAGTAGATAAGCGCGCACATCGATACTTCCCAAGGATTCCCCAACTCATGGCATCTGTCACCGCTACCCCATCGCCAGAAAGCGTCTCTGTCACCCCGAGCCCGCTCGTTCCCGCGGTTCCTGAATCAGCCGCTCCCGTCGAGTCGCAAGCTGTCCCCGATTGGCGGCACGTGCGCATGGGCCGCGCCAACGCCGTCAGCGATGGCTTGAGCTGGCCGATGGTCTTAGTCATGGTGCTCTTTCACGTGGGTGCGATCGCCGCGCTCTTCCTCTTCACTTGGCAGCGCCTCGTCGTCATGGCTGTGCTCTACGTGCTGGCCATCAATGTGGGCATTGGCATGTGCTATCACCGCCTGCTCACCCATCGCGGCTACCGCGTGCCCAAGTGGATCGAATATGTCATGACCGTGTTCGCTACGATGTCGCTTGAGGGCGGGCCCATCTTCTGGGTCTCCACGCATCGCGTGCATCACCAGCTCAGCGACAAGGAAGGCGATCCGCATTCGCCGCGCGAAGGCGGCTGGTGGGCGCATGCGGGATGGATACTCTTCGGCCAGGCGTTGCACACGCAGATCAAGGCGCTCGCGCGCTACTCGCCCGACCTCAGCCGCGACCGCTTCCATGTGTGGATGAGCAAATACCACTGGCTGCCGATTACTCTCAGCGCCGTTCTGCTCTTCAGCCTGGGATGGTACTGGGGCGGTTTTGTGAATGGTATCGCCATGTTTCTTTGGGGAGCTCTGCTGCGTGTCACGCTTGGGCTTCACGCCACGTGGCTGGTGAATTCAGCAACCCACATGTGGGGCAGCCGCCGCTTTGAAACCCGCGACGACTCGCGCAACAACTGGTGGGTCGCCCTGCTCACAGGCGGCGAGGGCTGGCACAACAACCATCACGCGCATCCGGTTTCCGCGCGCCACGGCCTCAAGTGGTACGAGATCGATCCCAACTTCTGGGGCATCTGGCTGCTCGCGCGGCTCGGCATCGCCCGCAAAGTCCAGGTGGCGAAGTTCGATCCCGAAAATCCCAAGCCTGCGGGACTCGCATAATGCGTCGAATTCGCTGGCAGACTCACACTGAATTGAGAGAATATGCGGCCTTCCCGATGAGGAAGGCCGTATGTTTCTGCTGAGCTGAAAGCGCTTCTACTTCCGCGCCTTCGCTCTTATCCACAGCGCCAGAAACAGCGGCAGCGCCACCACCAGCACCAGCACACCCGCGGGAAATCCGACGTAGAGGTACGTGTCGGCGTAGTTCACCGTGTGCCCGCCCACCACGTTCCAGGCCAGCAGCGCGAAGATGGAAGCGCAAGTGGTCGAGAAAAACGTGAGAAACGCCGACGCAAACGCCAGCAGCAGGCTTTGGAATAGACTGAAGCCCTCTAGCGGAAACCCGAAAATCCTAGCTCCCCGTTCGCTAGCCCCCGATTTCGACATCGATTGCGCCATCCTGGCCCCGCCTCTTTCAACTAGAATACAGATTCATGGCCAGCGGCGCGCAAATCGAGTTGTGGCATGCCGAGAAAGTCGCCACGCAAGTCGCGGTACAGGATGCGCCCAACGGCATCCGGTACGCCGCCTTCGGCGAAACCCGCATCTCCGACGCCGACCTTGAGCGTCTCGTGGGCGCGGTACCTGCCGGGCTGGCTCCCGCGCTGCGCCAGCGAGCCTACTACTTCGTTCCCCTCGCCATTGCCGACACCGGCGAGAATCTCATCGCGCCCACCTACACGGTTGAGCTCGGCGACCGCGCCGTCTGCCATCGCAACGCTGCCTTCGGCGACACGGAGGCCGTCTTCATCTCCACGCGCCTCGTCGAAGACCGCTTCGGTCTCGCCTTCGAGTTCTTCATCAACGTGGCGCACAATTTTGTCGAGGCCGCCGGCGTTCCCGATAGCTTCTCCACTCTCGCCTGGTCACAGGCCGAGGCTCAGGTGCGCGGAGAAACCAGCCAGGACGCATGGGAAGCCCGCCGCCGCGCCCAGGAGCCGCACCCCGGCGCCAAGAACCCCGGCGCGAGTCCCCCAGAAGCGAGTATTGACGAGCGCGCCCGCACGAGTTTCTTCGAGTCGTCGTTCTCCGATGCGCTCGCCGTCTACATGCTTTCGCTCGCGGTCGACTTCGATTACCACGACCTGCGCGAGCGCGAGTACCCGCTGCTGGCCGCGCCCGCACTCGCCGAGCGCCTGCGCCACGTCGCCACGCTCTTCCCGGCCAATCCCGGCTACGAGTTCCAGGTCCTTTACCGCCGCAAGGGCTGAGCAGCAGAACACCATCCACCCCAATAAAGTGAACAGGCCCTAGTGTCCTGAGTCAGAAGTTCGCATCATGACGATCGGTCATCCTGAGCGAAGTTTGCCGCGTTTTGCGCGGCAAACGGAGTCGAAGGACCTGCATTTGTTCTTCAATGAACTTCTGACTCACCACACCAGTACAGGTTTGCGCGCACGAAAGCGTTGCGGAACTTGCCTTGCGGATCGTACCGCGTCGCCAGCGCGCGGAAGGCCGGCAGCTGCGTGTAACACGGCTCCAATTGCGCGGCCGGCAGCGTGAACAGCTTGCCCCAGTGCGGCCGTGGATGGAACGGACTCAGTTGTGCCTCAATCAGCGGCAGCACTTGCCGCACCGCGTCCCACTCCGGCTTCCACGTGAAGTGAATCGCCAGCGATGCGCGTTGATACGCCATGCTCATCCACAACCGGTCCGCCGCCACCGTCCGCAGCTCCGTGATGAAAATGTGCGGCCCGATCTTTTCGCGCAGCTTTTCTACCGCCAGTATCGCGCCCCATCCGCTGGCCCACGGCACAAGGTATTCCGTTTGCAGCTCCTGTCCGCTGGAGGGCGTCTGCCCGATGCGGAAGTGCGGAAGCCGGTCGTACCACGGCCCCGGAATTCCCAGCTGATCCGTTACGCTCTCGGTCGGATGCCCGGCCAGCGGGTGAAGCTTTTCCGTGGCCAGCTTGGCGCCATAAAATTCCGGCGGCCACTGGTTGGCGTCGCCTTCCTTGAGCCGCCGCTTGATCCACAGCTGTTCGGCGCGGTGGTTCTGCCAGTCGGTAAACACGCTCACGCTGTAGCCGCTGGCGAAAATCTCCTCAAAGTGCCGCCCCAGCTCCTCGAAGCTCAGCCCCTGGTACACCGCCTGCGCCACCTTGTACGTGGGCTGCACTTCGAGAGTGGTTCGCGTGACCACGCCCATGGCGCCCAACCCCACCACCGCGCCCAGAAACTGTTCGCCATCGCGCTCGCGCTTCAGCTCTACGATGCCACCATCGGCCGTCACCAGCTCTACCGCCGTCACCACCGTCGCCAGGTTGCCGTTATGCAACCCGCTGCCGTGCGTAGCGGTCGCGCACGCCCCTGCCACGGTGATCCCCGGCAGCGACGCCAGATTATGCAACGCATAGCCCTTCGCGTCGAGCCACGGAGCCAGCTCGGCATAAGTCACCCCTCCGCCCACCGTCACCGTGTGCGCCGTCTCATCGAGCGTCATCTCTTTGAGCCGCGCCAGCGAGATCTGCTCGTGCGTGCTGTCGGCAATGGCGTTGAACGAGTGCCTCGCGCCCAGCGCACGCAGCCTGCTCGCGGTCTTCACTGCCGCGCGCACCTCTTCTACAGTTTCCGGAGTTTGCAGATTGTTTGTGCTGTAGGTCAGGTTGCCGGCCCAGTTCGTTCGCAGCGCAGCCGCCTGTTCGCCCCGCGCCACGCGCCGGAGCACGCTTCCGGCCACCACCGCGCCCGCCGTCTTCAGGAACTCTCGCTTATTCATGGATTGGCTCGACCTCTCAGCAGCTCGCTCTCAACTCGGGAGGCGCGCCGCCGGTCCAGAATAGGCGTCTGCTCGCACGGCTGACAACCCTGAACTGCGTGCTGTTGGTTGCGGGCTAGAGGCTGTACTTCCCGGGCCCGATGGTCACAATCACCAGATTCATCGTGATCAGCAGGATCTCGTAGTGCCATCCAATGGATTTCCCGCCCCAGAAGCCGGTCTTCCACTCCACTACCTTTTTGTAAATCGCGCCCAGCATCACGAGAATCAGTCCTAGTGCCGCCCATGGCGCCATGATTCCCGCCGCTAGACCCAAGGCTCCGGCACACTCCGCCGCGCCCAGAAAGACGGTGAACGGTAGGTTCATCCCGATGCTCGCAGCCCGTTCTTTCGGCCGCTGCAGATGCTTGAATCCGCTCGCCCCGAACACCAGCGCCAGCACCAGTCGGAGCAGCAGCAGACTCAAGTCCGCATACGCCATCGCACCCGGAATTGTGAACATCGTGGACCTCCCAGGCAATTAAGCCCATTAGTACAATGAAACCGGCCATCGAGCGCGTTGCACGCATTGCTCAATGTGAGTGTGAGTGATGCGTGCGCACTGTCCACTCACACTCACAACTGTCCCGCGTAGACCACGCGCCCTTCGCTGACCGTCCAGCGCACTTTGCCCAGCATCGCCCAGCCGTCGAATGGCGTGTTCTTCGCCTTCGATTTCGACTCCGTCGCCCGGTAGGTCCACTCGGTCTTGGGATCGAAGATTACGACGTCACCAAAGCTGCCAACGGCCAGGGTGCCGCGGCCTTTCAATCCCAGCAGCGCCGCCGGCTGTGCGCTCAGCAGGCTCAGCACGCGGCCCAGCGGCATCTTCCACTCGCTGTGCAGCCAGCGCAGGCACAGGCCCAGAGCGGTTTCGAGGCCGGTAATCCCGTTCGGCGCCAGCTCAAATTCAATTTCCTTTTCGTGCATGGCGTGCGGCGCGTGATCGGTGGCAATCGCATCTACCACGCCGTCGAGAATGGCTTCGATCATGGCATCGCGGTCGGCGGCCGAGCGCAGCGGCGGATTCATCTTGGCATGCGTGTTGTAAAGGCCAACGTGTTCTTCGGTCAGCAGGAAGTGATGCGGCGCTACCTCGCAGGTGACGCGCAGCCCGTTGCGCCGCGCCTGCCGCACCGCCGCCAGCGCCGCCGCCGTGGACGTGTGCGCTACATGCAGATGAGGATGCGACTCGCGCAGCTCGGCCACCAGGCGAATATCGCGCTCGACCATACTCGACTCCGCTTCCGGCGGCATGCCGCGCAGCCCCAGCTTGAACGACACTGGGCCGAGATTCATGCTCCCCCCCTGCGTCATGCGCGTGTCCTCGGCGTGCTGGATCACGGTGAGCCCTACACGCGCCGCCGCCGCTAGCGTCTCGCGCATCATGCCGTCCTTCAGGATCGGCCGGCCATCGTCGGTGACGGCCACCGCTCCTGCGGATTTGAGAGCGGCATAATCGTTGATCGTTTCACCTTTCGACCCGCGCGTGGCCGCGACAATGGGAAACACGCGCACCAATGCGCCGCGCTCGGGCGCCTGCATCCAGCGCGTAATCTCCGGCGAGTCGTTCACCGGCGTGGTGTTCGGCATGGCGGCAACGCTCGTGAATCCGCCCGCCGCCGCCGCGGCCGTTCCCGTCGCGATGGTCTCCTTGTAGGCCTGCCCCGGCTCGCGCAGATGCACGTGGATATCGATCAGCCCCGGCGCAACCACCAGTCCCGTCGCATCCAGAACCTCCGTGCCTTCCGCGTGCTTCAGCTTGCCCGGACCCGCAATCTCCGCCACGCGCCCGTCTTGGAGCAGAATGTCCTTGGAGGCGTCCATGCCCGCCGCGGGATCTACCAGCCGCCCTCCGCAAATTGCCAGCGCCGTCATGCGCCGCCTCCATTCTGCCACCCCAGGGACGAAGACCTGTCCGCGGGGGCCCCGTTGTCCGCCGTGAGTGCGCGCTCCATCACCGCCATGCGAATGGCTAGCCCGTTCGTCACCTGCTCCAGAATCGCCGACTGCACGCCATCGGCTACGCCCGCGGTAATCTCCATGCCGCGAATGATCGGCCCTGGATGCAGCACCACCGCGGTGGGCGCGTGCGTCGCCAGCCGTTGCCCGGTGAGCTGGTAGTTGGCCTTGTACTCGTCCAGATCCAACTGCAGCCCGGCTATCCGCTCGGCCTGGATACGCAGCATCATTACCGCCTGCGACTGCGCGAGCGCGGCGTCAAAGTCCCGCTCGATCTCGATCCCCGGCCCGGATCGCGCCGCCTGCTCCGGCAACAATTCCTTCGGCCCGCACAGCAGCACCCGCGCGCCCACGCGCGGCAGCAGCAGCATGTTCGACCGCGCGACCCGGCTGTGCAGAATGTCGCCGGCGATCATCACCGTCACCCCGGCGAGCGTATCCGGCCCAACTCCGGCGACTCCAGGCCGCAGATGCGTCAGGATCGTGCGCAGATCCAGCAGCGCCTGCGTGGGATGTTCGTGCATGCCGTCGCCGGCATTGATCACCGGCAGGCGCGTCGACTCTTCCAGCAGCCACGCCGCGCCCGACGAGTTATGGCGCAGGATGATGGCTTCGGCGCCCAGCGCGCGCAGCGTCAATCCCGTGTCCTTCAGCGATTCGCCCTTCTCGATGCTGGAGCTCAGGCTCGAGACCAGCGTGGTATCGGCGCCGAGCGCCTTGCAGGCCAGTTCAAAGCTCGTTCTGGTACGCGTCGAGGACTCGTAAAAGAGCAGAGCAATGCGCCGCTTGGCCAGGATGTGATCGCGCAGAATGGGATCCTCACCCTCGAGCTCCGTGGCGCGAATAAGAAGTTGGCTCACCCCGTCCACGGTCAGATCGAGAACCGAAAGCAGCGATCCAGGATGGTAAGGAAATGAAGAAACGGGCGTAGGCGGAGTGCTGCGCTGGCGGCGAGTCGTGGGTATGACCGGTTTCATGCTTTCAGACAGCTTACAGTGGACGGGTTACAGTGGATGGTTCTGGAGCTTCGGTGATGAGGAAAAGGCGGTCGAAATCTCAGCAGATGAACAGAAATTTGCGCAATCATCGCGCCATCGGTGAGCCTAGGTCGGCAACTTAGAAACGTCATTGCCGGGCCTCATTTTCGTTTGACCCCTGACCCCTGAAACTTGACACCTGCTCTCAGTTGGCGCGCTCGACCAGCAGTACCTCTTCCGTTTGGTCGACTTCTTGAAATTTGACTTCGATGATTTCGCGGCTGCTTGTGGGCACGTGTTTGCCCACGTAGGTGGCCTCGATGGGCAGCTCACGATGGCCGCGATCGATGAGCACCGCCAGTTGCACGCGGCGCGGACGGCCATGATCAAACAGAGCATCGAGCGCAGCGCGAATGGTGCGGCCGGTGTAGAGCACGTCGTCGCAGATCACAACGTCGCGGCCTTCCACGTCGATGCCGATGGCTCCCGGCGTCACCACCGGGCGCACGTCCGCTGTGGAGAGATCGTCGCGGTAGAACTGGATGTCGAGCACTCCGGTATCCACGGGACGCTTCTCGATGGTCGCGATCAGCTTGCCCAGCCGTTGCGCCAGAGGAACGCCGCGGCGCTTGATGCCCACCAGGGCCAGGTCCTCGCTGCCGTCGCTCTTTTCCACGATTTCGTGGGCCAGGCGCACCAGGGTCCGCTCAATCTCCGAGGCGGACATGAGCCGCCCCTTCACTCGCAGGTTGCTCTTGCTTTCCGGTTCACTCATGATCGTTGCTCTTGCCGGATGATACGAGGGATTGGCGTTTCAGGGCAAGTTGTGGAAACTCGAGCGCCCACATCCCGCAATGTGCGCCTCGGCAGGGCAGGGAAATGCGGCAGTAGACGCTCCGCGCCAAACCAAATCGGTCCCATAATATAGAGGCGGGCCCGGATGGCGAAATTGGCAGACGCAGCGGACTTAAAATCATCTAATTGATAGATTTAGTAAAATTATAAATAACAGTAACTAAATAAGTTAATAAAGAAATATGCCGCAATAACCGCCCCGTGATATGCTTGCACATGTGTTACACACTTTCACGATTGTGAGGGCGTAACAGATGCCAGAGCATCACACCATTCTCGGCGGAAAAGTTCACGTCTACAAACGCGACGATGACAGCCGCTATTGGCAATGTGCCAGCTACCTCGCCGGCAGGAACCGGCGCGAAACAACCAAAGAGGAGAGCCTCGCGAAGGCCAAGGACTTCGCCGAGGATTGGTATCTGGGGCTGCGCGGCAAACTCCGCGATGGCGAACTCATCACGGAGAAGACATTTCGAGATGCAGCCGCCCAGTTCGAGCGTGAATACGAGATCATCACCGAAGGCCAGCGCAATCGGGTTTATGTGAACGATCACAAACGACGGCTGCGCATCCATCTGGTTCCCTTTTTTGGCAACATGGGGCTCTCTAAAATAAACCCCGGACACGTTCAGGAGTATCGTATTTACCGCCGCGAGGAGGCGATGAAGCAGCACGGCAAGCCTCCGGCCCGGAATACCATGCACCAAGAAATCGTGACGCTGCGACAGACGCTGAAGACGGCGGTGCGTCACGAATGGCTCCAATATCTTCCCGACTTGTCGGAGCCCTATCGGGCATCGGGCAAAATCTCGCACCGCGCCTGGTTTTCCCCGGAGGAATACAAGAGGCTCTACGAAGCGACCAGAAAACGGATGCAGCATCCGAAGAACCCGCGCTACAAGTGGGATTGCGAACAACTCCATGATTACGTGCTCTTCGCAGCCAATACGGGACTCAGACCCGATGAAGCATGGCGCCTTCAATTTCGGGACGTGACCATCGTCGAGGACGATGCTACCAAAGAAACCATCCTGGAGATCGAAGTTCGCGGGAAACGCGGTGTCGGCTATTGCAAGAGCACGACCGGCGCAGTAAGGCCATTCGAGAGAGTACGGGATAGAAACATAGCTCGGAAGGCCCAACAGAAGCAGCAGGCGCAGCCGACCGATCTTCTTTTCCCGATAACGCACCGGGAGCTATTCAATACGATCCTTAAGGAGGAGAATCTCAAGATAGATCGCGAAGGTCAGGCGCGCACGATGTACAGCCTGCGGCACACATATATATGTTTGCGCCTCATGGAAGGCGCAGACATTTACCAGATCGCGAAGAATTGCCGCACCAGCGTCGAAATGATCGAAAAGTATTACGCCTCCCACATCAAGACCAGCCTTGATGCAGCAGCCATCAACATCCACAAGAAAAAGCCGGCGAAGAAGGCGGGGAGCAAACCCCGCCAGGAAGCTTGAGGCTATACTTAAAACGGCCACGCGGGCGTGGCGGAATCGGCAGACGCATCGGACTTAAGGCAAACTTGAGTGCTCGCCGGGAAACCGGCGATGCAGAACTGCTCAAATTCGGGGAACCCTGTCAAATGGCGATCCCGAGCCAAGCCCGGACGGAGCACTCCGGACGGGAAGGTGTAGAGACTAGACGGGCAGCACCTGCGGCCACATGGCCATGGTGAAGGGATAGTCCAGACCACAAACCCGCCGACGCGTTTTCGGACGCTTCGCGGCGGGGCGGCGAAAGCCGCAGATGGCAAGAAAATCCGTTGGACCGCAAGGTCCGTGAGGGTTCAAGTCCCTCCGCCCGCACCACCCCTTCCCTGGGTTCAGCCCGGACACATAGGTAACAGAACGTACCTAAGACATAGGTAACACTATTTTATTAAACGGGTTATCTAACGGTTGCAAGGTTTTTTCCTCCAGGTCGATATAGCCGAGATCGTAATGCATGAAGCTGACGAGCCAGATGGCCTCATCGACTTCGCGGATACCGAGTTTTTGACCCGCGAATACTTTTGAGATGTTGATTTTCTTGCGGTGCAGGCACAGCCTGCCGCAATGGGTGATGACAACTTCCCGGTCATGCAGCGGATATTCGAGTTCCGGCAGGCCCTGATACTGGCGGCTTGCCGGGACGTATAGATCGGCCGGGCACTTCATGGCGAGCGCCTCATGCGGGCGCTCATCATTGAATTCATGGATGAAGCTGTCAAAGGTTGCCTGCTGCTGCAGGGTATTCATGCCCGGCGGGCGGGTGGTTTCCTTCTTGAGGGTCAGATGCATGCGTTCATGGCGGCCGTTTTGCTGCGGGTTCCCCGGTTTTATGCGCTCGATGCCAATGCCAAGGCGCAGCCACCAAACGGAGAGCCTGCTCAAGTTGAACAGGGAATTGGCGCACGCGAAGGGGACGCCGTTATCGGAGCGGATGGCCGCTGGCAGCCCGCGCTCCTTGAACAAGCGCTCGAAGGCCGTCAAGGCGAGAACTTCACGGGTTGATTCCAACGCCTCGCACAGCAGCAGGTAGCGGGAGGCGTGATCGGTAACCGTCAGGGGGTAACAGTATTTTTTGTTGCCCAGCAGGAACTCCCCCTTGTAATCGGTGCACCAGAGATCGTTTGGCTTCACCCCGTCCGACAACGGCGTGCCGTGGGCCCGGCCCCTACGCCTGCCATTGTGTTTGACGAGACCGTGACGGTCCAGCACGGCATGAATGGTGCTGTTGGCCGGCACCCGCACCGCATGCGGCAGGCGGCGTATAAGCAGCTCGCGGATTTTGCGTGCGCCCCAATGCGGCTTGTCGCGCTTGCATCCAACGATCATCGCTTCCACCTGCACCGGCAATTGATTGCCATAGCGCACCGGGCGTCGGGACCGATCGGTGAGCGCCTCCATGCCCTGATCCTTGTAGCGGCTCCAAATCGTATAGCCGGTCTTGCGCGAAATCCCGAATTCCCGGCAAAGCGCACTCATCTCCTCGCCTTCTAGCAAACGCGCCACAAAGCGCAGTCTCTCATCCATCACCGAACACTCCTTCCAAGGCATTTTCCACATCTCCTGCTGGTTATAACCAGCAGGAGATGTAGCCTAGTTGTTACCTATGTGTCCGGTACAATCTGTTACCTATGTCTCGGGTCGGACACCCGTCCGCCTCCGCTCTCCTGTCTGTCAAGGACGCTACATGCCCCGATATTTATCGGCCATCATCCATCGATCCTGACACCCACCACCCGGACCTAAAGCTCCAAAATCCGCCGCCCCATTCCCCTCGCTCCCCAACGTGCGCAGCCCGTCCTCGCCGTCAAGGGTCGAGATGAACGCGACAACAACACGCGCCCTTGACTGCTGCGGGTGGGCCGCTGGAAAAAGTTCGTTCTCCTCAATATCTGGGGAATGGGGTACTCTCCTACAATCTAGAATCCTACGTTGACAAAGAATGGGACTTTCTGGCTTTCTGCATTGACAGAAAGCTGGCTATCCGCCTTATACTACCTCCAGGTTTCAAACATTAACCGTACAAATCGATCTGAAAGGAGCTGCTCGCGTAATGCCCGAAGCCAAGGCTCCATCATCACGGCACAAGAGCAAAAGAAAACCACCATCGCTCACGATGGACACGGAAACCCTCAATTTTAGAGTCACAACTGCATTCAAAAAAGAGTTCAAAGGGTACGCCGTCAGCCAAGGGATCACCATGGTCGAATTGCTAAGAGATGGTTTTGAGCTCAGCAAGCAAAAGCGAAAGCAGTAATGCCTTCGGACCTGAAAGATGGGAGGCTCATGTGCAAAAGATCAACGAAGATGAAGCAGAACTTCTGATCGAGGAGCATTTGAGAGAACGTGGGTGGGACGTCACAGACTTCACCGTGACTCGAAAACGGTGGCGGGAGCACCTGGATGGCGAGGAGGCTGACCGCGTTTTTCTGCACGAAGGGAAGATCGTTGCCATTCTTGAAGCGAAAAAGCCGGGGCGAGACTTGTGGGCGGCTCTGGAACAGGCCAAAGGGTATGCGAGAACGTACAAGCGCAACGCCGGTCACGAGATTTCGCTGATTTTCGCGAGCGACGGGAACGCATTCCTCAGGCAAAACCTGAAGGCAAACACGCTACCTGAGCGCATTGGGAAGTTTCCCACGCCGGCCGAGTTCGGGGAGATCCTTCGTCCCCAGGCTCTTCAGCTTCAGGGAACTCTCCGGGACTATCAGAGAGTTGCAGTCTCGCAGGTCCTCGCCGCAAGCCAGGAAGGTCGCCGGAGGATGTACTTGCAGATGGCGACGGGAACCGGTAAGACGATTACCGCTGCGGGGGCTATTGCCAAACTTTGGTCCGTCGGCCTGATCCGCCGCTCACTTTTTCTCGTTGACCGCGACGCCCTGGCTGTTCAAACGGTGAAGAAATTTAAGAATCATCTGGGCGACAATTTCAGCATTGAGCGTGCCACAGGTTCCAAAGCGGACAAACATCGAGACATACTGGTTACGACGATTCAGCATTTGGCTGTTCGCAACAAGTATCAGAATTACGATGCCGACCATTTCGGCCTAGTGATCCTGGACGAGTGTCATCGGTCGTATTTTGGCAACTGGTATGGGGTTCTCGACCACTTCGCGACGGGAGGCGCCATCCTGCTCGGCTTGACAGCGACCCCGGCCGACAAGGAAACGGTCAACACAGATCGCTTCTTTACAGATCCCGGTCAATATCGCGGGCCGATCTATCGCTACACCATTCGCCAGGGCGAGACGAATCCAGACGTTCCAGAATGGGAGCGTTTGGCAGTTTGTATCCATCACAAATTCCACACGAACGTTGATCTCGAAGGCGTGCACGATATGGGTTTTGATTTCGAGCCGGACCAGCTCGGGCGCGCCGTGGACGTGCCACAGCGAAACCATCTGATTGCCCAGAAATACTTTGAGGATATTCTGGGCACTCGCCAGCCAGCGAAGACCATGGTCTTCGCCGCAAGTATCGCGCACGCCAAGAACCTGCGATATGCATTGATCGAAGAGTACAACCGCCGGAACAACCTGCCGCCAAACGATGCCGCAGCCGAGAAATTCATCGTGGCCGTTCACAACGAGATGCCCGGAGCGCAGGGGTTAATTGAGGAGTTCCAGAAGATCACGGGGCCAGATGAGCGCAAGGCTATCGTGACGCAGGCCCACAAGGATACCAACATGGCTCCTCGACCGATCATCTTAGTCGGGGTAGGTATGCTTGATACAGGAATCGACGCCCCCGATGTCGAAGTGCTCCTTATGGCACGCCCGACAAAGTCCAAGATCCTCTATGTCCAGATGAAGGGTCGCGGCACACGCAAATGCCAAGAGACGGGCAAGGAAATTTATAAGCTGGTCGATTTCGTGGATATCGCACACCTCGAACCTCTCATCACGAATGACACACCTGGCGTTGTGGATGAACCTGTCGAACAAGCGCAAGAGGAGATCATCGACCGCGAACGCGGAGGCGACAGCGGGCGGACGGGGCTGGATGGTGACCAAAAGGAGGGAACCCATCAGGAAATGGTCATTGCTGACGTTCCTGTGCATCTGGTGTTTTCAGAGACGATCTCTCCCGAAGTACTCGAAGAACTGCGGCGGCAGGTAGAGGCTCAGCTTAAGAGCGGTCTAGAAAGGGAGGGTTTGAAGCAGCGTTTCGCGCAAACAATTCTGTGCTGGCGTTACTTCAAAGGGACATCATTTCCCGATCATGCATTCTTGGGAACCCTGGGTTTTGATGTTCCGGCCCTGCGTGATCTCTTTGGGGAGCCGGAGGCAACGCTTGAAGACTTCATTAGCGTAGCCACTGGTGAAGCAGATTTCGAAATTCTGCGACGCCGACGCGAATTTGAGAAATGGGCACTGGAAAAGAAGCTGAATCAGGCCCAGCGCGAGATGGTCGAAATGGTCTGTGATTTCAAACGGGCCAAGCCCGACATTTTGCCGGAGCAGGTACTCCGCAGTCACTGGCTTGACCAAGCGGGTGGACTTATCCGTATCAGGTCTTTGTTCGGCGGATTCGATCAGTTGTTGACGTTGGCAGGGGAGGCGCTCAGCCTAGACGCTTCCGAAGAAGAAGGGAGCAGAAATGGCGATAACACCTGATTTCAATCAGTTCGGCGAAGAGCTGTGGGAAGTAGCCAACGTCTTCCGCGACGACGCTTTGCATGCAACAGAACGGCTGGAGACCTTCAGTCTCTTCTTGTTCCTAAAACTGTGGGATGAAGTCGAAATCGAGCACGAGGAGGCCACTGGCAAGAAGCTGCCCGAAGGTCAGCAACTCGTACCGGAAATCTGGCGCTTCCACAATTGGGCCACCGACCCTGAAGGCTTCGCCAAAGAGAAAGGTTTTGAAGACTCGATTGATTTTTGCAGGAAGATGTTCGCGGATCTCGCCACACGAGAGTCGAAGCATCCCACTGCCCGCGATGTCCGTCGCTTGTTCAAGGACACTGTATTCCGGCTTCGCTACACGACAACCGTCCGTGCCTTGGCCTCTCAACTCCAAAAGCTCAACCTCCGCGAAATCATGTCTCGCGGGTTTGGAGAAGGGGAACGCTACGACATTTTCGGCCGCGCTTACGAGTACCTGCTGCAGCGGTTTGGCCAGAATAAGGAATTTGCCGAGTACTTTACACCGCGCCACATCGTAGATCACATGGTCCAGATTATCGCCCCAGAAATCGGCGAAACCATCTACGATCCCGCTTGCGGGACCGGTGGATTCATTGTTAGAGCTTTTGAGCGGGTGCGTGATCAGATCAATCGCAAGAAAATCTCGGCAGTAGAAAAGGAGCGAATGCTCCGCACTCTCAAAGAAAAAAACCTAGTCGGCGTCGAGCATGTCCCGCTTGTTTTCAAGCTGGCGTTGATGAACATGATCCTTCACAAGGATGGTTCCAGTCTGCTCGCTAACGATGACAGCCTGTCTAATAAGGCCCAAGATGTCCACAAGGGGATATATGATGTCGTTCTCGCGAATCCGCCGTTCGGACCGACAAAACAGGAGCGAATGGCTCAGTTTGAGTTTCATATCAAAATCTATGAGGCCCTCTTCATTCAACACATGATGAACAGCCTTCGCCCTGGCGGCCGTGCTGCGGTGGTCTTGAAGGAAGGGCTTTTCTTCGATTCCAAGAAGATGCTGCGAAAAATCTGCCGACGCCTCGTTGAGCAATTCGAGGTGCTGGGTGTCCTGAGTTTGCCCAATGGCGTTTTCAATCCGTACAGCGGTGCCAAAACCAGCATTATTGTATTTCGTCGCCCCCTCGGCCGCGACGACGTGCGCACTTCGAAGGTTTGGTTTTATCGAGTAGACAGCGATGGCCGCGATCTCGGAGCGACGAGGCGTCCGCTTCCCGACTTCAAGACCGATGGTGACTTGGATCATATGGTTTCTCTTTGGCCATATACCTGGCGGCATGAAAAGGACGGCGGTGTGCGGGCGATCCTACGGGCCGACGATTTGAAGAAGTTCGAAAGCGAGAGGTCATGGTGGGCGAGCATTGAGCGTATCCGCAAGACCGATTACAACCTGACGGCTGGGCGCTACTGCCCGCACAAAGCGGAGACCATTGAACACGAGAAGCCAGAGGTTCTCATAAATCGGCTTCTCGATCTTGAAGATGAGATCAAGACCGACCTACAGGACCTGCTTACTCTCGTGACCGTACCTAC
>JBEKGH010000035.1:0-34746 GCA_050012895.1 Occallatibacter sp.
GCATACGTGGTGTCCATTTTCTCCACGTCAATTCCGCAGTGAGACATCTCGGAATGGCAGGTTTTGCACGATGCACTGGTGTTCTGGCTATGCCCAATGTGGCAGGAGAGGCAGCTCAGGCCCTCATGCACGCCCATCGGCGTGCGGTCGTCGCCGGAAGCCACTTGCGATCCCCAATTGTGTTCGGCTGCCGGCGAACCCGTGTCGGGCGGTCGCGGCGCATGGCACTGGTAACAGATGGTCTGCCGCACGTCCTCGTTCATTTTCACTGCGCGAGGGCCATCGTACAGCTGCGGAATCGGCAACGACACCGCGGCAAAATGCACTCCCTCGCGCCGGTCGAAATAAGCCAGCGAGCCGTCGACCGGTGCGCCCGCTACCGAAAAGCGTTTTGCCGGCTTGGTCTGCGGCTCGTCTTTCTCATGCATCTGGTGACACGTCTGGCACGGCATCGCCGGCTGATCGGCAAAGCCGGGACGAATGATGTGCCAGGGACCCTGCGTGTTTTGCGGTTGCACCAGTTCACGCACCGGGCCGCTAAAGTGCATGCCGTGACAGCGAAGACAGTCATCCATCAGGTGACGCTTGCTGTTTTGCGCAGGGTCGGCAAAGATCTGGCTATAGGTAGCGCTGTGCGGGCCGGCAGACCAGGCCGCGTAGTCCTTCTGGTGGCACTTCTGGCAGTTCGGGACCATCGCCAGCACGTCTACATCGCGCAGCCGAATGGCTTCTGGCCAGTTGCCCATCAGGTGCACCCGAATGTGGCGCAGTTTTGTCGACAGACTTGCCTCATGGCAATCCATGCAATTGACGTTCCGGTGCGGCGAGTCATGCACCGCTGCCACGTAGTCCGCCATCTCGTGGCAACTGGCGCAGCCCTGGCCATGTTGCGATGTGTAGTAATACGATGCGCCGAACAGGCCGCCCACCGCCAGCGCGACGACCAGCGCAAGCGCGATGGCCGCAAACTTCACGTAGCGATTCATGATCTGAATCCCGTGCCCTTCCAGTTCCGGACCAGCGAAGCAGAGGCATAGTAGGCGACGGCCATCACGGTCAGCGCCGGATTGAAGCCTCCATTGGTGACATGCACGCTGGCATCGATTACGAAAACGTTGTCCACGTCGTGAAGCTGGCAGGTGCGATTGACAACCGAGCTTTGCGGATCGTTGCCCATGCGGCAGGTGCCCGCCTGGTGTTGACCTGCGGAGACCAGCGTGGGCCTGTCAGCCGACGGCGTTGTGTAAACGGCTCCGGCCTCTTTGAGCCAGGCTTCCGCGCGCCTGGCTTGCACCTCGCCGATTTCAAATGTGTGGGGGTGCACATTGCCCGAAACGCGCACCACCGGCATTCTCCATTTGTCACGCACTACCGGATCGAGCGTGACCCTGGCGTCGGCCATAGGAATCTGCTGGACCGGGCCATGAATTCCGACGGTCCGCTTGTGCCAGTCGCGCATTCCCTGCTTGTGTCCCAATCCCCAGCGCGGAGTACCCGGCGGCAGGCGGTCGACCATCTGAATCGGCAGGCGAATGAACTCGTTGTCGAGCATGCCCCCGCCGCATAAGCCAGGCGTGCCGTGGTTGTAGTCGCAGATGGCGATGCTGGCGCCTGGGCCGACGTCGTCGTAGGTCTCCAAGTCGAAATACCCAGTCGCGCCAGCGTAATGGTGCCCCTGCAGATTCCGGCCCACCTGGTCGTAGCGATTTCCCAGACCGTTCGCGAACATGCGGCTTTTCGAGTTCAGCAGCAGCCGCGCAGACTCGGTAGCGCCGCCGGAGACCACGACGATATCGGAAAGCTGTTCCTGCAAGCGGCCTTTGGCGTCGAAATAGGCCACGCCCCGCGCACGCCCGCGGTCGTCGATCAGAATCTCCTTCACCGTGCACTCGGTGCGCAGCTCACAATTCCCTGTGCTGAGGGCAACAGGAATCACCGTGTTGTGGGTTCCGTTCTTGGCGTCGGTTTCGCAAATAAATCCACTGCACCACCGGCAGCGCATGCAGGGACCGCGCCCGTTATAGGGCACACTGTTGCGCGCCATGGGAATATTCAGCGGGTGCAGCCCCAGGCGTTTGGCTGCCGGGCCCAGGATTTCAAATTCATGATTGGGTGGCAGCGGGGGCATAGGCAATCCGCGCCGGCGCGGGCCGTGAAATGGGTCGTCTGAATAGTCTCCTGAAACGCCGATCTCGTACTCGGCCTTCTCGTAGTACGGCTCCAGGTCCTCGTAGGAGATGGGCCAGTCTTCGAGCGAACTCCCCGAAGGCGCCCCGTAGGTAGAGCGCATCTTGAAATCCTGCGGCATAAACCGCCAAGCCTGCGCTCCCCAACTGAGCGTTCCGCCGCCCACGCAAGCGGCATCGTTCTGGTATTTCGTATCGCTGGGAACTACAGTGTGCGGCGAGCCGTTTTCATCGACCCAAACACGCGGGTGACCTTCGTCCTCCGGTCCGAACGCGCAACCCAGCACACTCACTGCCTGATTGCGCAGGTCGTCCTTGCGGCAATCGTAGGCGGTGTACCATTTGCCGCGTTCCAGAAGGACAACGCTCAATCCGGCCGTCGACAGCTCTTTGGCGATAACGCCTCCTGCTGCGCCGGCTCCGGCCACCACCGCGTTCACTCTCTTCATTGGTATGAGTCCTTTGTCAGGTCGTACTGCGCACGCCCGCGCAACGGCGGCTCGTCCAGGCCCAGCATCCGCCAGCTCGCGGCATCGCGGTTGCCGCCGTGGCGCGGCGAACCGTAATAGCCCTCGAGCGTGTGCATGCGCACCAGCTCAAAAAATGGGCTGGCCTCCTGCTCCAAAGCGCTGACCACTGCGAACTGCTGCTCATGCGACGTATCCGCTAGATCCCCGCCGAAGCGCTTGCGGCTCATCGCGTTCGCCTGCTCCAGTCCGTCCCGATAAGCATCCTGATGGCCGCGGAAGTGACGAACAAGCTGGCGATCGATGAAGGTAAGAACGCCCGCTTGCGACGCGCTGGGAAATCGATCGGCAGGAACAATCTGATCGCAGATCGCCGCCAGCGTTCTGGCCTGGCCATCGCGCAGGAACTCCCAATCCCCTCGCCTGTTTGTTCCGCATCCGACGGCAACGGCCACGCCGCCAAGCGCGCTTGCGGCAACGAACTGCCGCCGTGTCAGTCGCTCTGCCCGCTCTTCGGATTCCCTTTTCATCGACACCCCGCTGATGGAACGTTTATTTCTGCTCGCAACTACTGAACCTCGCCGACGTATACACCGAACGGCCCCAACTGAATCTGATCGAGCGACGGCGAATCGGCCGCGCCGGGCGTCTTGAGCAGAGTCTTCAGTTTGTGCGTGCCGGCGCCCAGCGCGTCATTCGCCAGTTTCACGGTCTGCGGCTGGGCCGTCAAATTCACGCTAACAACAACCGCAGGCGCGCCAGCGGCCTGACGCATCCAGCTCAGCACTTTTGTGTTTTCGGTGTCGAGCATGATACTAGCGCCAACTTCGAGCGCCCGGTTGCTCTTTTTGAGGCGGATGAGCGCCTCGTACCAAGTGAGCAGCGAATCAGGATCGCCCTCTTCGGCCTTCACGTTGATCGAAACCGCGCTTGGCGGTACGGGCAGCCAGGGCATACCGGTGGTAAAGCCTGCATGCGTGGTCGCGTCCCACTGCATCGGCGTGCGCTCGCCATCCCGGCCCTTCTCCTTGGGCCAGCCTGCGATCCCGATGGGATCCTTCACGTCCTCCCTGCGCTCAGGCGACGTGGTCTTCATTCCGATCTCATCGCCGTAATAGAACAGCGCAGCACCACGGCTGGCGAACAGCAATGTCGCGATCACGCGCTGAATATCCGTGTCATGCGCACCGTCGCCATAACGCATATCGATCCGAGGATTGTCATGATTATCGAAAAGCAGCAGCGGGACATTCGAGCCCAGCCCTGTCTCTGCGTCAGTGAGCTTGGCGCGGAACGCTGCCACGTCCAGCTTGTCGATGAATCCTACCTGTGTATCCATCGGCAACTGAAACTCGGGCTTGCCGGGCGGTCCATACATCCTGGCCAAATCGGTAATGTTGCCCGTGTAGATTTCGGCAATCAGCACACGGTCGCCGGGGAATGCATCGCTGTTGAACGCGTCCGCCTCGGCGCGCATCTCCTGCATCACCGGGTGCATTTTGGCCGTGAGAAAAGTCTTCGACCCGTCCAGCACTTGTTCGCCATAAGCGTCGATAAGGGGGTTGCCGTTTTTATCTTTCACGACACCCTCGTCGGCCAGACCCGGATCCTCAAAGAGCGATGAAATGGCGTCGAAGCGGAATCCGGCCACCCCCCGCTTCAGCCAGAAATCCATGATGTCTTTAAAGGCCCGGTGCACCGCGGGGTTATCCCAATTCAGGTCGGGCTGCTGGATATAGAACTTGTGGTAGTAATACTGACGCGTTTTCTCGTCCCACTGCCAGGCCGAGTGGCCGAACTCCGACTGCCAGTTGTTGGGCGGGGCGCTTTTGCCGGTAGACGTTTCTTCCTTTCCGTCGTGCCACACATACCAGTCGCGATAGGGGTTGCTGCGCGATGAACGCGACTGAAGGAACCACGCATGCTGATCCGACGTGTGGTTCATCACCATATCCATGATCACGCGGATGTGGCGCTTACCAGCCTCCGCTACGAGCCGGTCAAAGTCCGCCATCGTGCCATACTGCGGGTCGATGTTTTCGTAGTCCGAGATGTCGTAACCGAAATCCACCTGCGGCGAGGGATAGCACGGGGTCAACCAGATCGCGTCTACGCCCAGCTCCTTCAGATAGTCAAGCCGCTTCGTGATCCCATCCAGGTCGCCGACGCCATCCCCGTTCGTGTCCTGGAAGCTGCGCGGATAGATTTCATAGATCACCGCATTTTCCCACCACTCCTGCTCGTTCGGCCCGTTCGTCCTGGCAACCGCCGTTTGCCCATGGGTGTTTATGGCCGCCACTATGAGGCAGACGATTGTGCAGGTGATGATTTTCCTCGAGATGCGGTCTTTCGCGGTCATCGCTTTCCCTCGCCCCGCCCAAGCCGTTGACCGGTGTCGAATTGTGGCGACCGGGCAGCAACGCGACTCATCATACATAGACGATGTGGAGCATAGGTCCTTGAAATCTCATCTAAGGGCCATCCCCACGTGCAAGTGAATGCAAATAAATAATTTGCAGGAATACCGTCCGCGATACAGGTTCGTTCTTGCGCGCGATGTATCTGTAGGAGCGGTAGCAGATGCCCCCTGGCCTGAGCGTTCTACTCAATTCGAAGGGCCAGTTTCTGATTGCCCAAGGTTCAGCCAGGAGTGGCCCAAAGACCGGATGCGCACAAATGCCGATACCCCGAATCACTCCGCATAATAACATCGTTTTTTTTCGTTGTCTATTTCGACTTATGTGCTATTATTACGTTTTGTTAGCGGGTAGGCCGTGCGGTGTTTGTTCTGGGCCGCATGGAAGAGGGTGTAGTGTGAGCGGCTCGCACGCGCTCGAGCGGCAGGAGCGGAATTCAAATGGGGCGGGGAAGCAACACGTTAGGTGAGATTTACCGTCAGCCCGAAGATTGGCGTCGTTGCCTGTCTATGTTGGACAAGGTCGATTTCGATCGGCTTCTTGGAGACAAAGACCCCAGGGATCACAAGTGGATCTTCGTAGGATGTGGAACCAGCTTTCACCTCGCGCAGGCCGCGGCGGATACATTCAGGGCCCTTATGCATGTCTCAGTGCACGCCGTACCGGCCTCCGAGGTGTTGTTGTCACCTGAGTTGGAATTGCCGGAAGGATCTGCTATTTTCCCGGTTCTGATCTCGCGCTCGGGGCGTACATCGGAAGTCCTCCAGGTTGCCGAACTCCTTTGCCAACGGGGCATCGAATTCCTTGCCGTCACATGCGATGCAAACGAATTGGGGCAGATCTCCGCACGCACCCTGCAGCTTCCTGTGACCGAAAAAAGCATCGTCATGACGTCGTCGTTTACGTCGATGCTCATGGCGCTGCAGTATGTCGCGGCACGGTTCGCCGGCCAGTCAACTTTTGTTGAAGCGCTTCGTACTCTGCCATCGGCGCTGAGCGCATTGCTCCCCATACACGGGGAGCGGATCGAGCAGTTTGCTCAAACCACGATTGCCGATGCCGCTTTTCTAGCCCAGGGCGCTCTCTATCCAATCGCGCGGGAAACAGCGCTCAAGGTCATGGAATCGTCTTCGACTTACGCTCAGTTCTATCACACGCTCGAATTTCGGCACGGACCGATGTCCATCGTGTCAGAGGACGTGCTCATAGGAGTCCTGCTATCTGAAAAGGGCTACACTGAAGAGAGTTCGGTTCTGCTGGAGATGAAGCTGCTGGGTGCGCGCATCCTGGCAATCGCCAATCGCATCTCGCCTCAGGTGGACCGCGCGGCGGATTTGGCGATCGAACTCGGTCTTGCCGTTCCCGAACTGGCGCTGTTGGTCGTTTATCTCGTGTGGGGACAACTGCTGGGCGTTCATCTCGGCTTGCGTAAAGGACTCGATCCCGATTCTCCTTGTCATCTGAGCCGGGTAGTCAGTCTGAACCTGGAATCATAAGCGGCGCAGGCATGCGGAGATCGGATAGACGGCGCCGATGCCGCCTTCGCAACGAGACCCCTGGACGATGCGTTGGGATCCGGAAAGAATGTTGTGACGAAGCCCTTCGACGTGACGATCGCCGGCGAAATCAACCTTGATCTGATCCTGTACGGCCTTCCTGAAACCATGCCCGTGGAGCGAGAGTTATTGGCCAGCGGGTTTCGCATGACCCTCGGAAGTTCGTCGGCGATTGTCGCCCATAATCTGGCGGCACTCGGTTTGTCGGTGGGCTTCATTGCTCGCCTCGGCGACGATCCACTCGGAGAGATCGCCTTGCAGCGGCTGATGGAGCCCGGCGTCGACGTGACCCGAGTCAAGCGCGTGCAGGGTGGCCCGTCAACCGGCGTCACGGTCTTGCTGGACCATGGTGGCAAGCGCCATATTCTTACCTATCCTGGAACCATGTTCGAGATGGGCGCGAACGATATCGACCTGAATTATCTGGCGTCGGGAAGGCATTTCCATCTTTCTTCACTCTTCCTCCATAAGGCGCTCCAACCCGCCTTGCCCGGCATCTTCAGGAAGTTGAAGGCAGCCGGGCTGACCCTTTCGCTCGATACCAACGACGACCCGGATGACCGCTGGGACGGAGTCCTTGATGAGTTGCTTGGGCTCGTCGACATTTTCCTGCCCAATGAAGATGAGGCATGCCGCATCACGGGGAAGGCCGGCGCTGAAAGTGCGATCGACGTTCTTGCGGCGCGCGTTCCGATTGTTGCGGTGAAGTGCGGCAAGCAAGGCGCTCTTGTGCAGGCGGGTCAGGAGAGATGGCGCCTGCCGGCGGAGTCCGTCGCGCCTGTCGATACCATCGGCGCCGGTGACAGCTTCAATGCAGGGTTCCTGTGCGCCTACCTGAAGGGCATGCCACCGGCCGATTGCGCGGCATTCGGGAACAGGACCGCGGCGCTATCGACCTTGCGATCTGGAGGCACGGAATCGTTCCGCGATCCCGAGTTACTCCGCGAGTTTCTTTCGAGCGCCAGATAAGCAGCCAGCGCCAGATAAGCAGATCGGCCAGCGTCCTCCCTGCCTCGTAACCACAGCCTTCTCCAGCCACGCACGTTAGTGCGGACTGGAAGCTGCGACTGAAAGCTGCAGTGCGCGCGCGGCATTCTCCAGGTAGACTTTCCGCAGAATCTGATCGGGAAGATCGATGCCATAGATCCGCCAGCGGCCTTGAGGAGGCACCTTCGCGGGAGCATAGTCAAAGTATTCATCGCTGGTTTCAAGAAACCGGAAGTAAATCTCGTAGAGCTGATCGCTGAAAATCTGCTGCGGAAGGTCATCCTCGTGCGGCGTGGCATCGGTTCCAAAGAGAATGCGGTCTTGATACTTCTCAAAGAACGCCCGGGCTGTCCTCGGTTGGCGGCCCAGCTCGCCGATGCGCGCCGCGGTGTCGACGCTCATGTTAGGAAAGCGGTCCAGGTTTTCCGAAACGCTCCCCAGGTTCTCGGCGAAGTTGCCCACATGCAGCGCAATGAAGTGCGTTTTGGGATGACGCGCGATGACTCTGTTTCGCGCCTCGATCAGCTCGGCATTCGAGGGGAAATCTTGGTCATAAAACGACCAATCGGGATGATTGCTGAGCTCCTCGTATCGCTCGTTGAACCGGTCTGTGGGCAGGAAGAAGGCGACCGGATCGGAGATATGGATTGCGACGGGCATCTGCAATTGGCCGCAGATCTCCCACATGGGATCGAACCGGGCATCGTCGATCTTCACCAGCTTGCCGGAGGTGATGTTGTCCCGCAGATAGAGTCCGAGGGTCTTGAGAATTTTCAAACCGCGGGCCCCGTTGCGATGAGCCTGTTCGATCGCTTCTGCCTGAATTTGTGGATAGCGGGGTTCGAGAAAGCGCGAGTAGCAGGGTTCGGTGAGCGAGTAGAACCGGTCAGGATGGGCTTTGTCGTACCTGCGGATAGTATCGACGAGGCCGGCATCGAATCCGCCGGTCAGGTTCACCATGGTACGGATGTTTTTCCGGTCCATAACGGCGATCAATTCTCCCGGATCGCCCAGGTACGTGCGCTCTGCCGCGAGTGGAACGCCATTGACCTCGCGTGCGGAAACAGTGATATGCGTATGGAAATCAATCACCGGGTACCGCGACCGCTCGACTCGAGTCTCCCGGACCTGCAGCATGCTTTTGGGCTCGTAATCTGAAAGAGCAAGGCTCGGTACCTTGTCCGGCTCTGCGCCCTTCGGCGGCGCGGCGGTTGCGCCACGCGCGATAGTCCCGACGATCAATCCAGCGCCCGCTCTACGTAGCATCTGACGACGATTCATCTCTCATCCCCGCCTCGCCCCGGAGAACTCCTGTTTGCAGTCTCGGGACACATCCGCCTGGAGTTTGAGTGTCCACGAGGCTCCTGCATCGCTTGGTCGTAGTCAGCGTGCGGTCACGTTTCCTCGATCGCATCTCGGGTTACGCCGCGAGCCAGGGAGCCACAATCGAAACTCCCAAATCGGAAGATACATCCCGAATGTTACGTTTGGCAAGCTTCTATTTATGTTTTGTGGACTTATTCAATCGTATTCTATCGTTTTTTGGGAATCGCTCAAGGAAAATGGCCACTTGTGTTCTCAGGCCAAAAGCTGGGCCCTGATCCAATTGCACAATTGGCCGGGCGGGACGGAATCCTGAGTGCCCCATGGGTTGGCCATCCCTGCTGGCGCAAGCACATAGGCTGAATTCGCGGATTCCGCCACGCAAACGCAGCTTGTTCTTTCCATCTCCGGGTATCTCGAAGCAGAGAGCCAGACATAGCGCGCGAGAATGCCGGCATCGATTACGCTGCCATCTGGATCATCGGCATCGGGAACTGAGCTGACCTTCTGCTGATTCTCGAAAACGGCAATGCTGGTGAATGGCTTGGGCCTGATGCGCATGCCGAATCGGGCAATCACCACACGAGGGCGAGCGCGCCGGATCGCCTCCGATGCCGTCCACTCCACAAACGAGTTTGGAAAAATCACCGCGCCATTGCCGCTCAGAAAGAGATCGATCATGAATCGCTGCAGCCTGGGTTGGCCGCCGAGGTCTTCAGGCCACAGACCGTCCCACGACTTGCGCCGCAGGCCATACCGCACCTGGTCGGTGAGCTCAATGTTCTTGGGCGTCTTGTTCAATTCCACAAGGAACTCATCCCGGATAGGCTTGAGCGCCCCATATTCCAGAATGGCGGCATTCGCGGGAGACAGGCGAGTCAATGCGCTGCGTTGCGCTTTTCCGGCGTCGATGAGCCACAGGTCGGAAGCGTCGTTCGATTCCCGCGATTGCAACAACTCGACGATTCCCGGCACAGGCGGCTCACCATCCATGAGGAGCGGGAAGATCGCCCCCGCATCGCCCACTATCTTCACTGTACGACCGCGACGATCCCATTGTTTCCAGACTGTCTTCGCATCGGTTGGCAGGCTGGCAGGAAGAATCGTGAGGATCAATCGGGCAGCCTTCGTCTGCTGCTCTTCGGAAGCCGGCGTCGCACTCACGGCCACGTAAAATTCTTGCACCTGGGCTCGCCATTCGGCGTAATACGGCGACCGTGCCAGCAGAGAGGCATTCTCGATCGTGTCTTCCGATTCCGAGAAATCCCAGCTCCCCACTCCCATTTTGCTTTCGACTGCGCGCACCGGCGCAATCAGTGCCGCAAACGCGGGACGGCTCAACGCCGTCAACCGATCCATCATCCCGGAAAGACGCGTTTGCTCGAACGGGAATAACGTCTCCCACTGGTCGATTTGCTGGTTCATCGATGGCCGCAGCGTCACAGGGAGCTCGTGAACCAGATGGCGATAGAGCTCAAGGCTGGGTTCTTGCCTTTGATCCGGTTTTGACGCCGCGCTCAATGCTCACCCCTCATGCCGATATCTCAGGCAGTCCGTTCCCAGCCAACTCGAGCTTACCGATGTCGAATAACTTCGCGATGGTCGGACAAAGATCGACGTGCTCGATCGGACGTTCGACGATCTGCGGCGATCCCGCAGCTTCTCCCACGCACATGAGCCATGCCATCCGCGTCGCATCGTCATTCAAACGGTGATTAAAGAATCCGTTGGTATTCGATCCATCCAGATCCCGGCCAAACTCGGGAAGTATGAACAGGGTTGTCTTGTCTTTGTAGGCAGGTGTGGCCTGCACGAAACTCCAAAGTTCGTAGACAAGGCGATCCATGGTTCGAATACCCGACAGATACATGGAGTATGAGCCAAAATGCGCCACCTCCACATCGGAGAACGTTATGACCAGCAACGAAGGCGCAAAGCGCTTCATCACTTCCAGGCTGACGAGATACGTAAACTCGTCCCCGGTTACGGCGGCAGTGGTGCGCACCAGGTCGGCGATGGCGTCCTGAACCGACGCCAGCATGCGGCCATCCAGCGCAAGATCGTTGCCGAATACCGACCAATCGAGGCCTTCATAGTCCTGGCTGCGAAGGATGGCTTCGATCTCGGGCTGCATGGTGTTCCGGCTCGCGCTATGGTCTGCGTGTCCGCCCGACGCAGCATGAACCACTGCGTTAATCAGCAGTTGCTTGGGGAAGACCACGTTTGCGCCGTAGGCCGGCCCAAAGTCGCTCACCGAGCTTGCGCCAATCCTGCTTGTCAGGGCTTTATTGCTGGAAATCAGCCAGGTCTTGTCTTGCGGAATGCCTCTGCGCTTGCGCAGATATTCGAAGATCGTCGGGCTCTCGGGCGGCGTCTTCCCCCAATCGTCAAGGCGCTGCCAATTGCCTGTCACAATGCTGGATATCGTGTTGTAGTGGCTCGTCACGCCACTATTGAGCAGGTAGGGATAGAAAACACTTGAGGGCAGAAGATCGTGGAAAAGGTGGGGAATGTTCTCAAGACCGGAATCGTGGAAGGTATCACTGCGGCGCACTCCGGCGCAGCTGACAACGATGATCTTCCGCTCATCATCGCTTGACGCGCCGCGGGATCTCGCGCCAGCATCGAGCCCGTAAAGACGCGACCACCGGTCCACTGCCAGGACCGCTGCCGCTTTCAGTAGATTCCGCCGCGAGGTATCCATCATATGCCGCGCCTCACTTCAGCAATTAAAAGATCGAGTGGACTCGGATGTTGATCAAGATTGCCTGAACCGCTTGCCAAATGCAAGTTCTCCCGCGAGCGCTTTTGCGCCTGCGGGAGACTTGCCATTGAAGCTGCAGGCTCTTCCTGGCCTGCGGAAGGATTGTCTGTTCTAGAATACGTATTTCGCGGCGATCTGGAAGAAACGCGCATCCGGAGTCAGGTTCTGGAATTTTTCCGGCCCAAGGATGTCGCCGCCGCCCGCGTCGTCGCTTGTATCGTCGGTCGGGTTGCCCCAGGACGGGTGATTCAGCAGGTTGAAGGAGTCGGCGCGGAACTGGACATACTGCTCGCGCCAGGTCTTGAAGCTCTTGAAGAGGGACATGTTCACGCGGTCCCACCCTGGCCCATACATCTGGTTCGACTTGTTCCCAACGTACTTGATCACGTCGGCAAGGTCCGACACAACCGGGTTGCCGGACGGATCCATTTGCTTCGAAGCGTCAATGCCACTCGCATCCGCCGGGTTGTCGAATGCGCAGGGGTTATACCAGTGCGTCCTGTTTTTCGCTGACGTTGGGCAGGTTGTAATGCCGGCGTTGTTCGGCCCCGGGCTGCCTCCCCCGGCAAAGGGATTGTGGATCCGATTGGCATTGGAATTGCCGTCGAAGTCGGCTCCGCCCTCGCCAATGGTAGCTTGCAGAGGGGTGCTGCCATTGGGACTAATCGTAATGGGGTTGCCGGTTTGTGCCTGCCAGGTTAGGCTCGTCGACCAGCCCCCGATAATGTAGTCCAGTGCGCCTCCGCTGTGCATGTATCTGCGTCCTCTGCCAATGGGCAAGTCATAAAGCCCATTCAGTGTGACGCGCTGGCGGGTATCGAAGGAGGATGGGGTCAGCTCCATGTACAGCGGAATAAGGTTCGGGTCGCGAGCATTGATGCCCCCTTCGATTCCTCCCGGAGTCGTAGAGTCGTCGAACGCGCGCGCATAGGTGTAGCTGGCAAGGAAGCTCAACCCATTGTTGAGCCGTTTTTCCAGTTTTGCCTGCAGCCCGTTATAGTAGCTTTCGCCCCCGTAAGACGACTGGTCGACGGAACCCAGGCCCGGGAACGGCTGGCTATCGCTTGCAGGGTTATTGCCGTCCTCAATCGCATTCGAGTCATTGGGGCTGAGGGCCGTATACAAATGCCGGCCGAGGTTGCCAACATAGGCAATTGAGAACACCATGTTTTTCGACAGTTCGCGTTCCACCGTCAGGTTATAGCTCTGCGTGTAAGGCGTCTTGATGTTGACGTCGGATGAATTCAGAGCAGGGTTGAGTCCCAGGCCCGCCGCGCCGTTTGGCCCCCAGAGTCCGAAACCTTGCGCCAGAGTGGTCGGGAACGGAAGCGGAGGGTTCGCCGTCGGATTGGCGGTTGCGTTGGATGGGCAGCCTTGCGCATAGATGCCATCGGCCGCAATGTAATTCGGAGTGTGAGGAGCACCGCATCCGTTGGGTGGATTGTTAAATACAACCGCAACATAGGCCCACGGGAAGTTGACCGTCATCTCCGCCGCTCCCGGTGCTTCCAGGCCGCCGAAGAATATGCCGTAACCGCCGCGCACCACCGTCTTGTCGTTGAGACTATAGGCAAAGCCGACACGCGGGGCAAAGTTACCCTTCTGCGCATTGGTCAGGGACTCGCTGTTGGCGTACGTCACGTTGATGCCATTCGAGGCGAGCAGGCTCTGGAAAGTTGCGTTCAGAACATTCTGGCTCTGCACTTTAGAGGAGAGTTCATAAGAGCCCGTGCCGGTGCCAATATTGCTGGTTTTTACCAGGAAGTTGGCGATATCGCCCGCATTATTGCTGATGGGCTGTGTGAAGTCATACCTCAAGCCCAGGTTCAAGGTCAGCTTGGAGTTAACTTTCCAGTCATCCTGAGCATAAGCGGAGCGATACCAGCGAAAGTAGCCGACATTCCAATCCGGATCTGACTTCGCGTTCAGCATATTGTCGGTCAAAAAGTCCGCAAAGCCCGCACCGGAGTTCTTCTTCCCCTTGAAGCCGGTGTAGTAGGGACCGTAATGGTAGATGTTGCGCGCCGCGTTCGCCTGACTGATGGAGGTGCGAATGCTTTGAAACTGCACGCCGAACTTCAGCGAATGGTTCTTGTAAATTTTCGTCAAATTGTCGAGGATCTGGTAAACGTTTTGATGCTCGACGGAGGGAAGGTCAGTGGAGGAGCCGAACGTAGTGACGTTTCCAGCAACATTTCCGCTGGCCACCAATGTATTGATGCTCGGGAGGCCGCCATTCGGTTCTGAGGTACCGGAGAAGGGTATGCCGCCCAGCCCAAGCTTGGCAGCCTCGTTCACATTGGAATTCAACTGGAGATACTGGTAGTTGCCCCAGTTATATCCAAGGCGAAACTCATTGACCAGGTTTTGAGTGAAGAGGTGAGTTTCGCTGGCCATGAAGTTCTCAGCCAGGTTGAAGTTTGTGCCGTCTGTTCCAAAGCCGCCGCCATCGAGAGGATTCCCAAGCGGGGCGCCGTTGGCGACTTGCAGATGCGTGTAACTGTAGCGCACGTAGGCCTGGTCCTTGGCGCTGGGGTTCCAGTCCAGCCGCTGGTCCCACTGGATGACATCGCTCGAAGTAGGCACATTCGCAACGTAATTGTTATAGGTCTTTCCGCCGATACCTGGACTGGTGACACTGAGCGAATTGTTGGCGCTGGTCCAGCCGTTGGTATCCGGGGCCGGGAAGAGATTTGCAAGCGTCTGGGCCGGGGGGCTGATGGTCTCATTGTCCACTACTCCAGCGTTTATCCCGCTGGGAATCGTCACATTGGCCCCACTAAGAATGTTGGTGGTGCATGTAGCGACGAGGTCGAAACCGATGGTCTGGCACCCCGGCGCCGTGGCCGCGATATGAGTGCTGGTACCGGTAAGGCCCTGTGTGCCGGCGGTAGTCGGCGCATAGACGTAATCCGGAACGCCGCTCAGGTTGTTGGCGCCGTTAAACAGCTCCGTAAAGTTCCCTTGCCTCATCAGAGGCGTCGGTACTGTTCCATGGAAGGTGCTGGCATAGGTGATGCGGGTTGCCTCGATATCCCCGAAATAGAACAGCTTGTTCTTCATCAGCGGCACGCCAAGGGTGGCGCCGAACTGGTTCTGATGGTAGGGGGGGATACTCGCCGCATCCCAGTCTTGCGCATCGAGCTTGGTGTTGCGGACGTACTCCCACAGATCGCCGTGCACCTGGTTGGTGCCCGACTTGATGCTGGCGTTGACCACGGCGCCGGCGGAGTGGCCGAACTCGGCGCTGTAGTTGGAGGTGCTGACCTTGAATTCAGCCAGCGCGTCCGGCGGAGGCGTCACATTGTAGCTGGCGCCGTTCTGGAAGTCGTCGGCATCCACGTTGTTGTCGACGCCATCGAGGATGAAGTTGTTCTGGGTAGCGCGTTGGCCATTGGCAAAGAAGTCACCCTGGCCGCGGCTTTGAGAGTTGCCGCCGACCGAAGGCGCGGTGCCGGCCGTCAACTCCGCGACAAAGACGTAGTTGCGCCCGTTGAGAGGTGTGTTATCGATGGTCTCCGTGTCCATGACCTGCCCGACAGAAGCGCTCTCACTCTGCAGCAGAGGAGGCGCAGTAGTGACCGTGACGGTCTCCCTTACGCCGCCGGGCTTCAGGACGATGGGAATGTACAAGCGGTCCTGAATATCGACCCGCACATTTTCCTGGTTCGTGGTCTCAAAACCGGGAGCCGTCGCGCTCACCGTGTAATTGCCAATCTTGATAGGTGAGAAGACATAGTCCCCCCTCCCATTCGACTTGCCCTGTAATACAAAACCCGTGTCGGTGTTGGTGAGAGTCACCTGGGCGCCCGGAACCACTGCGCCGCTGAGATCTTGCACCACGCCGGTGATGGCTCCCTGGTCGACCTGGGCCGATGCCGGACGAACGAAAAGAACCCAGCAACAGCCAAGGACGGTCAAAAGAACATACAGTGAACGTAGACTTGCATGCCTCAGTGAAGTGTTATCGTTTCTCATTCCTTTTTCTCTCCTCCGCAGTTTCTAGCCGCGTCTCTCGCCTCGCAACACCGGCGCTGTTCATTTTGGAATCTTGGATCAAGAGGGAATGCCTTATGACCGAGGAAGATAGCACACAATGCATTCCAAAGCAAACAAAAAAATCTAAAACATAACCAAAAAATCCTGACCTAAGATAAGACAATGATCTTAAATCGGTTACGCTCCAAATGAATCAACAAAGATCCATCTTCAGGTTGGCAATAAGATAAGTTTCATGGCGGTATTCAGTGCCTTTTTGGAGCCAATGCACCAAATTCAAGCTCGTGGGAATCAGTATCGATCTAAAACACAATCTAAAGTTCTCGCTTGTGAATCGGGCCGACTCCACCGAACCGGCCACGTGATTCGACAGTGAAGCTGATCTGGAAGGTTAATTGGATCGGGGCAGTTCCGCTCGCCCGGTGCGTTCATCCCTTCCCCCCTTCACTCATGTGCAACTGGAACAGGCGTCAGGATGGTCTCGTGGGCGTGCGGATCGCCGGCCGCAGGACCGTGCCAGACCGATCCGCCAAATGTGGTGATGTAGATCCGGGATGGATCGTCGGGATCGAGAATCACGCGATGTCCCCATTTGAAGTCGAATCCCTGAATGCGCGACCAATGAGCGCCACGGTCGGTGGAGCGGTATGCTGCCGCGTCGAATCCGGCAATGTAAAGCGTGTCCGGATGGCGCGGGTCGATGGTCAGGTCGTATACATGCTGGGACTCGGTGAAGAGACTCTTCCACGTAGCTCCGCCATCGCTTGAAACATACACTCCTCCATTTCGATCCGCCGATTCGCCCTCCTGGCCCCAGGCTGTAAGGTAGAGGCGCTGCGCATCTCGTGGATCGATCTCGAGGCCAGTGGGGCCGGTAACGCCCGTGGGAAGCGGAACTGCATGCCAATGTTCCGCCTTATCCGTCGACCGGTAAACCGCACCACTGCCGGCAGCGGAGGGGTCCTTGCCTTCGCTGCGCCGCGCCACGACCAGGTAGAGCGATCCATCCTGACTCGCCGTGATGCGCCAGGCGAAGGGCTCTTCGCCGACGATCCCGTTGTTCTTTTGCGTCCAGGTCTTGCCGCCGTCAACGGATTTGTAAACGCCGCGGCCAAATGCACAGGCATAAAGCGTGCGGCGGCCTACGGGGCTCGAAGGATCGAGAAGAATATGCGTCACCGAATCCTGGGGAAGGCCTGTGTTGCTCGGCTGCCAGGAACGGCCGCCATCGGTCGAGACTGCGACCCCGCCCGTGAAGGTCTGCGGGCTGCGCCTGCGCCACATCTTGGGCCGGGGCAAATCGTGCGTACCGCTGAAAGCGCCCCACATCAGGCCGCGCTGCGCGGGATCGAAGGCCAGCCAATACGTCGTGTTGCGCCATTGCGCGGGAATGCCCGCGGAACTGCTGCGCCACGTCAGGCCGCCGTCGTTGCTGGCAAAAAGTCCGATGTCGGTGTAGTCGACGAAGATGTGCTTCGAATCGAATGGGTCGAACTGCACGCCATAATCGGTCGTGACATCGAGTCCGCGCGAGGTCCAGTCACCGTCGCCCGCCTGGCGCGAGTTCACCTCCAGCCAGCTCGCGCCGCCGTCGAGGCTGCGATAGGAGCGGAACAGATCGGTCGCATACACGACGCGGGGATCTGCGGGCGCAACACCTAAACTGTACGGCGCGTCGAACCAGATATTCGGGTTGGCAGGTGCGGCGCGCTGCTCGATCCAGGTTTCTTTCAGATTGTCCGCGCTATGCGTTGATTCTTTGAAGACGATGGTCCATGTGTTCCCGCCATCCACAGTTTTGGCAATACCATTGAACAGATTCTCGTTGCCGTCTCCCAAGCGAAGACCGCGGAATCCAGCGTAGGCAGTTTCCGGATGCTCGGCACTTGTGGCGATAGCGCCAAAACTTCCCGATGTTTGTTGCAACGCCGGCGTAATCGGCCCCCAATGCAGTCCTGAATCCCTGGTGAGATAGACGAGGCCGTCCTGGCCCGTCGCGTAAATCCAGGTTGCATCGCCGGACCGGCCCGCACTGGCTGCCTTGAATTCGCTGGCGATTTTTCCCAGCTCCTTCATGTTTCCATCGGCGGCGATGCGATAGGCAGATGCGCCCGAGAGTGCGATCACATCGGTTCCTTCCGCAGTCAGCAGCAGAACGGGATGGGGAAGTTGCGCCAAGCGGTTCCATGTGACGCCGCCGTCCGCAGAGTCGACGATGACCGCCGATTGGTCTCGCTGCTCGAATGCAACATAAAGCCGTTCCGGGCTTGGGTTGCCTTTTTGCCGCCCACCTCCGCTGGCAATCGCAATGGCAGAGACGCTGCCTCCCGGGTACGCGGGATCGCTCGATGTCAGGCTGTAGTCGGAGTGGTCGCCGGTCTGGTGCTCGATCGTGCCGCGGGCGGGGCTGGGGAAGATCATCTTCCAACTCGAGCCGGAGTCGTCGCTGCGCCACAACGCAGCATTCCCGGCGTAGATCACATGCGGATCAGCAGGGTCGAAAGCAAAAACGCCGATGCCGCCGCGAAGATTGAACATCCGCCACGACAAACCGTTGTCGTGCGTCACGTAACCGCCCGTCATGTCACAGTGCTCGACGACGAGTTGAGAATCGTGGGGGCTGATGGTCGGACCAATCGTGGTGCCCCCGCCGCCGGGGCCCTTCACTTTCCACGCGTTTGTTCCCGGCTCTTGCGCCAATCCCGCAAACGCAACGAACGAGAAAAGAATTGCGAAACCTGGCCCTCGCCTCATAAAGTCCCTCGGTAGCGCTCTCACGTTATCACTTTCATGAATTCACGTCGTCTGCAATTGCGTGTGTACAGGAGTCCGGTCTACGGACGTCTTGAAACCAGGTCGCCGAACGCCGCCAAAAGTTTGTACTTGCTCCCCCAGGTCGTGTACATGATCCCGGTGGCGTTGGGTGTACTATCCATCGCCTCCAGCCATCCTTCCGGGTTCTTCAGGTCGTCGGCATCGTAATAGGCCCCCGCAATGGTCCGGAAGCCGCGCGATGAGAAGAAGTCCAGGCTCGCCTGCCGTCGTTCGAAATACCAGAGGACGATTCCCATGTCCTTGGGCAGAAATTGCCAGGTGTTCTCCAGTGACCCGTCCACCAGGAAGTACTGCCGCTTCGAGTTGTGGTTGGGGTCGAACATATCCGACCACACCACGACTTCGGCTTTGGGGTTGACGGCTCGCACCTGTTTATAGAGCCATTGCGTCATTTGGCCCAGGATCTCCGCAGCCCCCAGCCCTCGCTGCCGGCATGCTTCGCAGCGATTGAGCATGCGCACCTCATCGACGCTCAGGAAGTAGCGCTTTGGCGAAAAGTATTTCTCGATCAATGGAAATTGTTCTTTCCAAATCTCGTATGTCTGCGCCTCCGAGGGGCAAGCCGAAACTTGATCGTTGTAGATGGTGGTCCCGTGATAGTAGCTCACGCGCAACCGCGCGCCCTCTTGAATCCTGCTTCCCGGAAACAGGCGAATCGAGGGCATCTCGTGGGTCCACAAAAAATCGAGATGCGGGTCGATGACGGGCGCAAAATCACGGCCCTCCTCGTAGACGGTTCCAGTGGCCTCGTCGCGCACGGTGAGCGGCGCGCCTTTGCGCCGGACCACGTTCATCAGGCCCACCTCTTCAATCTCTACGTCGTCTACCCAAACCTTGCCCTGTTCTCCTTCGAACACGCCGAAGTTCAGCTGGATGCGGTCGGCATACCAACTGTTGAACGCCGTGGTCACCTGTCTCCAGTCGGAGGTGGGCGCCGGAGCGGGCGGTTCAAACGGGCAAAGATCGCGGCCGTCCTGTGTAAACGCCTTGATGCTGAAAAGCGAAACCGGCTTGGCGTCTTCCGTTCTTATCCATGCACTCACGCGATAACACCGGTACTGCGTCACACGAATCTCCTGTGCCACTCGCGCCAGAGTTCCCGGCGCAAACTCCTGGGCCAGGTCGAGGTAGGACGACGAGGGTGCCTTTTGCGCGATTCCCGCGGCGTCTGCCTTCGCCACGCCGAAGTTCTCGATGCGCAGCGACGCTCTGCCGGAGTGAAAGACCGCGGTATCGACGAAGGTCTTTTGTCCCGGCTCATCCTGCGCGAGGAATCCGGCGAATCGGTCGCCCTGGAATTCGTTGAAGTTGCCGTTCTCGAGCTTCGCGGGCGAGTCCGCCTGGAAGCGGGCTTCGCCGTTGCGCGCAACGAATAAGGCATCCTTCACCAGCATGCCCTCGGCAAGATTCTTGTCGTGATCGAGGATAGCTCCGCCGTAGCCGGTGTTGAACCCTGCCGGAATGATCTCGAGGCGATATTGATCGGCGATCGCTTTGACCCTGCGCAAGCGCTCCAGGTACTCCGCGTTGCCAAGGCTGATGCGGTCCATCCCGGACAGCACGATGGCCGTCAGGCCATGCTCCGATGCGACGCGCGCAATTTCTCGCACCTCCTCCACATGCTGGTCCCGATCGAACGAGCGGCTGACGTAAACCCATCGCTGGGGATAAATCTTCTTCGCGTTCAGCGCGGCGGGGCCCATGCGTGCAGAGGCGCGAGCGCTCATTCCCGCAGCGAACATTGTGCCTGCGGCCTGCTTGATGAAGATGCGCCGGTCCGTTCCCATCGTCTGGTCGTGCGTCATGCTGCACCTGCTTCCGTTCTCTCTAGACCACTTTGGCGTCACCGCTTCACGAGCGCTGGCCCCTGTGGTCTGGATTCTGCGTCCTCGCGTCTTCAGGGGAATTGTATAAGAAAGCGAAATCAAAAGACATAAAAAATCACCAAAAACAACAAACCGTCTTGTACAATATGCAGAATAAGAAATCGTTTCGACCGGAAGCCGATCAATCTTCATCTTGCTGAAAAACTCGGTTTTTCGTATGTCGGAGGGAGCGGGAGGCTTTAGCCTCCCGAAGAAAGGCCCTCGATTCAGCGTGGCTTTAGCCACGGGCCCTTCTTCCATGACGCCGGAGAGACTTTTTCCGCAAGCTGTTAATTTCACGCTCCGCGCAGTGACGGAGCCCGACGAAACGAAATGGGGATTTATGAGGCAGTGGTTTTGCATCGGCGTTTTGTTGGCGGGAACGACGCTTACTGCTATCTGCCAACCGGTTGTCGCCCCGGTGAAAGTTTGGCAAGATACGCTCACGTTGCCCACCTACGAAGAGGGCTTGCCCGATTCGAACCCGCCGTTCGACATCTACGCGACTTCACGCTTCAACTATCCCTACACACTGAGGACGAACCTGACTGGCGTGAAGGCGCCCCACGCCTGGCGCGCCGTTTTTCTCGAGAACGAATATCTGAAATGCTCGGTGCTGCCGGACATCGGCGGCCATATCTATACCTGCGTGGACAAAATCAGCGGCAAGCCCATGTTCTATGCCAATCCATCCATCAAGAAGGCCCAGATTGGCTATCGCGGCGCCTGGGCCGCATTCGGCGTGGAGTTTAACTTCCCGGTCTCGCACAACTGGGTTTCGATGTCGCCGGTCGATTTTGCCTACGCCGCCCATGCCGATGGCAGCGCCTCCGTATGGGTGGAAAACATTGACCGCGTCTACGGAATGCAATGGCAGGTGGAGTTGGTTTTGCGGCCTGGTTCCACAGTTCTCGAACTGCACACGACTCTCTATAACCGCAGCGATCTGCGCCATCGCTACTACTGGTGGAGCAACGCAGGCGTCCAGATCTGGGACGATTCCCGCGTGGAGTACCCGATGCGCTTCGTTGCCACCCACGGGTACACCGATGTCTATACCTGGCCGGTGGGTCCGCAGGGCGAACGCGACCTGAGCGTGATCAAGAATCAAACTCAGGGCCCGGTTTCCTACTTTATCCATGGATCAAGAGAGCCTTTCATGGGGATTTGGAATCCTCAAACGCAAACCGGAACGGTTCACTATGCCGAGTTCAGCGAGTTGCCGGGCAAGAAAATCTGGACGTGGGGGGTTGATCCGGCGGGGCTGGGATGGCGCACAGCGCTCTCTGATAATGAAAGCGCCTACGCGGAAGTGCAGGGTGGACTGTTCAGGAATCAGGAGACCTACGCATTTCTCGACCCCGGGCAGACCATTCACTTCACCGAGTACTGGATGCCGGTTCGCGGCACCGGTGGAATCACTCGCGCCGATCGAGCCGGTGTCGTGCACCTGGATGTTCAGGGCCGCAATGCCTCGATCGCTCTCAACGTGAACGAGCCGCTGCCGGGAGCTCATATCTCCATCGCGCAGGGGCCATCCGTTCTGTGGAGCGAGACCGCCGATCTGGCGCCGGAAAAAACCTGGTCGCATTCCGTCGCGCTGAACGACGGCGCAGCCAAGGTCGCATTCCAGTTGCAGGATAAGGGCGGGCTTACCTTGCTCACGCAGACTGACGGTGAATTCGATTGGGATCCCGTCGCCGACATTCAGACGGGCCCGCAGGCGCCGATACACTTTCCCGAGCCTGCGAATCGTTCAGAAGACGACTGGCTGCAGGTCGGACGGGACCAGGAGTTGAATGGTGAGTCGGTCGTTGCGCTCGCAACATACCGGGAGGGTCTCGAACGCTATGCGGCGAGCCAGTCTCTTGCCATTGCTGCCGGGCGGGTAGCCGTCGCGTTGCAGCAGTACGAGTACGCCAAAAGCGTGCTTGAGCCGGCTCAGAAGCGCGATACACCGAACTCCGACATTGCATACTACCTCGGCATTGCTCAGGAAGGTCTCGATCACGCCCGCGCCGCCGAGACTTCCTACGAGATTGCTTACCGTCAGGCTGCCATGCGCGGTCCAGCCGCACTCCGGCTCGGTGAACTGCGGGCGCGGCAGGGCGATTTGCAAGGTGCCGCTTCCTTCTTCCGCGATGCCGTCGCCGCCGAGCCCGGCGCATTTCGTCCCCGGGAGGAACTGGAAGCGGTCCTCCGTGCTCTGGGAAAAAAGACCGAGGCCGACGATTTGGCGAAACTTGGGTTGATTGCCGAACCTGCGAGCGATTTTCTCAAGCAGGATACCGGCCGGCCCGATGTGGCGCACCTGGCGGCGGACCCTTATCGTGTCCTGAGCGTGGCCGCAGAGTACATGCGACTCGGCCTCTACCGCAATGCTCTCGAAGTCCTCACACGGAATTATCCTGCTGTTGCCGCGGATCAGAGCGAACCAGGCGTGGTGCTTCCCCAGAACAATCCTCTGGTGCTCTACTACGCAGCATTCTGCAACAAGCAACTTGGCGCAGACGAAAAACAAAACTTGCAGGCCGCTTCGAAGCTTTCGACCAGCTTTATCTTCCCCTCCTCTGAAACCGACCGTCTTGTGTTGCAATCCGCTTTGTCTTCCAGCGCTACGGATGCAACCGCTCATTTCCTGCTGGGCACGCTGCTGTTTTCAAAAGGCATGACAGACGATGGGATGGGGCAATGGACAGAAGCCAAGCGTCTCGCTCCGCATCTCGAAGTGATCGACGCCGATATGGGCGAGGCGCTGCTGGCGCTGAAGCACGATCCACAAGCGGCGCTGGCATCGTTCCGCGAAGGATTGCAAAACGATCCTGAGAACGACCAAGTGTATATCGGCCTCGATGAGGCCATGAGCTTGACCGGTACTTCCGCTGCCGAACGCGCCGCTGCGCTTTCCGAGTACCCCGCGGCCGACGCTCCCCACTCGAAGATGCCGCAAAATCTGGTCTACCAATTAGCGCTGGAGCGCGCTGAAGCCAAGCAGTTCGAACCGGCCCAGAGCCTGTTCAAAGATCGCTTCTTTTCGAGCGAAGAGGGCGGAATCCCTTCCGATCAGGTGCTTTTTGAAATCAGGCTGATGCAGGCCAATGCGTGGGCGGAAGCAGGCAATTGCGAGGCAGCGATGAAGTTCGTCGAGAGCGCGCAGACCGACAGAGGCCGCGAAGAAGAATCCGCGCGGGATGACGTCCAATTGGCCGCAATTACGAAGACCTGCGGACATACGGAGGCAGCGCAAACTTTCCTGCGCAAGGCCGCAGCAAGCGACGGTTTCACGAACCTCTTTTGGGCGGTACAGGCCGAAGAGTTGCTGGGCGCCGGCGATTCGGGAGATGCCCGCAAGCGCCTCGTGGACGCCATTCGCGCAGCCGAGAGCCGCGCTGAGACGGCTGCCACGTCTGGATCGTGGTGCTACAACACCGCGATGCTCAACCTGGCCGCGGGAAACAAGCAGCGGGCAAGGCAACTGTTGATGCAGGCTCTGGTGTTGCCCGATACAAATATGTCCCATCACCTTGCCCGTTTGGCACTGGCCTCGATGGGCGCCTAGGCCTCTGACCGATTGAAGAAGAACCTTACCGTGCCCCATCCATTCGCCTTCTTTCCGGCGAATGGGTGGGAGACCACCAAAACCAAAAGTGCGAATTCATGCGGTCAGAGAACTAGTTTCTTTTTTTCGGGCAGGATCGCACGACGCGCCGTGGAGTACTGAAGTGTCAAATGTTCTGCTGCAACTCGCTCCCAGTCGGCAACGTGGCCGGCCGTTGGGAATCTACTCCGTCTGCTCCGCGCATCAGTGGGTACTCGAGGCGGCCTGCGATCAGGCCGTCGAAGATGGGTCGGTCCTTTTGGTAGAGGCAACTTCGAACCAGGTCAACCACCGTGGCGGCTATACCGGAATGTTGCCGGAGGACTTCCAGCGGTATCTCTCCGCCATAGCGATCAGCAGAGGGCTCGGTCCCGAAAAACTGATTCTGGGCGGCGATCATCTCGGCCCCAATCCATGGCGGCATTTGCCGGCAAAGGAGGCCATGGAGGAAGCCGAGTTGACTGTCCGCGCCTACGCACGAGCAGGGTTTCGCAAAATCCATCTTGACGCGAGCATGGCGTGTGCCGGCGATCCTCCAGCTCTCAGTGACGAAACGATCGCCCGCCGCGCCGCTGCCTTGTGTGCCGCTGCTGAAGTGGAATCTCCCGAGCCCAAACCTCTCTATGTGATCGGAACGGAAGTTCCCACTCCCGGCGGAGCGACGGAGGAACTTCATCAGTTAGCCGTCACATCGCGCGATGCCGCGGCCAAAACGCTCGCCGTGCATCGGCGCGTCTTCAATGAGATGGGGTTGGTGCACGTTTGGCCGAGAGTGATCGCGCTTGTCGTTCAGCCGGGAGTCGAGTTCGATCACACCAGCGTCGCTGATTACGATCCGGCTCGTGCTGCACATTTGTCCGAACTGCTGGATCAGGAGCAAACGCTGGTTTACGAGGCGCACTCCACCGACTATCAAAGACCCGAGGCGTACAAAAATCTCGTGCGAGATGGTTTCGCCATTCTAAAGGTTGGTCCGGCGCTCACCTTCGCCATGAGAGAAGCCCTCGACGCGCTGGCCCACATAGAGACAGAACTCCTGCCAGAAAAGCAATGTTCTCAGCTCCTGAAGGTCATCGAAGGTGTCATGCTCCGGGATCGCAGGGATTGGGAACACCATTACACAGGTGACGCGCGCTCGGTGCGTCTGCTGCTGCGCTATAGTTACAGCGACCGCGTCCGCTATTACTGGAATCATCCCGCAATCCAGCAGGCGATTGAAGTTCTCCTTTCCAATCTGTCCACAATTGCGATTCCCGAAACCATGTTGAGCGCTTTCCTGCCCGATCAATATCGCGCCGTTCGTGCGGGAACGCTGAAGGCGGACGCCCGGGCGCTCATCGTGCATCGCATCCGGCAGGTTCTACTGCCTTATGCGCAGGCCTGCGCACCTTAGAGCAGTTCCACAATAGCTATACTCATCGCATCCGTGCCCCATCCTTTCTGTCATTCTGAGCGAGCGGAGCGAGTCGAAGAACCTGCTTCTTGAAATCTTGGGCGAAAGATTCTCTCTTAGAAAGCAACCCCTTTCCCACTAAAGAAGAACGGGAAGGGGGGTGGGAACATGGGACGCAAGCGCCCCATCGACGAAGAGGAAGAACAACGACTGCACCGAGCCGAGGAGGCCGATGTAGCGCCGGCCTCCCGGCCGGCTGTAACGCGGACGTCCCCGTCCGCGTTCGAGCGTGCCCCATCCTTTTCCGCGTTCTTTGCGAAAAGATTCTCTCTCAAAGAGCAACCCCTTTCCCACCAAAGAAGAATGGGAAGGGGGTGGGAACATCGGACGCAAGCGCCCCATCGACGAAGAGGAAGAACAACGACTGCACCGAGCCGAGGAGGCGATGTAGCGCCAGCCTCCCGGCCGGCTGTAACGCGGACGTCCCCGTCCGCGTTCGAGCGTGCCCAATCCTTTTCACAGCCTCACCGTGAAAAGGGTGGGAAAGCAAAAAGCCTCGTACATCTATCCCGGAACCACCTTAAGGCTCAGACGCCGGCCGCCGCCGCATCCACTATGCGCGGATTACTTCGATTCCCAATGACGTCAGTGTCTCCGCATTCTCATTGCTGAGCCGGTCGTCTGTGATGACGGTGTGGATGGCTTTGAGCGGAGCGATGAGCGCCAAACTGCGCCGCCCGAATTTTGTGGAATCGCAAACCGCCACGATGCGCGTAGCCGTCTTCATCATCGCCCGGTTGACACGCGCCTCCATCAGATTCGGGGTTGTCAACCCAAGCTCGATATCGAATCCATCCACACCGAGGAACAGGATGTCCGCGTGTACTTGGTTCAGCGCATCCTCGGCCAGCGGACCCACAAGGGAAAAGGAGTTCTTGCGAAGCGTACCCCCGGTGAGAATAATCTCGAAGTTCGTTCCGGCCAGTTCGGCGGCGATATTGACCGCGTTCGTAATCACCGTGAGATACGAAAATTGGCGCAACTTGCGAGCCACGGTGGTGGTTGTCGTGCCGGAGTCCAGCAGCACGCACATCCCTTCCTTCACAAGTGCAGCGGCAGCCTCGCCAATGCGCTGCTTCTCCTTCAGTTGCTTGTGCTCTTTCTCCTGCAGGGATGGATCGAACAGCGCCTGGCTCTGCGGCGAAAGCGCACCGCCGTGGGTGCGCTGTACCAGTCCCTTTGACTCCAGGTAGTCGAGATCCTTGCGGATGGTGATGCGTGAGATGCCGAGCGCCTCTGACAACTCTGAGACCAGGACTCGGCCATCGCTCTGAATCTTGGCAAGCACATGCTGGCGGCGCTCATCGATGAGCATGTTGTTTCGGCCTTTCTTCTCGGCTTTCATGCTTTCGTCCCTCTTTCCATTTGTTCTTCATATCACAACGGCGGCATTCGTGGGCAATTCGCAACAGGCTTTGGCCGCTCACAAGGTACCTGGAAAGTATGTTTGTTGCCTGTCTTCGGACCGAACCGGCGAATCACCGCATGAACTCATGAACCCACTCTACTTTTCCCCGACATAGCGCTCTTTCCGGGCCGGATCATAAATCGTCGGCACGTACCCGGTGATCGCGATTGTCATCGTCTTTGTCGACGTTCGTTTGTCCAGCCCCATGGCTTCAACGGTCACAGCATAACTGCCGGGCTGCGTATAAGTGTGCGTAACTGCCGCACCGTCTCCAGTTACCCCGTCGCCAAAGTTCCACTGGTATCCCAGCCCAGGTGTTTCGCCAAGGCTGTCGGCCCGGAACTCCACCGCCTCTCCTGACTGCGCACTTGGCGGAATTCGCACATCAAAGTCCGGTGAGCGAGCGGTCACGGAATTCTTGACCAGCTTGAACATACGGACGGAATGCGCCGGTTGGTCGATCGCCATCCGGCCATCTCTGATGGGAAGCATCCCGCCGCGCAGAACATCGCTGGCAGTGAATGAGCTGTCCGGCTTGATACCTAAATCCTCGAACGCGACGCTGTGGCTGCGCGGTTCCTCCGTCCAGTTGAAGATCGTGAGAACCCATTGCCGGTTGTCTTCTTTGAGCAGGAAAATGCTCGGCTGCTTGTCTTCGGCCCGATAGGTCATCAGATCGAGGGGTACGGATGAACGGCCCAGGCGAGCCATGTCGAGCAGGTCGGAGTTTCGCACCAGCGCCAGCCGCTGCGGCGATGCGCCCAGGGCCGGCAGATCGTCTCCGATTTCAAACATCCCCCCCGAAACCGCCGCGAGAGCGATCGACGCCTCCGCCTCGTCCAGCGCGAGCGGAACCTTGTTCCCATGCCAATCGCGATCGGGAACGATTTGCTCCGATACGGTAAACGCGTCCGGATCGGACTCGTAGAAGTTGTGGTTCATGTAATAGCGCCCCGCGATTCCCGTAGCGGCGTCGCGCGTGGACCCGAATGTGTGTCCCGTGTCCTGCGAAATGCGGCCTGTGTCCACAATCCCCACAGGCGTCAGCATCGGGCTGCCGTCCTTATCGAGTACGACGTTGTCGCCGACCGTCTCGCGAATCACTTCAAGTCCGATGCGCAGGGCCTGGAGTGCCGTCGTATTCGGTCTCGAGAAAACTCCCTCCACTGACGCCGCGTCCATGAAATCGAGCTTGAGAAAGCGCGCTCCCCAGTCGTTCACCAGCGTGCGATAGGTTTGCCGCAGATACTCCTGCGCGCCGGGATTCGTCGTGTCTAGCGCATACATTTCTTCGCCCTTTTCGTAAACCTTGCCGGTGTGGATGGGTTCACCGCGCAGGTTGTGAACCAGCCAGTCGCGATGATGCTGGTAGACCCACGAACGCTCCGACACCTGAAAGGGCGCGACCCACAATCCAAATGTCAGGCCATCGTTTTCCACGTGATGGCCCATCGAAGCCATGCCATCGGGAAACGCCTTCCCATCCGCGGTCGCATACTCTCCGCGCGCAAACTGGTACCCCTCATCGATCTGGAAGTACCGGTATCCCGTGGTCAGCAGGTTCTGCGCCAGCCAATCGGCGTTCGTCTGCATCGTGCCCTCGGTCACGCCGTAGTAGTACGCGGTCCAACTCCACCAACCAATCAGCGTGGGGCTCGAGGTCCGCGCGTGATCGAAAATGCGGATCGCGTTTCCGTAGTTTTCAAGTTGCGCGTGATAATCGGGGCCGATGGCGAACATCAACCGCTCCGAGCTGGCGCTCTCGCCGGGCGCTACTTCCAGGCGTAGCGGGACTTCGTTCGCCGCGCCGTAAGGTTGGCTCTGATCGTGCAGGGCTTCATTGGTTCCCGTATCCTCCACGTCGTAGGACAACACATGCGCGTCGGGCCGGCTCGAACTGCGCAGGTGAAAAACCGTCACCAGCGTATCGGCTGAGAGCGCCCCCAGAAAGAGGCTCTGTCCGCTCTTCCGGTTGTAAATCAACTGGCTGCTGAACGATCGATGGATGCCTCCACTTGCCTGACCCAGATCTACAATCTGCGACGGATCTTCGGTGAGGCTGTCGGAGAGCACGCGATCTTCTGTGTCCGGTCCGTTCAGCTGCAACACTGTTCCGCCACTGCTCTTGATCACGCGTAGGGAATGAATCACCACGGAATGCGCGGTCGAATTCATTACCTTCACACGGATGTCTCCCCAGGGCCGGTCCGCATACACGCGAAACTCGCACACCAGGTCGGCCGCGCCTTCGAGTCCGCTGTGTGTCACGGTCAGTATCTGGCCCGTGCCCAGTGTGTCGTTGAATGTTGAGACCGATGCGCCGTGCCGCGGATAGAGTGCTGGAGTCAGCGTCCCAGCCGCGGTGTCTACTTCAATAGTTGCGTGGAGCACATCGCCGGAAATTCCCGCTGAACGCAGTGCATACGAACCATCGGCGAAAACCGCAACCGACAGGTCCCCGCCACGGATCGTGCTTGCCTCAGCGCCCGCGGCAGCGCCTTGTGCCACGGCCCAGGCCTGGAGCAAGACAAAAGCCAGAGCCAGCCCGAAGATCGATAGTTTGCATTTCATCGTGCACTCCTCTTACGACCGGCGAGAGGGTCGATTCCTAACCGGCAACTGCCGATGGTCTCGGTCCACGTCTTTGCATCACCCACGCCAGCACCAAGCCAACACACATCCACGCCACGCCCAGCAGCTTCGCGTTCACGCTCAGGTTCCACCAGATGAAGGTGCACACGATCGCTCCCAGGGCCGGAATCAGGAACGGAAACATTACGCGCTCTTTGGAGCGAAACGTGTAATGCACCAAAGCCGCCACGTTCACTCCGATGAAAGCGATAAATGCTCCAAAATTGAGCAGTTCCGCGCCCTGCTCGTAGCTCATGCAGAGGGCTCCGCTCAATGCGATGGCGCCGAGAATGAGCACGTTGTTGCGCGGAACACGGTACTTTGGATCGATAGCGCCAAAAATTCGCGGGGGAAGCGAGCGGTTTCTGCCCATGCCGTACATCAGACGCGCCGCGCCGAACTGCGCTGCGATCGCCGATCCCATATTGGCCACCAGAAGAGTTGCGTTCAGCAACTGGAACAGGAAGTTTCCCCCTACTCGCGCCGCAACGTGGACGAATGCGGTGTCCACGATCTGAGGTGGAAACGGCTGACGGCCGGGCCAAACCATCTGCGCCACATAAACCTCTGCAACCGACAGCACGCCGATGACGAGGCACGTCAGGACAGTTGCAATGAGAATATTCCGGCGGGGATTCTCAACCTCCTCTGCCATGGTCGAAATGCCGTCAAAGCCGATGTAGGTGAGCACGGCCACCGATGTGCCATGAAACAGCGCACTGGTTTTGAAGGTTGCGGGATCGTAGAAAGGGCGAATCAGATCGGCGCCGGAGGGGTGCAAAATCGTGATGATGTAGTGCACGCCTTCCCCGAGAAACAGCACCACCACCAGGCTCATCACCACGGCGAGAATCGCATTCACTCGGCTGGAGGTCTGAATGCCGCGGGTATTCAAAAACGTCGAAACCAGGGCAAAGACGACGACCCAGAAGAGGTAGGGTACATCCGGGAATACATTGCGCGCCGCCTGGCTGCACCAGATGATGCAGATGATGGGGTTCAATATGTAGTCCATCAACATGGCCCATCCCACCACGTATCCCACCTTCGGATGCAACTCTTCCGATACGTAGCTAAACGCCGAACCTGCGCGCGGATAGACGCGCGCCATGCGTCCATAGCTCACTGCGGTGAGCAACATGGCGAACATCGCAATCAGCACCGCGGTGGTCACATGCCCATGCCCGATATTGCTGACCACCCCATAGATGCCCATGGGCGCGGTGGGCTGAACAATGATGATGCCGTACAGTACCAGGTGCCAGAGCTTCAACGAGCGCCGCAGCTCGGGAACATCAGGAGAGCTCAAGGGATTCTCCACCGGCGAGTTATTTGTTCGTTCGTTTCTTTTTACACGAAACGAAAGTCATTGGGAAGCGGGAACTGCTGCTTTCTACGAAAATCCGGGCAGGAAATCCAGCCAAACAATCAATTTTTGACACTCAATTCCAACGGAGCCGTGATCTTCGATCGAACATTATCTGATTGCAATTCAATTTCTTAAGAGAATTTTTAAGTCCCGCTTCTTGAACGGGAGGCCCATGTGGGCATGCCACATCAAAAGGAATATAAAACAAAATAAAAACATAGGAAAGATTCTTTTGGGTGGTATTCTGAGTCCGCCGGAAGGCACCCCTCACCTAAGTTCCTACTGGACGCAAAATGCCTCTCCGCCTCACTGTCATAGCATGCAATGGCCGTCTGTTTCCCGGTCCAGCTGAGGTGAGTCTTAATGATCCAGGCGGATGCCGGGGTAAAGTGAGTTCGTCATGAAAGTCGATCGGCGGGAATTCCTGCGTTTGAGCACGGCGACCCTGGCGGTGAGCCCGGTTTCAGGTTCGCTCGCTCAGGGCTTGGCGACGACGTGGAACGCGCAATGGATTTGGTATCCGGGGCAACTGGCCGCTTACCGGCACGCGCGCCGCATCCAGCTCGCAATGGAGCGCTGCACAAGCGTTGGCTATCCGGGAAACTTCCGCCAACCTTCGCCGCAAGCCTGGTTTCGCAAAACCGGTGCGGCCTCGCAGGATACACATCTGCGATGGGCGGCTCCCATCAGTCGTGTCCGCACCATCATCGGCGGACGCACCAGGGATGTAACTTCACGCAGCGATGTCCTTCGCAGTGGCGAATCCGATATCGCGGTGCAGATCGATTTCGCGGAGAGTCTTCCCTGCCTTCTTTTGGAAGGTGGGGACTTCTCCACCAGCGCCACGTGGGAAGCGAGTCTCGACGGCGAGCATTGGATGCCTGTCGAGACCGGAGGCGGCAGCAATCCCGATGTGCTGCCGGATGCTCCGCGAGAAGTTACCGTGCGCCTTCCAGTGGATCGTGTCGTCGACCCCGCCGGCCCCGCGCAGGCGGTGTACCCCATCGCGAGCGGCCGGGACGTACTGCTCGATTTTCATGAGACCGAGCTTGGGTCGCTTTGCTTTGTGGTTCGTGGCAAAGGGCAAATGACTGTTCAGGTGGGAGAGTCCGTTGCAGAGGTCCAGGATCCGGATGAACGGCAGTTCGAACAATTTCCGCTTACACCGATATCCCTCACGGATGAGAGCCGGCACATTCAACTTCCGCAAAGGGCGCTCCGCTTTGCGCGAATTTCCACGTCGGGGCAGGCGGAACTTCGCAATGTACGCTTCGACGCGAGTCTTTGGCCGGCAAACGAGAGAGGACATTTTGAATCGAGTGATCCGGATCTCAACCTGATTTGGAAGGTCGCCGTGTCGACCTTGCGATCGAACATGCACGATTTTTATCTCGATGGAATCCGGCGCGATGCACTTTTGTGGCACGATGGCACCTTATCGCTCGAAGCATACGAGAGGGTATTCTTCGACGCGGACTTGTCCAGGCAGACACTCATCGGCGAGACCCTCCCCGAGCACCCGGACCTACGCGATGTGGGGATCATAGACGCTCCGATGTACGACGTGATCGGATTCGAGCGCGAATATCTTGTGCGCGGCGACGCCGGTTTTTCGCGGATGTTCCGGGATCGCATCGAGGACATCGTGCGATTCTATGAGCGTTTGCAAAATGAACGCGGATTTGTGGATGCAGCCAGAGTGGAGCCGTATGGATACTTTCCGGACTGGTCGGCAACCCAGCAGAGCGGGCCGGATCAGCATGGGACACCGGCATACGGGCAGATGTTGCTGGCGGGAATGTTCGCAGCCGCGGCACGGCTTGCCGCGGCGTGGAACGACGAGGCGTTGCAGATTCGATGCCGCAACGCTCGGAGAAAGCTGGCTGCGGCTGTGCGCGAAGCTTTCTGGCGGCCCAAAGATGGGTTGTACGCAAATGGGCTCGATCGCGACGGGAAGCCGGACGAGAGGTTCACCTCCTTCGCCCAGGCCTTCGCCGTTGCGTTCGGCATTGCTCAACCGGAAGAGTATGTTTCGCTGTTTCACTTCCTCAATGACGAGACCAGGCGCCCGGCGCACTACAGTTTGAGCCAGGTGGTGGAACTGACGGCCTATGCCTGCGCGGGGCGGGCCGATCTTGCCGTGAAACGGCTGAAATCGGCGTGGCTTCCCATGATTCAGAGGGGATATTGGCGGTTCTTCGAAGACATCGAGCCGGCCAGGGATGCGAATCAGCAACTCGCAATGTACGGCTTCAAGTATGGAAACAGCTTGTGTCACGCATGGGCCGGCGCCGCGCCGGTGATGGCGATCTCACGTGGCGTTCTTGGCATTGAGCCGATCGAGCCCGGCTACAGCGTGTGCAGCGTCAATCCCCAACGCTGTGGGCTCGAGTGGTTTCGCGGAGCAGTACCCTCTCCCACGGGCGCCATCGAAGTCGAATGTCACGGCGATAGGGGAGCAATTCGCTTGCCCGACGGCGTAGTCGCCCGTGGGCGCAATGGCTCCGCCTTCAGGGGACCGGGAAGCTTTGACCTCGAGTTGAACTAGAACTGGTTGCACAAATCCGGTTTTGAAAGGGCACGGCTTTAGCCGTGCCATAGAAGGCGCATAAACAGCGGGCCTTCAGGCCCTGAGGGACGTTTTTCAATCGGCTTAGAGCATTTATGCAACCAGCTCTAAGGTCGCAAAAACAGAATGAGGAGGCATTGAGAAAAAGTGAAGAGCTTTCAAGTAGGAAGCATAAATGTGGAGATTCATTCTGACGGCAAGGCTGCCGGTATCGCCGCCGCCCGGTCGGCCGCGGACGCCCTGTGGAAACTGGCCGAAGCCCGCGCTTCCATCGGGGTGATCTTTGCCACCGGAGTTTCGCAGATAGAGACGCTCGAAGCTCTTACCAGCATCGAAGGCCTTCCCTGGGATAAAGTCCGCGGATTCCATATGGATGAGTACATCGGAATTTCGGCCGATCATCCTGCATCCTTCCGCCGCTACCTGCGCGAGAGGCTCACGCGGAAAGTTGCGATGCATGAGTTCTATGAGATCGATGGAAGTGCGCCAGATCCCGAAAAGACGGCAGATGAGTATTCCGCACTACTTCGCGCCGCCGATCCGCAGCTTTGCCTGCTGGGTATTGGCGAGAACGGCCATCTGGCCTTCAATGATCCCGGCGTGGCCGATTTCTCCGATCCGCGCGACGCCAAAATTGTCTATCTGGATGCTGCCTGCCGCCGCCAGCAGGCAGCTGAAGGCTGGTTCGCATCCGTGGATGAGGTCGCCGGCGCTGCCATCACGCTCACCATCCCCGCTCTGCTCCGCGTGCCCAGGCTGATTGTCTCCGTTCCTGGCCATCGCAAGGCGGCCATTATGCGGCGCGTTCTGTCAGAACCTTTGTCCACTGACTGCCCCGCCACCATACTGCGCACCCACCCGGACACCACCGTCTATCTCGACTTGGAATCCGCGGCCGAACTCGATGATGTGCTCGTCTCTCAATAGATGATTCCAGCGCGATGCGGCGGCGGAGCAGTGCCGCAAACCAAGCCCGGAGAAAGGAAATATATGCTTTGGATGAACAAATGGACTGCGGGATTTTTGCTTGCGGGGGCAGCAGTGATCGCCACTGCCCAGACGGCCCCTCCCAAATTGATTGACGTACACGAACACTTCGACGGTGAGCCTGGTGTTCTCGAGCAGATGCTTGTCAAGCTGCAGGCCGCCGACGGCATGGGTTTCCTCCTGGTCACGCAGAAGGGTTTCCCTGAAGCCTCGAAGTTCATCCACGAACACCCTGACCGTTTCATCGGCTTCGGCGACATCAAGCTCGACAATCCCAATGTCCTCGAGGAGATCGACCAATTTCATCAGGCTGGCTTCCGCGGTCTGGGCGA